>JAYUJH010000029.1:0-5184 GCA_043765375.1 Alphaproteobacteria bacterium
GTTGCGCAAATCTCCCGGCAAGCCTTGGTATTTATCACTAAATAAATGAATAGCTGCTTGAATACTATCTTTTTGTGCGGTGACGGAGCGAAAATCCGCTGCGAGCATCATTACAACTTATAGTTGAATGATGGGGGGGGGGGGGGGGTGAATATTGAATGCACATTAATTTTTCCTTGATATTAAACTATATTATTATATAGTAACTAAAAATAATTAAATATGAGTTAAATCATAACAAAATATCATCAAAAACTTAGTCACTCCTGAGGCGCATACCAGCCTTTACATTTGCTACGACTCCCTATGGGTGGCTTCGTTGCTGGTATGACAATGGCTTGCAACTCGTCACTCTCCATGACAAATCCCTAACAACTCGGGCGAGAGGTTAATAATTGTCTGTTCACATATATCACGGCAATGCTACTAATCAGCAACAACAACAACGCAAGCGGGGCGGCGATGCTAAGCATTTCGTCCTTTGCCAATTCATAAATACGAATGGATAATGTAGTCACGTTAAACGGGCGCAACATTATCGTCGCGGGGAGTTCTTTTAATGTATCCACAAACACCAATAGCAACGCAACGATGATGCTACCTTTGAGCAATGGCAATTTCACTTTGAGCAAAGTCTGCCATTTATTGCACCCAAGCATAGTGCTAACATCGCTTAATTCATCAGAAATACGTTCCATACCTGAATGAATAGTTTGATGGGAAATGGTTAAAAACCTTAACGAACAACCCCAAATCACGCCAAACAGACTGGCAGTTAAGGCAATATTTGGCAATATATTATTTTGCAGCATAATGATAATTAACAACACGCTAATTGCAATAATATTACCCGAGAAACCATAAGCTCCCGTTGCAATAGTAACAATAAATCTAGTTGCAACAGCGACAATATTTTCACTTCCTTTATTGTTTTGATTACTCACAATAAAAGCCGTTAGCCCGCCTATCATCGCAGTGACAAACGCCACCATCAAAGCAATTTGCACTGAATATTTTGCCGCAGCGAAATTATATTGGTTAAATGCTTGCATAAAATTGCCAACACTCCACACGCATAGCAACAAAACTGGTATGATAAACCCAATCAACACAGGAATGGCGCAGCTAATGCAAAATATTAATTGCCAAATCCGCCGAGCATCAAAGCGTTTAATCGGGTGATATAGCGCATTATAATTAATGAACAAAGCAAGCCCCCGTTGCCTTCGTTCCAACCATAATAATGCAATCGCAATTATCACCAGCATCAAAGCAAGGCGAGCAGCAGCAGTGCCGTCCATCATGCTTTGCCATGCACGATATATCCCCGTATTAAGCGTGGTTACACCATAAAGCGAGCTAACTCCAAAATCAGCGAGTGATTCCATCATCACCAACGCCACCCCCGCAATGGCAGCAGGGCGAGCAAGTGGGAAGGCAATTCGCCAAAATAGCGCAAATCTGGTGCAGCCAAGCATAGTTGCACTCTCCAACACATGCACTGATTGCATCAAAAAAGCGGTGCGCATCAACATATAAACATACGGATATAAGGTAAAAGTCAATATGAATATAACTCCACTTTCTGAGCGAATATTAGGGAAATAATACTGTCCATAATCAAGGTTAAAATATGTCCGTATAGCAGTTTGCACCACGCCCGCACTCTCCAGCAAATGCGCATAGAGCATCGCTGCGATATATGAAGGAGTTGCAAGCGGCATGATTAATAACCACTCAAACAAACGTCGCATCGGGAATTGCTGGAAACTCACCAACCACGCCATACCCACACCAATTATTAGGCAAAACAAACTAGTGAAAAACCCAATCCTCAAACTGCCTAGCAAATATTCATCAAGCAAATGATTGTGAATTAGTGAATGAAAATATGGTGATTGCCCAGTCAATGCAACAATAACTAAATATATAATCGGCGAGGCGAATAATAATAGGCACAAATTGATTGTCACATTTTTCATATTATTCGTTGTAAGCAATTTGCGAATAATTATCAACAAACAAAAATAATTATTGCGCAACTAAGGTTTTGCAGGCTGACGTGGTGAGTTTTACGCCCCCAAACTCATATGTTTGTCCGCAAGGTGCATATTTGCTTAAAAACACAAATGCTGATATTAATATGGTGGGAGATATTATGAAACCTAGAGTTTTTAACCAATTCAAATAAACATGTTTCTTCTGCGATAACAATTCGGATTCTAATGTTTTTAGTTTATTGGTTGCCACGTTAAGTTCTGATATAGCTTTATAAACTTTTTCATTATTAGTATCAAGTCTATCTAAATATTGTTGATTTATAGAATCTATTTTTTCAAAAATATCTATATTTAGTTGATTATCATTATTTACCATTTTTTATTAAACCTAATCAATTATGCGAGATTTGGAAAATCTGTGTCTATCTTGGCAATAGCATTATCCATTATTTTTATTCTTTTATTCAAAAAATCAACCATTAACGATTCTAATGAAAAAGACTTTTTGCCCGCAACATATTGATTAGCAACACAAAAATTGGATTGCGCATTATATTGCTCTATGATGAATGGTGGATTTAGTAACAAACGATTATTTTTCATTTTTTGCGTCCTTTATTATCTGCTCAAGAGTATCTTTCATTGAGATTATCAAATCAATATCAACTATAATCCTATCTATAAGAACATTATGACTATTAACACCATCATTTTCATTAAATATCATGGACATTACAACGTTTCGTCTATTATTAAGCAATCCCATATGAATATCTGTGCAGAACTTCGGCACAATAGTTTGTAACTTGGCGACTCCGTTCGCACCAACTGTTGGATTATCTAATTCGTTATCATTCATAATCATGTCCAATATTTCATAATATGATATTTGTCAAACTACTTTGTGCAATTAATATATCACAACAATACTTGCGGAAGGGTTAAAGAAATATGAAGTTTTGATATTCCTTAACAATATGATGTTTTCATTATAAAATACCAACATATAATTTCATTTTTCTAGTGACAAAATGCAAGTTCCATGTCAAATAAAATAATGTTATAATTGAGTGCATATTTATGGAACAAAATAATTCACATAACCCAACATATCCTTTGCACACGCCATCAGGGGCGAAGTCGGCTGAGTTAATCGCCACTGCACGCAAATATTGGAGTGAGAATTATAAACCGCGTGATATGATTTTAGACCATGGTAAAGGTTCAATCGTTTGGGATTTGGACGGCAATGATTATGTTGATTTAGGCGCAGGAATAGCCGTTTCAAGCCTAGGGCATCAAGACCCAGATTTGCTTGCAGCACTCCATGCACAAGCTAGCAAAATATGGCATACTAGCAATATATTTTATACCCAACCAGCAATTGAACTTGCTGAATTATTGGTGGAAGCAACGCCATTCGCCAAACGTGCGTATTTTTGCAATTCAGGCGCAGAAGCGATTGAAGCCGCCATTAAAGTTGTGCGCAAATGGGGAGCAAATAACGGACGCCCACCCGAACATCGTGAAATTATCAGTTTTGCGGGATCATTTCACGGGCGCACCTTAGCAGCAGTCACCGCCACCGCACAACCGAAATATCATGAGGGGTTTGAGCCACTCCCCGCTGGATTTGTTTATTGCAATAAGTTCAATGATTTGGAGGCGTTACGCGCTTGCATCAGTGAGCGCAGCTTAGCGATTATCATAGAGCCAGTGCAAGGCGAAGGGGGTATCACCTCTGCCACCAGAGAGTTTATGCAAGGGGTGCGAAAATTATGTGACGAGCATAAAATGTTGCTAATCGCTGATGAAATACAATGTGGAATCGCCCGCACAGGCGTGTTGTTTGGGCATTTATATGGCGATGATATGCGCCCTGATATCATGACTCTTGCCAAAGCATTAGGTTGTGGCGTTCCAATTGGTGCAATGTTGCTTGGTGAGAAAGTGGAGCATGTGTTGCAAGTTGGTAGTCATGGCACAACTTATGGCGGTAACCCCGTTATGTGCGCCGTGGCGTTGGCAGCATTCAAAAAATTGCAAAGTGCGAGCTTGCTTGCCAATGTGGTGGAGCGTTCCGAGCAAGCATTTATTGCCTTAAATCATATCAATGATGAACTTGATATATTCTCACAAGTGCGGGGGCGGGGGCTGATGATCGGCGCAGAATTGCAACCATATTTGCATGGAAAAGCCCCTGAAATATCCGAATATTTGCGTAAATATGGCGTTTTAGTTCTAGTTGCGGGCAATAATGTAATGCGGTTTTTACCACCGCTTAACATCACAAAAGCAGAAATGCAGCTTGGAATGGAGCGAATTATGTTTGGATTGCGAGCTTACATGAGTGCAAAAAATGAATGATTTACCTGAAGTAAAAAACTCTCCCGAAATAAATAATGATAATGGTGACGATAAGAAATCTAATATTAAGATAAATAATATCACCAAGAAAACAAAGAAAAAAACCGCTTTAGATGATGCAATCATGACGGTGATTTACGCCGTTTTGCTGGCGGTAATTTTTCGTAGCTTTGTGTTGCAACCATTTCATATTCCAAGCGGTTCAATGAAAGATACGCTTCTTGTTGGTGATTATTTATTTGTTTCCAAGTTTTCTTATGGCTATAGCAAATATTCACTGCCATTTGGTATTCCATTTTTTGAAGGTAGAATTGGGGATTCTCGCCCTGAAACTGGTGACGTGGTAGTGTTTCGTCCCGAAAAAACTCCCTACACAGATTTCATTAAACGGGTAGTTGGCTTGCCAAATGATACGGTGCAAATGATTGAAGGGCGATTATATATTAATAATTTACCCGTCAACCTAGAGCGTATTGATGATTTTGATGATACGGAAGCAGGTGAAACTCGCAGCGTAAAACGTTATGTTGAGACATTGCCAAACGGCGTAAAACATCATGTGCTTGATGTGAATGCGATTGGACAATATGACAACACTTACCCCGTCACCATACCAGCAGGGCATTATTTTGTGATGGGTGATAATCGTGATGAATCCGCCGATAGCCGCACCGAAGTGGTGGAGCTTGTGCCAGAGGAAAACTTGATTGGGCGGGCTGAAATGGTAGTGTTCTCCATTGATGACCGCACTGATATATGGAAAATATGGAATTGGTGGTGGGCGTTGCGCTTGGATCGGTTATTTGTGAAGTTATGA
>JAYUJH010000030.1:0-19081 GCA_043765375.1 Alphaproteobacteria bacterium
CCGCCGCCCTTTGGGTGAAACCTTGCTTGGTCAATTGAAACCAACGCGGGAATTGTTCGATCTTGCAACTGCCATGTTCAAAAACGCATGGAACCAGCAGGGCGAGATTGTGGCTGCCACCGCATCCTCATGTACCAAGGAAATTGTCACGCTCGAGAAAAATATTAATGCGGTTATGTCGCGGATCATGGAAGCCACTAATCCACAGGTGATTTCTGCCTATGAAACCCGCATTGAAGAAATGGAAAAAACCCAGAATGCTGGCCAACCCATCCATAGCTCCATGCAGTTTGGCTTCGCCTCCCGCTTTGCTCGTGACTACATCGCCCTGATGGGTGGCTCCGCCTCACATTTTGCTCGCATCTCCTCCGCCTTAAAAGGTCAGTATCTTATCTGACTTACTCGGTCAAGAAAAAATGGTGCCTCAGGAGGGACTTGAACCCCCACGTCCTTGCGAACAGCAGATTTTGAGTCTGCCGCGTCTACCATTCCACCACTGAGGCAATATATTATTTGTGATTAAACATCACATAAAATACCAAAAATCACAGTTACTCAATATAAATCCGCATGTCAAGCAAATTTTGTTTAATGGAGAGACATTTTTGGAATTGACAACTAATATTTCTCTAATTGTCAATGCTTTTTTAATCAGGCGATGTGTTTTTAATTGCAGTTAAACGAATATCCTAATATATAATCGTGTATGATATATTAGGGTTATTATGCAAAAAACTATTACCATTCACACTGAAGCGGATTATACTTCAATGCACAAAGCGGGGTTGCTTTCTGCTGAAATATTGGACGAACTTTATGAGTTCATTCAAATTGGCACAACTACCAATGAAATCAACGATTATTGCCATAAGCGCATCGTGGAAGCGGGAGCAATTCCAGCTCCACTTGGTTATAAAGGGTTTCCAAAATCAGTTTGCACTTCGGTTAATCATGTAGTTTGTCATGGTATTCCGTCGGATAAAATATTGCAAGATGGTGATGTGATTAATGTTGACGTAACCAGCATTGTTGATGGTTGGTATGGTGATACTAGCCGTATGTATTTTGTGGGCAGTGCAGCAATCAAAGCAAAGCGGCTGGTGCAAGTGACATACGATGCAACAATGATTGGGATTGAGCAGGTGAAAGCTGGTGCATTCACAGGTGACATTGGTGCGGCAATTCAGGAATATGCGGAAGGCAAGGGCTTTTCTGTAGTGCGAGATTATTGCGGGCATGGCTTGGGGCGAGTGTTCCATACTGTGCCAAATATTTTGCATTATGGCACTCGTGGCGAGGGCGTGCGCTTGGAAGAAGGCATGTTTTTCACCGTTGAGCCAATGCTTAATGCAGGCAAAAAAGAAACTCGCCTTAATACTAAAGATGGTTGGACAGTCACAACTCGCGACCGTTCACTTTCTGCGCAATTTGAGCATTCGCTGGGCGTGCGGGCGAATGGTTTTGAAATATTCACCGCTTCCCCCAAAGGTTTGCATCTGCCGAAAATGTAAGCTGGGTTGGTGATTTGCGTTTGTTATAGCATCGTAGTTTTGATATATCAGGATTTATTTCCCTAACATAGATTTTTATATTTGTTATATCAGCCCAAAGGAAGACAAAATTAACGTCTGGTATCCACTTTTCTATGAGCTGTATGCTTTTTTATGGACTCCAGCATTTGGCTAAGCCTCCCTTCGGGTGCTGGAGTGACGCTCCCTTCAAAATCGTGACTTAATAATATATATCACGCCCTTGCATATGACAATCCAACGCTTGTCTGGCTATTAGCAGATGGCGATATATTTTGCGAAATATTCCAACGCTCATGCGACTTATCTAACTCATTATTAAACTTCGTTAAAGAGGTTACTTCTTTAATCCCAAGTTCATCTCTGCTTAAATCATGTGATGCAAGTGCAGCATCTATCATATTCAATGAATGCTTAAATACGGTATCACCTGCTCCATTATTTAACGCATCACGGGTTGGCTGATTTAATATGATAATATCCTTCACAGTCTTACCCTCTCTTTGCAACTGCATATTCAATATCACCGCCTCCACCAATTCCTGCATTGTTCCTTGCCCGCCAGCGGTGAATGTCAACACATCAGCTTTGAGCATTTCCTCCATTCGCCGTTGCATATTACCCGCTTCTTGATAATAAACTCCGTCTGGTGCTTCGCCTGTTCCTTCAGATTGGAGCAAATAATTCATGCTATAGCCAACTATTTTCCGTTGCGCCGTCAGTGAGCCAAGCGTTTCAAGATGCGCTTCATTTGTTGGATCTATCAATGCTTTAGCAATTTCAGGGGCTTGCAATGATAGTTTTTCATAATTCACTAAACTATATTTAATTCCATTTTGATATTGCATACAATTCAGGATTTCAGTGCGGTAATTATTAGCCAAATCCTCACCCAAACCCTTTTCAACAATATTTTCTGCAATCATATCATCAATTATGTTCATGATTAAATTGCGTTTTGCCTCATCACCTAGTTGTTTTTCTAAATATTTTTCCATATAACCCGTATGAGTTGCGCCCATGCAACCTTCCAAATGACCAGCCCCAAAAACTAGCACCCAATCCTCTTTGCAGATTTTACGCCCAATTGCGTTGGCAATTTCTTTATATCCCAGATAATTATTTGCTGCCCCGCCACCCACAAATACTGAGAATTGCTTAGGGTTAATTGCTTCCAATTCGTGACTTGCTGCGTTATCATTATCAGCGGGATTAGCGAGTGAAGATTGGTTACTTAAACAATATTGTTTATTGTTCGCAACATCGTCTAAAATCCCCTCAACTTGCCTGATTGCTGCTTCTTCCTGCCCTGTTTTAACATCAACCACATAATTTATCTCCGATTGACCATTTTTCAACCCATCAAAAAATAAGTTTTTGTAAATGTCTAATTGTGAATCAATTAATCCAACGCCATGTTCATTTTGTGGGTTAATTATGATGATGGTTTTTTGTTTGTCTTCGGGGCGTGTTTGTTTGTCAGTTGTGATGGCAAATAATGATTGCGCATCTTGCAACATATTACCCGTTGGAAAAAACACAACTGCGTCACATGATGGAATATAGGAAATATTAGCATCATGCAAAAAATCTGTGCTTGGAGTGCTGCACTCCACATTATTTCGGCTAGTTATAGCTCGTTTCAACATTGCGCTGGCGTGGTTATTTTCCTCTGCGCCAAATATTGAAACGGCTAAATTATCTCTATTTTGCCATTTTGATGCGCTATTTCGCTCTATTCTATGTTTTTCTGATAATTCCCCCACCAATTTGAGGCGAACATCTTCTGCAACATCACCATTTTTGCCAAATAATGAGCCTGCTCTTAATAAAGCATCTTGCGATAAATATTGCGTGGGTACGGATTTTTGCCCATCTGGAATAAGAAAAAATGAGGTGAAAGGCACGGAGAAGTTAGCGTCCCTAACATCATTTGAGGATTTATTAGCTGATTTTTCATAAATTGCGTCTAATTCCGCACGGCTAACGAGCGAACCATTAGTTTCTGCGCTTATAATATTATCTTTGGATAATATATTTTGCGGTTGTTCACTTGGTGGAAAAATATTCATGGTAGCATTGTTGGAATAGCGCACTAATCTAGAATTATTTTGTGTTGCAACATCGCAATTAACTTCATCTGCGGCATCAAGCACGATTTCAAAAAACTCTTTTACCCCACCTTGCAAATGTTCAAATATTGGCTTGTAATTTGCAGCGGGGAAGTTGGTTGCATTCTCCAAATCAAACAACCAAGCATTATTATTGCTAAACTTGGTGGCAATTTTTTTTGCTGCGCCCACTCCTACTATTTCATCAAAAAAAGCGGTTAAATCCGATGTTTCATCAGCCGTAGGATTTATTTTTTGCTTAATTTTGCTGGATAATAATTCTAAAAACTGATCTTGTTTGGATTTATCATGAAAATTGAAAGATATTCCTGAATCCTCCGCTGCCCCTAAAATCAAGTTTTTGCCTTGTGTTTTGGCTGTATCAAGTTGTTCCATCGTGAAAACTCCTCGCTCAATTAATATATTTTCAATATGTGCTAAATTATTATGCAGCATTTTTGAAGTTTGTGCGGATTTTTGCAATAAATTATCGTCATAACTGCCCGTCATTTCATCAGTTTTTTGCGGTGATAACCCAAACTCGTCAGAGAAAAATAAATTAACATTATATTTGGAAAATATTTGACGATATTCCGCTTTTTTATCAGCCGATGTGGTGGTCAAAATTATTGCCGCCCCAGCCTCAATTTGTTCAAGCGTATTTTCTGTTGGCATATTTCCTGTGGACATTTATTCCTCAAATATATTAGATTTGGTTTATATATTAGGTTTAAGTTAATATTTGCAATATTAAATCAATTAAATTAACCATTATTTAACACAAAATTAATCGCAATTCAATATAATTTAACTAGCAAGCTCAATAAAATTATATTATATTATGCACTTAACCAACTAAACAATAAACACCAACCAAAAAACAAACAATTTATGAATGATAATATAGCCCTACATTTGCTTGCAGCATCGCACCGTGATAACTCCGTCAATCGCAAATTATTGCTATATGCGGGTGAAATCATGGCATCGCATGGCGCAATATTAACCAATCACCATTATGGTGTTTTTGATTTGCCATTATATAACGATCAATTGCGCACTGAAAATGGCTTGCCCGAGGCGGCGCATATTGCTGCGGAATTATTACGCCCAGCAGATGCAATATTGCTTGCCGTGCCTGAATATAACTGGTCATATCCTGCTTCAATTAAAAATATTATTGATTGGTTTTCATGTATGCAACCGTCGCCTTTGCGGGGCAAGGCAGTTTTTTTGATGTGCGCAACGCCATCGGAGCGAGGTGGAATAATGTGTTTATCGCATTTGAAAACCGTGTTGGAATATATGGGAATGTGGGTTTATCCACTGGTATTTGGGCTTGGAAAGGAATCCGAGCAGTGGGAGGGTAATAAATTAATTCCTAAACAACATAAATTATTGGCGTCGCAATTGGGGGGCTATAATGATTTTTGCAAAAAAATCATAGGATAAATGTTTGTGATTTTTGCAAAAAAATCATGGGATAAATGTTTGTGATTTTTGTAAAAAAATCATTAGTTGATGCGTAGTGACCTCACTACACAATGTTTGTGATACCAGCGGAGGCTGGTATCCATAGTAGTTAATTGATAATTTTAATATTAAATAGGTTTCTTTTTTTTATCACAGCATTATTAAATTAAAATCATAATTTGCCATCACCACCACAAACCAGACCATAAAAAACTAAGCAATCATTCAGTTGCACTTCATCACTATTGCGCTTGCGTAACAACTCCACGTCAAGCCCCCATTTTTGCATTTGCGTATCATGCTCCAACCAAGCGGCTTGCATAATTATTTGCGGATTAATTTGCAGTTCCATAGCTGCTATGCTCAAAGCAAATGACCCTAATATTTGCGTCAAAACATAGTGAATTAATAACGATTTAGCGGGCAGGGTGCAGAGCCATTTTTGCACCTTTTCCAACAAAATATAAGGTTGCGCTGGTGCAATTAATTGCGTATGTAACTCATATTTCACGCCTAACAATGCTTCAACAGATTGCAAAATAGGCGTGTAAATATCATCATTTCGCCCGTTATCTATATCACGCATGGCGAGCATTTCATTGCTAACATATTCCATGAGATGATTTTGCATATTGGATAATCGCGCATCATTCATATCCAGCATTGCAATAGTCAAACGGGTTTGCGGCATATTAGCAATATTAATTACATCACCCGCATTTTGCCATTCTTGCACGACATGTTGCATTAACGCTTCATTCTCACTGGCGAGTGCTGTTGCGCCGTCACTATAAACATATTTACCATCAAGGGTTAAGTGCCATTTTCCAAGCTCAAATTGCAGGCTTGCATCAGTATAATTACGACGAATGATTGCGGATATTTTAAGCATTAATCTTGATTATAGACCAAGCAAAAAGCGGCGTGGATCTTCAATAGATTCCTTCACGCGTTTCAGAAATGTCACAGATTCCCGCCCATCAATGATGCGGTGATCGTAAGACATCGCAACATACATCATCGGACGAATTACGATTTGCCCATTCACCACCACGGGGCGATCCTCAGTTTTGTGCATTCCAAGTATGCCTGATTGCGGTGGGTTGATGATTGGGGTTGACATCAGCGAGCCATAAACTCCGCCATTTGAAACGGTAAATGTTCCACCTTGCAAATCTTTCATGGCGAGCGTTCCTTTGCGGGCGTGCATGGCCTTTTCCGCCAAATCAGCCTCAATTTCAGCGAGGGATTTCAAATCTGCATCACGGATAACTGGCACAACTAGCCCTGCTTCCGTTCCAACTGCAACGCCTATATCATAATAATTTTTGTAAATAATTTCATCGCCATCAATTTGTGCATTAACTTCGGGTATTTCCTTGAGCGCATTTACCGCAGCTTTAACAAAAAAGCCCATAAATCCGAGTTTAATTCCAAACTTTTTCTCAAAATCATCTTTATATTGGGTGCGTAATTGAATGACATTTGACATATCAATTTCGTTGAAAGTTGTCAAAATTGCAGCATTATTTTGGGAATCTTTCAAGCGTTTGGCAATCACTTGACGGAGTTTGCTCATTTTTACTCGCTCTTCACGCTCTCCTTTAGGTTTTGGTTGCCCTTGCGCCACTGAAACTGCTGTCTGAGATTGCCCCGCCAGAGGTTGCTCAATTTGAGGTTGAGGCTGTTGCAATGCGTTCAACACATCGCCTTTGGTTATTCTGCCATCTTTGCCTGAACTCGCTATCATATCACGATTTAATTGCGGATTTTCTGCTAGCATTTTTGCCGCTGCGGGGCCATTATTTGTTGCGAAATTATTATGAGAAATACTACCGAGAGAAACGACAGCTGGTGATGCCACTGGAGCAACTGGAGCGATTGGAACAGGAGCAGTTTTTGCCACAGCAACTGCACCTTCTTTGATTTGCCCTAACACTGCACCAACCAAAACTGTTGCATCATTTGGTGCGGCTATAGCCTCCAATACGCCATCAACGGGAGAATTAACTTCCATTGAAACTTTATCTGTTTCCAATTCCACCAATGGTTCATCTTTGCGAACCGCATCTCCAACGGATTTATACCATTTTGCAATGGTTGCCTCGCTAACAGATTCACCAAGTGAAGGAACAACAATTTCAGCGCACATAACATAGCCTTTTTTAGTTTTAATTTCTATATATCTCACATAAATCATTAGCATGATATTGTAAATAACTATATAATAATATTGCATTGTTTTTATTACGATTCATTTGGGATACCAAGTCTGATTGCCATAGCAGTTTGTGACACCCTGAAATGATTAGCCAACAAAGTCAGAGTGTCCAGCCCTTCTTTTATCGCTTGATTTATTAAATGCCAAGGCATTAAAATATCAGCAGCTAATTTGTTAGCAGCTGCCTCCACAGAATTGCTTAACCCGCTTCTGTATAAACCATCATCTGTAATTCCATTGCCAATTAGGTCTTTGTGTAAAATATAATGCGCAATTTCATGAGCAATGGTAAATCTCTTCCTAACTTCTGCGTGTTTTTCGTTAACATAAATTGCATAACCAGATGTTGAGTTTTGGTCTTTAATTATTTTTCCAGATATATTGTCTGGCCAGTTTGTTACCCCAAATAAACTGAGACCAAGCTCATCAGTTATAGCCCTTGTTAAAATTGGTGGGTTAGATTGATGTTTTCTTATTATATTTAATTGATTAGTTATGTTTGTCATATTGTTTCTCCTGTAACTGTTCCAGATGCCGTTGGAGTAATATTATGATTTAGATTAGTGGGACCGTTGGTTAAATTATTATTTACTGATGCTTGACTTACAAAATCTGCTAATATTTGGTTTGCCATTTCAATTGCTTTTGCTTCTGCTTTGTTGGAAACGATTTCTTCGCATGAAGATTTTATTGTATTATAACCAATTACACCAGCTATTGCTAAAAGAATTGTTACAAATGTAATGCAGGTAGTTAATATGCTTAAATGAATTGCAATCCCGTCAACATTGGAAATATAATTAGCAGATGTTACAAACCAATATGTTGCACAGCCACTATTTATTAAACAAAGTAAAAAGTTCAAAACTCCAAAAATATTTTTTCCACTCATAATCTACCAATTAACAACTCTCACAAATAAGCAATTTTAATTACATTGTCATTATAATTATTTATTATTTTCAGTATTTATACTATATATTATTTTATATAAAGCTAAAAGGTAAATAATATCATGACACAGAAAAAACCAGTATTATTATGTATCCTTGATGGTTGGGGGATTAGCGATGTTGCTGAAAATAACCCGCTAGAATTAGCCAATTTGCCCAATTGGCAGCGTCTATGGAATAATTCTCCCCGCACATTATTAAATGCGTCCGAGCAATTTGTTGGATTGCCATCGGGGCAGATGGGAAACTCCGAAGTTGGGCATATGAATATTGGTTCTGGCAGGCCTGTGCGTCAATTACTGCCCCGCATTAATGAGGCAATTGAATCAGGAATATTTTCGCAAAACATCGCTTTGCAGCATTTCATTGCGGATTTGCAAGCAACCAATGGAGCTTGTCATTTGTTGGGAGTTGCTTCTGATGGTGGGGTGCATGGTCATATTAATCACATCATAGAGTTAATGCGTATCATGAATGAAGCAGGGGTTGCCACTTGGTTGCACGCCTTCACAGATGGGCGTGACGTTGCACCAAAAAGTGCGCATGAAAGCGGTTTCATTGCCAAATTGAAAGCATCATGTGACGATTTGGAACATGTGCAATTTGCTACAATTGGCGGGCGTTATTATGCTATGGATAGGGATAATAACTGGGAACGGGTGGAACATGCTTATAATGCAATCGTTGGTGGGGTGGGGTTTGAGGCACGAAATGCGCTTGATGCACTACAAAAAGCATATGCACGCGGTGAGAATGATGAGTTCATTAAACCAACGGTGATTGATGGTTATGAAGGCATGACATCACCAAATGATGGCGTGTTGATGAGCAATTATCGCCCCGATAGAGCAAGGCAAATTATGCAGGTTTTCACAATTGCGGATTTTGATGGATTTAGTCGTAATAATTTTGGAAATGATATCATAGCAAGCGAAAACTGTAGCACGATGATAAGCCCCCCGCTAATAAAAAATATTTTAGGAGTTGCGGATTATTGGTCAGAAGATTGCCCGTTGACTATTCCAGCGATGTTTCCATTAGAGAAGTTAGAGCATACTTTAGGCGAGTTAATTGCCAAATCAGGATTGAAACAATTGCGCATTGCTGAAACTGAAAAGTTCAATCATGTGACATATTTTTTGAGTGGTGCGAATGGCATATTTATTGGCGAAGATAGGATTTTAATTCCCTCTCCCAAAGTTGCAACTTATGATATGCAGCCTGAAATGTCCGCATTTGAGGTGACTTCAAGCCTAGTTGCTGCCATAACCAGCGGGGGTTATGATTTCATCGCCGTGAATTATGCTAACCCTGATATGGTTGGGCATACGGGGGATTTAGCAGCAGCCATCAAAGCGGTTGAAGTGGTTGATGAGTGTTTAGGGGCGTTATGCACAGCTATTGATGCGGCGGGTGGCGTGATGTTGGTGACTGCTGATCATGGCAATGTTGAAATTATGCAAGATGCTAAAGGCAATCCACACACTCAACATACGGTGAATCTTGTGCCATTTGTGCTTTATGGTGATGTGGTTTATGGCGATGTGCTATTGGATGATGATTGCTCCCTCCTTGCAGTGGGGGAGCGGGTGAATGCGCAGCATGAACCGTGGGGGGTAAATGAATCATTGAAAGCAAATAATGATATAAACCCCTCACTAAACCCCTCACCCCAGCCCTCTCCCGCAAGGGGAGAGGGAGTTAAAGAGTTCTCTCCCGCAAGGGGAGAGGGAGTTAAAGAGTTCTCTCCCGCAAGGGGAGAGGGAGCTAAAAATTGCTCCACCCTTGCGGGGGAGCGGGTGAGCCGAGGTGAAACCGAAGGCAGACCGTGGGGGGTAAAATTACGCAATGGTGGAGCATTATGCGACATCGCTCCAACAATTTTGCGATTGATGAATATTGCGCAACCAGCAGAAATGACGGGCGAAAGTTTGATTAATTAGAAAGGGATATCATCATCATCATTTTTTTCAGAATTGTTAATCATATCCAATGATTTCAACCATAACCACATTAATGAAAACATGCGATGAAAAAGATAATCTATATGTTTTTCTTCATTTATTGTGGTTTGATTCATTTCTGAGTGTCGAATTTGAAAATTATTGCCAATTTTAGTAAGTTCTTTTGCTTCATTATCAAGATATTTACGCATTTCTTGGCAATCAGAAGATTTTTCAATGAGTTTTTCAACGGATTTTGGTTTATTATGTTGCAGAAGGATTGTTTTTATGCGTTCAAAAGCGCCCCATAATGATTTCAATGCTTCTTTTCGTGTTTTAATATCGTGGTGCAGAAACTTTGCAACCGCATTATCAAGATAGTTGTCTAATTCTTTATCACCTGTATTATATGGATTGCTCTTGATGTTATCTGCTAAAACAGGATTTATCAATCGTTCAATATCACCATTTTCTAACAACTTAAATGCAAGCTCATTTCTTTCAAATAGTATATTTATTTCTTTGAATAGCTGCCCTTGTTGATAAGAATTTGAATATTTATGCCAAAATTGTATAATATCCATGACAACAACACGCTCAGGAGTATAAGGTTTCCCACAATCGTCTTTGGTTTTAAGTGGGCTTGGTGCGTTTGGCACTTCACCTACAAGCTGTGTCATAAAATGTTCTAATTCATATTTATTGTAGTTTTTTCTATAATTATATTCTTCTTCTGTAGTGAAATATTGCTCAATTTTGCTAACAAGGGCGCACCAAAAACTATGAGGCATTTCTGTTACACTTTGAGGCTTTTTACCATTTTCAATATCGCTAAAATATTCCATAATTTTATAACTAACCCCTAAACGCTAAACCCTACTCCCCTAAACCAACACGCCACTAACACTATTTCCAAGGGCGGTAATGATTCTCACACGGACGATTTTGTCACTTGCTGCATCACAATTATCAATATGCACTGATTGCATCCACGGGCTGCGTCCCAGCATCTGCCCCGCATATTTTCCTTTGCGCTCCAGCAAAACATCACACTCACGCCCGATTGTTGCCATATTAAATTGCATTTGCTGCTCATTCAACAATTCTTGCAATCGTGCCAAACGTTCCACTTTCACTTCCTCAGCTATCTGCCCCGCCATCTCCGCTGCGGGAGTTCCCGCCCGTGGTGAATATTTGAATGAATACGCACTAGCATAGCCGACACTTTGCACCAACCGCATGGTATCCTCAAAATCTGCATCACTTTCATTGGGAAAACCGATAATAAAATCACCCGAAAATGCAATATCAGGACGCAACCCTCTCAATCGCTCCAATATCGCCATATAATCGCCCGCACTATGTTGTCGGTTCATCGCTTTTAACACTTTATCTGAACCTGATTGCACGGGCAAATGTAGATATGGCATTAATTTGGCGATGCTACCATGGGCTTGCAATAAATCCTCGCTCATATCTTTGGGGTGCGAAGTAACATAGCGAATGCGCTTCAATCCGTTAATTTCTGCGAGTTTAGCGATTAATTCCGCCAGTGATGAGCTTTTATCATTGCAAGAGCCATGATAAGCATTGACATTCTGCCCCAGCAAGCTAACTTCCAGCACTCCCCGTTCTTCCACTAACGCCCGAACTTCATCAAGCACCACTTGCACAGGGCGTGAATATTCCGCTCCCCGAGTATAAGGCACAACGCAAAAGCTGCAAAACTTATCACACCCTTCCTGCACTGAAACAAAAGTTGCTGCACCGCTGCTACTTTCTGGCTTGGGCAGCAAATCAAACTTTTGGATCTCAGGGAATGATATATCAATTATTCCACCCGTTGTTTTGTTGGTTGTTTGAGAGAGCTTTTTCTGTTTTGCCTGCATCAACAAACGTGGCAATAAATGATAACTTTGCGATCCCATCACAATATCAACATATGGCGCACGTCTGATAATTTCATCGCCTTCTGCCTGCCCAACGCAACCACCAACCGCAATTATAGTTTGTTTGCCATCTTGTTGACGGGCATTTTTCACTTTATTAATACGCCCAAGGTCAGAATAAACTTTTTCGGCAGCTTTTTCACGGATATGGCAAGTATTGAGAATTACCAAATCTGCATCTTCTAACTCATTTGTAGTGGAATATCCCTGCGGTCGCAGCACATCTTCCATACGCTCCGAATCATAGACATTCATTTGGCAACCATAAGTTTTGATGAAAACTTTGTGGGGGGTAATTTCAGTTTGCCTTAATTGTTGGTTTGTTAATTGTTCGGTTGGGAGCGTGATATTTTGTTGCATAATAACCAAGCATATAATGTGAATTGCCCATCTAACGCAAGTGCAAAATATTTATAACGCAAACGCAAAATGTTTAATTCAGGAAAATAAAAAACATTGAAAACAAAAAATATTTAACGCAAACGCAAAATATCTTCATCGCTCAGTAAATTAGGTAAGATAATCGGCTTGTTGCTTGTTTTGTTATCACCCATTCCACCATAATAAATATAAGCGGGAACTCCAGCCAAACCATGCTCGGCAAGCAACTCAGCAATTTCCGCATCATGGTTGGTGAAATCCGCTTTCAACACGCTAATATTTTGTGTTTGCAAATGCTTCGCAATCGCATCATCACGCAGCACAAAACGCTCATTTAATTTGCAAGTTATGCACCAATCTGCGGTGGCATAAATGAATATTTTTTTGCCATCACGCCTTAAATCCGCCAGTTTTTGCGGGCTATATTTCTCGGTTATTTGGGAAATTAAATCCGCATTAACATTGTTATTTGCCTCAATTCCAACTGTTGCAATAGTTAGCCATAAATCACCTATCAATGCAATTAAAATTAGCATTTTTAACCATTTTTGGCTATATAAATATTTAATTGACCATAGCAATATTGTGGCAACCAAAGCCCCCGCAAATAAGGTGGCAAGGGCAGAGTCACCTGCTTGACGCACCAACACCCAAGCGAGCCAAGCCGAGGTTGCATATATTGGAAATGCAAGGAAATGTTTGAAATGCACCAACCAAGATCCTGATTTTGGCAAATATTTTTGTAATCTAGGCACAAGGCTAATCAACAAATAAGGTGAGGCAAGCCCCAGTCCAAGCGTTGCAAATATGGCGATTTGTGCAATGGGTGGCTTTGTGATGGCAAACCCTATTGCTCCAGCCATAAATGGTGCAGTGCAAGGCGTGGCAACGCTTACCGCCAGCAATCCTGTGAAAAAACTTCCAACTAAACCATTATTACCAGCTAAACCATTATTAATTGAGGATTTTTCAGGTGAAGATTTTTTGAATAAACCACCAATATTAACCATTGAAATATTAATATTTGGAACTTCAAACACATCGCTCAAATTAAGGGCAATTAGCAACATCAGCAATGCAAGGGCGCATATTATAGCGGGAGATTGCAATTGAAAGCCCCAACCAATCGCACTACCAGTTGATTTTAAGGCAATAATTATCAAGGACAATGCCACAAAACCTGTGATAATTCCGCTAGTGTAACTAATTCCGTGCAATGCACTCAAACTTCGTGATTTATTCGCAATTTTGATTAAACTCAATATTTTTAAGGATAAAATCGGCAACACACACGGCATTAAGTTCAGCACTAATCCACCAATAAATGCTGAGATAAGCGCAAATATCATGGAATTATTTTGTTGCGGAAGGGTTTTTATTGGCGGATTGCGCAAAGATTTTTCACCTAATATAGATTTTTCACTTAATATAATGGCTTCATTCACCGTTGCAATTTTGCGTTTTGCGGTGAAATCTTCGTCAATAATCGCGTCATTATTATTGCTAATTACGGGAATATTCACACTCCATTTGCCCTGCTCGGGGATACAAATATCTTTGCAAATCAGCCACTGTGCCTCTGCCTTAAAGCTAAAATCATCACCTGCTTTGCTATTCCAATATTCAGGCGTAATATCTAGCTCAATGAAATGATAAACCTCACTTGCATAGCCATAACTTAATATATCATCAGTTAAAAAAGCGGTTGCTGATTGCCAATAAATAGGGGAGTGCGCCACACCTTTTGGAAGTTTCAAAGTGATGTTGGTTGCATAACCAGATTCTCCAGACGGGTTAGCATAAGAATGCCAGCCATCAGCCAGATTTAATCGCAGGGCAATCCATAATTTTTGGCTTTGGGTGGGTTTATTGCTCGCCACAAAAGTTTTTTCCGCAATAATAGCAGCTTTGCTTTCCTCGCTCGTGATTATATTGCTGGTAAAAACCTCACCAAAACTCACTTCTGCAAATGATATTGTCGCAAGCATTAATGTTAAAATAATAAATAATCTCATATATTAAATATAATAAAGCAATTATAATTTTGTTGCAATTTGTTTTAATGTAATATATGCAACATGTTTATATTTTAATGTTAAAGGTAGCAAAATGGCAAGTAAGAATAATCCCGAGTTGCGTGGGCGCAAAACTGAACTTCGCAAAGTTGATGGTAAAGATGTAAAACCGTGTTTATATATTCATATTGAAATGGGTGTTCGTTTCATGGCTGCGGCATTTGAAAATGGTGATTTGGCAATGGGCGCAAATGGTCTGCCAATCCCTTATAAGAGCGTGTAATATATATCCGTGTTTGCATTCGCACGCAAAATATTTGGCTCAGCTAATGATAGGTTAATACGAACTTATCAAGCTAAAATATCAGAAATAAACGCATTTGGTGATAAGCTGAAAGCCCTTGATGACAAATCATTGCGTGGCAAAACAATTGAGTTTAAGGAGCGCATTGCTGGTGGTGCTACTCTAGACGATTTGCTGCCCGAATCATTCGCCGTTGTGCGTGAAGCTGCTACTAGAACGCTCGGATTGCGACATTATGATGTGCAGATGATTGGTGGATTAGTGTTGCATCAAGGGCGCATCGCCGAGATGAAAACGGGTGAGGGCAAAACATTAGTTGCAACATTAGCGGTTTATCTTAACGCACTTTCAGGTGCGGGCGTGCATGTTGTAACCGTGAATGATTATCTCGCCAAGCGTGATGCGCAGTGGATGGGCAGATTATATGAGTTTTTGGGCTTAAGCGTTGGTGTCATAACCAATTCTCTTTCTGATTTTGAACGCAAAGATGCGTATAATGCGGATATAACTTACGGCACAAATAACGAGTTTGGCTTTGATTATTTGCGTGATAATATGAAGTTTTCACGTGAAATGATGGTGCAACGTCCATTCAACTTCGCTGTGATTGATGAAGTTGATTCCATATTAATTGATGAAGCTCGCACGCCTTTGATTATCTCAGGGGCAACCGAGGATAATTCGGTGTTATATATTCAAGTGGATAGGTTGGTGCGGCAGCTTGCAGCGATCCATTTTGAGATTGATGAAAAATCTCGCACAGTTACGCTTAATGATGAAGGAACGGCAGAAATTGAGCGCTTGCTTGCATCATCGGGGTTGATTGCGGAAGATGCAAGCCTATATGATATTGATAATGTAGGGCTGGTGCATCACGTTAATGGCGCACTCAAGGCGCATAATTTGTTTCAAGCGGAAGTGGATTATATCGTTAAAGATTTGAAGGTGATAATCATTGATGAGTTCACGGGGCGCATGATGGAAGGGCGCAGATTCTCTGAGGGATTGCATCAAGCGTTGGAAGCCAAAGAAGGCGTTCCAATCCAAAATGAGAACCAAACACTGGCAAGCGTTACTTTCCAAAATTATTTCCGCATGTATCCTAAATTATCAGGTATGACGGGAACAGCTTTGACGGAAGCCAACGAGTTTGCCGATATATATAAGTTGGAGGTGATAGAGATTCCAACCCATGTTGATGTGGCAAGGATTGATAATGATGATGTAATTTATCGCACCCGACATGAAAAATATCTCGCCGTAGTGGAGGAAATATCTGCTGCTTATGATAAAAACCAGCCAGTATTGGTGGGAACAGTATCAATTGAGCAATCCGAGCAAATATCAGCGATGCTGAAGGATAAGAAAATATTTGCAAAAATTGCTACAAATTATGCAGAGCGATTGGAAAAAATCATTGCCAAATCTGGAAGTTCTAAATCAGGTAGTTCTAAATCTGAGGGCGAAGAAGCTGGAAACCATGGTAAATATGAAGATGAAATTGCGCAATTGCGGGAGCAAAATCTGCTATTTTCTCGCCTCGCCAAGCAAACTCCGCCCGTGGTGCATAATGTGCTTAATGCCCGCCAACATGAGCAAGAGGCTTATATTGTGGCGCAAGCGGGACGACCTAAAGCGGTTACGATTGCCACTAACATGGCGGGGCGTGGCACGGATATCAAGCTCGGTGGTAACGCAGAAATGCGCATAGCGATGGAAGTGCAGGGGCTTGAAGGCGAGGCGATGCGCAACAAAATCGCCATCATTGAAACAGAAATTGAGCGTGACAAACAAATCGTTTTGCAAGCGGGTGGTTTATATGTGATAGGCACGGAACGTCATGAATCCCGCCGTATTGATAATCAGTTGCGGGGGCGTTCAGGGCGGCAAGGTGACCCTGGGGAATCCACATTTTTCATTTCGCTGGAAGATGATTTAATGCGCATTTTTGGTTCAGAACGTATAGATGGTATGTTGCAAAAGTTTGGCTTGAAAGAAGGTGATGCAATAATTCACCCATGGATGAACAAGGCGTTGGAGCGGGCGCAGGCTAAAGTTGAGGGGCGAAATTACGATATTCGCAAGAATCTGCTGAAGTTTGATAACGTCATGAATGATCAGCGCAAAGTGATTTATGACCAGCGTTTGGCGTTGATGGACGGCGAGGGTGTGCATGAAACTATCATTGCGATGCGCCATGATTTGTGTGAAAGGCTGGTTGCAGCGCATATTCCGAGCAAAAGTTACCGTCACGCTTGGGACGTGGAGGGATTACATAATGAGATTTATCATTTGTTTGGATTGGATCTACCACTCACTGAGTGGGCTGATGCGGAAGGGGCGGGTTATGCTGAGATATTAGAACATTTGCGCAATGCAACTGACTCTCAGCATCAAGCAAAAATTGAGGAATATAGCGAAAAAATCATGTTGATGGTAGAAAAACGCTTGCTACTGGAAACGCTGGATCATTTGTGGAAAGAGCATTTGCTGGCGTTGGATCACCTCCGTTCAGGAATTGGGCTTCGGGCTTATGCGCAAAAAGATCCACTCAATGAATATAAGCAAGAGGCGTTTAATTTGTTTGAACAAATGCTTAATCAGTTGAGAGAACTTACAACATCACGATTGGCGCATTTGAAAATCAGCGTGCAGCACCCGCCATCACCGATTGAGGAAAAGCAATTTCAAACGAAAATAAAATCAAATCACAGCGATGATGTGCCAGATAATATTCATCATTTGCAACGGGTTGAACCGCAAAACCGAGATCCGCTTGATGAAGCAACATGGGGGCGGATTGGTCGCAATGAGTCTTGCCCTTGTGGGTCGGGCAAAAAATATAAGCATTGCCATGGCTTGATTAGTCTGTCTTATGATTAATGGAAATTGATAATTATTTAGGTGATTACGCAAGGATAATAGTGCTTTCATTTTTCGTTTATCATCATTTCATGATGAATGAAAAGTTAAAGGGCTATAATTGATAGGAATTATTGATTAAGGAGAAGGCGGTTGACAAAAACTATTGATGAAAAGCGCAGAGTTTTTTTGCAAAAGACATTATATTTAGCTTCTGGCGCAACTATTTTTGGTGGTGCAAATGCGTTGGCAGCAAGCTCTGCTAAAAATATTTCACTTTACAACAAAAATAGCGCATCTGAAAACACCAATCCTTCAAACCTCACTCCCTACAATTTTACATTAGCCAAATTACCTTATGCGGCGGACGCTCTCGCCCCTTATATCTCCAAGGAAACTATTAATTTACATTATGGCAAGCATCATGCGGGTTATGTCAATAAATTAAATGAATTATTAAACGTAAATAATACGGAGAATAACATTTATGCTGGGCTAGATTTGCAAAATGTGATTAAAACCGCAGCGAAAAATCAATCTCAAAACCAATCTCAAAATCCGAGTGATGCTATGATTTTTAATAATGCGGCGCAGATTTATAATCACGATTTTTATTGGCGTTCCATGAAGCCCCCAACAAATGCTCAAGGAAATGCTAGAAGTTCGGGCGCAATTCCAAACAAGTTGCAACGGCAAATTATCGCAACATTTGGCAGCAACGAGAACTTCTCCCAAGCATTTTTGCAAATGGCAGTTGCGCATTTTGGCAGTGGGTGGATTTGGTTGGTGCAGAGAAATGATGGTAAATTAGATCTGCTCGCCTCCGCAAATGCAAATACTCCAATCACTGAAAACCACACTCCGTTGCTGGTGATGGACGTTTGGGAACACGCTTATTATGTTGATTATAAAAATCAGCGGGCGGAATATGCTAAATTATTTTTGCAAAAACTCGTTAATTGGGAGTTCGCAACAGCGCAATTATCACTTTCGTAAAGCACGCCACAGGCCATAGCCACTAATGCTAACCCAGATTAATTCAATGGCGATTGATGGAATATTTGGCGTTTCATAGAGTGAAAATAATATAAGCAATGCGCCCGCCAAGTTTGATGCGGGATAACGCCAATCATCGCCTTTGATTTTCCCCGCCTGCAATGCGAGGTAAGCAACCACCAGCACCGCAACCCCCGCAAACCCTATTAATTGAAACAAACTTGGTATGTGACTTATAATAATATCATCTTTCATTAAGTTAATTGATTATAGCATAAGTTAAAAATTGTCACGCAATTTTCACAAATATTATGTATATTGGATTTGATGAAAGATGATGAAAA
>JAYUJH010000031.1:0-78666 GCA_043765375.1 Alphaproteobacteria bacterium
CGTTTTGTTATTCTAAGGCATTACATATGGTTAAAGCAACACTAACCATCTTCTTTACGCCAAACTGGAAATACTATCTATATTAATGTAGCAATGCCATATTTTTTATCAAAATTATACCAGTTTTTAATAGCTATAAATCAGTAATTTTCAAAATGAAAAGCCGCATAAGATGGCATTGGCTCAAACATATAAGTTGGAGTGAAGCAAAAACGCCTTGTTGGTGCATAACCATAAAGTTTAAGTGCTGCACATATTGCGGTGAAAGCCTTAACTGTTTGCGCCTCAATGAAAATATATGGGTGATGCGCTTCTATAGTTTTTGCTGCCCCTGCTATCACCTCCAATTCCGCCCCTTCTACGTCAATTTTAAGGAATGATATTGTGGCAAAATCATAATCATCAAGCGGGCGCATTTGGCAAGTGCCGTTTGGGTTTTGCGCCACAAAACATTGCCCCATATTTTCAGCGTGAGGTGCAATTACTTCACAAACGCCAGATTTTGCTGTAATCGCAACTTGATGCGCCTCAATCAGTTCTTGCAATTCATTGACTGCGATGTTGGCTTGCAGCCGTGCAAAATTGGTAGGTTGCGCTTCATAAGCATAGACTTTGCCACCAATAATGCTTGCAAAGAAAATTGCGTGATTGCCAATATTTGCACCAATATCAACCAGCACAGCATTTGGCATGGCGAGTTGATGGATTGCGGTGAGCAAATCTTCCTCATAAAAACGCTTAGAATGTAGCAGTTGATTGTGAATATGTTCATTAGCATCTGCTAAAATAAAACGGGCTTGCTTACCAGCAAATGAAACGGTGAACGCTTGCGGATGATTTAACAATTTAGATTTATTTTCATTTTCCATGGTTTTGAGTGCTGCTTGTGCCATATCTAAAAATAGGTCGCTATCTTCAGGGCGCAATTCGCTGGTTTTTTGAAGAAGGATAGAACCACGATTTATTCTCTCAATATTGACTATATTAACTGCAATTTTTTCAATAATATTTTGCTGATTTGTTGAATAGTTTAACATTTTTGTTCCCTGACTTAAGATTTTGCAATCTCAATGATTATGGTGGTCGGGGAGTTCAAAAAACTTTTAACAAAAGTTCCCACTATCCTTTAGACACAAGTCTTGGACATACGATAGTGGCTCCCCAACCAAAGTCGAGGAGCATGAATAACGGTCATACCAACCGTGTTAAAGAAGTTTTGAAGCCCCAGATAACTAATTGTTATCGTGCAACCATAATATGAGAAATTAAACTAAATGCAAGCAAAAAATTAAAGCAGAACGCTTGAGATTATTTCATACAGATGCCTCAACTATCGGCAATAATTCCAGATTTATCTTGGCAAATCCACCAATTTCTTGTGATTCCTTAATGATATGCGGCTCCCATAATTTGGTGAACGATGAAAATATGGCGGTATCAGTTGGCAATTCCTGCATCCATTGGTCACCTCGTGCCATACATATCATTGGGTAATTATGGCGAAAACTATGCACGGCAAAGCGTAAATCCACAAACTTTTGCGATGTTTCCATAAAATAAAAACTCGGCATTTGAAAGCCTTTGCAATGTAGCGTCCCCGTCCCCAGCTGATTAACGAGTTTATGGCTAGCAAGTTCCGCAAAAAATGGATAAACCAACCGTGCTGAAGTTGTGCCATCAAAAAAATCAGAATAAATAACTCCATGCACGCCGATAATTGGATTGTAATTCTTAAATCTTGCATAGACTTGCATCAATAATTCACAGTAATTTGGCGGATATAATATATCATCATCGCATAAAAATATATCATCTTCCGCCCCTGTGATGGGGTAAAACTTGCCCGCATCTTTTAAGTCTTCGCTTGGAATGATAGCATTCACCTTGCTAAACTGCGCAAGTTCTGGTGGGGCTTGCGTATATTCATTCAGCACAAGGTTGATTTTGTCAGATTGTGCGTGCAATGAGGCAATGCTTGCACATAATGTTTCAATTTTGCGAGCGGGGTAAGTCGCCATATTGACTATTTTAACCATTTTCTCAAACCTTTTCCTTTGGTTTTTTCAATATTTTTATCATTAATTAACTCTGGTGTTGCATAAGCCATAATTTCAGCGGGCGCACGATATATCCCGCTGGCAACATTCACTGCGTCAATCTCATCATCGCTATATAACGCCACGCCCAAAGCCCGCTGCCTGCTTGCTGCCTCCGCATAAACCCTACGTTTTGGCGCACGATAACCATTATCCAACGCTTCAGTTCCAGCGGATTTTGTCATGGAATTATCTGACCATAACCCAAGAACCATTGGTGCTTTGATATGGCTAATTTTTGCATCACCAAATAATGCTCGTGCTTTTTCAAAAAACTCGGAATCCGCCCCACATAACACGTTACGATATTGCCCAATCGTTGCAAAAATCTCACGTCTGAACATGATTGAATTAACACACATTCTTAGCGCAATATGATCCTTGAAAAATACAAACTCACCACTTGGAGTGAGGCGCACCCAACGTGAAAGGCTTAACAATGTTTGCTTGGATAAACACGCCTCCAACTGGGTTGCAATACGAGTGGGAATAGCATAATCATCGCTATCATGAAAAGTGATAAAATCACCTGTGGCAAGTTCAACCAATTGATTGCGGATATTATAGCAACCTTGGTTGCGCTCGCTTTGATATATTTTTAACCGCTCATCATGTGCAAATGTTTGCACCATTTTTAAGCTATCATCATTGCTTGCATCGTCACAAAACAGCACTTCAATGTTGCGATATGATTGGTTGAGGATTGATTTAAGTGCATAGTTAATGGTTGATGCGCAATTAAAACCCGCAATAATCACTGTAACTTTAATTGGTTTTTCAACCGCTTGCACCGCCTCAAACTCAATATCATGCAATATATTTTCACCGCTAAAATCAAGGCGTGCAATGTTTGGCAAACTAAAACGGGTAAGATAATTATTAACCATATTGAGATATGAATCCATTTTGCTTGGATTATAGCAATTTGCTAGCATTAATGATTGCTCACCCGCCATGGGGAAGTTATTTTGCAACATAATGTCATAAGTGAAACCGAGGCGAGAATTGCTTGCACCAATTAATTTATGCAATAATTGCGCATTAGTTCTGCCCGATGGGAGGGTAATTCCACGCCGATCATCATTGCCTTCATTGAACATTATCATGCTATAACTAGCGAATAATTCATCATTACCACAAACAATATCCAAATTATGCTCCAGAAATTGCTTAAGCAAATCCACCTCACCAACGCCTTGCAATGTCGCTACAATCACGGGGGCGGCGGCTTTGAACTGCTCCTCATTCATACGAGTTGGCAAAGCGAGCAGGTAGCGCACAAGGCTGATTGCCGTTTCATAAGCCTCAAATCGCAATGCAACAAAAATAACTTCGCTTAAATAGCCATACATATCAATTTTAGCACGGCTAGACATGGTGCTGTTCAAAGTTGCAAGCTGTGCATAATAGCTAAAACCATAATTTTTATATGGCGCAACCTCATTTTTCTTTTTTTCAGCAGCAAAAATTGCTCCACTTATAATTTTTTGGCTTTCTGTGTTGTTTTCATACGGGTCAAATTGCGTTAGTGAAAATCCACTAAAATGAATATTACATGTTTCACTTAACTGCACACATAAATAATATTCCACCCCCGCTTTGATTGGGTTTAACTCAAATAACTTGCTCAAATGTTGCGTTGTTGGCGTGATTGCGTGCGTGTTGAATATTTTAGTATGTGATGCGGCGTGACCTTTGCTATCCACTTCTAATATAGCGATGAAGTCTAATGATATCTCGGCTGCTTCACTATTTTGACTTATGCTGCAATCCATGGCGAAATGTAGTTTTTTGTATTTTAATGTGCTGAAATCCAACTTTTGCATGATGCGAAACCAGCCAGTATTTTCTTGCAAATGCAATGATAATGTCGGGGCATCATGGGCTTGTGTTTGTGCTAATTCATGTTTGGTGTTGGCAACCCCACCTTTGGAGCGCACCAACCAATTGCGGCAGAACTCCCCTTGAATATTGGCTATATTTTCGCTCAAATCTTCAAAAAATATATTATCTAGTAAGTTTAACGTTGTTTGCATGATGTTTTTTTTGACATGTTATATATGTTATTTTGGTGATGTTTATTTGATTTCTCTTGCTTCTTCTTTAATCAATACGGGGATTCCGTTGCGAATTGGATAAGCAAGGTTTGATATTTTACAAATTAATTCTTGCGCATCAGCGTCATAATGCAGTGCGGATTTGCTAACGGGGCAGACAATTATCTTGAGCAACTCAAGGTTAAATCCCAATATATTATCGTTTTGCATCTCATTATTTTGTGTCGGGCTTTGTATTGGACTTTGTGTGGGATATTTTTCCATTTAACATTTCTATCATTTCTTATGTTAAAAAACTACTATTAAAAATATGTATATTATTATGCAATTAGTATTATTTTTTGGATACCAGCTTGCGCTGGTATGACAAATGAAAGAGTTGTTCAGCAGCATAATATCTGTAGCATAACATATGAATGCTTCAGGCTATAATATATTTTCTAAAGAGTCATGCCAGCGCAGGCTGGAGCGTCATACCAGCGCAGGCTGGTATCCATATAACAAAATCAAAACTAGCATTGAAAATAACGATATTTATCCATTTTTAATTTGGCAAATATTATTTCTGCCATTATAAACTTTAATATGATTATTTTAGAAAAATATGCGGGTAAAAATATTGGGGTTTTAGGTTTGGCACGCTCGGGCAGTGCAATCATCAAGGCAATGCAATATGGTGGTGCGGTTGTGCAAGCGTGGGACGATAGCGAAACTGCTCGTAATAATATTGCTCATAATAATATTAATGAAGATAATGGAAATATTGCGCCCCAAATTATTAATTATGAAAATTGGGACTGGGCAAAACTTGATTTGTTGGTTGTAAGCCCTGCAATTCAGCTTAATCCACATAATTTGGGCAACCTAAAAACTCACCCAGCGGTGGAACTTGCTCGCAAAAATAATGTGCGGATAACTTGCGATATCTCATTATTAATGGAGCAATGTCCTGATGCAATTTTTGTGGGCATCACTGGCACAAATGGCAAATCCACCACCACCGCATTAATTGCGCATTCGCTTGCACAAATTGGCGCAAGGGTTGAATGTGGTGGCAATATTGGCGTTGCTGCATTGGAGCTTGCCCCACTTGGACTTGGTGAATATTATGTGCTGGAACTTTCATCATATCAACTGGAAGCAATGGATACTGGAACATTGAACATTGCTTGTTTGTTGAACATAACGCCAGATCATTTGGAGCGTCATGGCAGAATGGAACATTATGTCACGGCAAAGGAGCGCATATTTCAGGGGCAGGGAGCGAATGATAGGGCGATTATTGCGCTTGATGATGAATATTTGCGAGAAATACATACCCGCCACCCACATGCTATAACCGTTTCTGCTAAATCTCAGCAAAATAACCCTAATTATTATGTGAAATCAAACAAATTAATTGATGGTGATGTTGAATTGGATTTATCCATGATGAAGTCACTACAAGGCGCACATAATCACCAAAATGCGCTAATCGCCTATGCCACATTGAGGGCTTTAGGCTTTGATGCAACATTAATCGCTCAAGCAATGCAATCATTTCAAGGGTTGCCGCACCGTATGGAGCGCATCGCCGAATGGGACGGAATGTTATGGGTGAATGATAGCAAAGCAACCAATGCAGATGCGGCGCAGCAATCGCTCGCAACTTACCGCAATATTCACTGGATTGTCGGCGGAGCATTAAAGCAAGGTGGGATTGATAGCCTCGCATATTTGCAAAGCCATGTGACCCACGCTTATGTTATTGGGGCGCAAACCGAGGCGATTGCAACATCGCTGGAGCAAATGAATATTTCATATGATATTTGTGGCACAATGAACCAAGCAGTAATGGCGGCGTTTGAATCCGCCCGTGGACAAAATAATGCGGTGATATTGCTTGCACCAGCCGCTGCATCATTTGATCAATATAGTAATTTTGAGGAGCGAGGTGAACATTTCAGAGATTTGGTTTTGGGGCTTAAATCTTAAAATGTTATCCTTAATTTTTAACTCCTAAACCCTATATTAGTATATAAATCATAATCATATGAATAAGCAAAAACCATCACAGAAAACGCTAAAACAACAAGCCTTACCGCAACAAGCCTCACCAAAACAAATATTTACGCAACCAGAGTTTTTGAAAAAACCAATTGCGCAAATGAGCGGTGAAGAGTGGGAATCTTTATGCGATGGTTGCGGATTATGTTGCCAGATTCGGGTGGAAGATGGCACAACGGGGCAGATGTCACTGACTAATGCGGCGTGCAAATTGCTCTGCCTCAACACGCATCAATGTAGTGATTATGCTAACCGAAAGCAAAAAGTTGCTGATTGTGTGAAAATTACCCCTAAAAATGTTAATTCCTTAACATGGCTGCCACATACATGCGCTTATCGCCTAGTTGCCAAAGGCTATGATTTACCCGATTGGCATTATCTGGTATGCGGTGATAAATCACGAGTTCATAGTGATGATGGCGTTTCCATGCTCGGTGAAACAGTTTGCGAAGATGATGTTGATTGGAGCGATTATGAATTTTGATTGGATTTTAGCTTTTTGTCATTAAAAGTTAATGATGATGGGGTATTGTTAAGATTAAGGATTAAGTTGATTATTAATTGATAAAACGGATATAATATTATGATTGCAAATAATGATAATGGTTCTTCAGCGGGAAATAGTAGTGGCGCTCCACTGTCTGAGATAGAATAAATGATGCTTGAAATTGCAATTGAAACATCTCAGCCAACAACTTCTTTAACAGAAGTAAAGTGGGAAAAAGTTGCAATTCCGCTGAATGAGCAACAGCAGATTGATAAACTGAAACCTCCAACCATAAACTTTGACCGTTAATAATCTAAAAACTTAGGGGTTATTTTTTTGTCCCCCAGCCAACCACGCCAATCAAGCAATAATATCAGGATATAGCTGATTTTCCAACATGCTGATTTGGTCACGCAGGGCTAATTTCTCTTTTTTGAAGCGCAACACCGTGAACTCATCATAAGGGTTTTGTTGCGAAAATGCGGTTATTTTATGTTCTAATGTGCGATGTGTTCGGCGCAAAATCTCAATTTTTTTGTATAATTCAATGCTTTTGTCATTCGTCATCGTGGATAAATACCTCTAATAATATAGCGCATATGTTTTCATAGCGTGCTTGATTAATAATTTCACAACATCATAGCATTTTTATAAAAAATATCAAGGCTATGTTGCATCTGCACAAAAATATTTATTTATTGCTATGGACAAACTCACAATTTATAGATATCAGCCTCCGCTGGTATGACCCACCCAACAAACACACATTCATCACAACCCAAAACTGGGGATTTCATCTGCGTGCAAGCCAAGCAAGGCCCCACCTTCATTTGCTATGGTGATTGCGGGTGAAAGCGAAATCTCGCATAATAATGGTGCGTTGCATTCATGCGCCAATTTTGCCCCTGCGCCCTCACCAAAAATATTCAATCGTGTGTTCTCATGCGTCACATAGCTCATATTTTCCACCACGCCTAAAATTGGCACCTTCAACTTGTTGAACATCGCCATTGCTTTGCGTGCATCATGCAATGCAAGCATTGATGGCGTGGTAACAATCACAACACCGCCTCCATTATATTTGAGTGGCACTTGCTGGATTAGGCTTAAATGAACATCGCCAGTTCCGGGGGGGGTATCCACCAACAACACATCAAGCGGCAATTCGGCAATCCCCCACATTGTTCCACGCACTAGCTGATATAATGTTTTGCTCGCCATTGCCCCCCGCATAATTGCGGCCTCATCATGACGCATCAACAACCCAATAGAGTTGATAGCAATTCCGCCTGCATTGACGGGAATCATCATTTTACCCGCCAATTCGGGCGGATTAAACGCACCAACTAAATGCGGAATTGAAGGCCCATATATATCCGCATCAACAATTCCTACACGCAACCCTTTCGCTTGAAAATATCGTGCCAGCAACAATGTGACGGTAGATTTACCCACCCCGCCTTTGCCCGATGCAACCGCAATCACTCGCTTAACATGTGGAATTGGCGTTTCAATCCATAATGCTTTGCCTTGAACTGAAGCTGAATGAATGGCGGAGGCATCTATAGTTTGCTCTGGTTGGTTGCTTGCAGTGGAGTTATTATTCTCAGAGGTTAGCACAATCGTCACTTTTTCTACGCCTTCAATAGCATAAATAGCTTGCTCCAATTGCGGTTTTAAGTTGGATTGCACGGCTTTATGATTAGGCGAAATTGTCAACATCACCCCAATATTCGCATTTCTGATGGTGATTGCGGTCACCAAACCAGATGAAACAATATCCAACCCAGTCGCAGGGTCAATAATATGGGTTAATTGTTGCTTAATTTGCGTTTCTGAAAACATAGTTTTTTTATGGTTTGATGAATGATTTTTTTGAGTGATTTTTTGAAAATAATTATACTAAATGATGAATCACGTTATTGCATGACGTTAAAAAAATAATGCTAAAAAATATCTGTATATATCATTTTAACTATCATTTATATTCATATATGTATATATAAAAAGTAATTATACATATATAGGTTTTTGCAGCGATGAGCGTCAATAAAAATGGTGGAAATAGAGGCCCATGGGGAACTCCCAGCGGTGGAAACTCGGGCGGTAGTAACGGAGGAAAGGGCGGTGGTGAACCACCAAAAAGACCCAACCAACAGCCAGATCTTGATGAGTTGATACGCAAAAGCACGCAAGCATTGCGCTCCGTTTATGGTGGTGGCAAAGGCGGTGATGAAGGCGGTGGCTCAATCAAGCCATTTTTGCTTGGGTTGATAGTGATAATCGGCTTATGGTTTGCTTCAGGGGTTTATAGAGTTGATGCGGATCAGCAAGGTGTTGTGCTAAGATTTGGGCAGTTTCATCGCATCACTAGTTCGGGCTTGAATTATCGCCTGCCATACCCGTTTGAAGAAGTATTCACTCCACGAATTACCAGCATTAACCGTGAAGAAATCGGTTTTCGTTCCAACTCATCAGCTGCTAGCCGTGTGAATATTCCTGAAGAAAGTTTGATGCTAACTGGTGACAAAAACTTGCTTAGTGCGCAATTTGAGGTGCAGTGGCGCATTAAAGATGCGGTGAAATATTTGTTTAATGTGAAAGATCCAAACTTCACGGTTAAGCCAATCGCCGAAGCATCATTGCGGGAGATTATGGGAAATACCCCGCTTTCACTGGCATTATCGGATAAACGTCAGGCGATTGCGGAGGAAACTAAGCAGCAAATGCAGAAAATACTTGATGATTATCAAACGGGAATTGAGATTTATGAGGTGAACTTGCTCGCAGTTGATGCTCCCGAACCTGTGGTTGATGCGTTCATTGATGTGCTAGCAGCGCAGCAAGAGAAAGAAACTTTGCAAAATAAGGCAGCAAAATATCGTGACGGGATAATTCCTGTGGCGCAAGGTGATGCTGAAAAAATGGTCAAAGATGCGCAAGGTTATAGCCAAGCAGTTGTTTCAAAAGCAAATGGTGATGCGGCGAGATTTTCTTCTATATATAATGAATATATTCAAGCGGAAGATGTCACTCGCAAACGTCTATATTTGGAAACAATGGAAGAAGTTATGTCTGGTATGAATAAAATGATTATTGATGACAAAGCGTCTGGAAATATTGTGCCATATTTGCCACTAAAACAATTAGAAACTAAGAACTAAAAACATAAATATAAGGTTGTGTATGTCAGGAAGATTTTTGAGTATTGCGTTAGTATTATTCGTGATTATGGGGGCGGTGCTAAACTCTTTTTTCATTGTCAATCAAACTCAGCAAGCATTGGTATTGCGTTTTGGTCGCCCTGTTGATATTGTCACAAAATCGGGATTGCAATTCAAAATGCCATTTGTGGATTCTGTGCTAATGTTTGATAAGCGCATGATAACCATGAATGCTGAGCCAAAATCAGTGATTTTGCAAGATCAAGATAGGTTAGTAGTTGATGCTTATGTGACTTATAGGATTGAAGATCCACTACGTTTTTATCAAGCGGTGCGTTCTGATGTGGTGATGCAGCAACGATTGGAGAAAATGTTAGAAACTTCATTGCGCGAAGTGTTGGGGCGGGAGGATTTGAACTCGCTACTTTCAAACAAGCGTGAGAAAATTATGGACGCAATTCGCGATAATGTTTCACGGTTAGCATCGGGGCGGGAGCTGGTAGTTGCGGGTGAGAAGATTGCGCCACCAAAGGATTTGCTGGAAGATGTAGCAAAAAGTGAGGCGGAGTTGGACGTTGCACCAGAGTTGAAAGCGGCAGTCAAGCAACGTGATGGCTTTGGGATTGAAATCGTTGATGTGCGGATAATGCGAACTGATTTGCCAAAGGAAACTAGTGACCCAATTTATAATCGTATGCGTTCAGATCGTCAAAAAGTTGCGGAAAAATTCAGGGCGGAAGGGCAGAAAGAGTCACAGATAATCACTTCAGAAGCTGACCGTGAGCGAACTGTTATTTTGGCAGAAGCTGAGCGAAAATCTTCCGTTATTAGAGGGGAGGGGGACGCAATCGCTACTAAAATTATGGCGAAATCATTTGGTAAAGATCCAGAGTTTTTTGAGTTTTATCGTTCAATGCAAGCATATAAAAAAGCATTGAAAAAAGAGGATACGACTATAATTTTATCACCTGATAATAATTTCTTAAAGTTCATGGAAAAGGGTAGATAATGATTTCGCTGGTTAAATATTTATTGCCAAAAGATTTGTTGCCAAAAGATTTGTTAATTGAAAGTTTATCCCTTAAGTGTTTGTCTGGGGATTTGCTAGCTAAGCGTTTAATTAATATATGTTTATTAGTTCTATGTTCATTGATTTTTTATGCGAATAGTGCGCTTTCCCTTGAGAGTTTTGCTCCCGTGGTGGACAAAGCCCTGCCTGCTGTTGTGAATATTTCCACTACGCAAAAGATTAAAAATGATGCAACTCAAATATTGCCTGATATGGGTTCTGATGATATGAGTCGGGGGAAACAGCAAGAGTTGCAACGGTTTTTGGAGCGATTTGGTTTTCCCATGCAAGATGGATTAAATGGCAGCCCCGAGCGGGAAGTTCAATCGCTTGGATCTGGTTTTTTGATTGATCCAGCTGGTTATGTTGTCACCAATAACCATGTGATTGCAGCGGCAACGCAAATTACGGTGACGCTTGCAAATGATAAAAAACTGGAAGCAAAAGTTGTGGGGCGCGACCCTAAAACAGACTTAGCTTTGCTTAAAGTTGAGAGCGAAAAACCATTGCCATATGTTGAGTTTGGTAATTCTGAAACTATGAAAGTTGGTGATTGGGTAATTGCGATTGGTAACCCATTTGGCTTGGGCAGCACGGTGACTGCGGGGATTATATCGGCTCGTTCACGCAATATTAATGCTGGGCCATTTGACGATTTTATTCAAACTGATGCAGCAATTAATCGTGGCAATTCGGGCGGACCCATGTTTAACCAACAAGGTGAAGTTATCGGGGTGAATACTGCTATTTTTTCACCATCGGGCGGAAGCGTGGGGATAGGCTTTGCTATTCCAACTGCTCTTGCTAAACCAATATTGGATCAGTTGCGGTTGCATGGCAAGGCGCATCGTGGTTGGCTGGGGATAAAAATACAACATGTAACAGAAGAAATTGCTGATAGTTTGGGTTTGTCAGAGCCTTCGGGTGCATTGGTGCTTGAGTTATCAAAGGGCAGCCCCGCAGTTAATTCTGGATTACAAAATGGCGATGTGATATTGCGGTTTGATGGAAAAATCGTAAAGGAAATGCGTAATTTGCCAAGGTTAGTGGCGGAAACTCCAATTGGCAAGCAAGTTGAGTTGGTAATTTGGCGCAGTGGTGCAGAAATGACGATTTCCTTATCACTCGGTGAGTATCCTGAGGAGAACAAGGTAGCGCAACCAACTACGCAACCAAAAAATGATGTTGTTATTGCGGGCGAAAAGTTGCTGGGCATGAAGTTGGTAACTCTTGCGCCACCACAAGCGGCAAATATTAAAGGGGCGGGTAAATTGCAGGGAGTGTTGGTGCTTGCAGTGAATGAGCAAAGCGAGGCAGCGAAACGTTCATTGCGTGAGGGTGATATTATCCTCGGGGTAAATCAAGGAAATGTGGCAAGTTTGGGTGAGCTGAAAACTGAAATTGGCAAGGCTCGCTTGGCAAATCGTGGATATGTGCTGGTGCGAATCTGGCGCAATGGCGATTCTAGTTATGTCACTTTGCCCATAGATGAATAAAACTTGACGAATAAAGTCTAACGATAAAACTTGATGAGTAAAATAATATATATATAAGGAGGGTTTGAAATGTTGAAAACTAAATTAATGATGTTCACGTCGCTTGCAATGATAGCATTAAGCACGAGCGGAGCACTCGCTGCTGATTATATTTTGCTTGATGTGAACGGCGAAAAAGTAAAATATTCAGAAGTGGAACAAGTTTGGAAATCATTATTTCCAAGTGATGAAGCCCCGCCTTTAGACGGGGTTGAAGATGCAGTTCGCCAAAATGTGTTGCGCGGTGTAGTAGGTGAATATTTGTTGTTTGACAATGCAATGCAATCAGGGATTGAGAAAAAGCCAGAAATTGCCAAAAAAATAGAAGGCGCACGCAAAAAAGTTATAATTGACGCATTCCTAGCAGAAAAAGCATCGGCTGATGTGAATGAAGCAAATATTGCAGCGGAATATGATAAGCAAAAAGCCAAAGCGAGTGGCGAGGAAGAACTGAAAGCTAGCCATATTTTGCTAAACTCCCGTGAAAAAGCAGATGAAGTTGCAGCAAAATTGAAAGCTAAAGGAGATTTTGCAACCCTCGCCAAAGAATATTCATCAGATAAAGGCACATCAGTTGCAGGCGGAGATTTGGGATATTTCACTCGTGAAACAATGGTCAAAGAGTTTGCTGATGCGGCTTTTGCTTTGAAGTTGGGTGAGATATCTGCACCAGTAAAAACAGATTTTGGTTGGCACATCATCAAATTGGTTGAGAGGCGAGCGCAGAAGTTTCAATCATTGGAGCAGGCTCGCCCTGATATTGAGAAAAAATTGCGAACCCGTGCTTTGCATTCATATATTGACGGGCTGATTGACAGTGCTGATGTGGAATATTTTGATAAAAGCGGTAAGCAATTAGAGTTTGGTAAGGTGATGAAGGCGAAGTAATGCTTACAAGGTTTAAGTGTTCAAGGTTTAAGCAATGGAAATTAAGTTATGAAGGCGAAGTAATGAATAATATGATAATCAAATCAATGTTTGGCTTGCCTTGGCTAGCAATAATTGCGCAAAAAATTGGTGGTTCTTTGATTGCACTCGCCCGCATGGTTGGCGAGGTGGTATTATTTGCGCAAAAGGGGCTTGCGCCCTTGTTTTCAAAGCCTTATTATTTTCGCCAAATATTCAAGCAAATGCTGGAAATTGGGTTTTATTCTTTGCCAGTTATTGGCTTGACGGCAATTTTCACAGGGGCAGTGCTAGCCTTGCAAAGTTATAGCGGTTTTTCACGATTTTCAGCAGAGAGTTCCATTCCAACTGTGGTGGTTCTCTCAATAACTCGGGAGTTAGGGCCAGTGCTTGCGGGGTTGATGGTGGCGGGACGAATTGGTGCATCATTTGCTGCGGAAATTGGCACAATGCGGGTCACTGAGCAAATTGATGCTTTGACGACTTTATCCACCAATCCGTTTCGTTATCTCGTTTTTCCCAGATTACTAGCGGGGTTGCTGATGTTGCCATTGCTCGTTATTGTGGCGGACATTATCGGTGTGATGGGCGGATATTTGGTTAGTGTGCATAAACTTGGCTTTTCGGCTGGTCCATATTTGCATAATACGCTACAATTTCTAGAGTTTCGTGATGTATTCTCAGGCTTGGTGAAGGCAGCGGCTTTTGGCTTCATCATCTCGCTGATGGGTTGCTATCACGGCTATAATTCCCGTGGAGGAGCGCAAGGGGTGGGAGCAGCCACAACCAACGCCGTTGTTTCATCTTCCATATTAATTTTGCTATCAAATTATATTATAACGGAATTATTCTTTGCATTATAATTCAAAATATATTAAAGATATTATTATGAAAAAGATTATGCTATTCGCTTGCTTCGTTATGTCAATTATGTTCTCAGCTCACCACGTTATGGCGCAAAGTGACGTGCCGCTGATGGTGTTGCGTTATAATCAACCGAGAATATATTATGATAAACAATTATATAATATCATCAAAAAAGCGGTTGCGATTAAGCCCAATTTGATTTTGTCACTGGTTTCTTTTGTGCCAAAAGCCAGAAGTGAAAGTTCGCAAGAGGGCATTGATGCGTCGGCAGCGAAGCATTTATCCCAGCTTGTGGTGGATTTGCGGGCGATGGGTATCCCACAAAAAAGCATCAACATAACCAAGGATTCTGCACCAGATGCACAATTCCATGAAATCTATATATATGTGGATTAATATACTACAAAATATATTTTGATTTTTATTAAAAAAATAAGTGATTTATAAGTAAAATTATAGTATTCTATATGTAATTACTTTATGCAGAGTGTTACATTGAGTTTTTTCAGCAAATATAGTTTCCACAAAATCGCTTTAATTCTGTTAGCAATCATATTGCTAGACGGGTTGAGTGGTGGTGCATCTGCGCAAATATTTAGTTTGTTCCTGCGAGAAGCGCAAAGCTGCCCTCCGCCTGCATTGGATAAGATTTTTTCAGGCTTTTTGTGCGAATATGAAAAATTATTAGATCAAGTCATGAATGTGATGTATAATGGTATATTACAGCTTATGAATGCACCATTTTTTGCGTTCCTCACCTTGTTTGTCACCTGCACGGCGTTGTTATTTTTAACAGGGATTGTGCCATTTTCTATTCGTGATTTTATGTTAATTTTCTTCAAAATATGTATAGTGATGGTGCTGGCAACCAATCCAGAGTTTATGATTGATTATTTATATATTGCGATTGTGACATTTGCACAAGGAACAACAGATGCAGTTTTGGAAGTGCTTGCACCAGATCAGGGCAGCATTCAGGGTATTTTCAAATGGATTGACAATGTGTTTTTCCAGTTTTTGAAGGGGCAGGGTGCAAATGCAACCGCTGACCCAAAAAATAATGATGCGGTTTGCAATAATAATGTGCTTGCATTATTATTCGGTTTGGCGGTAACAATTCCTCCCGTTTTTGGAATGGCGGTTTATGTATTGTTTCAAATGGCATTTGCGTTTTTCAAGACCATTATGAGTTATGTGATTGCAATGACGGGCATCATGTTTTTAACCGCACTTTCACCATTATTTTTGATGTTTGCACTATTCAAGTTCACTTCTGAATATTTTGAAGCATGGCTAAAATTTTTAATAGGGTTCGCCATTCAAATATTTGTGGTGTTCGCCGTGGTTGGGGTGGTAATCAACTTAATCACTTCGGACGGAATGAAAACACGAATAAACACTGTGCTTGCCATGGTGCAACCATATGACAAAACAATTCAACATGATGGACATAGTTTTGATTTTAACGGCTGGTGCAGTTTGTGCATTTCAGGCAATGGTGGTGGCGGTAGACCTACAGCTTGCAAAGACGCACTTAGCCCAACTTCATTGCAGGCAGGTGGAACTACTGACTTTTTGCAATATCTTGGTTCCGATTTGTTTTATATCGGGATTATGGCTTATATTATGAATATTTTGCTGACACAAGCACCAGAGCTTGCCCGTTCGCTTGTCGCAATGGTGGGCGCACCATCTTATAGTGGCAATTCTCCAGTTAATAGCTCGGCTTTATCACAGGAAAAGTTTGAAAAACAAAGTGAGTTCTCAAGGCAAGCATCGGATAGAGCGACAGGTGGAAGTAGTCAAACTAATGCTGTAAAAAATAATATTGTAGGTAATTTATTCGGGGGCGGTAAAGCTGGTGGTGGATAATAAATAAAAATCTCTCAGGCAATCTATAAAAATATATTTTACTATGGCTAAATTATTATGTATAGTGACATCAAAGAAATTAACACGACGAAAATTGCCATGACAAACATTGCCATAATAAATATTGAGACCAATAGCAAAGATTCCGCTGATGCAAGGTTGCGAAAAATTAGATATCGCAGTTGGCATAGGGGCTGCAAGGAAACTGATGAAGTGCTGGGCAATTTTGCTGATAGCGCACTGCATGAACTGCAAGGCGAGGCGGAGCTTGATTTATATGAGGAATTATTGGACGAGCAAGATGTTAATATTTGGGATTGGTTGACTGATAAATCCATGCTTTGTGACGGCAAATATAATGTTTTGAAACAACGCTTGCTGGTATTTGCAAAATATTCTGCGCATGAGGCTACCTAAAATATATCATGGTTGAAGCGGCGATGGCAATGCAAGATTTGTCACAAAATTGGCAATTAAAATTATGGAATAATGTGAGTGACGGCACGGCGTTGTTAGCTGCTCGCAAGCATTTGGGACAAAGTGCAAAGCCATTATTATTTGTAACTCATAATGATAAGCAATTATCAGCACTCACCAAAGCAGCGCAATTTTTTCTGCCTGAAATTAATGTGATTACTCTGCCCGCTTGGGATTGTATGCCATATGATAGGAGCGCACCAGCTCGGGCGATTTTGGCAAAGCGTGCTAGCGGGTTATGCGATATTTTGCGCTTAAACTCATTAAAGCAACCGATGATTGTGTTGACGACTGCCAGTTCATTCATACAAAAATTGCCACCATTATCACAATTTGCGGATAAATCATTGCATTTGCAAGTTGGTGAAAATATATCTCATGATATAATCGCTGATTATCTGGTGGAATATGGTTACCGCCGAGCTGCAAAAGTCATGGAAACGGGCGAGTTTGCGATGCGAGGCAATATTATTGATTTGTTTCCAGCTAATGCCAAAAATCCGTATCGCTTGGATTTATTCGGTGAAACAATAGAGAGCATCAAGGAGATTGACCCTATTTCACAACGTAGTATGGAGGTGAGCATCAAGCAATTATCCATTTGTGCAACCTCAGAATTGCAGGTGAACCCAGCGGGAATTGATGAGTTTCGTAAGAGATATTTACTTAATTTTGGTGCATCAAAAGCAAGTGATGGGTTATATCACGGGGTTGTTGGTGGCTATTATCATGCGGGAATGGAGCATTATTTGCCATATTTTTATGCGCAAAAATTGCTGAAATTGACTGATTTTTTGCCCAATGCGTCCATAATGCTTGATGTTAGTGTTAATAAAACTTTGTATGAACGCACAGAATTGGTGCAAGATTATTATCAAGCGAGAATCACGCATCAACGGGCATCTCGCAAAGATGCAGCGATTTATAACCCAATTGAGCCGCAAGAACTTTATTTGAATGAAGCGGATTTGAGTGAATTATTTGTTTCACGTGAAACATTTTTGTTACATAATTTTGATGCAGGCAAAAGCGGGCTTAATTTGCATACTCGCCCTGCTAAACAGATTTTTGCAACCGTGAAAACCAAAGAAATCACACCGATGGAATATTTATGTGAGGAAGTGGCAAAAGATGAAGGCTTAATTGTGCTTGCGGGCAATAGCACAGGGAGTTTGGAGCGATTAAAAAACTTGACTGAGGCACAAAAATTACCCGCAAAAATAATTGCCGATTGGCGGGAATTGGTGGCACAAAAATCAGGATTATTTCTGGTGCAGCTTGAATTAACTCGGGGATTTTATGCGCAATCCTCCAGCAATGATGGGCGAGATATTGTTGTTTATAGCGAAGAAGATCTGCTCGGGCGCAAGATAATTCAGTTGCGCAAACGTCGCAATTCAGCCGAAGCATTTATGTCAGAGGCTAGCAGTTTTGAAGTTGGTGAAACTTTGGTGCATCAAGATCATGGAATTGGTAGGTTTGATGGGTTGGAAACATTAAATGTGCATGGGTTGCGTCATGATTGTTTGAAGCTGGTTTATCAAAATAATGATCGCTTATTTTTACCAGTTGAAAATATGGATTTAATCACTCGCCATGGTGGTGATTTGTCTGATAATGAGTTGGATAAGCTCGGTGCAGGCAATTGGCAAGCAAGGAAAGCATCATATAAACATAAGCTCCGCATGACTGCCGAGGAGTTATTGCGTATTGCGGCAATGCGTGAATTGAGCAAAGCGCAGGCTCTCTCGCCTATTCCTGATGCTTATGGTGATTTTATCAGTTTGTTTCCATATGAAACAACGGAAGATCAGCAATCAGCGATTGAAGATGTGTTGATAGATTTGAATAGCGAAAAACCGATGGATAGGTTGATATGCGGCGATGTTGGCTATGGCAAAACGGAAGTTGCTTTGCGAGCAGCCTTTGCTGCCGCCGCTGATGTGGTGCGCCCAATGCAAGTGGCGTTTGTTGCACCAACAACATTGCTGGTGCGGCAACATTTTCATCATGTGAAACACCGTTTTGCAGCATCTGGTTTGAATGTGGCGCAGCTTTCACGGTTGATAACGCCAAAACAAGCGAAAGAAGTGCGTGAAGGGTTGGAGCGTGGCACGATTGACGTGGTGGTTGGAACACATGCTTTGCTGGCGGATAGCATTAATTTTGCACGTTTGGGGTTGCTAATTGTTGATGAAGAACAACGTTTTGGGGTGAAACAAAAAGAAAAGCTGAAAAAGTTAAAATCAGATATTCATGTGCTTACAATGTCTGCAACGCCAATTCCACGCACATTGCAAATGTCACTCACGGGGGTGCGAGATTTGAGCTTAATCACCACTCCGCCAGTTGATAGGTTGGCGGTGCGCAGCTTTGTGATGCCATATGATGCGGTGGTGCTGAAAGAGGCAATCACGCGGGAATTGCACCGTGGGGGGATTGTGTTTTATGTCACACCACGCATTGCGGATTTACCAGAGATTAAAGCGAAAATTGCTGAGATTGCTCCAAATGCAAGGCTTGCCGTGGCACATGGTCAGATGAGTCCCTCGGAACTTGATGTGGTGATGAACGATGTTTATGATGGCAAATGCGATATTTTGCTTTCAACCTCAATCATTGAGTCTGGAATTGATGTTCCATTGGCTAATACGATGATTATCAACCGTGCTGATAGGTTTGGGTTGGCGCAATTATATCAGTTGCGGGGCAGGGTGGGGCGTGGCAAAGTGCGGGCTTATGCTTATTTTACCATACCGCATCACGGGGCGATGAGCGCACAGGCAGTGCGACGGTTGGAGGTGATGCAATCGCTTGATAGTTTAGGGGCAGGGTTCACGCTTGCCAGCCATGATATGGATATTCGTGGGTTTGGTAATTTGGTGGGTGATGAACAATCAGGTCATGTGAAAGAAGTTGGAATTGAGCTTTATCAACAAATGCTAAGTGAGGCAGTGGCACAAGCGAGGGCGGATAAAGCATTGAATGTTGGTGAGGCGGTGCATGAAACCCCTACTGATTGGTCACCACAATTGAGTTTGGGGCTTTCTATTTTTATTCCAGAAGAATATGTGGAAGATTTATCATTGCGTTTGAGCTTATATCGTAGGGCTTCAAAACTTAACAGCGAGGCAGAAATTGAAAGTTTCGCTGCCGAATTAGTTGATAGGTTTGGCAAAATCCCCCCAGAAGTTGAGCATTTATTTGCAACTATTGGTTTGAAATGTTTATGCAAAGAGGCTGGAATTGCTAAGATTGATACAGGCCCTAAAGGTGCAGTGTTGCATTTTCAAGCAGGGGCAGTGAAAAAACCCGAGGCTTTGATTGGTTTTATTCATCGCCATAGCAAAAAAATGAAAATGCGCCCTGATAATTCAGTTTTTTATGCGTCAGAATGGTCAAATGATGCGCAAAAATTGAGCGATATCAAGCAATTAATTAATAATATCAAATCATTATAAATAGGTCATATTTTGTTTTTCGCTAGCGCATCAGCGAAATCACAATATAACCTAGCTAACCCATAAACAAACATATTTACAAAAACATTCAAACATAATAAACATTGAGATATGAAAAATATAAAAGTTAGATTTGCTCCGTCACCAACAGGTTTTTTGCATGTGGGTAATGTTCGCACCGCCCTTGCCAATTGGCTGTTTGCTCGCCAGCAAGGCGGTTCATTTATGTTGCGCATTGATGATACTGATGCGGAGCGTTCACGAGATGAATATGAGGAGGCAATCAAAACTGATTTGAGCTGGCTCGGGTTGGATTGGGATTGTCAAGAAAAACAATCATCACGGTTGGAACAATATGAAATTGCCAAGCAAAAATTGTTAAAATCAGGTCGGATTTACGCTTGCTATGAAACGGCGGAAGAGTTGGATATTAAGCGCAAAATGTTGATTTCACGGGGCAAACCACCAGTTTATGATAGGGGGGCGTTGCAACTAACAAAGTCACAAATTGCGGATTATGAGGCGCAGGGGCGAAATGCGCATTATCGCTTTTTGTTGGAAGATAAGGATATAATATGGCAGGATTTAATTAGGGGGGAAACTAGATTTTCGGGCAATTTCGCCAGCGACCCTGTGGCTTTTCGTGAGGACGGTATGCCGCTTTTCACCTTTGCAAGTTGTGTTGATGATGGCGAGTTTAGAATAACTCATATTTTGCGAGGTGAAGATCATGTTAGCAACTCGGCGGTGCAGTTGCAGATTTTTGAGGCGTTAGGATATGACGTCCCACAACTTGGACATATGGCTTTGCTAAGCTCAAGTGAGGGCAAACTCTCAAAACGTGAGGGTAGCACTTCCATTGGTGAGTTGCGGGAAAAGGGGATTATGCCGCTTGCAATCACATCATATTTGGCGAAAATTGGAACTTCGGATAGTGTGGAATTGGCGAGTGATTTGCAGGATTTGGTGGATAATTTTGGTTGTGCCAAGTTTGGGCGTTCAACTGCGATATTTGAGGATTTGGAGCTTGTGCGTTTGAATGCAAAATTGTTGCATGATGCGCCATTTGATGCGATTGAGAATTGGTTGCAACAGCATGATTTGCAAATTGACGCCTATTTTTGGGATAAAATCAAAGCGAATATCTCCCAACTTGATGAAGTTAAAATATGGTGGGAGATGGTTGCAAACCCAGTAACTCCCAAAATTGATGAACCAGATTATTGCAATTTAGCAGCAAAAATGTTGCCAAGTGGTGAGCTAAATCATGCTTCATGGAAGGATTTCACCAGCTCTTTGGCGGAGGCAACAGGGCGCAAAGGCAAGCAATTATTCATGCCGTTGCGATTGGCTCTGACGGCAAGGAGCGATGGCCCAGAACTGCCAGTGCTGTTTGCGTTGCTTGGGCGTGAGAAAATAATCAAGCGATTGAGCGGAATTATTGCCTGAAATATCACCTGAAATATCACCTGAAATATAGGCGAAAAATAACTGGATAAAGGTGCAAAAATGAATTATTATGATAAAATGATAATTAGACTTTTGCGTGTCAATACTATATTTAATATTTCATATAAGAGAGACTTGCTGGTCAAAGTTTTGTTAATTATGGGCTGTTTGAATATTGCCTCTTGTCGCCCAATTGCGTTTTATTATGCGCAACCATCGGGCCCGCCTGAATATCGCCTAGGGTGGGAAGATGGCTGTGATTCTGGCATTTCTGCAACTGATACCTTCACCTATAAAATATTATATGGCTTTCGCAAACGCCCTGAGTTTGGTAATAATGAGTTATATAAAACTGCATGGAATGAGGGCTATGCTTATTGTAGCAATGGCGCAGCTCACACTGAAAAATGGGATATTGGGGTGGAATATTAATATGTCATTAGGTTCAACTGGTGTTTTTGGCACAAAAATTGCATAATGCTATGTGTGGATAGCATAAAATAGTATGTGGATATTTATTAAAGGTCAGGCGTGGATTATTCTCAAATAAAACTAATGCAAATGATGGAAATTAAAATGGGATATTTGGCTGAAAAGCAAGATATTTTGTCGCAAAACGTTGTCAATGTGGACACTCCGGGATATAAACCAAAGCAGCTGAGGGAGCTGGATTTTGAACACATGGCGATGTCAGAAGCGAGGCGTTTGAAAATGAAAACTAGTTCGGCAGGGAGCAGCATGGAGGGGGTGAAGCAATCGCAGGATTTTCGCAATCAAGTGCAACGCAAAACTTATGAAACAACGCCAGTTGAAAATGCAGTTTCGCTAGAGGAGCAAATGGCAAAAGTTGCGCAAAACCAGATGGAATATGCGACGGTGACCAATCTTTATAGCAAAACTAGTTCTATGTTTCGCTTGGCGATTGGCAATTAAAAATGATAATATATCAAGGTTTTTTGAGAGGAAATTATGGTTGATTTAGTTAATTCAATGTTTATTGCAGCTTCTGGAATGAGGGCGCAGGGTGACCGTTTGCGAGTTGTTGCACAGAATATCGCCAATGTTGATACAACGGGGGCAAACCCAAATGAAGCTCCTTATCGCCGTAAGGTTGTGTCGTTTGATAATCATTTGGATCGTGAAATGGACGCAGATTTAGTGCGTGTTAGCAAATATGGAGTGGATAGGAGCGATTTTATTAAGAAATATGACCCGTCGCACCCCGCCGCTGACGATGGTGGATATGTGCAAATGCCAAATGTGAATCTCATGATGGAAATGGTGGATATGCGGGAGGCGAGGCGTGCATATGAGGCAAATGTTAATATTGTGGAGGTGACAAAAGGAATGCTGATGCAAACGATTAACATGTTAAAAACATAATTTTATATGCGGTTTTTTGTTGCAACTAAGGCAAAACTGATATACGTTTAGTAAAATTATTGAATGTATTTTGGAGGATTATATATGAGCGTTTTAGTTGGCAAGCAAGCACCAGATTTCACGGCAACCGCAATCATGGCAGATGGTGAAATTGTTGATAAGTTTAATTTAACATCGCATATTAAAGGAAAAATTGGAATATTATTTTTCTATCCATTGGATTTCACCTTTGTTTGTCCATCGGAAATTATCGCATTTCACAACCGTGTTGATGAGTTCAAAACTCGTGGAGCAGAAGTGATTGGAGTGAGCGTTGATTCGCATTTTTCTCACATTGCATGGCGCAATACTCCCGTTGAAAAAGGTGGAATTGGCGCAATTAAGTTCCCGCTTGTTGCAGATTTAACTAAAAGAATCGCCCGTGATTATGACGTGTTGGTCAATGAAGCCGTAGCATTTCGTGGCACATTTATGATTGATAAAAAAGGAGTGGTTCGCCATCAGGTGATAAATGACTTGCCGTTGGGACGAAATGTTGATGAGGCTTTGCGTATGTTGGACGCACTTAATTTTCATGAAGAAAATGGCGATGTTTGTCCCGCTGGCTGGAATAGAGGTGCAGATGGTATGAAGCCAAATGCAGCTGGTGTTGCTAGTTATTTGAATAAGCACGCTACAAGCCTTTAGTCTTCACCTTATATTGTTGGTTGTTATATGTCATTAGTTCATGAGTGCGATGTTTTAATTTTAGGTTCAGGCGCAGCCGGTTGCAGTGCGGCAATTTACGCAGCGAGAGCTGGGCGTAAAACTATTATGGTGCATGGTATGCAACCGGGTGGACAACTGACAATAACAACCGATGTTGAAAATTATCCTGGATTTGCCGAACCGATTCAAGGTCCTTGGTTGATGGAGCAGATGGCTGAGCAGGCGAAAAATGTTGGTGCGGAAATTATTTATGATTATATTGCATCGGTAGATTTGAGTGCAGAGCCATTTGTTTGCGTTGGTGATGGTGGTGATAAATATATAGGCAAATCTTTGGTGATTGCAACGGGCGCATCGGCACGTTGGTTGGGTCTTGAGAGCGAAAAAAAATTTCAGAATTATGGTGTTTCAGCCTGTGCAACCTGCGATGGATTTTTCTTCAAGCAAAAGCCAGTAGCTGTGATTGGTGGTGGAAATAGTGCGGTTGAAGAGGCATTATTTTTGGCGCAAATTGCCAGCAAAGTGACATTAATTCATCGGCGTGATAGTCTGCGAGCAGAAAAGATAATGCAAGAGCGATTATTCGCAAACCCAAAAATTAATGTGATATGGGATAGTGTGGTTGATGATTTTGTTGGAACTGATGCGCCGATTTCACTCACTGGAGTGGCAATAACGAATATTAAAAGCGGTGAAAAATCAGTGCTTGAAGTTGATGGTGCATTTGTAGCAATTGGTCACGATCCAAACACGAAATTATTTCCAGTTTTGCAAAAAGATGATGTGGGATATTTAGTAACTAAAGCTGATAGCACTAAAACCAATATAGCTGGAGTATTTGCAGCGGGCGATGTGCAGGACGCAATTTTTCGCCAAGCAATAACAGCAGCTGGAACAGGTTGCATGGCAGCATTAGAGGCGGACAGATTTTTGGCCGGTCATTAATATTTGCATGAACCGCTATTTTGTGGTATATTTGATTTAGGAGATATTATATGAATGACTTGATTGTTAAAAAATCTAATTTGGCCATAACTAGGTTTGTAGCTCGTGAAATTAAGTTCGCACGAAATTGTTTTGAGAAAGCATGTGATGTTATGTATGGTTCAAAAGAGAGAACTAGAATTACCATGATAATGTGTTTCGCTTTGATAGGATTTGCTTTTGCACTTGGAGAAATTTCGGCAAACGGTGGATTTTGTGCAATAGGGAACTAGAGTTTTTCTTTAGCTATTGCTCTCCAACCAATGTCATTGCGATAAAAACCCTGTGGCCAATTGACGGTTCTTACGGCTTCATAAGCATTAGAAGCCGCTCCGTTAACGTTCACACCAGTCGCTGTTACCCCTAAGACTCTTCCGCCAATTGCTATTATTTCATTGTTGTTAACTGCGGTTCCAGCGTGAAAGATGTTAACATTTGGTAATGCGCTTGTTTCACTCAGCCCGTTAATAACACTACCCTTTTCATAATTTTCTGGATATCCTTTGCTCGCCATAACTACACACAAAGCAGCGTCATTGCTAAAATTAAACTTATCAGGTAAAATATTTTGTGCAGCATTGAAACATATTTGCAAAAAATCATCTTGCAGGCGAGTCAAGATAACTTGAGTTTCTGGGTCACCGAGGCGAGTATTAAACTCAATTAATTTTGGGTGATCATTTTCAATCATTAATCCCGCAAATAAAACTCCATGGTAAGGAGTGCCACGTTGCTTCATTGCAATGATTGTTGGGTTGACTATTTGTGCCATAATTTTATGTTCAAGCGAATCATTCACAATTGGAGCAGGAGAATAAGCACCCATTCCACCCGTATTTGGCCCTTTATCACCATCATAAGCGGTTTTATGATCCTGCGCTGAGCCAAATGCAACGGCTGTTTCGCCATTACAAATAGCAAAAAAACTAAGTTCTTCACCCGTTAAAAACTCTTCAATGACAATTGAGTTGCCCGCCGCTCCAAACTTTCCACCAAAAATATCATTAATTGCTTCATTTGCTTGCGCGTGAGATATGCAAATAACAACTCCTTTTCCAGCAGCTAAGCCGTCTGCTTTTACTACCAAGGGCAATTTGTGCGTTGCAGCATAAGCTAGTGCCTCGGCGCAATCATAAAAATGTGCATAATTTGCGGTTGGAATATTTGCTTCTGTGCAGATTAATTTGGTGAATGCTTTGGAAGATTCCAGTTGCGATGCTGCTTGCGATGGTGCAAAAACTAGCACTCCCGCTTCTCGCAACGCATCACTTACTCCATCAACCAAAGGTTGTTCAGGGCCTATGATGACTAAATCAATATTAGTGCAAAATGCTATCATTTCCGCAATGTTACCGAATGAAATGCAAGTCGCATCGCTCGCTATTCCACCATTGCCTTCAGCGCAAAAAACTTCACCGCAATATTTTGATTTGCGCAGTGATTTGATAATCGCATGTTCTCGCCCGCCATTACCAATAACTAAAACACGACAATCGGGAGAGAGTTTTTTCACGCAATATTAACCTTTATATGAATTATTATATTCTGCGGGTAGTTCCCGTGCGGTTGCGCCAGTATAAAGTTGACGTGGGCGACCAATTTTTTGCTTTGGATCTTCAATCATTTCCTTCCATTGTGCCGCCCAACCAGCTGTGCGAGCAATTGCAAACATCACGGTGAACATCGCCGTTGGAATGCCAAGCGCACGATATATTATGCCAGAATAAAAATCTACGTTAGGATAAAGTTTGCGTTCCACAAAATATGGATCTTCCAAAGCGATGCGCTCAAGCTCCATCGCAATATCAAGCAATGGCTCATTTTTAATGCCTAAATCTTCCAATACTTCACGGCAAGTTTCTCGCAAAACATTCGCCCTTGGGTCATAATTTTTATAAACCCTATGTCCAAAACCCATCAAACGAAATGGATCGTCTTTGTCTTTCGCCCGTGCGATAAACTCTGGAATGCGACTTTTGTCACCAATATCTTCCAACATATTAATCACTGCCTCGTTCGCTCCGCCATGTGCTGGCCCCCAAAGTGAGGCAACACCTGCTGCTAAACATGCAAATGGGTTTGCTCCTGATGAACCCGCCAAACGCACTGTTGAAGTTGATGCATTTTGTTCGTGATCAGCGTGCAGAATGAATAATTTGTCAATCGCCCGAGCTGCCACTGGGTTCACCTTATATTTCTCGCAAGGAGTTGAGAACATCATATATAAAAAGTTTTCAGCGAAACTCAGAGAATTATCGGGATAAACAAATGGTTGACCGATAGCATATTTATGCGCCATTGCACCAAGCGTTGGGATTTTGGCAAGCATTCGTAGGATTGAAAGCTCACGTTCTTCAGCGTTATGGATATCCAAGCTATCATGATAAAACGCAGATAATGCACCAACCGAACCTACCATCACCGCCATTGGGTGCGAACGACGTTGAAACCCTCGCAACATAAATTGCAATTGTTCATGCACCATCGTGTGATAAGTTATGTCACGATTGAACTTTTTCTGCCCCTCGGCTGTGGGCAAGTCGCCATAAATCAGCAAATGCGCCACATCAAGGAAACTAGATTTTTCAGCGAGAACGTCAATATCATAACCACGATAGCGCAATATTCCTTCATCACCATCAATATATGTGATGCTGGATTTGCACGCTGCGGTTGATAAAAACCCTGGATCGTAGGTGAAATAACCTGATTGCGTGTATAAGCTACTAATATCAATGGTGGAAGGCCCTTCTTTGCCCTGCAAAATGGGGAACTCGTAAGTTTTGCCATCAATAATCATTTGCGCCGTGTTCGTCTCTGATGCGGTTGCCGTGTTCGCTGCCGTATTTGCCGTCATTTTCGCCATAAAATAATTCACCTAAAATGTATGTGACACAATATAACCGCAATATTCAAGCAATCGCAAGCAAAAATAGCGTTATTATCGCTGTTGCATATATTTTTTGTGCCATGTGTTGCAATATATTTCATGCTATAAATGGGGCTTTAGGTTGGGTTGGTTAATATGATTGCTGGTTGATTTATTTTGGGGGTGACTATGTTGCAAGCGTAAATATTATTGCAAGCTCAAGTTATCCAACTAAGCTGCCCAGCTCAGTTGCAAGCATGATTATTGTGAAATATTGCAATAATATTGATATTATACTATATTTTATTTGAATTGATTGGATTTGTGTGATATATTTATATTATAATAAATATTTTATTTGGAGATAAATAATGTCAGATCCTGTTGGTGAAGTTATATCGTCTATTACGCCCGAATGGATGCGCGAGCCAATAGCAGAAACCCTTGGCAAGGTTGAAAATTGGATCAAGGAATCTCCACTCTTTGGAAAGCTAGCAAGTATTTTCGGTATGGGAGGAGATAGTAATGGTTCTCGTGAAACAGGTTCTGGTCCCGTTTTTTCTCGTCAAGAAACCCCGCTAAGCACCCCTCAGCAGCAGCCATCTATTTCACAGGAAAGAGCGATACCTATTGAAAGGTCAATGGATGCAAGTATGTTAGCGACTTTGAAGGGGCTTGGTGATACCATAAAAACAGGTAAGGCTCCTGAGGGAGTATTAAAAACTGAAGGTATTTCATTTGGTTATGACCCATCAGTATTAGAAGCTTCAGCTCCCTTATCTACGCCGAAAAATATTGGAATGGGAACAAGATCGCAAGGCGCATCTATGGCAATGTGATAATAGCCACAATGTAACAATTTCATTGATTTAATCACATAAAACATATAATTTGCATTCTTTAATATTTTTGTGATGTAAATTATGATTATGCAAAGTTCTTCAATCAATTCCACCTCAATTGAGTCTCAGTCTAACAATTCCAAGTCTGACAATACCGCAACTAAAACCAACATTATTGCAAGCGGTTCACATGAGAGCCAAAAATCAGCATCGCAAGCAATAAGTCAAGCATCTAATCCAACCATGACTGGCGCACAAATATTAATGCGTGCGCTCACAGAAAATGATGTTGATACGATATTTGGCTATCCCGGTGGAGCAGTTTTGCCAATTTATGATGCGTTGTTTCAACAAGAATCCGTTCGCCATATTTTAGTGCGACATGAACAAGCAGCAACCCACGCTGCTGAAGGATATGCTCGTTCAACGGGCAAAGCGGGGGTGGTGCTGGTAACTTCTGGGCCTGGTGCAACTAATGCAGTGACGGGAATCACTGATGCAATGATGGATTCCATTCCAATGGTCGTCATCACGGGGCAGGTTCCCAGCCATTTGATTGGTAGCGATGCGTTTCAAGAGGCGGATACCACTGGAATAACTCGCTCATGCACCAAACATAATTATCTGGTGCAATCAGTTGATGATTTGGCTCGCATCATCCATGAAGCGTTTTATGTGGCAACAACAGGCAGGCCAGGGCCAGTTTTGGTGGATATTCCAAAGGATATTCAAAATCAAACGGGCGTTTATGTTGGCAAACCAACCACGCATCGTGCGTCATATAATCCACAAATTATTCGCCCTGATCCAGCAGCGATTGAGGCAGCGATTGAGTTGATGATTTCCGCTGAACGCCCCGTATTTTATTCAGGTGGTGGAGTGGTGAACTCAGGCGAAAAAGCCAGCGAATTATTGCGGGAATTAGTGCGATTAACGGGCTTTCCGATCACTTCAACTTTGATGGGGCTTGGGGCATACCCCGCCAGTGACAATCAGTTTTTGCGTATGCTTGGAATGCACGGCTCGCTGGAAGCTAATATGGCAATGGCGGAATGCGACGTGATGATTAATATTGGTGCAAGATTTGATGATCGTGTAACGGGGAGGCTGGACGCATTTGCGCCACGTTCCAAAAAAATCCATGTTGATATTGATGCAAGCTCATTCAACAAAACCGTGATGGTTGATGTGCCAATCCGTGGAGATGCTTGTGTGGCGTTGCAAATGTTGATTGATGCGTGGAAAAAACGCAATCAACCAAAACTAAATATTGAAGAATGGTGGAACAAAATTGCCGATTGGCGCGCTCGTAACAGTTTTTCATATAAACAAATAGATGGTGGTGTGATAAAACCGCAACATGCGCTTAGCAGATTTAATGCGCTCACTCGTGGGGTTGATAGGTTCGTCACCACTGATGTGGGGCAGCATCAAATGTGGGCAGCACAATTTATTGATTATGAATTGCCAAATCGTTGGATGACTTCGGGCGGGCTTGGCACAATGGGCTATGGTTTGCCCGCAGCTCTTGGCGTGCAGATTGCGCACCCTGACAAACTGGTTGCTTGTGTGACGGGAGAGGCGTCATTCATGATGAATATTCAGGAATTGGCAACGGCGGTGCAGCATCGTTTGCCTGTGAAAATCATGATTTTGAATAATCACTATATGGGTATGGTGCGGCAATGGCAGCAAATGTTCCATGGCGATAGGCACTCGGAATCATATATGAACTCACTGCCAGATTTTGTCAAATTGGCGGAAGCGTTTGGCTTGAAGGGTATGCAATGCGAGCATGAAGCAGATTTAGATGCAGCAATCAATGAGATGGTAGCACATAACGGGCCCGTGCTGATGGATATTATTGTTGACCCAGATGAAAATGTTTATCCGATGATTCCAGCAGGTGCAGCGCATAATGAACTGGTTTTAGGTGCTGATGAAGATGTGGGGGAGCTGAATATTAGTCAGGTTTAGAGTGGTTTTGCTTGATAATATTAGATAAATATGTTGGAGAATAGTTAAGTGGTGTTTGATTTACGAACAAAAGTGGTGGAATGTTTGCAGACAAATTATCCGCATAAAATGACGGCATGGCAAATTGCTAAATGGATTATTGATAATCACCCCGAAGATTGTGCCGAAAAACGCGGCAGAAGTTTGCAGATTTTTGCCGATGATAATGATTTCATATCACAAATACGCAGTGAAATTGGAGCGGGTAAATCAAGAATCCAAGATAAAAACCCCGAGGTAAAAATCACCGCCGAGCGACCTAGAAGATATTATTACGATAAATCAATTTCGCAAAATGATGAACTCATAATGCAAAATAATGACCAACAATTGCAAGTGATGCACCCAGAAAATGTTAAACGGCAATCACTAGCACAAAAAGTTTCCGTAACAAGAACAAAAGAAAAAACTTTTACTGAACATGATTTATATCCGCTTTTAGCGCAATATGTTTATCGTGAATATGGCATTTCATAGTGCTTCCTAATTTGTATTGCCAATTTAATTGGCTTTTGCAAATCAGGATAAAAGCACTATACACTTAAAAAAATATAGCAGTACATCGATTTTTAATTGCCGATAAAGTCGGTAATTAAAAATAGAAACTGCTATATTGCAAGCGAATTGATGAAACCAAATCTAGCAATAAAGGGCAAAAGGGCAGCAACCATTGGCTCTATCCTGATATGGTGGGAATGGAGGATTTAACAGTTGAGTGGGACAGTATCACTAAAGATTGTGCAAAATATTATGCGAGCAACCGAAGCAATATTTATTCGTTTGAGGTGAAAACCGCTATTAACCGTGGCAATTTGAGGGAATGTTTTTTCCAAGCCGTTTCCAACTCTTCATGGGCGAATTATGGTTTTCTGGTTGCGGCAGAATTGAGTTATGATGCAAAGCGGGAATTGCAGATATTATCCTCACTTCACGGAATTGGTTTTATGTTGATTAACCAGGAAGACCATCTTGAATCTAGTGAAATGTTAATTCCTGCACGTTATCGCACTGATATTGATTGGAATACCTCCGACCGATTGCACAAAGAAAATAAAGATTTTATTGAGTTTATCAAAGAGATAAAAGATTTTAATTTAACGGGTAAAACTAAAAAATCAGATTGGGATTTTATTAAGGATATGATTGACTAATTTTTGCGGTAAGTATCAGCAACCATTTCACGAATATCAAGTGAAAGTTTAACTTGGGCAGATACGCTATTTCGCATTAATCCAAACACGCTATCGGCTAGTTTTTGTCGCAACTCAATCGCACGCCCTGCTAATATTGAGATAGTGACATGAACAAAATCATCGCTATTTTCAGGCAAAACATAATCATTAAAAGCGATTGAACGGCTCTTAACTGCGCTTGGATTAAACTCACCAAATGCACAAATCAAGTGGTGCAAATCCTGCATTAACTCGGTTATTTCCATTTCATTTGAATGTTCAATCACAATATGTGGCATTAACAATTCTCCCCTTTGACCCAAATTGTTTCAGCAATTGGTGGCAATAAATCCTGATAATGGCGATAATCATTTAGCACTTTGCGCACATAATTGCGTGTTTCACGATATGGAATATGGGCAGCGAATGATGCTTGTGACAAATTGCGATATTGCGCTTTCCATTTTCGCAGCATCTCGGGCCCTGCATTATAAGCCGCTAAAATATATACCACATTGTCACCAATATAAGGGCGCTCCTGCAAATGTTGCAAATAACGTGAACCAACGGCAAGTGATACATATGGATCTTGAAAATCAAAAGCGGTGCGTGGGCGGTGCATTTGCAAATCTGCTCCATTGCTTGCTAGTGTAAAATCCATCTGCGAACTTTCCACCATATAGGAAGCAGTTTCAGGCATTAATTGCATCAACCCCATCGCCCCTTTGTGTGAGCGTGAATATGGCTTGAAGCGAGATTCGTTTTTAGCAATCGCTAATACTAACGCTTTATTTGCACTATTTGGCAAAGAATAAATCCAATGTGGGATTGGATAAGCAGCGTCAGCGGATAAATCAATATATTTATTCCGACAGAATGGTAGAGGCACAACATCGCTGGTTGGAGCTGTTGGCATCACTACATTTGTTAATTTATTTGCTGCATAACGTAAATATTCAACTGGAACATTTACATTTTCATCACCTAGCGGAGTTTTAAGCGATTGCATTAGAACCGTTAGCCCCATCAGCGCAATCACCGCAACTCCTTTAACCTGTAAAAGTCTAATCTTTGAAGATTTTGACCCTAAAGGCTTTTGTTGCAAAGTTTTTTTCATTTTTACCGTGTTGTAATTACCACAAGTGAAAAGATATATATCAAACAAAACCAATTGGCGCAAGTGTTTGTTGAAAAATTAATTATTTACAACATATATATCAAAGGCTTATGAGTAAAAAAATAACATATCAATCAACGAGAGGGGCAGGGAATAGCGGGGCTGATAGACTTGATTTTGAGCAAGTTTTGCTAGCGGGGCTTGCACCAGATGGTGGGCTTTATGTGCCATCACATTTGCCACATTTTTCTGGTGCGGATTTGGTTCGTATGTCCCGCTTGAGATATGACGAATTAGCGTTTGAGGTGATTTCACCATTTGTTGGCGACGCTATTGCAGAGCATGATTTGCGGGCGATAATCACGCAAGCATATGCAACTTTTTCACATTCTGCCGTTGTGCCATTGGTGCAAATTGGGCATAATCATCATTTGTTAGAGCTGTTTCATGGTGAAACATTGGCGTTTAAGGACGTGGCTTTGCAATTTTTAGGGCGAGTGATGGATTATGTTTTGCAACGCAAGGGTGAACATTTAACAATTTTAGGGGCAACTTCGGGTGATACTGGCTCAGCAGCGATTGCAGGTTGCAAAGGGCGTAACTCAATGGACGTGGTGATATTATATCCAAATGGGCGAGTATCTGATGTGCAACGTCGTCAAATGACCACAATAACCGACCAAAATATCCATTGCATAGCGATTAATGGCACATTTGATGATTGTCAAAACATCGTTAAAGCATTATTTGTTGATGAAAAATTGCGAGCGCAAAAACCTTTAGGGGCGGTGAACTCCATTAATTGGACAAGAATAATTGCGCAAATCACCTATTATTTTTACGCTGCATTTCATGTTGGTGCGCCGACTCGCAAGATTGCTTTTTCCGTTCCAACTGGCAATTTTGGTGATATTTATGCTGGTTACCTTGCCAAACAAATGGGATTGCCGATTGATAGGCTGATTATTGCGAGTAATAATAATGACATTTTGGTGCGTTGTTTGCAATCTGGCGAATATCAGATTAGGCTAGTGGAGCAAACTCTAAGCCCGAGCATGGATATTGGGATTTCTAGCAATTTTGAGCGATTATTGTCAGATGTGCATATGCGCAACCATGAACGTGATGGCGAGAAAATATCCACCTTGATGAATGAATTAAAAAATACAGCTTCATTTAATCTTGCTCCGAACATTTTAGCGAGAATTAACGCAGATTTTGCCGCAGTCAAATGTGATGATTTGGCAACCAAACAAACCATGTATGATATCCATAAAAATTGCGGTTATTTGCTAGATCCGCACACGGCGACTGGCGTTTACGCAACTAATGTTTGTGCAGCGCAACAATCACAAAATGCTGGTGATTTCCAATCACAAAATGCTAATGATTTCACCTCATACATCACTTTGGCAACCGCGCACCCAGCCAAGTTTCCGCAAGCTGTGTATGATGCAACGGGAGTTAATCCACCATTGCCAGCACATTTGAGTGATTTGCATCAGCGGACTGAACGATTTGAAATTATGGATAATAATATTGATTTAGTGCGCAATTATTTGTTGAATATTTAGAATATATCGTAATTTCCATCGTTGTTTAATGCAAATAGCAACATAACCTAGCTTAAATCTGATTTATCTATTTTTAACTTATTGACCTTTTCACGCAATGTTTTTGATGGACTAAAACTAACCACCGTTCGTGGCGTTATCACAACTTCTAACCCAGTTTTTGGATTGCGTCCCACCCGAGCTTTTTTATAACTCAAATTAAAGCTACCAAAACCCGCAATTTTTACCACCTCATCATTGCTCAAAACTTTAGTGATTTCCTCAAAAAAAGCATCAATAATCAACGCCGATTCATGCCGAGGAATCTTCAAATCCTCATAAATTATTCTGGATAAATCCGCTCTGGTTATAGTTTTTTGCGTCATATTTTTTACCTTTTCACCAGCGCACCAACGCCGCTCCCCAAGTGAAACCTGCACCAAGGGCAGTTAATGCTACCAAATCACCCTTATGCAATTTGTTATTTTGCACCGCATCATTCATGGCGAGTGGGATTGATGCAGCTGAGGTGTTGGCATGTTCACCAACATTTATCGCTACTTTTTCGGGTGCAATTCCAAGCCGTTTGCTACATGCTGATAAAATCCGTATATTCGCTTGATGTGGGATTAAATAATCAATATCATCAATTTTTAATGAATGTTTGTGCAATAATTCTTCAGTCACATTAGACATTTTCTCCACAGCGTGACGAAAAACTTCTTTGCCTTCCATCGTTATATTGCCAACTTTCTGCCCCTTTGAAACGCCGCTGCTAGTGCATAATAAATCGCCATATTGCCCATCTGATTTGATGATGGAATCAATCATGCCTTGCTCATTATTTGCTTGCAAAATAATTGCACCCGCTCCGTCACCAAACAAAATTGCGGTGCGCCTGTCGCTCCAATCAATCACTCGTGACATAGTTTCCGCCCCAATTACCAAAGCGCATTTATAAATACCGCTTCGCATCATGCAATCTGCGATATGTAGCGCATAAACGAACCCACCACAAGCTGCATTTACATCAAATGAAACTGCGTTTTTTGCGCCAATTTCTGCTTGAATGCGGGTTGCGGTTGAGGGCAGAGATTCGTCGGGGGTGGAGGTTGCAAGCACAATTAAATCTATATTTGTTGCATCAATTCCTGCATTTTTTAGCGCAGATATTGCGGCTTTGCTGCCCAAATGCGAGGTATATTCGCCCTCTGCCGCAACGTGACGGTTTGTTATACCCGTTCGTTCAACAATCCATTCATGTGATGTGGATAAGGTTTTCGCCAATTCATCATTGCTAATTTTTTTGCTAGGAACGTAACCGCCAACTCCGATAATTGAATTGCCCATGCTTAACCTTGTATCGCCACGGAGTGATTATTGGCAAGTTGATTATTTGTTGCCATTACGTCGCCAGCCGTTGCAGAAAAATGCGGTTGTTGCGAGTTTTGATTGCCCAGATTATGGCGAGCTAATTCAGCAGTTAAACGGCTGTTAATATCGCAATCAGCTAAAATATACGCCTTTTTCATCGCATGATAAAACGCATAACCATCTGACCCGCCATGGCTTTTTATAGCAATGCCGTCCAAACCCAAAAACATTGCACCATTATAACGCCTTGGATCTAACCGCCGTTTCATCACAGCGAATGCAGGGCGAGCAAGCATATAACCCAATTTTCCCGTCCATGATTTGCTCAATGCTTGCTTCAATTCAGCGGAAAAATAACGAGCCGTGCCTTCCAATGTTTTGAGTGCAATATTCCCCGTAAATCCGTCCGTAACCACCACGTCAACGTCACCATTGCAAATATCATTGCCTTCAACATAACCTTTGAAGTTGATAGTTGAGGTGGAGCGAAGATTTTCTGCCACAATGTGCAGTGTTTCATGACCCTTCATTTCCTCAGAACCGATATTCAACAATGCTACTTTGGGATTGTCCTTTTGTAGCATCACCCGAGAATAGGAATCACCCATTAAAGCGAATAAAAATAAATCATTTGCATCACATTGCACATTTGCACCAATATCCAACATTACGATGCTAGAGCCACGATTGGGCATCAATCCCGTTAATGCAGGGCGGTAAATACTTGGCAATGTGCGCAATATCATCTTTGATAACGCCATAAATGCACCAGTATTGCCCGACGAAACAACACCGCACGCCTTGCCGTCCTTCACCGCTTGAATGCTCATACGCATGGAACTATTTTTCGCTTGACGCACTGCGATTGACGGCTTTTCATCATCAGAAATAACCACGTTTGTGTGAATAATTTCGCAAGCATTACGCAAGGACTTCATCGGTTTTGCATCAAGATAACGTTGCAGCGTCTTCTCATCACCATAAAGCAGAAACTTACGATTTGGCTGCTTTGAGTGCATAATTTGCAAGCCACGAATGACGGATTTAGGTGCTTTATCTCCGCCCATTGCATCAATGGCTAGGGGCAAATATTGTGCCATATTCACTGCATTCTCGCTCACTATCTTGATTCTAACTCTGATTGCGTTTCAAATATTCTATTAAATATTCACTTTGTCATCAGTTACCTTGCGACCATTATAATAGCCATCAGGGCTTACATGATGGGGGCGTTTTTGTGAACCAGTTGTTTGGCAAGTTGCAACTTGAACTGAATCCAAAGCATCATGCGACCTTCTCATTCCACGACGTGAAGGTGAAGTTTTTCTCTTAGGTACTGCCATAAAATATTATTCCTTAAGTTTATGTTTTGACATATTATTTAATTAGTGAATATAATTGGTTAAAATAAAAAAATCCAGTTATAAATCAACATATTGCGAATATTTTTTTTGTATGCTAAGTATGTAACATGTTTGATAATGTTAATGATGCTAATTCGCATAGCAATTCACAAGATATTTTATTGGGAAGTTCGCCAAGCGATGTTACGGGTGTGCCTCCTGAGAATGATTATTCTCAAAATGATAATTCTCAAAATGACTATGCTAACAAAGTTTGTGCAATAATTGTAACATTTAATATTGGTAAAAAAGTGTTGGCGGGGCTGGAATCTCTGATTAAACAAGTGAATTATGTTGTGATTGTGGATAATAATTCCGCTGATAATAGCTTTTTGGTTGCTGAAGACTTCGCCAAGCAACATCATGGGCGAGTGCAGGTGGTGCAAAGTGGCATAAATAACCTCGCATTGGCGCAAAATCTAGGGATTAAGGCAGCCAAAGAACTTGGGGCGGATTTTGTGCTGTTAATGGATCATGATAGCGTTGCAGGCGAGGGTATGGTTGCAAGTTTGCGCCTTGCTTATGAAAATTATAATACAAATAGTGACAAAAAAGCCGCAATTATTGCCCCAAATCTGAGTGATAGATTCTCAGTGCGCCGTGCTTATTATATTTGTCATGTTAAGCGAATATTTTTTAGGCGCAGAACTTTTTCTGATAAAAATGTCGGTAATGAGGCGATATTAGATGATTTAATGGTAGCGATTGCCTCTGGAAGTTTAATTCCAATGAAGGTGATTGAGCAAATTGGTATGATGAATGAGGATTTGTGCATTGACCAGGTGGATTTTGAGTGGTGTTTGCGTGCAATCATCGCTGGGTATAAAATCATAGCGGTGCGTGATGCAATGCTTGAGCATCAATTGGGCAAATGTCGTGATTTCAAAATGTTGAATATGTGCATCACCACCAGCAATCACAACCCAACAAGGCGATATTATATATATCGTAATCGCTTGCGTTTATGGCGAATATATGGGTTGCGATTGCCCGCTTTTGTGCTGTTTGATATATGCGCTATTATATTTGATTTAGGCAAAATAACATTTTTGGAAGCAAATAAACGTGCCAAGTTCAAAGCTATATTAAAAGGAGTGCGTGATGCTATTGTTGGAGAGAAATAGAGTAAAATATGTTTATAAATATGTATGGCTTTTGTGATAAATATTTTATGATACATATGATGAGTTAAAATGAAAGGGGGGTGACGAAGTTTGGCATCATTTAAGGATAATATAAATAGGAATAGCATAAACAAGGGTGATATAAAAAATATTCAGCGTGATTTGAGCAGTTGCGCCCGTGCAATCGGAGCAGACCCAGCTTTGAATATTTTGCTGCAAGGGAGCCATGTTCCAAACATTCTGCTTGCGCAAAAACAAATATATGTGCCTTCTCCTGAAAATAATGATAGCCTAAATGATGCAAGGGGGCTAGTGGATAGGTTTGCTTTTGTGCGCCATTATCACAACCAAAAGTTGCATTTGCGTCATGCGCCATCAAGCCAAGCCAACAAAGTTATTTATGATGATTTGGAGCTGTTGCGCACTGAAATGGTTGGTGCAAAATATCTGCAAGGTAGTTTCAAGAGAATATGTGATAAGCATATTAATGATTGTTTGGCAGCGGGATATGAGGGGTTATCTGAGCGTGCAGATCCACCAATTAAGGATATTTTGCGGGCAGTTTTTTTGCAGCAAGTTCGTGCAGTTCCAGTGCCAAAAACTATTGAACGATTGGTGGATTTATGGCGACCATTTATCATCAGAGAAGCGGGGGCGCAGTTGCTAAATATGCAAAATAACTTGCATAATCAAGCTGTTTTTAACGCTGCAACCAAGCAATTGATTGATAAATTAGCCAATATTGAACAAGCTATGATGGGCGAAAAAGATTCTGCTCAAGGTGAAATAGATGAGGTTGAAACAGGTGAAAATGATGCGCCAAATGAAGGCGAACAAAATGGTGATATTGCCGCAGAAACTGAACAACAAGGCTCAACAACTCAAGCTGAAAATGATGCAAATGAAAGCGGAGCAGATGATAATTTGTTTCCGCAAATGGGGCAGTTTGCCGAAACGGTTATGGGTTCGCTGGGTGATGAAATGTTGGAGGGGATTCCAATTCCTGAGATGCGCAGCACGCCTAATGCTAAAGCAAAATCACAACCATACATTGTATATAGCAATAAATATGATGAGATTATAACGGCGGACAAACTCGCATCTCCTGATGAAATAACAAGATTGCGGGAGGATTTGGATAGAAGATTGAAAGAGGTTCAAGGCGGGTTTAGCAAACTTACCAGCAGATTGCAGCGTTTATTGCTTTCTCGCCCGCCTCGTATGTGGTTATTTGGGCAAGAAGATGGCGTGTTGGATAGCGCAAGGTTGGGGCAGTTAGTTGCAAGCCCCGCTTTTACTCATGTTTTCAAGCAAGAACAAGTGCAAACTGATGTCCGTGATACGGTGATATGCTTGTTGTTGGATAATTCTGGTTCAATGCGGGGCAGACCAATCACGATTGCAGCAATATGTTCTGATATTTTAGGTGGAATATTGGAGCGGGCAGGGGTGAAAGTGGAGATTTTAGGCTTCACCACCAAGGAATGGAAGGGCGGAAAATCTTATAAATCATGGATTCAAGCGGGCAAACCAGCACGGGCTGGGCGGTTGAATGATTTACGCCACATTATTTATAAAAGTGCGGATACCCCATTCGTGCGAGCCAAGCGCAATTTGGCAGTTATGCTTAAAGAGGGATTGTTGAAGGAAAATATTGATGGCGAAGCGTTGCAATGGGCGCACCAACGATTGTGCTCTCGCCCTGAATCTCGCCGTATTTTAATGGTGATATCAGATGGCGCACCAGTTGATGATGCTACATTATCTGTTAATCATGCGGGATATTTGGATCGTCATTTGCGCCAAGTTATTGCACAAATTGAATCAGAAAAATCAGTTGAATTGCTTGCTATTGGGATTGGTCACGATGTCACGAGATATTACGCACGTTCAATTTGCTTGCGTGATGTCAGCCGTTTAGGTGAAACCATGACAAGCGAATTGGTAAAATTATTCACCAAAAAATAGTATGGTTAGTGACTTTATTCACCAAAAAATAATGTTGGGGGCAGAAAATATTGCGCTCCCCCTAAAACTTGTAACTCTTAAAACTTCCAGCCGCTAATCAACACAAACCTATCATTGCTTGTATCTTTGGAATTAATATTGGATTCCAGCTCCATATTACTATATTGCAACTCAATATTTATGCCATTATCAAAGTTTTTGCCCGCAGCTAGCACCACGACGGTTCTATCATCTTGGCGAACTTGTTGTCCAGCCTTAACTGCCCCCCGTTGCGCTCAATATAAGCATAGCCAACTTGCGGTTTCACATATAAACCATAGTCAAACTTTTGCTCATAACCAACCAAGAATTGATGAATAATTTTGCCACGCGCTGCAACATTAGTATCTTCATAGCGTATTTTATAACCACCACTAACAGCTTTTTCTTTGTCAATTTGGTATTTCAATATTGCCGCGGCGGAATTGGCTTTGATTTTGTCAACTGCATCATTATTAAAATAGCGTAAGTCATTGCCGTAACGAGCATCAAGTTTCAACTTAGGGTTGATGATATATTGCAAGGCTATTGCTGCACCATAATTATTAAACTCGCTGCTGCCGTCTTTGGAGAAATTAGCAAAACTTATTGTTGGTTGGATTTTTAAGTTTAGTGAGTTAATTTCAAATAATGGCCCTGTGTTTGCACCAAAAACCACACTGTCTTTTGTGTTCAAAATATCCATATAAGTGCTATTGACGGCAAGGGCAGTTTTCCATTGTTTTGCCCACGTCCCGATATTATAATTAAAACCAAGGCGTGCTTGAGCGTTTAATCGTTCATCACGAATAGCATCATTAGTTATTTTCGTTCTCTTAACCCCGCCAGTTCCGCCAGTTAAATCTTGGTCATCAAGCAAATCATCAGCTGCATCAATCGCTCCGTCACCATTAACATCAATATCCAAATCACCGTCACCATCAGCATCTATAGCGTTTATTTCGCTTAAATCATCATCATTGAAGAAATCGCCATCACCATTTTCATCTTCAGTATCGTCCAATTGATCCAACACATCTTGCCCTTCCAAATCCAAATCTTGGAGCAAATCACCATCGTCTACATCATCTTCCATTTCACTATCATCACTGCTTGAGCCAGCTTTTTCGGCAAGCGGTGCATTACCAGCGTTCCTATCTGTTGCAACTCCAAGTTGCAATTTTCCATTCATGCTGAAATCACCATATGTGATTTTGTCTTTCGCTTGGACATTTGATGGGATTAACGCAATTAACGATGTGGCAATTAATGCGAATGCGATTAATTCGCAACTGGAGCGCAGTAAATGTTTTTTCACCAATTTTTTTTTCACCAATTTTTTTTGCGCCAAAGATTTTTGCGCCAAGGATTTTTGCGCCAAGGATTTTTGGACTAACGATTTATCAATAATTAACTCAGCAAATAACATAACTAACTCTTTTCACAATATATAATATAACTACATATATTTTAGGATTATTCAAAAGTTAAATTATTTTTTACAAAGCGGGTGATTTATAAATATAAATATAAAATTGTCACATATATATTTCACTTTGGCGATATCTGCACCATACTAGTCCTTACCTTGCTAATCTTTCATATTCAGCAAGCCATTTAAGCGATTTTGCGTGTTCCAGCCTGCTTGGTCACAAAAATTGAGCATTGTTTCTGCGTCACTCAAATGATCCAAAAAACGTGCAAGTGATTGAATTATAACAACTAATTCCACATCACTCGGCATTGCATTATGTGTTATATGATGCGCAATTATCGCTAATCTCACAGTTGCATAACGCACACATAAAATGGTGAGGCGTTGCACAAAATCATCACCAAGCCCACTAAACGGAAAAAAGTTCAAAGCAAGTTCGGTAGCTAGCCATTTTTTCAAAACTGGTTGGAGCGGTGTTTGCCACTCGGCAAGCCATTTTTCGCTTGCATTTTGCCATATTTCAGCACTATCATTACCCAAAATTAATGTTCCAGCATTTGCATCAAACTGCACATTCAATGCTTGCGTGATTAGGTTAATCGTATTTGTTAAGCGTGGATTAATCTGATTGGTAGTTAAATTGGCGAGCATTGCCAAAATATTCGCCAAATTAAAAGCATCGGCAATATTTGCTTGCGGTTTTGCCATTCGCCCTTGCGCAAACTTGAGATACATCGGAGTTGCCCCAGCCCAGTTTTCAGTTGGTTGCATAGCAAGCGCATCAAGTGTTGTTGTAATATTAATCAATGCCTGCTCAGCCGTGATGTTTGGTGATAAAACATGTTGCACTAGTATTTGGTGAAACGCAACTGCATCATTATCACTTAAATCTGATAGCGCATAATCTTTAATAGATTCGGGCAGATTTGCTGTTTGAACTTTGTCATAATAATTATCAGCATCATTATTCACTGCCCCATTACTAATCACACCTTCATTTATCACACATAAGCGCACAATTTCGGGGCAGGAGAGGGCAGCACTCATTAATATATGTGACCCCATTTTGCGAGTTGCCCGTGGGAAAAAATTGCACGCATCACCCAGAAAATCCTCGCCATAATCACGATGAATGGAGCATAATCCAGCTTCATATTTAACACAAAAATCCGAGCAACTATCACGTTTCATGATATTGCCATCATTTGCTACATCAACCGCTTGCAATAATTCAGGTGCATATTTCTCATATTTAGCGATGGTTGCTGCTCCAATTTGCATACCCCAGTTTTTGCAACAAGTATCTTCGCAAGCGTCACCCAAACAACGAAATTGTTTTAGTGCGGTGATTTGCAAAATATCATACATATTGTTAGAATTATGCGTCATAAATTAGCTTGAAATCTCATTGGTAATCATATGGCGCACCATATATTTATTGTTGCGCAACACGGATTGCTCCCCTTTTTTCGTTGATTTATCAATAAAAATTGGCGCACGAGCATTGACCGAAATACGAACATTATTCATATCACGATAGACATTTACCACCAAAAACATGTCACAATTCTCAGGCGCAATGCTCAAATCCTGCATAATATCCAACAAATCAGCACGTTCAACAATATTATTTTCAAGCAAAATCGGCATGATAATCAGTGAGAGGGAATGCTCCTCAAGCGATTGCAACAACTGAAATTGTGCAAACTTTTTGATTGGGAAGTTGGTAATGCAAAAATATAGCTTATCCGCCATACCGAGCAAACCTCTTTCAATATTTATTTTTTTATCGTAATCAACATTGATTTTACCAAATCGTGATTCAATCTGCCCCGTTCCCACCAGTTCCTGCGGGTTAAAAGTTTGCGACAAAATTGATGAATCATCAAGCAAAATATTATTTGTAGCAATTTCATTAGCAAGCATCATATCAACTCCATTTATAATTATATCATGATATTATTTAACTTATATTAATAATTACAATATTTCTAATTTGTTTATCTCAAAAAATCAGCCAAATTGAGTGAGCTAATCCGAGAGAAAATCTGAAATGTGGCGGTTAAAGTTGCTTGATCAATTGCAACTTTTGAGGCAACTGCGACTGTATCCGCACTGGTGATTTCGCCAGCAACTGAGGTGAAATATAGTTTGGTATCTTTTTGTTTGGTGATGATATTATCAACATTTGCACGCTTGGTTTGCACTCTTGATGCGAGCGCATTAATTTCTTTAATGGAAGAATCCATCATATTTTGTGCTTTGGTAAGTTTTTCTGTGTTGTTTTGAGCATGTCCCTCAAGCCCAAGCGACAATGCTGCAAAATATTTTTGGAAGGCGGGGTCATCAGCGCGAACGTCATATTCCAAATCAAACCCATCTTGCACACGGGTTACAACATTTTGCTTTGAGCCTTTATAATAACCATCATCAGCAACACCAATAACAAACGATGTCGGCACTGGATTATCAATCACGGGGGGAGTGTCGGTGGTTGTTCCACCAAATAAATATCTGCCAGCGATATTGGCATTTAGCTCTTTTGCCATATTTTGAATTGCGGCTTTCATTTGAATCTCAAAGGTTGGATTGCCTGCAAAAGCTGGATTATTGCGCAATGTGAACAATTTCTTTGCATCTTCCGCAACTAAATATGCTTGATCCAAACCTTTTTCCACGGCTGTCAAACGGGTGGAAGTTTCAGCGTTATTATCCAAATACATCTGCACTCGCTTGACTTCTTTTTCCAAGCCAACCAATTGCTCAACTTGCCCGTTATATGCTTCAAAATCTCGCCCTTTCAAACCGCTTGAAAGCTGATCTTGCAAGTTCGCCAAGTTCACTTTGCTACGATTTGAGTTGTTAATCGCATTATTATAAATCGCTAAAGTTCCAATTCGTGATATTTCGCTCATAATTTTTTCCTCTATATTTTTTCAATATTTCCTCAATTAAACTGCCTGCAATAACGCTTCAAACATTGCATTTGCCGTGGTGATGATGCGTGCTGATGCGGTATAAGCATTTTGAAATAATACCATATTTGCCAATTCCTCATCAACATTAACGCTAGTTGTTGCATCAAGTTTTTCCTTGAAACCATCTAGCAATATTTTATCATCTTTGGATCTTTGCGTTGATGAAGCGGCTGCACTCCCAAATGATGATAGCACTTCTCCTAGATAACCAGTTATAGTTTTGCGACCAGAGGATAACCCATTTGTTGCCAAAAAATCTTGCTGTGCTGTGCCAAGTCTGCCCATTTCTTGCGCTGTTTTGTTATTGCCAGACCTGCGTTCATAGGTATAAATTGGTGGAATATTAGGGTTTGCTGATTGGTTGGATCTCTCCAAATTACCAACCGCAATCAACCTGCTATCTTTTTGCAACCTATCTTCTATTTTCAAGTTGATTGCACTGCCTTTGAGAGTATCCCCCGTGGCAGTTGGTTTGTTGCTTGCAAAGAAGTTATTCAACTCAAAGAAATGTGAAAAACCTCGGTTTGTGCCTTTAGTAACAGGGCTTGTGGTGGTGATTCCAAGTTGTTTGCTATCTTGTTCGTCAATGGCTACGGTATAATCACTACCACCAACAATTTTCAAATAGCCTTTATAATCTTCATAATTTCCATAAGCGGTTTTGGGCAATTCTGCTCCATCTGCTCCAACTAATATCGCTCTTAATTGTGGGACAATACTTGTTGGAATATCACGAGTTGCTGCACCAGTAACGGCGGTGTTGTCAAACCTATCACTGCGTAATGCTTGGGTGTTGTTGGGAATACGAAAAGTTACGATTGAAGTTTTAACATCGCTCGCATTGATGGAATCACTTGGGCGAACTCCAACCGCCACTTGAATATCATAATAAAGTGATGCGGGGGCGGAACTCAAATCAGCAGTAATTGTGCCAGCGGAATTGGTGCGGCGTTTGTCCCCCGCAGCAATTTCATCATAAGGTGGCAATATTTTGGTAACTCCTCCACCAACTGAACCTGTTGCCGTCGCTGCCGCATTTGCCGTGATTTGAAAGCCATTTGTGGTAACATTTGCAACGGTGAAATATCCCGTTATGTTGCCTGTCGCAATTCCGTTTACTGCGGCGGCTGGTTGCTCCATAAAAATCACATCACCATTTTTCAAACCATGTGCGGCGGTTGTCGTCACAGTCACATCGTTGGTTGCATTGGTGGTAGCATAAGTTGAGATAGTAAAGTTCGGGCGGGTGGTTGTTACTGCACCAACAACTGCTGCACCCAAGGAATCCGTGATTTGCACATCAGTTACAAAAAACTCTGAACCTTGCTTGGCGATATTTTCCAAATCAAAATCAAAAGTGAAATCAAGCCCTGATGATGGCAATTTATCCGTTCCCGAAACTAATTGAATATTGCTCAAATTGCTCAAATTAACTTTAGTCGTTGGGGGATTAAAATGATGATTTATCTCATCAATTATTCCTTGAATGCTTGGCTGCCCTGCGCCTACGCCCGTATCTAATTTGCTCAAATCAAGCGTTAATGGGCGAACTCCCGTATAGGATTCTTTAGCATAAGGTGAGGGAATTGCTTGACCATTTTTATCCAAAGCAGCAACCATCAATTTGCCTGACCAATTATAGCTATCAAATGCGCTAACCTCCCTTGTTCCCGTGAGTGTGGTTGGAGGTGGAAAACTTGACCCTTTATTATGTATAATATTTGTCGCATCACGCAATTTATCCGCCATATTATCAAGCTGCGCCAACATTTCGGGAATGTCTTTATCACGCAAAGCAAGCAAAGCATTTAATTTTCCATTCTCAACTGTGCTGGTGATTGCGCCACTTTTTCCACCAGAAACTAATATCTCAGGTGGATTAATCCGACTTCCGCCAGAATCCAAACGATAGACATTCAAAGGGCTTAGCGATTTATCATCAACAAAACTATCAACTGAATATGGTTGCGTATAACTTAATTCATAAGCGGATTCATCAAGCAAGGCCGTGCCGTTGGTGGTGTAAATATATACCTCATTAGTTTTTGGTTGAACCAACACTTTAATATTTACAATTTCGGCTATTTTTTTGATTAATCTATCTTGATCATCTTGCAAGCCACTAATTGGGTTGCCAAGCACTGCCGCATTAGTGATTGCCACATTAACCTTATCAAGGCTTGTGAGATATTGGTTTAGATTTTGCACCGCAATCGCCACATCATTATCCGCCTCTGCCCGCAAATCTTCCAGCGAACCAGCCAGCGACGAAACCTCCCTCGCTAGGGTTGATGCGGAATCAATCGCTATATCATGAAAAGATTGACGTTCAGGGCTTTGCGCAAGCGACTGCATTGAGGTGAAAAATGTCCCCATATATTTGTCAAGCGTGTTGTTACTTCCCGGTTGCCCCAGCAGATTTTGAATGCGTGACATGTAATTATCAATCGTGGAGGAGTTGGCAGAAATTGACGTTTGCGTGCGAGTTGACCGTGTTAAATATGTATCAACTTTGCGCACCACATCATCAATTTTCACGCCCGAGCCCATTTGCTCCCGCCCGATATAAACGGCGGATTGCTCAATAGTTTTGCGAGTATATCCTTCAGTGGAAGCATTGGTTATGTTCTGTGAAATAACACTTAACGCACGTTGATTGACATTCAAACCTGATAATGCGTTATTAATTGCTAACTCTAAACTCATCTTTATTAACCTTTTATATAGCTATATATTCGTATAGTCTTAAATAGTTTTGTTTAACGATAATGCCATAGATTTTTCCTCAGCATGTATGCCTTTTTCATTATAAAGCCCACGGCGCAGATTTTCGTGAGTAGTATCCATAATTGCATCAACCACCAATTGATTAACCTCTTTTGCAACCAATAAACGATTATGATTCTCATTCGCAACTGCATCAAATATATGCAATAAATCTGCCAAATTATCTCGCATATCATCGGTTAAGTCATTCAAAATATTTGGTCTGCGAGCGATTAATTTCTTTTGTTTTTCCAGCGCATCAACGAGAGCAAGTTTTTCATGTTGCAACGTTGAAAGCCCTTTAATATTCATGGAGTCCAACATATCAACTTCACGCCCCAAAACTTGTGCTAGCCGTGAAATCAGCAATATCAACACATTAACATCAAGCAATCCTTCATTCGTTTGCATATGTTGCGTTTCATCATCGCCATATGATGCAATATTTGTTTCTTCGTATAATTGTTCTTTAACCATTTGCATAACAACCTCATTTATAACATTATAATTAACAAATTGTGTATCTAAAGCCTCATTCATATATTATCTACGCTCAAACTCTGTTTTGTTGATAAATCTTTAGCAACATTGCCCTCTTGCTGTTGCAACATTTGGCGCATCACATGGTCAGCAACGCCAATCCCACCAGATTTTGCCATTGATTTACCATATTGCTCCATCATCATAGATTTATAGATATCCTCAGCGTCACCACCACCGAATAATTCGTTAGTTTCCAACCCTGAAAATAAATGCTCCAACATCTGCCCCAAAAATAGCCCCTCAAAATCCTCTGCGGCTTGACGGATTTTTGCTTTGTCAGCACCAGCTTGCAATTTTGTTATATTTTGCATACGTTCAGCCGCTCCAGCCGCCCTATCATAATCAAGGCTTTTACCACCTAGCCCTCCTTTAGCACTTAGTCCTTTATTCACCGCTTCCAACTTTATAGCTTCCAACATTTATTTCCCTCCCCATTACTTAATGTTACTTTATATATCGTCACCTTGTATATATTTCAGCTTGCATTGCGCCCGCTGCTTTGATGTTTTGCAAAATCGTAATCAAATCACGAGGGCCAACACCAAGCGAATTAAGCCCCGCAACCAAATCTCGCAAAGTTGCGCCTTTTTCTAGCACTGCGACTTTGTTGCCCGCACCTTCATCAACTGTGACATTGCTATTTGGCACAATCACTGTTTGCGCTCCTTGTGGTGCAAACGGGTTTGGCTGCGAAACTTGCGGAGTTTCCTGCACTTTAACAATTAAATTACCCTGTGCCACTGCAACTGTATCAATTTGCACATTTTCACCCATAACAATTGTTCCTGTTGCTTCATCAATCACAATGCGGGCGATTTGATCAGTGCTAACCTCAATTTGTTCCACATCAGAAAGCAATGTTGCCACATCGTCACGGTAAGCATCAGGAACCGTTAATGTTACTGTCCCCGGATCTGTCACTTTTGCAATCGCAGGGCCAATACGGGAGTTGATTGCCTCCGCAACATTTGCTGCTGTGGATAAATCAGGGTTGCGCAAAGCAAGGCGCAAATTACTCATTGAGTTAAGTTCAAACTCAATTTCTTTTTCAATAATTCCGCCGTTTGAAATATTTCCACTGGTTGGAACACCTTTAGTTATGCTTGTGCCAGATTGTCCTTCCGTTGTGAAGCCTCCAACGGCGATTGCCCCTTGTGCGAGCGCATAAACATTACCATCAGCACCATAAAGCGAAGTGGCGAGCAATGTTCCACCGAGCAAACTTTTTGCATCACCCATTGCACTGACTGCCACATCTACCCTACTACCCGACCTTGAAAACCCCGGGAGCGTTGCCGTGACTGTGACTGCTGCAACATTGCGGGATTTCAAATCCGTTCCCCGAGTATTCACGCCTTGACGCTCTAAAAATGCAATCAAACTTTGCTCAGTGAAAGCGTTATTGCGCAATCTATCACCCGTTCCGTTCAAGCCAACCACCAAGCCATAACCCATTAACATGTTGTCACGAATACCCTCAACCGCAACAATATCCTTGATGCGAGAAGCGTTTGCAACATTGGCAAATAACATGATAATGATTAAGGCTCGTAATAACATCATTCCAACTTTGTATATTAATTATGAAATTATATGAATAAATTATATAAAACAATATATGCAATTACGATGCCATTATTTATATTTTTGTATTAAAAAATATAAAATCTCTCAAATTAATCGTCAATTAACATTTATGAGTTACACATAATTAACGATTGCAAAAAATGTAATTATTGCTTATAAAATTGCATGAAAAATATAATATATATAAAAATAATTTAATAGCTGGTAGTATGATAATTAAAAACCCAAACTTTGAATTGGTCAAAACATTTGATAAAACCCCGATGCAAACTGATGAGTTTTGCAAAGATTGGGCGATTAAATATTATAGTAACCATAAAGAATATGATATTAAAATTGGCAATTCTGCGAATGCAAAAAAGAAGGGTGCATCGTTTAATTTGAGCAAAATTGACAAATGGTTGCGTTTGATGCAGCCAATTGAGGCTGAACATTTTTCGGGCAATAAAATCAAGTTTGTGATTGATTTTGCAGGGCAGAAATTAAGCGGTGAACCAGCGGTGCTTGATTGGGTTGCGATTATTTCTGAGGATTCCAAGCGTCACCAAGGGATACATCTGAAAATATTTGAATCATTGCGCCTGAATGATTTTGTTGAAAGCAAAAATATCGTGGTGGAAGTGCCAGCTTTTGCTGCGGATAAAAAATATTTTATCGCAATTCAAGTATCTAGACCTATGGTGATGGATTTATTTGGGTTATCCGCTGAAATTGCCGCTAATGCTCCACAAAAAACTGCACAGACCAAGGAAAGGGTGGAGTTCACCATTCCCGAAACGCTTTATGCTAAAAACGGTGCGCCTTACAAAAAACATAATAGTGCGCTTTCACAAAGTTTGAATGTGCTAAATAGTGACATGTCAACTAATGTGCGCAAAAATCCCGTGGCTTGGCTTTCAGAAATGTTGAATGTGTCAGCACGGCTTGAATGTTTTGAAACTGCTCGTGGCATATTAAATTATATGTTCGCCAAGTTTGATAATTTCACCGATGCAGAATGGAAAAAAATTAGCCCATATTTAATTGACGCATATTTTGCAACTGGTGAAAAAGATGAATTATTGGAGATATTTTTAGAGCATTTTGAAAAAATCGGCAAAGATGATAGGACTTTTTCAGCATTTAGTTTGATTAATTATGGCGCAAATCAACATATCACCAACCGAGCAGATGAATCGCAATTAACCCTACCATCGGGTAAAATTAACGGCTATTTGCTTGCGCAATGTGCGAGTGAATATCCTGAATTGGTGATGCGTCAATGTCAGAAACACTCAAGCGAATTGGAGAAAAGCCCGCAGCTTTATATGTTGCTTGCTAATGCGTATCGTTCGCAAAAACCTAAGTTTTATCTCAAAATGTGGAATAAGTTTTTAACGCATTATGGTCAGCCAAATATCACTGAAATTGATGTGAATGCAGAAAATATTTTAGCGAGTATTAAATGGGAAAAAACGCACCCAATGATTGGGCAGAAAAAAGTATCAATCATCATGGCGGGTTATTCATGTGCGCACACGGTGCAATATGCGATTAGTTCAATTTTAAGCCAGACTTACCAAAATATTGAGGTGCTATTTTGTGATGATGGCAGCCCAGATGGAACTTTGGATTTGGTGTTAAACTCCTTTAACGACCCACGTTTGCGAGTGTTCAAATCGGTGGATAATCAGGGGACTTATAATATTCGCAATGGTTTAATTGCGGAATCCACAGGCGAGCTTATAACATTTATGGATTGTGATGATTTAGCAGTGCCAACTCGCATTCAGCAACAAGTGACTGAGATTGTAGAAACTGATGTGGGCATGGTGCTTTCTCGTTGGTTGCGGGTGTTGCCACAAGGTGATGTGGTATATTTCAAAGATCATTCTTGCCTGCGTATGTGCGTGGTTTCCATCATGATGCGGCGTGAAGTGATTGATGTGGTTGGGGCTTATAGAACGGTTAAATGTGGTGGTGATTCTGAGTTTTTTGAGAAAGCTAAGGCGATTTTTGGTGACAAAATGGCAACAATATTGGATAAACCATTAATTCTTGGGTTATGGTCAGAAGGTTCAATGACTCGCAGCAGTGGAATTGAATCACTTGATGATGGTTATCGTGCGCCAGCGAGGCTTTCATATGCGGAACTTTCAGGGCGGCAACGTGTGCTTGGTGAAGCGGTGATTGCGAATGAATTATTTGATAAAACTTTGCAGCAAAGTGGAATATATCGAGCGTCGCATGGGGTTCAATTAGTTCGTTAAAATAGCAATTTATCAAAATAGCAATTCGTTAATATATTACTATATTAAGATATTGGGGCGTAAAACGTTTTTTAGGAAAATTATAATATGAAAATTATTGCAAATATAGCAACTTATCCAGCCCGTGAGGAGGCAATGCCAATTGCACTTGAGCGCATCGCCCCGCAAGTTGATGTGATTAATTTGGTGCTAAATGAATATCAATATATCCCAAAATCGCTCGCTCGGTTTGAGAATGTCAATCCAATTATTCCGTTTGATGACCTCAAAGATGTTGGCAAGTTTTATCCAAAAATTGATGATAAAGATGATTTTTATGTGTTGATGGACGATGATATTTTATATCCTGATAATTATGTAGAAAAATTGCGCTTAACATATGATAAGTTTGCGGATATTAAGCCAATTATTGGCGTGCATGGAATTATTTATTCCGATTTTTTTGAAGGGCTTCCTGCTTCCCGCCTTGTGCATTCGTTTGATAAAGCATTGGCGCATGATTCCTTGGTTAATCAGCTTGGAACAGGGACGATGATGTTGAAAGGTTGGCAAATGCCGAGTTTTGAGTTTATGGAAACTTCGCAGCGATTTGTGGATTTGCGCATTGCCATTCACGCATTTCGCCATAAGTTTCCAATGATATGTATGGAGAGGGAGAAAGATTGGATGATTGATATGCAAACGAGTGAGAGTTTGTTTGGCACATTCACCAAATATTGGCCAGCAAATATTGTGGCAGAAGCGCAAGAGATTGCAGGATTTGCTAAGATACCATATCAACATATTCAAAGAGTTGAGAAAAGTTGATGGTTGAAAAAAATAATTTTATCGCTATGATGGTTTGGAAGTGCAAAAGATAAATGCGAAAAACATATGGGGCTTATGAATAAATGTTAGATTTTTTGATAGTTTGGGCGGCTAAAGATTTGCCACAAATATGGGATAATCCATTTGTGCAGAAGCTCAAAAATGTGCGCTCTGTGAAAACTGATATGGAAGTTTTTTGGCAACCACCTCTCGCTGAAAACACTTATATTTGGCTGTTTGGCACTGAAGTTGCGCCGTATAAATTGGAAAATCAATTTGCGCAAGATATTAACGGGCTTAGTTTTTTTAATGGCTGGGTGATGCCCGCACTCGGACGCTCGCCAATTCGCCGTGTGAATGAACTAAAAGGTGAAATTGGCAAAACCGCAAAATTATATGGCGAATATTCATATGTTAGCATTGATAATCGTGGTGACGGGTTGATAAGGCGCAATGACTTCGCCACCTCACAAATATATTATCATGTCACAGATGAATTGGTGGTTATCAGCAGCAAAGCGGGGCTGGTTTCTAGCATGTTGCGCTATGATTTTAAGGCGGAAATTAATGTTGATTTTGCTCGCTGGGCTTGTTCAGCAGGAATTGGCTTGAATGATGAATCATTATATAATGATGTGAAATTATTGCCACAAGGTGCAAAGGTGAGTTTTGTGCAAGGCAAGCCAGAGATTAAGTTTGCGAATAAGTGTCATTTGCAAAATGATGATTTGCTGGAGCTTTACGCTAATAATCCTAAACGATATTGGGACGAATGTTTTGCAAAATTGCTTGGATTAATGAATGTGGTTGATGCAACTGATGCACCGCTTGATTTGAGTTTGAATGGTAGCAAAGATGTGCGTTTGATTTTGGGATTGCTAAACAAAGCTGGTTATGCGGGGCGGATTAACAGTTTATGCGCTAATGGTGCGGATTATAGCCCCGATGTGCGTATTGCTAAAATGCTCGCCGAACATTATAAAATGAAACTTGAGGTTAAGTTCAACCCCAACGCAAAACAGGCGCAAACTGAGCCATTAATTGAGCGTTTGGCAATTCATATGAAAATCTCGGAGGGTGAGCTTTCACCGATGGATATGTTCTGGCGTGACGAGGTGAAAAACACCCTATCACTGCCGTTGCAAGAGGTTGGTTTGCGCAATATTTCAGGCAAGACCATGTTCAAAAACGCTGATGAACTGCGCAAATGGTTTGGTTTGCATTTTGCATTTGGGGATAATTTGGGGATATTTCGTGAAGATGCTCGCACCAAAAATATAGCTGAGATTGACGCTTATATTGATGCGCAAATTGCGGATAATGTTGGGCTAAATCAGATTCCAACCAAGCATCGTTTGCAAAAACGTATGGCACATTGGAATGCTAGGCTGTGGGGGGCTAATAATTCCATTGGTTTTGCACCAAATATTTTCAGCAATGAAGAAATTGTCGCATATTCGTATAATGCGGGGGCAAAATCACGTTCAATGGAGGAGTTTTACTTTGAAATGATGATGCGCTGTGATGATAAATTAATTGAGATTCCGTTCACCGCCTCTGGTTGGGATAATGAATTGCTAGCTTTGAAAGGGGTGAAACATGAAATGCCCGCTCCCCTAACATGGGAGGAAGGTGGTGCGCCCGCCAATATGAAACCAACACAATTAGCGATTTATAACCATTTTGAAACCATCAAAAGCGTTATAATTGAGAATGCTAATACAACTAATAGTGGCAATGCAATTAATGAATTGATAGATATTAATGCGTTAAAGGCGTTGAATGTTAGTGATGTGAAAAATGGTCATTTGCCTGCGATTTGGCAATTAATGCAGATTTCATGCTATGACAGAACCGCAGATATTGGTAATATTTCAACCATAACTGATAATAATAAGTTAGTAAAAATCAACAAATTCGCCGATGAGAGTTCAAAGAAAATGAATGCAAATGCTGATGGAATTAAAAATATATCCATTTTGGGTTCATGCGTTAGCCGTGATATATTTGATTTAGCCCCGCTTGATAATGTGCGCATTGCTAAATATGTTGCTCGTTCTTCATTAGTGAGTATGTTTTCACCGCAATTAATCAAGCCAACCAAAGAGATGTTGGAATCCACCAAATGGCGGGATAGAATGCAAGTTTTGGATTTGAATAAAACTGGAATTGAATATTTATTCTCTGAAGGTTGCGATTTCATGGTGATTGATTTGATTGACGAACGTTTGGGAATCATCACCGATGGCGTTGCGGCAACAAGCATTGCACCATTTGTGAATGATGAGGATTTTATGCTGGCTTATGGTGCTAATTTCAAAAAATCAATGCCATTTCATAAGGGTTATTTTGAATTGTGGCAGGTGGGGTTATTGAAGTTTGCGGCGTTAATCAAGCAAAAAGACATGGAAGAAAAAGTTATTTTGAACAAGATATTTTTGGAATCACGTGCCAATGATGGCAATGTGGTTGCGGGTATCTCTATTGATTTTGTGGAAAAAATGAACGTTGTGTTGGGCAAAATGTATGATGAGTTTATAAAATTATTGCCAAATTGCCAATTAATTGAATATGGCGAAGGCGAATTATTCGTTGATGCGGAACATCGCTGGGGGGCTGCTCCATTCCATTATGATTTGCCGACTTATCAACATGCGTCAAAAATTATAGCGAAGATGATAGATTAATTTGGAACATTAAGATTAGGTTACAAGAAAATTAGGTTATAAAAATGGCGGTTTATAGTTTTTTGAGTGATGCAGATGTTGCAAATATCGCACAAATATATGGATTTGCTGAAATTACGCAAGCAAAGCCAATAGCTGAAGGAGTTGAAAACAGTAATTATTTGCTAACATTTAGTGATGGTAGCAATGCAATATTCACCATATTTGAGGCTCGGGTGGCGGTTGCGGAATTGCCATATTTCCTCAAATTAAAGCAATATTTGCATGAAAACGGCTATGTTTGCCCTTTGCCGATTTATACTAAAGATGGTGATTTGAGTTTTGAGTTGCATGGCAAGCAAGCTGCTATGGTTAGTTTTTTGGCGGGTAAAAGCGTGCTTCAACCTGATGCAAATCATGTTTTTCAAGCGGGCGAGTGGCTAGCAAAATTGCATAAAGCAGGAGAGGGTTTTGCGATGCACCGAGCTAATTCTGAAGGGTTTGTGGTATGGCAGGAATTGCGCCAAAAAATCGCTGAGCGTGCTTGCACATTTGAGCATTTGAGCTGGCTTGAGCTGATTGATAATGAGTTGCAATATCAAGCAAATCATCAATCGCATCACCTGCCAAGTGGAATAATTCACGCTGATTTTTTCCCTAATAACGTGTTTTTTGATGATAATTCACAATTATGCGGGGTGATAGATTTTTATTTCGCTTGCAATGATGCCTATGCCTATGATTTGGCGATTGTTGCCAATGCTTGGTGTTGCAATCAGGCGGGCGATTTGCAACAATCTCAATATGCAGCGTTGCTTGCGGGCTATAATCAGGTGCGGTTGGTGACGCAAATTGAGGTTGCTGCTATGCCACATTTGTTGCGGGCGGCGGCGTTGCGCTTTTTGCTAACTCGCTTGCATGATGTTTTATATCCCAGTGAGAATGCGATTTTAGTGCCACATAACCCCGAGGAATATGTCAATAAATTATTGCACTTCAGAGGATTAGAGAAACGATAAAATAAACTCAAGTGAAATTATTTATGGATACCAGCCTGCGCTGGTATGATGATAAAAACCAATGCAAGTTATTGATTTATAAATATTATTTAACTTTTTGATAAAAAAGAGTTGCTATATATATATATATATATTAATTTGACATTAAGAAGTTGAGTTGTTTTTTAGTTTTATTTGGGATTTATTTCAAATATTAGCTGAAAATCAACTTCTAGAGTGCATCGTTCGGTTCACTAACCTTATCGTCCCATTATTTAATGGGATTTTGCAAAATGAAAAACGGTTTATTCTCACTAATTGCAGCAGCAGCCCTTGTTGCTCCAATCGGTTTCGCAGGTAACGCTGAAGCTCAAGTAAAACCAGCAAGACCCAAGGTAGGAGTAATCTACGAAGGCAAGGCTACTTCCGTAGTTGGTGTTGGGAGTGAAAAGTCAGAACTATGTAATGCTGACTTTGAAGCTAAATACGGAGGCAAACTCAAAATCCAATTTGATCGTCCTTGGACATTAGTTGGATTGCCATGTTCGTATTTTTCTGGAAAGAAAGCTGATATCACTCTTAAGCAAGATTTAGGAGGTCGCTGGTTCGTTAGTTACGACCAAAGATCACTCTAAATCTAAGCTCAATAACCAGTAACAAAGTATCAGTTTAATTTGTTGAAAAACAATTAAGCTGGTGCTTTTTTTTGCGCAAAAAAACTGTAATGAAATCTTTGATTGCCTGATTATATAGATACCAGCCTTCGCTGGTATGACGGTGCATAATTTGAGATTATTTCAGTTTTTGCTACAAAAAAATAATTATATGATATATAAGTTGTGCAAATGAATGATAATATTTTGAATAATAACCCTTTGAACAATAACCCGCCACAACTGCCAGAAATTATTGATGTTGCGTTCAAAGATGCGCTTTCTGATAGATATTTTGCTTATGCGATGTCAACCATCACCGCCCGTTCGCTCCCTGATGTGCGTGATGGGTTGAAGCCAGTGCATCGTCGGTTGCTTTATGCGATGCTGAAACTTAAATTATCGCCCGATACAGGGTTCAAAAAATGCGCCCGTGTGGTGGGTGATGTGATTGGTAAATATCACCCGCATGGAGATTCCTCGGTTTATGAAGCATTGGTGCGGCTGGCACAATCATTCGCAGTGCGCTATCCGTTGGTGGAAGGGCAGGGCAATTTCGGTTCAGTTGATGGTGATAATGCGGCTGCAATGAGATATACTGAAGCACGCTTAACGCCGTTTGCTATGGCTTTGTTGGAGGATATTGACAAAGATACGGTTGATTTTCGTGATACTTATGACGGCGAAGAAACCGAGCCAGTGATTTTGCCTGCCGCTGTGCCAAACTTGCTTGCCAATGGCGCAGAAGGGATTGCTGTTGGTATGGCAACCAGCATTCCACCTCATAATGTGGAGGAATTATTGGACGCATTATTGCATTTACTAAAGCACCCTGATGCTGATGAAGATGAATTATGCAATTTCATTGTTGCGCCAGACTTTCCAACAGGTGGGGTGGTGATGGAAACTAGGGAGAGCATCATTGCGGCTTATAAAACGGGGCGGGGGAGCTTTCGCTTGCGTGCGTCATATGAAGTGGAGGATTTGGGGCGAGGTGGTTATCAGATAATCATCACCGAGATACCATATCAAGTGCAAAAAGGGCGGTTGATTGAGAAAATTGCTGAATTATTCAAAAATAAAAAACTGCCAATGCTTGGTGATATTCGTGATGAATCTGCTGAGGATATCCGCATTGTGTTTGAGCCAAAAACGAGGACGATTGATGCAACATTATTGATGGAATCCCTTTATAAAACTACTGACTTGGAAGTGCGGTGCAACTTAAACCTGAATGTGCTAACCGCAATTGGTGTGCCAAAAGTTCTGTCATTGCGGGAATGTTTGGGTGAATATATCGCACATCGTTACGCTATTTTGCAACGAAAAGCTAATTATCGTTTGGGAAATATTGACAAACGTTTAGAGATTCTCGCAGGGTTTTTGGTGGCTTATCTTAATTTGGACGAGGTGATTGCAATTATACGTTATGAAGATGAGCCAAAGCAAGTTATGATTGCCAAGTTTGGCATTTCTGATATGCAAGCGGAGGCGATTTTGAATATGCGCTTGCGGTCATTGCGGCGGCTGGAGGAGATGGAAATTAAGCGTGAACTTGCCGAGCTGGAAGCAGAAAAGCAAGAATTGCTGGATATTTTATCCAATCCAAACAAAGCAAAAATCATGATTGAAGAGCAGTTTATCGCTGCAAAAAAACAATTTGGCAAGCACACGGCTCTTGGAGCAAGGCGCACCAAGGTGATGAATATAGCGTATGTTGCGCCTGAAATAACTGCGGAAGCATTTATTGAGAAAGAGCCAATAACCATAATTATAACGCAAAAACAATGGGTTAAGGCAGTTAAGGGGCATCATAAAGAATTGCCTGATACACGCCTCAAAGATGGCGATGCAGTGGCAATGTTGTTGGAGGCGAAAACTACCGATAATATTATCATGGTGAGTGATTCGGGGCGTTGTTATAGCGTGCTTGGTGATAACTTCCCACGGGGTAACTCAGCGGGTGAGCCGTTGCGCTTGCTGATTGATATGGCGGCTGATGAGCGTATTATCAACGCATTTGTTTATGATTCTGTTACGCCTCAAAAAATGCTGTTTGCAGCGAATAATGGCAAAGGTTGCATTGTGGATTCCACGCAGATGATAAGCAGCACCAAGGCTGGAAAAATGATATTCACCGTCAATGAAGGGGTGGTTGCGCATTCCTGCCAGCGTGTTATGGGTGATATGGTGGCGATAATTGGTGATAATCGTAAGTTATTGATTTTTTCAACCAACCAAATCCCTGAAATTGTCAAGGGTCAGGGGGTTATTTTGCAACGATATAAAGGCGCACAAATATCAGATATTTGCACTTTTAACCTAGCAGATGGTTTGAAATGGAGCTTAGGCAATCGCACACGCCACGAATCCGACCTCACCACATGGATAAGCAATCGTGGTGGAATTGGTAAGTTCCCACCAGTTGGCTTCCCCCGCAACAACAAGTTTAGTGGTTGATGGTTTGAAAAATACATAATGGTTCATTAATTTGTAATAATGTTGGGTTATTATGATATGATATTAATAAATCAAACGGAGCATTACATGTCAGAAGAGAAAAAAACATTATATTTAACTTATACTACTTCTTCAGATGCCCCTGAAAAAGTTAAAATTAAATGTAATGCGGAGATGCTTGGAGGTGCCGCTGAGATGATGAGGAAAATTCTAACCGAGCAAAATATACCTTTTGAAGAAACTCTTGATGGTGGTCGTTCTAGTAGACCTGAGTTTATTGTTGCAAATGATTCAAAAACATTGCAAAAATTTGTTGCAGCTTATGCTAAAGAAAATGATGGACGAGATGTTGAATTGAGAGATGAATATCAATTTTGGGATAAACCAGCTTTAGCAACAACCAAGCCAACACTTGAGCAGTCTATTGTGAAGGCTGCTGGAACCGATAAAAAATTAGATGCAGCAGAATTGCAAAGTTTAATTGATAGCAATACTCAAAGAGAGATAAAGATGGCAGGACAGATATTGGCAATTAATGGTGCAGCAACTAAAGACAGTTTGATGATTGGTGATAAAATAATTGATTTATCATCAATCAGTATTACATTAGATGATAAAACCATTCCTCAAGATATTCCTAAAATATTCAAACCAAGTGAAAAAGGCGTAAGTAGATAGTGTTTTTTAAGATTTTTTGCTTGACATAATCGCAAAAATGTTATTTATGAGAGTTTCAAGGGGATGTAGCTCAGTTGGTTAGAGCGTCGGCCTGTCACGCCGAAGGTCGCGGGTTCGAGTCCCGTCATTCCCGCCACAATGTGACATAAAATATTCAATAAACTGTTTTTATATAATCGCAATTAACAAATCACACAGATAATAATAGTTACCGTTTATGGGTAATAAAAACATTCGCTTTTGTCATTCCAGCGAACGCTGGAATCCACTTATTTATGTTATTGTTGGATTTTTACATTTGATTACTAGGCTTTGCTACGAGGCTTTGCAATGATATATGAACTTACTGTATGATGGAAAAAAGTTGTTATAGTGCTTCCGAATAATTTTTGGACACTATTTGGCAAAAATTATTTGGACAAAAGCACTATAAATCATATGTTTATAGTCATTTTATCCGAAAAAAAATTGAACAATTTTTATTCGGAATGACTATATATATTCCAATATTCACATGAATGAAGCAGCACAAAAAATCAATTTCATGAAAAACAAATCACAGAATATTTATTCTTCAGCTCGCAATATTTAGCATTTTCGGTTTGTTTCCAAATCTATAATCCATGTTGCGCAGCAAGCCAAAAATCAGTAAGCAACCCATATATCCGTAAAGCATTGTCACGGATATATCGCTATCATCTATCATATTCAGCATGAGAAAAAATCCAATCACGCCAGCGACGGTTAGAGCTGATGTTGCGCATAATTTCTTCCATAATCCACGCCGTTGAAACTCGCCTGATGTGACGTTGCTAAATGCGATTAAACTGAGAAATATCACCATAATTGGCCATGCAATCCGCCAATTTAACTCCATCATATTTAAGCCATTTTTGGAATTACCATCAAGTTTTCCAAGCTGCACGGTTTGCCATAAATCATGAGTAGTTAATTCATTTTGGTTGAGCCTACGGGTTGCATTTCTTTTGGTATAATAACTTAAATCTAGATTATAGCTCGCAAAGTTCAACCATGAAAGTTTGCCATCTTGCATTTCTTGCCTGATACCATTTTCCAACAAAAACTTGGGCCCTGACGATGTCTGCACTAATTCCGCTTGCTCCGCCATCATGGTGATGGTGTTTTTTGGATTGCGACTATCATGCACAAGGATTCCTTGCAGCTTACCATTTTGATTAGCACCGCCTTGGTTATTACTAGATTGACCATTACTCGTTTGGCTACGGCTCTGAATAAACACAGTTATTCCTTCAATTGGGTGATTAAAAACCTCCTCTTGCAACATCACGGAAGCATAATTTTCCTTTAGAAACTCTTTCATATCACGAAACTCACGGTTGGCAAGGGGCAGCAATTTAAGCGTTAAAAAATAAACTATTATGCACACAATCATCGCCGCAATGAGGGCAGGGCGGAGCAATTGCCAACGGCTGAAACCTGATGCTTGCATGACGATTAATTCGCTATCGGTGATTAATTTATAATAAGTGAAGATAACGGCAATCACCAGCGCAATTGGCAGGATATAGGCTAAAAGTGAGGGCAATAGAAGCATTGTGAGATATAAAAAATCCTGCACGGAAAGCCCACGATTAATAATGAAATCAATAAAATGCACGGCTTGCATCAACCACACCACCCCACACAAGCAAAATGTGATGATGACGGTTGGCCAAAGCAACAATGAGAGAATATAATTGGTGGTATGACGCAAAAACATAAGAATATTTACTTAACTTGTTTTAATTGATTTTTATAAATTACTGCTAAAATGCAATTGAGAAACTTGTTTATATGGGAATGTTTGTTTTTTTTCCATTCTTTTTTGTTTGGATTGAATGAATATTCACATGTGAATATATTTTCCAAAACTTATATCTCTCAGGAGACTTTCAAATGAACATAGTTAAAGTTGGCGGGTTATTGCTGGGGTTTGTTACAAAGTCAGTTGGAGTTCCTTTTTCAGGGAATCTTTCAATGTTAGTGGAAGAATTAACAAAATCTTCTGCTGAAATGAAAGAAGCACTGCAACGCATTGAACAGCTTTCAAAAGGACAAGTTCTAGGCTGGGCAAATGCTGCCAAAGTTGCTATGGAGAATGCTAGTTCTATTCATTTAAGCAATGAAGAAAAATTAGCAGAAATCAAGCGAGCTAAAGAATTGTTTGAAAAATGTTACGGCGATTTGCTTGAAATTGAGTTTTTAAGCGGTTTCAGAGGTGAAATATCCTTCTATATTGCAGTTTGCAATGCAGCTCTTGGAATTAATGATCGTCGTGATTTTTGGTTAAAAACATCAGTTCAAGAATTCCTTGCTTTCGGTAATTCTAATGCCGAAAAAGATTTGCAAATTAAAGGTAGCAAAGAAGGTTTGTTTGCCACTTTGAGCTACTCACTTGGTGGAATTGCACTTGTTACAGTTGGTTCAACTGGAATTGGGTTGCTTCCTCTTTTTGTGATAGTTGCAACTTCACAGGCTACTGGGATTGCGGCTTTTTTCAAGTTTGCTGGTGATGTTGAAAAAACCAATGAAGAAATAGAAGAACTTCTTGAGCAAAAACAATATTCACTTGAGGCTGCTGAAGAGGTTAGTCAAGTGATTGCTCTGCTATCTGAAGTGGAATAACCCAAAGCAGCCCGATTAAAAGGGCTGCTTATTTTTTTATCTGAACTGATGGTTCAAGTTCATTTAAGGGGTGTTGAGATGGAAAAAATGGTTGAACAATGTTGTTATTTGGTTTTGGCTCTGGTGTTCGTGCCATTTCTTTAACAATATGTGTTCCAATTCCAACAACAACGCCAGCAACGATTGTGGTCAAAACCATCACATTAAGATGCTCTTCGCCTAGCATGTATTCTTTTAGCACATTTTTTCTATTTATTGCTTCCTGTCTTACATTTTGATTGTCGGATTTTGGAAACCAATTCCCTTTCAGTAATTTGTTCTCTTCGTCCCAATAATGTTTGAAATCATCAAATGTTTTGATATCTAAACCTAGTTTTTCATTTATTTCAGGAAATTTTGCTATGAAATCGTTATAAAAACTTTGAAATACTATCATTCCTGACGCAATTCCTCCTACGCCACCAGCTGCAATCTCCAACCAAGGAAAATTGTTAATTTCTACATTAGGTAAATCATTTTGTTCATTTTTCACAAGCAATACTATAAACGAGTTTTATGAAAATTATATGACAAATGTTTTGCAACTATTGAAAATATATGCTTATGATATAGCGAATAAAATTACAAAAGAAAATCACAAATAAGAATAATAAATATATACTATAAAAAAATACATAATAATATAAATAATAATATCAAATGGGGAAGTTTTGATTATGGAATCTATGGCGATGAAATTGACTTTGGCAGAACTTGGTAATTTGGAAACCGCCTTAGCAAAAAATGATGCAAAAAATGATGCGAAGCATGAGGGAATTAAGGCAATCGCCTTTGTGGTTGATGATAGCAAGCAATTAAGCGCAGAAGCCGTGAAGTTTGATGCACAAATTGGTGGGTTACTGAAATCTGCATTGAATGCTCCTCGTTTTGCAGGGAAATCAGGGCAATCAATAGCTGTGATGTTGCCAGAGTTGGTGGGCGCACAATTTGCATTTATCATCGGGGCGGGGAAGGTAGAGGAAATCACTCATCTGACTTATGAAAAAATTGCAGGCGAAGCGGTTAAACTTGCCAATAGCAATGGAGTGCATAATGTTGTGCTGGTGATTGAAGCGAGTGATTTGGAGAAAGGCAAAGCTGAGGCACATGCGGCTTATGGAGCGCAACTTGGAGCTTATTATTTCGGTAAATATTTCACCACTAAAGAAGCACATGAATTGCCAACCATTAAGCATTTCACAGTTGTTGGTAATAAGAAATCAGCAAAATCTCACATGGAATATTTGCAACCGCTTGCTGATGGAATTATTTTCACCCGCAATATTGTGAGCGAGCCAGCTAATATTATTCACCCAGAATCACTCGCAGCGATATGCAAAGATTTGGCAAAGTTCGGGCTGGAAGTGGAGATTTTAGGCGAGAAACAAATGCACAAACTGGGTATGGGTTCTTTGCTTGGAGTTGGTCAGGGTAGCGTGAGGGAATCGCAACTGGTGATTATGAAATGGAACGGGTTGGAGGATAAGAAGGTCAAACCCGTTGCTTTCGTTGGCAAGGGAGTATGTTTTGATTCTGGTGGAATTAGCATTAAACCCGCAAATGGTATGGAAGAAATGAAGTGGGATATGGGTGGAGCGGCAACCGTAATTGGTTTAATGCGGACATTGGCTGATAGGAAAGCTAAAGTGAATGCCGTTGGAATTGTCGGATTAGTGGAAAATATGCCAGATGGCAATGCGCAACGCCCCGGTGACGTGGTGAAATCATATTCAGGGCAAACGATAGAGGTGTTAAACACTGATGCTGAGGGTCGTTTGGTGCTAGCTGATGCTTTATGGTATTGTCAGGAGCAATTTAAGCCGCAATTTATGGTTGATTTAGCGACTTTAACAGGGGCAATTATCGTTGCTTTGGGTAGCAAATATGCGGGATTATTTTCTAGCAACAATGAACTTGCAAGCAAAATATTAGCACTTGGTGCAGAAACTGGTGATGAAACATGGCAATTGCCACTTGATGATTATTATGATAAGCAAATTAATTCTGAAATAGCTGATATGCAAAATATTGGCACGGATAGGGAAGCGGGGAGCATCACGGCAGCACAATTTTTGCAACGTTTCACCAATGATGTGCCATGGGTTCATTTGGATATTGCAGGCACGGCTTGGCGCAAAAAAGCGACGCCAACTTGCCCCAAAGGCGCAACTGGCTATGGCGTTAGGTTGCTTGATGCGCTGGTTGCCAAACATTATGAGGGGTGATTTGTTTGTTTATATTGCACCAGTATTTAGTTCTTTTCCCTTCGGGAGGGCTGGTATGACGAACATGAAGATTTGATATTACGCCGCTAGCCTACACACTCCCGTCACTCCAGCGCAGGCTGGAGTCCATAAACTAAAAACTGCTCTTCCATTCGGGAAATAAATAATTGCGAGCGGTGAAATATTAATATTTTATATATTTCACCCTCCCCAATCTCAAGTGAATAATTCATTGTCGGTTGATGAGTGAAATAATAACATTGCATCAAGCAAATAATAACCAACATCTGCCTGATGGTAGTAACCAACAACAGCCTCACGGCAATAACCAATTGTCCAATAATAAAATACAACATGCTTATGCAAGTTTGTTGCGCAATCATTACCCGTCATATTTACAAAAAGTGTTTTATACATTGAATCCTAATTCGGAGTTTGTAGATAATTGGCACTTGCAAGCCTTATGCGAATATTTAGCAGCGATGCAAAATGGTGATATCACTCGCTTAATTATCAATATTCCCCCACGCTCACTGAAATCTATCGCAATCACGGTTGGTTGGAGCAGTTTTTTGCTCGGACATAACCCCGCTAGCAAAATTATAACCGCTAGTTATTCGCAAGCAATCAGCCTCAAACATGCGTCAGATGTTCGCAGTTTGCTTCAATCTCCATGGTATAAAAACTCATTTCCGCAATTAAAAATACAAGCGGGGCAGAATGAAAAGCACAAGTTTGTCACCACCAAACAGGGTTTTCGCTTAAGCACTTCCATTGGTGGGAGCTTAACGGGGGAGGGGGGCGATGTTATTATTATTGACGATCCGCAAAATCCAACTCAAGCGGCATCACGTTTGTTGCGCAACAGAGCGAATGATTGGTTTGATAAAACTCTTTCTTCTCGTTTGAATGACAAAAATAAAGGTTTGATTTTGCTGGTGATGCAACGGCTTCACCCTGATGATTTGAGTGGTCATTTGTTGGAAAAAGGTGGGTTTGAACATTTATGTTTGCCAGCAATTGCAAAAAATATTATCCATATTAACATCGGAAAGCTGCAAAAAACCATGCAAATTGGCGAGTTGTTGCAACCAATGCGAGAAGGTGAAAAGATTATCAAACAGCTTGAGGTGGATTTGGGCAGCATCGCATTTGCGGCGCAATATCTACAATCACCAATTAATGATAATGGAGGAATGATTAAGCGAGAATGGTTGCATTATACTGATATTTTGCCAGCACAATCTGAGATGGTCATTCAAACATGGGATACTGCCATTAAAATGGGAGATCATAATGATCGCAGTGCGTGCATTACAATTGCTTATAGCGAGGGCAATTATGTTGTGATTGATGCAATTGCAGTGCGTGCAGATTTTCCACAATTACGCAATATTATGATAGCGCAATATGAAAAGCTCAAGCCGCATGTAGTTTTAATTGAGGATAAAGCAAGTGGGCAATCATTGATTCAGGAATTGCGGCTTAATTCACAATTGCCGATAATTGCGATTATGCCTAAAGGGGATAAAATGCAAAGAGTGGCGCGCATCACACCATTGATGGAGGCGGGGCGAGTGAAGTTCATGCAAATGGCGGGAATTGGTGAATTGGAAGCGGAAATGTTAGCTTTTCCACGAGCAAAACATGATGATATGCTGGACGCATTAAGCCAAGGTTTGCAATGGTTGCAGTATAAGTTTCAAACGGGGGGAATATGTTTGCGTATGTTGTGATATGAGGTTTGTAATATAGTGCTTTCTAATTTTATTTATAGTGCTTTAACTTTTCATTAGCCCTATCATTATAGGCTAATGAAAAATTAAATGAGCACTATAACCTTAAAAAATATAGCACTTTCACTTTTTAATCGTCCATAAAATGGACTTATGAAAAATGAAAGTGCTATACTTGTTATTTTCAAGTGAATAAAATTAGAAATCACTATATCTCATATGTTTATAGTGATTTATCCTAATTTTTAATGACTGATAAAATCGGTAATTAAAAATAAGAATCACTATAAAATGATTGTTATATGATTGAAAAACAATTATTAATCTTTGCATGGATTTTTTGCGTTCACTTTGCTATCAATTGTTGCTAACCATCGTCACCATTGTGATGGGAGTTGTTTTTTTGCCATTATTATTGCAGAAAAACCCCGCCCTTAAATATTTTGTGCCACATTTTTGGAGCAAATCTGCCTTGTGGTTGCAGCATCATGTGTTGCGGTTACGATATAATGTTGTGAATGTAGAAAATATTGTTGTAAATACTTCTATTGGAGGCGGAGTGATTTATGCGGTGAAGCATCAATCAGCTTGGGAAACTTTAGCATTATGGCATATTTTGCATCAACCAATTTTTGTGTTGAAAAAAGAATTACTGGATATTCCGATTTTTGGCTGGTATTTGCGCCAAGCTGATAATATCGTGATTGACCGCAAGGCTGGAAGCAAAGCGATTGCGCAAATTGTGGAGCAGAGCAAGGAATATTTGGCACAAGGGCGCAATATAGTCATATTTCCTGAGGGAACACGAACCGCCATCGGGGCGAATACGCGCTATAAATCTGGGGTTGGTGCGTTATATGAACAATTATCTCCGCAAATTATCCCTGTTGCGCTGAACTCTGGCCGTTTTTGGCGACGCAACGCTTTTGTGCGCAAATCGGGGGTGGTGCAAATAGAGTTTTTGCCACCAATGCCCACAAACTTAAAGCGTGATGAGTTTATGCAGCAATTGCAACACAACATTGAACTTGCCACTGATGCGCTGGTAAAAAATGCATATTGATGAATAAAAATGTTCCTATTAAAAATCCTAAAACCAACAATTTCATTTTTGGCAAGATACCTGAAATAAAATTGTCAAGAGGAGTTTATTTTCCTGCGGGCGAAATTACACTTTTGCATGGCAGGCATTTTGGTATTAATAAAGGGTTTGGTGTTGCACATATATGGGCTGAACATAGCGCAGAATTGCAAAAGATGGGTTATGATAATATTAATGAAGTTGCTCGCTATGTTAGTGATATAATTGTAACAGGAACTCCAATATATTGCGAGTTTGAAAATATAAGAGGTAATCATAGAATTGCGGTTATTAGAGGAATATTTGGCGCAGCAATTTTAGAGCAAAAAGTTGATGCTTGCAATAAAGTGTTTTACTCAGTGGTAACGGCTTTCTCAAATGCAAAGCCACACGGAACCAAAATTGGCAGTGTGGCTGAGATTTAAGTTATCATAATAGACTTCAAGTGCTAGTAGCCGTCGCTTAGCATAAAGGTTTGAAACCCACTTAAAAAATTACATTTTTAAGTGTCACACTCTAAAGATTCCCTGTAAATCTTTAATCCGCAAGAGCAGGGCAATTTCAGGTGAACCCCACCTCTAAATGCTCGTTATAAGCCTATTATCTCAACAATAAAATTGTTGCCTTACAATGAATATACCGAATATCACTAGCGAAGTCAACCACAAAAAAACATTCAATCAATGCTTTTCTATTTATAACTTGTGAATATATTAAGCTGTATGATTAAAACTATTTTATATTATTGCCAATATAGCACATAATTTATTTGAATAATATTTATATATTATATATGAGTATATCAATAATAATAATTGGAAACACCATAATGAAACGCAGTTTTAACCGAGATAATTCCACCATGCGCCCCGTGAAGATTGAGCCAAATGCCAATCGTCACGCTGAAGGGTCATGCCTGATTGAATATGGCTTCACCCGTGTGCTTTGCACTGCCTCCATTGAGGAGCGTATTCCGCCATTTTTGCGAGGGCAGGGGCAGGGATGGATTAACGCTGAATATGGTATGTTGCCACGGTCTACCAACACTCGCAATGAGAGGGAATCTGCAAAGGGTAAAGTTTCAGGGCGCACGCAAGAAATCCAACGCTTGATTGGGCGATCATTGCGTTCTGCTTGCGATATGAAGCTATTAGGCGAGCGAACTATCACCATTGATTGTGACGTTTTGGAGGCTGATGGCGGCACAAGAACTGCTGCAATTACTGGTGGATATGTTGCACTTTGCCTTGCAACGCAAACGATGGTTCGTTCGGGGATATTGCGTAAATCACCAATAATTCGTCCAATTGCTGCCATTTCATGCGGAATAATGAAGGGGGAAATCATGCTGGATTTAGATTATGCCGAGGATTCCGCCGCCGATGTTGATACTAACTTTGTTTTCACCGATGGTGGAAAAATGATTGAAGTGCAAGGCACGGCGGAGGGCGAACCATTCACATTTGAGCAATTTCAAACGATGATGCGCACATCAATGCTTGGCGTGAGTGAATTGTTGGAATTGCAAAGAGTTGCATTGAAGGGGTAATTTGCTATGCTGAAGATGGTGGTTGCAACTCATAATTCGGGAAAATTGCGGGAAATCAAGCAGTTATTGGAGGTGTTTCCATTATCATTGAAAAGTTCTGATGAGCTTGGGATTGCTGAACCTGAAGAAACAGGCACAACATTCGCTGCAAACTCAACGCTAAAAGCTGAATATTCGGCGCAATTTGTCCATGATTATTATGCTCTAGCAGATGATTCTGGCTTAGCAGTGGATATTTTAGGTGGAAATCCGGGGATATATTCCGCAAGATGGGCTGGCGCAAACAAAGATTTTTCTTACGCATCTGCTCGTATTTATGATGAAATAGCAGCTCTTGGTGAAAATCCGCAAGCACAAAAAGCACAATTTATTTGTAATTTAGCATTAGCAAAACATGGCGAGGCAACCGTTTGTTTTGAAGGAATAGTGCGTGGCTCTCTTACCTTTCCACCACGGGGAGAAAATGGATTTGGTTATGACTCAATTTTTGTGGCCGATGGTTGCGAGCTAACATTTGCTGAAATGGAGGCTAGTGCAAAGCATAATATTAGCCACAGGCATCATGCTTTCACACAATTTAAGGATTATTTTAGCCAACTGATTGGTTTTTTGCCACCACAAAAATAATCTTACTTTAATCACCTCATTTTTATCAATTTGTTTTCATCACTTTATTTTTATCAATATTCGGTGAAATATTCGTCATATAAGTGCATCACGGTTAGCAAGGTGATTGGCAATGTTAGCAAAATGAAAGGCCCTGCGATGATGTTAATTAACAATAATATGATAATTGGCACAAGTAACGATGCACCATAATCAGCGATTGCATGATGATTAATACTCAAGGCTTGCTTGAAATTAACTTCCCTATCAAAGATAATAACGGGTAAATATAGAAAGTAAGCAATGATTGTAACTGAGAAAATACTAGCAAAAATCCATGTTTTCCAACCCATAAACTCCGAGATTATCCACGGCAAAGTCAAAGCAAATATGGCAGGAATTATGGCAGCCAATAATAAACTCTTGCCATGCTTTTTGCATATTTGCATCATCAAATTAACTGAGAGTAATTGTACACGAGAAAGGCGCAAATGCGCAATTATGCACAAATTAAACAAAAAATAGCAAATAATTGGTGCGACAAAAGCAGCGATGATGCTTGGCAATTTCAAAGCCGTCCCGCCAATGATTGACATTATAATGATAATTAATGTTCCTGTGATTGCGGCCGAACTCATATCATCTTTTAGAGTTATAACCGCATTTTTCAACAATGTCATAATTCCTTGCTTTGGCTCGGTGACTGAATCAATTTCCTCTTGCAAAATCCGATCTTGTTCAGCAAAAATATCGTATAATTCAGGATATTGATATGCTTCTTGCGGTGAAGTTTGCGCATCTGTTGCAAGTAACTCATATTTTTTGAGGCGATTAGTCCTGATTTTACGAATCACTCCAAGCAAATCCAACTTTTCTTTTGTGTTACTGATATAATAATAATTCATTTGTTCATTCACTCTTTAATTGAATATAATTGGATTTAGTAACTATATCGTTAAATTGGTTCAAAAAAGCAATCGCTTTCATGGTTTTTTGCAGGGTAATATTGCGTTTATCCGTTTGACATTTCCGCCGTTTAATCAACCCATATTGCACCAAACTGCTCAATGCTCGTGAAACGGAGGGCTTGGGCAAACCAAACTCAATGGCTAATGATTTAACATTATGCTCACCATCTTGCAAGTAAATATGCAACAAAATTGTCCATTGTCGCATGGTTAATTCGTGCGGCATATGGTTGAGTGCGGTTGCACAAACTTGATACCATGAAAATAATTGCGGTTGTTGCATTGTTTATTATATTATTTGTTATGACGTTCACTTATAGCGTTTTTCTAGCAACGCAAATAACGCCCGCAGCCCCATTGCTTCCCCGCCAATTGGTCTGCCCGCAAGTGATTTGATGTTCCACGCCATCATATCCAAATGCAACCATGGCGTGTTTAGAGTGACAAATTGTTGCAAAAATAATGCTGCAATAATTGCCCCACCATAGCCTGATGTGCCTGTGCTATTGCAATCAGCAATATCAGATTTTATTTGCGTTGCGTAGCCTTCATATAAAGGTAATTGCCATAGAAAATCATTCTCTTGGCGGGCAATTTGGCATAGCTCGGCGGCCAGTGCATCATCATTGCTGAAAACTGCGGGAATATCAGTGCCAAGGGCGGTGCGTGCTGCTCCCGTTAATGTGGCGAGGTCAATCAACAAATCAGGGTGTTGTGCGCAAGCATCGGTGATTGCATCTGCCAAAATTAGCCGTCCTTCCGCATCAGTATTACCAACTTCCACAGTTAACCCACTGCGCATTTTAATGATATCTGAGGTGCGAAAAGCATTGCCCGAGATAGCGTTTTCCACCGCTGGAATTAGCACTCTTAGCCGTATTTTCAAACCCCGATTGATGATTAATTGTGCAAGCCCAAGTGCGCAGGCAGCCCCGCCCATATCTTTTTTCATGAGGCGCATATTGGCTGAGCCTTTAATATCTAGCCCGCCAGAATCAAAACATACACCCTTACCAATAATTGCAACTAACGGGTGAGATTCATCACCCCAGCGTAAATCAATCAGGCATGGTTTGGCAGCTGATGCTTTGCCAACAGTGTGTATGGCGGGATATTCACGCTCCAATTCCTCGCCGCTAGTGACTGAAACTTCCACTTTATAAGACGAAGATTTATGCGCCAAAGATTTTTGCGAACTGTTTTTATGTATTTTTTCATTATGTGAATTATTATTATGCGATGAGGCTAACTTCATGGCTGCTTGCACCAAATCTTCGGGCATCATATGGTTTGGTGGGGCATTTATCAAATCACGAACGGTGAAAATTGCATCACGCAAAGACTCAATTTCATTGCTCAAGCCTGCATCATAACATAATTTAGCGGATTTTTTGGCAATTACTTTATATTCGCCATAACGATATTGTTCTAGCAACCAACCAAGTGCTAATTTTGCGTGTTCATCACGGCTTAATTCGGCTGAAAAATGCTCGTCGTGCAATTCATATTCACCATCAGGTAATGCGCTAGCAAGGTGCGCCACGCTCCACTGAGTTATTTTTGCGCTAATCTTTGCAATCACATAAACGGGCATTCCATCTTCACCCACCCAAACGGCGTGAGTGGAATCTCCCTTTTCATGCAAATGTTTGAGGCGCACCCAATTGAGCAATGGTGTTCCCCCAATTTTGCCACATTTATCTAGCATTTCATTTTCGTTAATCAAATAAATTGGAATAACACCCATCGCACATCACTTTATTTTGTTAGATTATTACATTATCTTGTTATTTATATACCTCAACAGACAATAACATTTTCTAGTCAAATGCAAATGAATAATATATATATTTTATAATTTATGGATATTATTATTACGATGCTATCAAAATGAATGATGTAATCATAATAGGGGCGGGAATTGCAGGGGCGAGCGTGGCGCATCAATGTGCAAAGCTCGGGCTAAAAGTGCTGGTGGTGGAGCAGGAAAATTATGTTGCACCCAAAGCATCTGGCAACCCCGCTGGGATATTATACCCGTATATGGCAAGCAATTATGATGCAATGACGGCATTTTATCTGCAAGGTTTGGCTCATACGTCAAGTTTGTTGCATGGTTTGGGGGGGGCGCATTTATATGATATATGTGGTATGTTACATTTGCCAAAAAAATCAAATAATCTAGGCTCAAATGCTCTAATATCAAATAGTCTAGGTTCAAATAATTTGCAACAATTGCAATCATTAAGTGCAAAATTAGGGTTGCCACCTGAGATTATGCAATCACATGAACAAGGTTTTTTCATGGCTTCATCTGGTTGGGTCAACGTCCCCGCTTTTTGTGCTGCCCTGCTTAATATTAGTGATATTAACATTCGCTTTAACATTGCCATAACTTCAATGCAACATATTAACGGCAAGTGGTGCGTTGTTTCAAGTTCGGGTGAGCAGTTTTCAGCAACTAATTTGGTGATTGCCTCAGCTTATGAGGCGCAAAAATTATTGCCAAATCACATGCTACCTATGAATATAATTCGGGGGCAAATAACATACCTCCCAGCGGAGTTGGTGCAATATTCTGTGCCACATGTTATATGTTATGGTGGATATATTACCCCTGAAATTGATGGCATACATTATGTTGGGGCAACATTTGAGAAAAATCGTCATGATTTAGAAGTTGAGGCAGCGGGACATGAATATAATATTAATTTGTTGCAACAGGCGGTTGCTCCCCCATTGCGAGAGAGCGGGCAAAATGAAGTTTTACATAGCAAAACTGAAATTAGGCCGTGGGGGGTAACAAGATTGAAAGGCAGGGCGGCTTTTCGCACAGTAAGCGGGGATAGATTTCCAATTATTGGGGCGGTTTATGATGATATATGGTTACAAAAAATGCTTGATGCAACCAAATATAGTAAATTATCAGCGCAATCGCTGGAAGTTCCTCACCTCCCAAATCTTTATGTTAGCTTGGCTCATGGCGCACGGGGGACAACTTCCGCTCCGTTGGCAGGGGCTTTTATTGCTTCACAAATTGCAAGACAAATTACAAATGCGCCTTGCAAAATATTAAATGATGAAATGGTGAAGTTACTCGCCACCCCTCGGTTTGCTCTCAGAAATTGGCGCAGAAACTAATTTGACAATTTAATTAATTTATCAGTCCAATTAATTTATCAGTCCGATTAATTTATCAGTCCGATTAATTTTGCAATCCAATTAATTCGGCAATCCTTGGCGAATTGGAGCAAAACTTAGCACATCGTCATTTTTAATATTATCAATATTTGATGGCGATGATGTTTGCTCAGTCCCCTTCTTTGCTATTGCAATCTCCGCTGTCACACTAGCATTTTTTGTGACAACATTATCCCCTGAAACATCAGCTCCTAAAATATTCGCCCCCAGCATATTAGCCCCCAAAATATTAGCATTATCAATTGCATCATTGGCAGCAGCAATTTCTGCTACGGCAGCTTTTGCCTCACTTTGAGTCATTTTGGCAACCGCTCCAGCACTGCCTCCTTCTTCGCTTAAACGTAATTTCTCCGCCCGCTCATTAACCGCATCAATATTCAATGTTTTTAACAAATCTCGCACTTCCTGACGAGCAGCGATATGTGAAATTGAGATTTTCACATTCGCATCAGCTTCCATCACGTCCAGAACTGTCAAACCCTGCAAAAATAATTCCCTAAAAATCACCCGCTCACTAAAACCTGGTGCTGCACGAAAGCCAATTCGCCTCGCTAAATCATCAGTTACTTTTGCCATGAACCGTTTGTTTTTCGCATCTAAATTGCTCAAACGATTGCGCATTACAATCCAATCAATTGAACCACCATCACGCTTGGCACGTTGCAATTTTTGCTCCCATACGATTTCTGAATAAATACTCGGCTTAATAATTTCTAAAGTTCGCCCATCAACTGAGGCTAGCACGTCCAAATCTACGAATGAATCATTAATTGGCGTGATAATGGTATCTGCAAATGAATGGGCAAGCCGTGAAAGGAACGTATCATTCCCTGGAGTATCAATCACCACAAAATCACAACTGCCATATATCACCGCAACTGACTGCATGAAACGCTCTCGCTCATCTTTTTTTGCCTCTTCTTGGCTGTCAAACGGGCTTTTATTAACCACAGAGTGCTTGGGCATTGGTAGTGAAATCCCTTCTTTCGCTATTGTTTGCCTACGATTTTCCACATAACGAGTAAGAGAGCGTTGGCGAGAATCAAGATCAATGCAACCAACGGAAAAGCCAAGGCGCAATAATGCGATAATCAAGTGCATGGTGGTGGTGGTTTTGCCGCACCCACCTTTTTCATTGCCAACAATGATAATATGTGATTTTTTGCCACCATTACCAAGCCCTGCGCTATTTGAGGCGTTGCTTAAAGTTGCGATATGGTTTTCATTTACAATGCTCATAATTCCTCAACATATTTTTTCATTAACATATTTTTCATTTTTTTATATTTCCACAGATTAAACGATTATACGAAAATGTAAAGCTCCCTATTACATTTTGTTTAATAAAAAATATGTTCACCGTCATGTGGTTTATGATGCTAATTAGTTTCACGATATTATATAATTAGTTTCATTATATTAATAAATGAAATTATTCCACAAAATCCATACCAATATCAACGGCTTTAACAGAATGAGTTAATGCCCCCATAGAGATAAACTGCACACCCGCCAACGCATATTGACGCAAATTATGCAACCCAACCCCGCCTGAAACTTCCAGCGGAACTTTGCCCGCAACTATTCCAACCGCTTGTTGAACCATTGCTAAATCCATATTATCCAACATAATAACATCAGCTCCAGCTTGTAATGCAAGCTCAACTTGCGCTAGATTATCGCACTCAATTTCAATTTTGGTTAAGGCGGGGGTCTGTATTTTGGCGATTTTCACCGCTTCAATCAACCCCCCTGCAATTGCGATATGATTATCCTTCAACATCACACCATCATCAAGGCGCAAGCGATGGTTACGCCCGCCACCACAACGCACCGCATATTTAGCCAACGCACGATAAGCGGGTAGAGTTTTGCGAGTGTCAAGCAATTGAGTCTTTGTTCCTTCCAGTTCAGTAACACATTTTGCGGTGAAACTGGCAATCCCACTCAAATATTGCAAAAAGTTCAAAGCGGTTCGTTCAGCTGCAAGCAAAGCCCGAGCATTGCCTGATATTTGCATAATAATATCGCCCGCCTGCAATTTTGCACCATCATGTTGCAATAATTTAGTTTCAATATTATCATCATACTGCAAAAAAGTTTGTTGCGCAATAATCCCACCACATAGCACCAATTCCTCACGGACGGTTATCTGATATGATGCTTGCTTATTATCCGCTACAAAAATATTGCTAGTTAAATCCCCGCGCCCAATATCCTCCTGCAACCCTTGCATAATGAGTGGAATATATTCTGATTTTGGCGGGTGATTTACAAACATATTTATACCAATTTATTGCAATGTTTTAACATATTCCCCAACTCAAATCAACACCCAAAAAACACTATATTATATGTGAATATTATGCTATTTGATGCTACATGAAATTAGTTGAAATCGCCCCACCACAATATGATGTTGAGCATGAAATTGCTTATGCTACCGTGAAAAACTTCACCAACGCTAAAGTTTATGCGAGGGCAGGGTGCTATTTGCATGTTGAGGCAGCGGAGGCTTTATCCAAGGCGATTGCTTTAGCTGCTGGAATGGGTTTGCGCCTTAAGATTTTTGATGCGTATCGCCCACCAGAAGCGCAATTCAAATTATGGGAACATACTCCCGACCCTAATTTTTTGGCGCACCCTGAACGTGGATCTCCGCATTCTCGTGGGGTTGCAGTGGATTTGACGCTGATTGATGGCAATAATTATGAGCTGGATATGGGGACATATTTTGATGAGTTCACCCCGCTTTCACATCATAGATGCGTGAATATTAGTGCAACGGCACAACAAAATCGCTTAACTCTGCTTGGTATAATGACACTTTCTGGCTTTGATTTTTATAGCAATGAATGGTGGCATTATCAATTATTCAATAGCCGCAATTATGATTTGATACCCGACGGATTTGGTGCAAACGCAATGATGTGATGGAAGATTGTTTGAGTGGGTAAATATTTAGTTGATTAGCTGATTAGGTAAAAAAATATCGCCAAAGTTAATCTGGCGATTATTTGATTGAATGGATTAAACATTTACTTAATCCTGATTTTGATAGGAACTTCTCTCCTGCCGCCATCATTATTATCATCATTAAGGAAAATGATAATAATAATTACACAAAGAACGAAAGTAATAAAACTCATTATTCTTTACAAAAATTAACACTTAATTAATGACATGTAATTTCAAAAAGTCAATGTAGTTTTTCAATATTCATGATATTTAATTTATAGCATTTTTACTTTTTTATATATTAATGATGATGTGATAAAGCGTGAAAGCACTATAAAATAGAAGATTTTTATAAATTAATTTTGTGCATATTTTTTTGCAAAAACACGCTAATTATTTATAAAAAATAGCCTATCACACATAAATCTACAAACTAATTTGAAAACTAAACTATAAATTAATAACGAATTATGGCATTGCTAACTAATTATATTTATTTTTTATAATTTTGATGTTATAGTTGTAGATAATTATATTTTATGTGTTTGAACTATGTCTATTTCGTGCAAAAAATGTGGAAGTTATGAGCATCATTTATCTGGAAAAATAGGTGGTAAGCAGCTTCACAGATGCAGAGAGTGCGGCGCAAATTATTTGGCTCAAGATGGTCGGCGACGTTGATATAGTGCTTTCTAATTTTATTTACTTATTATTTTCAAGTGAATAAAATTATAAAAAAGCACTATATCTCATATGTTTATAGTGAAGAACAAAAAATTCAAGCATTATTATTGTTTCGCAAAGGTTTGAGCCTTCGCAGCATTGCAGAAATAAATCATAAAAAATATGGGCACTAATAACGTTATAGCACTACATCTAATTTCAACTGCCGATTTTTCGGCAATTGAAATTAGATGTAGTGCTATAGTTTATAATAAATATAGTGCAAAAGCACTATATAAAAATTGATGAACTATGGCATTACGCTCACAAAAAACAGCAAAAATTATGGATATGGCTGGCTTATTCTCGCGCCCAAAGACGCATCATCGCCATTGAAGTTGGCGGTCGTGGTGTTAAGCCATTAAAACGGTTGTGGGCGAGGGTGCAAGAGGTGCAGCCACTTGCAGTTTGCACAGATGAGTGGAGCGCATATCGTAAAATTATTCCACCTAACTTGTTGATTCAAAGCAAAAAATATACTCATAATGTGGAGGCACAAAATAGTTCACTCAGAGATTTTATTAAACGATTTAATCGCAAAACAAAAGCATACTCTAAAGCAAAAAATATGGCAGAATACGCAGTATATCTACATTTCTTTAGTAATAAATATAATTAGTTAGCAATGCCATATTTTTTTTATTTTCAACAATTAGCAAAGGTTCTGCTTTGTTGAACAATTTTTTGATTTCTTCGTTCATATCCGTGCTTTGGTTTAAGCAACTCTGAGCATCATTTAGCTTATAATTAGGAGATGGAATTAAATTTAACTCTATATTTAATTCATAGAGTTTATTATATCTAAAAGTTTCAATATCTTTATTTATTTGAAGTTTGTGAGACCAATATACATTGATGATTGCTGAAACAATAGCTGCAACAAGGGCATTTGAAAGAAAAGTTAGTGTGTAAGATTCCATAATTTTTTGATTTTCCTTGAAAACAAAAAGATTATATTCTGCTATAATTAGAATATCAAGAAATAAAAACTCTCACATAACGTTTTGCGCACCAGTGGGTTATAAATATGTGTCATCCAAACGGGGCGGTAAGGAATTAGTGATTGACCAGTCGCTCGCCAGCATTGTGAAGCAGGC
>JAYUJH010000032.1:0-77256 GCA_043765375.1 Alphaproteobacteria bacterium
TTTACTTTTATAATTTTACACATGTAAAATATATAAAATTATGTAGTGCTATAATTTATAAGGGGTATAGTGCAAAATTAGCTTTTTAATTTTACGTGCAATGTGAAATTAAAAAGCTAAAGCACTATACATTCCGCTGCGGTTCTCAAAAACACAAACGTTTCGGCGGTTTTCAAAAACTGTGAATACAGGCTCTTAGTTTTATACTACTAGTTTTATATTATTAATTTCAAGCCCCAAGCACCACACAATCAAACTTATAAGTAACTGGAATATTATTTGTGACCTCATTTATATCATTCTTTAAGCCAAACTCACGCTCATATATTCGCATTATTTGTTTAAGCTGCCCATAATTCAAAGGTGGCAACATACTCGCTTGATGCGCCCCAATCAACCGCAATTGCTGAAAAAAACTCCATACGCAATCATGATTTATCACTATTTGTTGTTGATGATGTGCAATTATAGCAAAATCATGATGCTTGAATATTTCCGCAATTTGTTCTGATTTATAATAATCAAGCAAGCGTGGTGCAATATTCGCCCGCAAATAAACATCGTGCAATTCCCACATTGTGCCATGGCTCAATAACGCAATAATCGCAACCGCATTTGGTTGCAATATCCGCTTCAGTTCCACAGCTGCAAGTGGCAAAGGCAACCACTGCCAACATAATGAGCTAATCGCTGCATTGAAAGTTGCATCAGCAAATGGCAAGCAAAGCGCATCAGCGCAAATCACAGGTGCGGGAGATATTGCGCACATATTTTCCGCAGCGTCCACCCCGATGATATGGTAATTGGGTAAAAATTGCGCCAACTGCCCCGCCCCGCAACCAATATCCAATATTAATTCAGCTTCACTCAAATATTGCTGTGCTTGGCTTGCAACAAATTGCGCAATAATTGGTTGAATATCAGCATGTTGCGCATAAGTTTTTGCAGATTTATTAAAACCTTTATTAGGTTCGTTATTTAAGCCTTTATTGGGAGCATTATTGGATATATTATGATACATTAATTCATCACAATTGCTTTGATTAATTGCTCAGCTTGTTGCGCCAACTCCTTACGATTTGCACCTTGCGGATTTAATGGTGGCAAGCAATGCACCTCAACTTTAATATTTTTGAACCGCCCCAACCTCCACATATGTGGCAATAATGACGCATCACCAAACCATGCAATGCACTCCCATGTTTTCGCATCAAGCGGCGCACCATTAACTGATTTATATTTAATAGCGATTGGTTGCAATAGCGTTTCTGTCCCCGCAACCAAACTAAACATTGATGATTTGAACGGCTTTAGCATCGTCCCGTTATTAGTCGTCCCCTCAGGGAAAATACATAATCTTTTGCTCTGTTGCAATGCTTGTTGCAGTTGCGATTGAGTATTATTCGCACGGCTTGGCGTTCTATCCACGAACACCACATCAAATGCCCGCACCACACGACCAATCAAAAACCAACCTCGCACCTCACTTTTGGGAGTGAACCTCATTGAACCGAGCGCACCAAGAATTGGCACATCAACATAGCTGCAATGATTGGCGATAATCATGACGGGCGGAGGTGCGAGCTCACCAATTTGCGTGATTTTAATGCGCCATATTTTAAGCGTAATTCGGTAAGCCAGCGTTTGCAATTTCTGCCTTGCATTCGTTGCCTTGCATATTCTCAAAGCAGCAAGCATGATTGAGACAATCAAAATAACCAGAAATAACAATGGCATAGAGCGCAAATATTTCATTAATCCGCCCCACCTCGCACGCTATCTGGTGAAAACTTATTCAAATATTTATCACCGACATTGGAAGTTTGAACCACCATTAAAATATCCGTTGTATTAAAATTATGGTCAATAAATGCACCATCTCCCACCACGCCGCCAAGCCGCAAATATCCCTTAATCAGCGGGGGCAAACGCAAAAACTCTTGCTTGGGATTAATTTCATCAGCGGAAACAATGTTCATATTATTATGAAATTGTGGCAATGTTTTGGGGCAGAATTGCGCATTCGCAAGATGATGATGATATAAATAACTAAGCGAATCCTTATGCTCCGTTGGGTCGCACCCCGAAAAACTAGCGCAACCAAACATAAAATCAATGTTATTTTGCATAATATATTCACCAATTCCCCGCCATAAAAGCTGCATTGCAACTTTGCTGCGATGTTCAGGGTGAGTGCATGAACGCCCCAATTCCATGATATTTTTGTCCGTGGCGATTAATTTACCAACATCATATTCATCTTCAGAATAAAACTGCGCAATCGCCCCGTTACTTGCATCAAGATTTTTTTGCGGCATTAAGCGATAAGTTCCAACGATTTTTTGCTGATGCAAAACTAATAAATGATCCGCAAACTCATCATATTTATCAAAATCCATCTTGGCTTGCTGCACTTGAACCGATGCTTTTGCTTGCATTATCTCATAAAATACTAAATATCTCAAGCGTTGTGCCGCTTCAATTTCTGCCATGGAATCTGCAATTTTAACTGAATATTCACCAAGTTGAATTGGCTTAAAATGATTCATGATTTTGACCTTAAAGCATAGTTGACGATTTGCAACGATTTTTAGTTTATAATTATCCTCAATATATTTATCTATGACTTATAATTACGCTGAATAATATAATGATGTTTAGCTTATTAAAATTATGGTTTATTGCAGTTATAATTCATCGCAAGCAGTGTTTTTTATGCGATAATGTTAATTCAAAAAACAATTAGGATATGTCAAAGCAATTGATTTATATTAAAATCACAACCCCAAAACATGATTTGCATACAAACATGTTATAGTTCGTGTATTTAACAAACCCTAATATTAATTGGATTTACATACTAAATGTTAAAATGATAAATAATACCATTTACCATAAAAACTTTTTTATCACACCCAAATCACAAAGTGGTAACAAAAAATTGTTGGCAGGAGCGACAGGAATCGAACCTGCAACCTTCGGTTTTGGAGACCGACGCTCTACCAATTGAGCTACACTCCTATATATAGCGATGCTACTTAAGCAACCTTCGCTTTTATTTGCTCCGCCACACTGCTTGGCACTTCTTCATAATGATCAAACACCATGCTATATTGCGCTCGCCCTTGCGAAAGAGAACGCAAATTATTTACATATCCAAACATATTCGCCAGCGGAACCATTGCATTCACCACACGAGCATTGCCACGTTGATCCATGCTTGATACTTGCCCACGACGTGAAGACAAATCACCAATTACATCACCCATATATTCATCAGGCGTTACAACTTCAACTCGCATAACAGGCTCAAGCAATTTGGGACCAGCCTGCCTAATTCCTTCACGGAACGCTGCACGACCTGCAATTTCAAATGCCATTACGCTTGAATCCACATCATGATAAGCACCATCTTTCAATACTGCCTTGAAATCAATCGTTGGAAACCCTGCAATGACGCCATTATCCATCGCCGAAGTTATACCTTTTTCAACACCAGGTATATATTCACGAGGCACGTTCCCACCAACGACATTATTTTCAAACTTGAAACCTTCACCAGCGGCTTGCGGTGAAAACTCAACAATGATACGAGCATATTGACCAGCACCACCAGATTGCTTTTTATGGGTGTAATCCATAGTGAATGACTTGCTGATTGTTTCACGATAAGCAACTTGTGGCGCACCAATATTTGCCTCAACTTTGAACTCACGACGCATACGATCTATGATGATTTCAAGATGCAGCTCACCCATTCCTTTCAAAATAGTTTGCCCCGTTTCACGATCAGTCATAACCCGAAGCGATGGATCTTCCGCTACTAAGCGAGCAATGGCCATACCCATTTTCTCTTGATCCGCCTTAGTTTTTGGCTCAACTGCAACCTCAATTACTGGCTCTGGGAAATCCATTCGCTCTAAAATCACCTGATTTTCGGTTGAACATAATGTATCACCCGTTGTAGTATCTTTTAACCCGGCAAGTGCAACAATGTCACCAGCATGTGCCTCTTTGATATCCTCACGGCTATTTGCGTGCATCAACAACATTCTACCAATACGCTCTTTCTTACCCTTAACGGTGTTCATCACATAACTTCCAGCTTCCAAAACACCAGAATAAATACGCACAAAAGTCAGCGACCCAACAAAAGGATCATTCATAATTTTGAATGCCAACCCTGAGAATGGCTCGTTATCCGAACATTTACGGATAATTTCCACAGTCTCGTCATCAACTTTCACCCCTTTAATGGCAGGAACATCGGTTGGTGCGGGCAAATAATCCACCACAGCATCAAGCATTGGCTGAACACCTTTGTTTTTGAACGCACTTCCACATAACACCGGCACAAATTGTGAGCTTACCGTCCCACGACGAATACACATACGCAGATTTTCATCAGAAGGATCTTCGCCTTCCAAATATTTCTCCATTATAGCATCGTCCATTTCAACTGCCATTTCTAGCAATCTCTTACGATATTCTTTCGCTTGAGTTTGCATGTCAGATGGTATTTCTACCTCTTCCCACTCAGCACCAAGTGTCTCTTCCTTCCATATTAACGCTTTCATTTTGACCAAATCAATTAGACCAACAAAATCTTCTTGCGAACCAATCGGCAATTGAATCACTAGCGGCTTGCAACCAAGCCTATCAATCATCATGTCAACGCAACGATAAAAATTAGCTCCAATCCTATCCATTTTGTTGACAAAGCACATACGAGGAACGTCATATTTATCAGCCTGACGCCACACAGTTTCTGTTTGTGGCTCAACCCCTGCAACAGAATCAAACACAGCTACCGCCCCATCAAGCACGCGCAACGAACGCTCAACTTCAATAGTAAAATCAACGTGACCAGGAGTATCAATGATATTAATACGATGCTGAACTTTGTCCCTATCAGTCCAAAAACAAGTTGTCGCCGCTGATGTGATAGTTATACCACGCTCTTGCTCTTGCTCCATCCAGTCCATAGTTGCCGCACCTTCATGCACCTCACCAATTTTGTGCGAACGCCCCGTATAATATAATATGCGCTCGGTTGTCGTGGTTTTGCCCGCATCAATATGCGCCATAATTCCGATGTTACGATAATTCTCTAATTTTGTCTGCCTGCTCACGTTGCAATCCCTTAAAAATGCTGCAATTTATTCTCAATATCAACCAATATTTACCATCTAAAATGACTGAAGGCTTTATTTGCTTCTGCCATTTTGTGTGTATCCTCACGTTTTTTCACAGCGCTACCACGTTTGTTCAACGCATCTATCAATTCCATTGCTACTCTTTGACGCATAGTGCGCTCTGAACGCCCTTTTGACGCTTTAATCGCCCAGCGAATTGCTAACGCTTTTCTGCGCTCTGCTCGCACTTCCATCGGCACTTGATAAGTTGCCCCGCCAACACGGCGTGAACGCACTTCAACGTAAGGCATTATGTTATCCATAGCCTCTTCAAATACTTCAATTGGGTTGCGCTTAGTTTTTTCCTCAATCATATCAAAAGCACCATAAACAATGCGCTCTGCTACTGATTTCTTACCATCTTCCATTAAACTATTAATGAACTTAGTCACAAATATGCTCCCATGCTTTGCATCGGGGTGAACTTCTCTTTTTTCCGCTCTGTGCCTTCTTGACATTATATCAAACTCCTGATTATATTTATTTTAGCTATGAAATCAACCTATTATTTAGGACGTTTCGCACCATATTTAGAACGGTTCTGCTTGCGATTTTTAACACCTTGCGTATCAAGCGTCCCACGGATAATGTGATAACGAACCCCTGGTAAATCCTTGACCCTACCGCCTCTAATCATCACAACTGAGTGCTCTTGCAAATTGTGACCTTCACCTGGAATATATCCAGTCACTTCAAACCCGTTAGTCAAGCGGATACGAGCAACTTTCCGCAATGCAGAGTTAGGCTTTTTCGGCGTTGTCGTATAAACACGAGTGCAAACCCCACGTTTTTGCGGACAAGCCTGCAATGCTGGCACTTTATTTCTTTTTTTAACAGCCTCACGGGGCTTACGAACTAATTGATTAATTGTTGGCATATTTACTTCACATCTACAAATAGGATTGATTTATAACAATATTAATTATTTAATGTATCAACATAATCACACATTCCTATTTCGTCAAGCAAAAAAGATGAAAAACCATAAGCTATTTAATTTAACCTATTTTTTGCTTGCCATTTTGCGTTTAATTGGTTTAATGTGCGAACTTAGATTTTTGAAAGAGTTGTTTTTTCAAAAAATAATGTTCTGAATGAACTGGTTTTGTTACATGTTTTAGCACATTCGGGCTTAATATTAAAGAGGAATAAACATGCACTTAATGTCTTTTTACGCATCACCTTATCGTACAACAAACGATAAGTCCGTTAATAATATGTCTAGCAAAAAACGGTTATCCACATTAATATGGTTTGTTGCTGGAGCACTGCTCGGCTGTTTGGTTGCATTTTATTTCACCAAGCAAGTTCGGCAAAACCCCGCCCCTGAAGGTGACAAAATCGCTCAATTATTAGAGCAACATGCAGCAGGCGCAGTAGCAAATCCAATAATTTCATCACCAGATGCAGTTGCCGCGCCACTAGCCGTAACACCAGCAGATGCAGCAACCAAGCCTGTGCCAACATGGCCGTTACAAGTGGAAGTTCATATTGCCGCTGGTGACACTTTAATTGACATATTAATACGTCAAGGAGTTGATGCTATTGCAGCGCATCGTTTGGCAAAACAAGTTAATGGAATATATAATCTCCGTAGGCTGCGCCCTGGTCATGCGTTGAGTATGAGTTTGGTGGAGGATAAATTGCGCACGCCACAAGCTGATTTCACCCCAACAAAATTGAGTGAAATGCAATTATTTATCTCAGAATTAGAAACTTTGCAGGTGAAGGCAAAGGGCAGTGAAGAATATGATGTGCAAATTGTTAAGAAAAAATTGATAAGCGAGCCAGTTCGCACTAAAAGCATTATTGTTGGCAGTTTTTATAAAACCTTGCAACATCGTGGAATGCCGAAGGAATCAATCAACGGTTTGATTAAAAACTTTAGCTATGAGATTGATTTTCAACGTGATATTAAAGCAGGTGATTTGATTGACGTCATGTATGAAACAAAGCGCACGGAATCAGGCAAAGTGGTTGCTAGTGGTGATGTGATTTACGCAATGTTGAAAAGTGATGGCAAAGTGATTAAACATTATCGCTATACCGATCCATATGGGGTTGAACGTTTTTATAATGATAAAGGCGAGAGCATCGTCAAGCGTTTGTTGAAAACTCCAATTGATGGAGCGAGGATTTCATCTGGCTTTGGAATGCGCCGTCACCCTATAATGGGATATAGCAAAATGCACCAAGGAGTTGATTTTGCAGCTTCCACTGGAACGCCGATTTATGCTTCTGGTGATGGGATTGTACAATTTGCAGGTTATCGTGGTGGTTATGGTAATATTGTAGAGCTAAAACATAATGGAATGTATGTAACAGCTTATGCTCACGCAAGCCGCATTCACCCTTTGATGCGCCGTGGAGCAAGAGTTCGCCAAGGGCAAGTTATTGCTTATGTTGGTTCAACGGGTAATTCAACGGGAGCGCATTTGCATTATGAAATACGCCGTTATGGCAGACAAATTAACCCGCTTGGGGTGCAGTTAGCTGGCTCAAGTGACCAATTGCAAGGCAGGCAACTTGTAGCATTTGAAGAACATATGCGCAAAGTTCATCAACAGCTTGCCAGTGTGAAAACTAATGGTGAAGAAAAAGTGGCAATGGCGCAATAATGAGATTATTATTAATAATTTCTGTCATGATTATATGTTCCCTGACACAAACTGCCTGTGTTGATGGCATGGCGTTGAATGCAGATCGCAAAAAATTAATGGACGCACTTGCAAAAGATGGCCCCGACGTTGAAGGGATTGAAGGAACATTGATTAAAAGCGCAAAAGAAGCATCACAAAAAGGCGATCATTTGCGTGCATCACAGCTTTATCGTCAATTGCTTTCCATGGAGGAAACTAGCACGCCTTATGCTTTAGCACTAGCGGATTCCTTGCGTCGTAACGGTGAACTTGAAAAAGCTGAAATGGTTTATGAAGAGATATTGCAAAAGGAACCAAAATTATTGGAAGCTAAGGAAGGTTTCGGCTTATTGCGCCTCTCAAAAGGTGAGTTTGAAAAAGCTGGAAAATTGCTAAGTGAAGTGCAAGCAAAAGATTCCAAACGCTGGCAAACATTAAATGGTTTAGGCATTTTGTTGGTGGAACGTGGCTCTGTTGATGATGCGATTATTTATTTCAAAGAAGCCTTGAAATATCAACCAGATAGCCCAACAATATTGAATAATATGGGGCTTACTTACGCTATTAATGATGAACCAGAAAACGCATTGCAAGTGATGGGGCAGGCGGTTGAAGAAAGCCCGTCAGCAACCCCACAACGCAAAGCAGTTGAACTTAATTTAGCGTTAATACTCGGGGTTTATGGTGACATGCAGGCGGCTGAAAAAATCCTCAAAGAGCATCTTCCCGCAGCAGGAGTTGCCAATAATTTGGGGCTATATGCTTACCTCGCTAATGATGAAAAATTAGCAAAATCTTATCTCAATAGCGCACTTTCCCGCAGCCCCTATCATTATAAGCGAGCTTGGGAGAATCTGGAGGCAATCACCAAACAAAGTTCTGGTGATAATGTCGGAGCGAAATCTATTAAATTGCCAAAATAATGCTAGATATCATCTCAAACCCCCCAATTCAATTTTTCTTACTCGCAGTTTTCGCAGGACTATTGCGCTCTGATTTAGAGATTCCCGAGCAGGTAACCAAAGCAATGTCAATGTATCTGATGATTGCAATTGGCCTAAAAGGTGGGATTGCCCTGAAAGCCGCTCCGCTTGATTCGCTTGCAAATATTTGGGTGATATTCGTGATGGCGGTGTTGCTTAGTTTTCTGCTACCATTTATTGGCTACGGAATATTGCGACAAATCACTAAATTAAGCCGTTTAGATTCCGCCGCCGTTGCTGCGCATTATGGTTCAGTTAGTGTGGTGACTTTCAGTTTCGCTGTTAATTTTTTAGAAGGAAAAGGACTTGATTATCAAGGTTATATCGTCACATTAATGGCGTTGATGGAAGCCCCCGCAATTTTATCCGCAATTTTATTGGCGAGAGATGCGGGAGATGATAAGGTTCGTCATGAAAATCATAACTCAAATCTCAACAACTTAAATAATAGTAACTCATATAATATTAACTCAAATGATGGGGCGAATGAAACTCTTCACAAAAACGCCTCGCAAAACAAAACACATATCTTGCGTGATGCGTTATTTAACAGTTCGGTAGTGTTGTTGGTGGGTAGCATGGTGATTGGATTTTGTTCTGATGAAGCGAAAATGCAACCAATTGCGCCATATTTAATCAAACCATTTTATGCTGTATTATGCGTATTTTTGCTAGAATTAGGGCTGATTTCTGCCAAACAATTGCATAATTTGCGTAGTTTCCCCAAAGGATTAGTGCTATTTGCACTGATAATGCCACTAATTGGGGCAAGCATTGCGTGCGGAATTGCACAAGCTGTGGGGCTTGGGTTTGCTGAAGCATTTTTGTTCACGGTGCTGGGGGCGAGTGCGTCATATATCGCTGTTCCCGCCGCAATGAAACTCGCTTTACCCAATGCAAATGCGGTTTATTATGTCACATCATCATTGGTTATCACGTTTCCGTTTAACTTAATTATCGGTGTGCCGTTATATTACAATTTAGTTAAATCATTATTTTAACATATTTTTGAGGTTTTTTTATGTTGCAAGGCAAAGTCGCAATTATTACGGGTTCAACGGGTGGAATTGGTAAAGGAATTGCGGAAGCACTTGCCAAAATAGGCGCAAATATCATGCTGAATGGCTTAACGCAATCAGGTGAAGGCGCAGCAATTGCTGAAGAAATGGCGAAGCGAACTGGCGCAAAAGTTGCTTTTCACCCTGCTAATATGACCAAACCAGATGAAATTGCCGATTTAATCGCAACCACTAAACAACAATTTGGTGCTGTGGATATTTTGGTAAATAATGCCGGAATCCAACATGTTGCCCCAATTGAGGAGTTCCCGCCTGAAAAATGGGACGCTATTATTGCGATTAACCTAACCTCCGCTTTTCATACAACTCGTCACGCCGTGCCGTTAATGCGTGCGTCAGGTTATGGTCGCATCATTAATATTGCATCTGCTCATGCGTTGGTTGCTTCACCGTTCAAATCCGCTTATGTCACGGCGAAACATGGATTGGCGGGCTTAACTAAAACGGTAGCATTGGAGGTGGCAGAGGCTGGAATCACGGTTAATGCAATCTGCCCTGGGTATGTTTGGACGCCGTTGGTGGAAGGGCAAGTGGCGGATACTGCCAAAGCTCGTGGAATTACGCCCGAAGAGGTGATTAATAACGTGTTGTTGAAAGCGCAACCAACCAAACAATTCACCACGATTGAACAAATAGGAGAATTGGCGATTTTTCTATGCTCGCCAGCTGCTAATAATATCACGGGGACGATTTTGCCTGTTGATGGTGGTTGGACTTGTCAATAAACGTTAATATTATCACGATTGGTAAATGGAAAGGCGGCGGGGCAGAGCGAGAATTATATGATAATTATGTTAAGCGTAGCCCGTGGCAAATTAGCTTGCATGAATTATCACCATTACCAAAATTGCAAGCGCAAGCCCGCCGCACTAAAGAAACAGAATTAATGCTTGAATATGCTAAAGGGCAAATGTGCGAGAAAATGTTCGCCCTTGATGAGAGGGGTAAAAATCATAGCAGCGTTGAATTCGCAACGAAATTACAGGATTTATGCGAAAGTGGAGTAAAAAAATGTGCATTCCTAATTGGTGGCGATGTGGGAATGGATCTTGAATCACTGCCAACTAATGCTAATATTTTTTGTTTTGGCAATATGGTATGGCCGCATTTGCTGGTGCGGGTGATGCTTGCTGAACAGATTTATCGTGCGCAAACTATTATCAGCAACCACCCATATCACCGAACTTGAGGGATTTTAATCTTGATGGATTTGATGGTGATGATTATATATCAAAACCATATCTCTCTTTAAGCATTTTTTTGACATCATCGCTTGGTTCTTCACCATAATTGGAGGCAACAACTTTGCCATAATCTTCCAAATCCAACGTTTCAGTGGATTCCAACGCCGACATAAACGCTTTTTCGCGCGAAGGCTCAATCAATACAAAATAATAAGCCCAGCGTCCTGTGGAATCCTTAGCTTTTAGTTTGTGAATTAAATGACCTTTTTTAGCAATGATTTTGTCAGCAAATGAACCCATAATTTTCCTTATAACTCTATAAATTAGAAAATATAATACTCAAATCATTATATTTTAGCTAGTAAAAAATCACGCTAAACATTAGCTTTTCAAACGCAATGAAAAACGGCTCGCATGAGTGGCAAGCCCATATACGGCAATCATCAATAATGCGGTTGCATTAAACAATAATAACGCAATATAAAATAAGGTGAACCATATTTTTTTGTCCCGAGTGAACTGCAAGGTGAAATGAATATGCGAAAGACCTGAATATAAATATGGGGTTAGCAAAATCAACAACGCACATTCCCCCGCTTGCGCAATTTTCCCCTCTCCAATTATGGCGATTAATGCGGCAGCTAACCCAATCACTAACATGATATCTGGCGGAGTGCTGGGTGAAGCGAAGCGCAAAACTGGACGGCGAATTGCATTGAAACGGCGCAAATAACCATGAAGCAAAAAAATCACCAACATGATGTTAAGCAAGTTCAAGCAAAAATCCAGCCCAACGAGCAAATGAACATATTTCACTAGCGTTTTTAACTGCAATTCATCGGCAGAAATCTGAATAATTTTCACCATTGGCGCACTCATATTTTCATATAACGCCCCTTGAGTGATAATCACCATCGCATAGAAGATTGCACCATATAAGCACACATAACTCACCGCATAACATGGGGGTGACCATATTAATTGCACATTATTAAGAGCGGGGTTAGCACGAAAAGCTGCCATCATTAAGCAACGAATAAACAAGTTTAACGGAATAATTTGCGTCACAATGATGATGATTGCGTCTTGCCATGGCAATAGCAATAATAATGCGGGTATGGCAACAGCCATTGCTGCATTCAAGCCAGATCTGCCATAACTTAACCCCGCAAAAGCCAACCCAAAATGAGGTAAAAAAATCGCCGTAACACCATATATTAGCTTATAATATAAAAGCGTGTGCAATAATGCTGAGGCTGCTCCACCTGCTAATGCGTATATTGGGATAACTATTTTAAGCATTTATATATCTAAGTTCTGCACATTTAGGGCGTTTTCTTGAATAAATTGACGGCGTGGCTCAACTATATCACCCATCAACACGGAAAAAGCCTCATCAGCAGAATCAGAATGCTCAACTTTAACTTGCAATAATGTCCGATATTGTGGATCTAGGGTAGTATCCCAAAGTTGATCTGCATTCATTTCACCAAGCCCCTTAAAGCGTTGCACAGAAAACCCTTTGCGCCCAATTTCTATTAATGATTGATAAAACTCATAAGGCGAAGATTGGCTCAATTCAACGCCTTTGCGGGTGAAAATAATACTTTTGGCGAAATATTCCTGCACAATGTTGCTCATTTCACCGAGAGTTCGCCCTTCACGGCTGGCAAGCAAGGTTGCGTTAATTTCATATTTTTCTTCAACGCCTCGCAACATACGGCGGGCGATAATTTCATCTTGCGAATGCACAACCTCCCATTTATCATGCTCCAAACTCTCATTGAGATATGTTTGCATATTAGCGCAAGCAGCTTCATTCCAAAATGATGCACCACCAAATATTTGCGCCCTGAGTGCAGCTTCCGCCACATTAATTGGAATGCGACGTGAAATAGCGGTTAAACTCGCAGAAACATTACGCATTTGCACAATAAACGAACGCAAATCTTCACCGCTCAAAGTTTTGCCGTCATGTAGCTTGATTTGTGCATCTTCCATGGCGGATTGCTCAAGATAATTAGTTAATTCTTTATCATCTTTGAGATATGCTTCACTATTGCCCCGCTTGACTTTATATAAAGGTGGCTGGGCGATATATAAATATCCGCCTTCAATCAATTCTGGCATTTGACGAAAGAAAAATGTTAGCAACAAGGTGCGAATATGCGCTCCGTCCACGTCCGCATCTGTCATGATAACGATTTTATGATAACGCAATTTTTCAGGCTTAAAATCTTCCCGCCCAATGCTTGTGCCAAGTGCGGTGATTAATGTGCCAATCTCTTGGCTAGATAGCATTTTGTCAAACCTTGCCCGTTCCACATTAAGAATCTTCCCACGCAGTGGCAATATCGCTTGAAACTTACGATCTCGCCCTTGCTTGGCAGAACCACCCGCTGAATCTCCCTCAACTAGAAATAATTCCGCTTTAGCAGGGTCACGCTCCTGACAATCTGCTAATTTTCCAGGCAAATTAGATATTTCAAGCGAGCTTTTGCGCCTTGTTAATTCACGAGCTTTGCGGGCAGCCTCACGAGCAATCGCCGCTTCAGCAATTTTACCAACAATATTTCTCGCCTCAACAGGGTGTTCTTCAAACCACTGGGATAATTTCTCGCCAAATAACGCTTCAACGACGGTGCGAACCTCTGATGAAACCAACTTATCCTTGGTTTGTGATGAAAATTTAGGGTCTGGAACTTTGACTGAAAGCACACATGTTAAACCCTCACGAGCATCATCACCTGAGAGTGCAACTTTATGCTTTTTAGTTAAACCTGAATCATTAGCATATGAGTTAATCGTGCGAGTAAGCGCACTTCTGAACCCAATTAAATGCGCTCCACCATCACGTTGACGGATATTATTAGTGAAACATAACACATTTTCATGATAACTATCATTCCATTGCAGGGCAATTTCAACGCCGATTTCATCTTTTTCACCCACCACCATAATAGTTGAATGCACCGCTTGCTTATTGCGATCCAAATATTCAACATATGCCTTAGTTCCGCCTTCATAATAAAGCTCAATTTCATTAGCGGGCTTAGTGCGAAAATCACCAAGCAATATGCGAGTTCCCGAGTTCAAAAAAGCAAGTTCCCGCAAGCGATGCTCCAAAGTTGCAAAATCAAACTCAGTGAATGCAAATGTTGCAGGCGATGGTAGGAAGGTAACTTCTGTGCCTTTTTTGCCGTTTGCATCACCAACAACGCGCAAATGCTCAACTGTATCACCATTTTCAAAGCGAGCGAAATGCTCCTTACCCTCACGCCAAATGCGCAACTCCAAAAAAGTTGAAAGCGCATTGACAACAGATACCCCAACGCCATGCAACCCACCTGAAACTTTATATGAATTGGAATCAAACTTACCACCAGCGTGGAGTTGCGTCATAATCACTTCGGCAGCTGAAACTCCTTCTTCCTCATGAATACCAACGGGAATCCCCCGTCCATTATCAGATACTGTGCATGAACCATCAGCATTTAGGCGCACTTGCACAAGGTCACAATGCCCAGCGAGTGATTCATCTATAGCATTATCAACCGCCTCATAAACCATGTGATGCAAACCAGAGCCGTCGTCAGTATCACCAATATACATTCCAGGGCGTTTACGAACAGCCTCCAACCCTTTGAGAACTTTGATGGAATCTGCACCATAATCCTGCTCATCATAACCTTCTTTATCATATGGTTTGATAATCGGCTCGGATATATCGGATAAATCTTGTTCATCTATAGCTATTATATCTGATGTTTGTGCCGTTGCATTCATGGGTTTATTTCCTACAATTTAATCCATATCAATAAAGGATTTATAAAAAAATTACCATCAAAAACTGCAATTCATTCCGATAAGAATAAATCCAAATTTTCCATAAAATCATTAATTTCTAAGAAATAATTAGAATAGACTTTCTTCAAATGCTTTGTATCTGCTTTAACTAATACGGCATCAACAAACCCATGTGGGTCGTGATCCCTCTCCATTTGCTCAATCATTTTGTGAAAAAAAATGGCTTTATCTTCAGAGCCTTCATGAGGAAATACTTCTATTCTAGGCTTTTCGTCAACTTGATTGTAAAAAATTAGTGACACGAACTTAATTTTGCCTGTTTGGTTATATGTAAGAGAAACTGATTGTATGGCTTGTAATTTAGGTAAAATAGAATATTGATTTTCAAGAGATACTAGGCTATTTTTAATTTCAGTTTTGCTATAATTTTCATAAGCAGCAGGCAAAGGAAGGTTTTCCATGCATGCAAATGCGGTGCTTGCGGCTAGAAAAAATTCATTCCACATTTTGCTACCATCACCAGTTTTTATTGACTCCCCATAAAACATACCAACAGATTCAACCGCTGTTGCCCAATAATGCTGCAATAAAGTTCGCAACTGAAGTTCAATTTTTAATCCCTTCAATTGCTCTGGGGCTTTTTGTGAAAGTGCCTCGCAAACATAGTGAATGCCTCTATAGCCAGATTCTTTAGGGCTTTGAATATAGTTATTTCTTAAAGTGATTATGTGCTTTGATTTGCTTTGTTCCAATTTATTTACAAACGCATCTATTTGCTCAATATTTTCTAAGATTATCCTAATTCCCCCTATATCTTGAAAACTATCTAATTTTCCACTTATTCTGCGTAACTTATTTGAAATTGTTGCAATTTTTTTTAGTCTTTGACCAATCATAGATTGATCTTTATATCCCAACTCACGCAAATTATCCCTAAAAAACTTCTGAAGCGTATTTATTGGGTAAAGATGCAAATACCGCCAATATTGCACTAAAGTTTGCGCATCTTCCAACTGTTTTTTTTGCTGTTGATCCAAATCCCTTTGAAAATAATAATCTCTCAGAATGCTGCCTGCCCGCCTTATTTCCCCCTTACTGAAAGGTTGTATTATTAAGTTTTTATATGATTTAATCATGATATGTTTTAGTAATTGATTTGTGATATTTTTGCAAGTTATATATGGTTTATTGCAGTTGGGTTTGATATAGTCTATGATATAGCAAATCAATCATTCACCCAAAGTTTTATATGTTAGAAAATCGTTTATCCGTGCGTTTGAGCAATATATGGGAGAAATTGGCAGAATTAAACCCGCCGCCAATGTTTGCCCAGTTCAACATAGCCCCGATTTCTGATATTTGGCAACAATGCGCCACTTTGAAAATTGAACCAAATATTGGCGATGGCAATTATTGTTTTACCTTGGATTTCATCGGTGATGTTGCAAAAAAATTACTGCCAAACATCACTCAAGGGCAACGCATCACCACCAAATCCATGAATATGCAGCTGAAAAAATATTTAGGCGATATTGCGGGCGTGATAACTGAGTGCAAAACATTGCTAAATAGCGGAACTATCGTTGGACAAAACAATAAGATAGTCAAATATCGCACTTGTTTGCTGCCTTTTACGGATAAAAATGCGCAAGTTGTTTATATTGTGGTTGGTTTTTCGTGGATTGAGTGTTAAATAAGGATTAACTATTAAATATTTATTTTGTTGCAAAGGTTATTCACATATGAGCAAAACTTCAAATAAAACTGTAAATGTTAATCTATCAACCAAACTCGCCACATTAGGGCGGGGACACACAGGTTTTGGCTCGGTTAATGCACCTGTTTATCGGGCATCAACTATTTTATTTGCGGATTTTGAAGCATTCGCTGACGCATATTATGGGCGCAACCCCGTGAATTATGGCAGGCAAGGCAACCCTATCGTGTTTGAACTTGCATCGGCACTTAGTGCGTTAATTGACGCTGACAACACCATCGTCACATCATCGGGCTTGCTTGCCGTCACCATTTCGCTACTCGCATACGCTAAAACTGGGGATATTGTATTAATTCCTGATAATGTTTATGGCCCCACTAGAGCATTTGCTAATAATATCTTAGCAAAAATGCAAATTGAAACTATATTTTATAATCCCGAAATCACCCCCACTGAATTGCAGGATTTGCTAACACAAAAACCAAATATCTCAGTGCTATATCTGGAATCCCCTGGGTCACTAACATTTGAAATGCAGGATATTAAAGGGCTATGCGCCGTTGCCAAACAACATTCTCATCAAGGGCGCAATTGCATCACTATGTTGGATTATACATGGGCAACCCCGATTTTCATCAAGCCATTTGAGCTGGGGGTTGATGTGGCAATTCAAGCGGTGACAAAATATGTGGCGGGTCATTCTGATGTGGTGATGGGGGCGATTAGTTGCAAATCGCAACATCATGATGCGTTGCATAAAGCATCATATCAATTGGGTAATTATGCTAATGGTGATGAATGTTTTCTTGCCCTGCGTGGAATGCGCACCATGGAATTACGCCTTAAGCAACAAATAGAAAACACGCATATCATTATCAAATGGTTGGAAAGCCGTCCAGAAATTGCGCAGATATTAACGCCAATTCATCAATCACACTCGGGGCATGAATTATGGAAACAAACAATGACGGGCGGTTGCTCGCTATTTGCAGTGAAGTTTGCAACTGGAACTACCCGCTGCCAAGTCGCCGCTTTTTGTGATGCACTAAATTATTTTGGTATGGGCTATTCATGGGGTGGATTTGAGAGCCTAATTGTGCCGTTCAAACCAGCAGAAATCCGCTCATCATCTGATAATCAAAGCGTAAGCAATGCTAAAGTAAGGCAATGGTTGACTGATGATTGGTGCATAAGATTGCATATTGGATTGGAACAACCAAGTGATTTAATTGCTGATTTAACCACGGGTTTTGATGCAATGAATGCGGCAGGCGAGAAGTTACAAACGCCAAATCTCGCTATCGCAAGCTTGTAAATATAGCATATTAGTGCAATAATTACTTTATAATGCTTGTCATACCAGCACCCGAAGGGAGGCGTAGCAAAAAGCTGGTATCCATAATTTTTGTTTTACAAAAAAATATCTAAAAATCTATGAACCTCAGCCTACGCTGGAGTGACAAAAACCTGAGGTTGCAAGCCACTAGTCAACCCAAATGGTGATTTTTTCGCAACAGCAATCCCAGAATAAATCTGTTTCTCAAAGCCAATCAACAACCCACCTCCCCAGTTTGGCGCAAGCATCAACCCTAGATATTCTATCCAAATTGAAAGTTTTTGCATAATGCAGCTTTTAGTTGGCGGATAAAACAACGCTGATGATTGCTTAACAAAGGTAAATCCCGCCAATTCTGCCCGATGCCGCAATTGCACAGCGTGAAATGCACTGCCCACTCCAAACGGATTATCAGTGCGCACCTGCCACCAACCGTGGCGATTTGGAGCAATAATTAATAACTTACCATTTGGTTTTAAGCACCGAAACACTTCCGCTAATAAATTATTCAAATGCAAACTATGTTCAGCACCGTGAGCAAGCAAAATATAATCCAACTGATTATCCTCAAATGGCAAGCTATTTTCATGCGCCACGATACTATGATTTTCTTCGCCAGATGGCCAATACATTGCCCCCAGGTGCGAGAACATGACAGCAATTACATCAATTTTTCGGTGCAAATATGGACGCAAATATGGCACAGCAAAGCCAAGCCCCGCAATTTTGCTTCCATCTGCAACATTATCCCAATGATTTTTAATGCTCCGCCCAATATCACGTCGCAGCAATTGCCCCAATTCAGAGGAATAAAATTGCCGTAACTCAATAATATTTGCCTGAAAAATCATGTTTGCCTAAAAATCATATCGCTAAACTTAAATTACATTACGTAATGATGCAACTTAAATATTTCATGTTATAGTGCTTTCTAATTTTATTTACTTGTTATTTTCAAGTGAATAAAATTAGAAAAAAGCACTATATCTCATATGTTTATAGTGATTTATCCTAATTTTTAATGACCGATAAAATCGGCAATTAAAAATAGGAATCACTATAATTGGCAATTCCTAAAATATAGCACTTGACTAGCTAGCATATTTATGCGCTATATATAGCGAATTAAATCCACCACATCACTATATATAGCGATATATCATTATAGCGACATTTCATTTCAAGGAAGCAACCATCATGACTAGCAAAAACCGTTTTCAACTGCATACAGATTCAAGCCGTGATGCAAAATTAACCGAGTTTGGTAAATCCACATTGCGGGATCGCTATTTGTTGGAAGGTGAAGATTTCCAAGGAATGTTCGCTCGTGTCGCCTCCGCTTTCGCTGATGATGCCGCCCATGCACAACGATTATATGATTATATTTCACAATTATGGTTTATGCCAGCAACGCCCGTCCTTTCCAATGGTGGGACAAACCGAGGTATGCCAATTTCATGTTATCTCAATGAAACCGACGATTCACTCAAAGGAATTGTTGATTTGTGGAATGAAAATGTATGGCTTGCCTCGCGTGGGGGTGGAATTGGCAGCTATTGGGGCAATTTGCGCTCAATTGGTGAAAAAGTGCGAGGCAATGGCAAAACTTCGGGAGTTATTCCATTTATGCGGGTGCAGGATTCACTCACGCTTGCCATTTCGCAAGGATCATTGCGCCGTGGATCTTCCGCAGTATATATGCCAATAGATCACCCTGAAATTGAAGAGTTTATAGATATTCGCCGACCAACTGGTGGGGATCACAACCGCAAAACCCTAAATATCCACCATGGCGTGACCGTATCTGATGATTTCATGAACGCCGTTGAAAATGATGAAGAATGGGGGTTGCGTAGCCCCAAAACCCGTGAAGTTTTAAGCACCATCAAAGCCCGTGATTTATGGATAAAGTTATTACTCGCTCGCATTGAAACAGGTGAGCCATATATCGTATTTATTGATAATGTTAATAATCACATTCCAGAACATCACAAAACATTGGGGTTGAAAGTCAAAACCTCCAACTTATGTAGTGAAATTACCTTACCCACAGGCTATGACCATCTCGGCAATTCCCGCACTGCGGTATGCTGCCTCTCATCACTAAACTTGGAGACATACGAAGAATGGAAGGATAATGCGCTGATGATGGAAGATGTTATGCGCTTTTTGGATAATGTGTTGCAAGATTTTATTGATACCGCCGCCCCTGAAATGTCACGGGCAATTTATGCTGCAACCCGTGAGCGCAGTGTTGGTTTGGGAGTGATGGGCTTTCATTCATTCCTCCAACAGAAAGGCGTGCCGTTTGAATCCGTGATGGCAAAATCGTGGAATAAGCGTATCTTCACCAATATTTATAACTTTGTAGAGCTTGCCTCCGAGAAATTAGCGCATGAACGTGGCGCCTGCCCCGATGCAGAAGAATGTGGAATTATGCAACGCTTTTCCAACAAAACAGCGATTGCACCAACGGCTAGCATATCCATCATTGCGGGCAATTCTTCTCCCGGAATTGAGCCATATGCCGCCAATGTGTTCACACAAAAAACTTTATCAGGGTCATTTTCAGTGCGCAACAAGCATCTCAAAACATTGCTAGAGGAGAAGGGGCAGGATAATGAGGAGGTCTGGAATGATATTGCTCGCAATGAAGGTTCTGTTGTGCATTTGGATTTCTTGAATGAACATGAGAAGGATATTTTCAAAACAGCGCAAGAAATTGATCAATATTGGGTGATTGAACATGCGGCAGATCGCACGCCTTTCATCACGCAAGCGCAATCAGTCAATTTGTTTTTGCCTGCTAATATTCATAAACGTGATTTGCATATGTTGCATTTCAAGGCGTGGAAAAAAGGTGTGAAATCGCTTTATTATTGCCGTTCAACCTCACTGCAACGCTCGGAAAAAGTTAGTAACGAGGCTTCATACGCTCCCGCCATTCAAATGGAAATGTCATTGTTGAAAAAGAAAGGCAACAACCCAACCGCCACCTCAAATGATTATGAAGAATGCTTGGCTTGCCAGTGAGTTAGGGAATAAGGTTGAGGAGTTAGGGTTTAGAGAGGAATATAAAATGAATGATATATTAGAATTAAAAGCAAAAGCATTAACTGCCGCAGTAGAAGCAAAAACACCAAGCGAAACGGCAAAATCCGTAGGGGCTTTTCTTGGAAGAATTTTAGAACCAATACCCGCAATTTGTGAAGTTGCCACTAACTTAGTAGATGTAATAGGTTATCCACTTGAAGTGATAAGGACAAAACAACTAAATAATATTGCAAATATTGGGGTTAATTTTGAACAAGAAATAATAAATAGAAAAATTGAACAGCCAAAACAACTACCAATGAATTGCATCACAATGATTAACTCCGCATCATTAGAAGAAGATGAAGAAATGCAAAAAAGATGAGCGGCTCTTTTTGCATCAGCGATAGACCCAAATTATGAATATCAATTTAACAGAAAATTTTCAACATGGCTATCTGATTTGGAAGCAGGGGAAGTTCATTTTTTACAGAAAGCATATGATAAATGTCCGCAAGATTTTTTATTTAACAAAAGCGATAAACGTTTTGTAGACGTTATGAGCATAGTTGATAAAGAAAAATTTGATGCAAATAAAACAAAATCTATGATTGCAAAACTTTCATCTATGCGCATTATTTTTTCAGAGAGCGATTATGAAAATGGAATAGTTTCAATTGAATCTTTTCTTATTACAGGTGATAAGGACAATTATCCCCCTAGAAATGAGCGAGAGTTATTATCTTTTACAGATGCAGGATTTATCTTTGTTAATTCAATACAAAAAACAACTTCATAAATCTCCGTAAGGTGAGCGAAATCTGTTATTCAATTAAAACATCCTGCTAAATCTTAAATTGCTTTTGAACAACTAGTTTTGTTATTTTGGGCAGTGAATAAACCCTTGACCCTAATCCCTAGCATCATCATCATCACCAACAATAATGCTAACAAAGCGCATTTTGTGAGTGTTGGCATATGGGCGGATATAAACTTTATTTTGTTTAATTTCTGCAACTTCTCCGACCGCAATACGCATCGGGAATATCTCACTTTGGCTGGTGATTATACGGTCACCAATTTTGAAATGTCGCACTTCGTCAACATGTTCCAGCAATAATAAATCATCATTTATACCCGTTAAAATACCACGTTCACCATTTTGCTCATGCACCACAGGAATGCGAGATTGACGATCGCTAATTAGCAAAATGTTCGCAACATCTCCCTTGGTTTTTAGCACATATCCAACCAATCCCTCAGGGGCAATCACTGGCGAGCCGTACTTAATGCGGTTATCATGATTATGACGCACCATAAAACTATGGCTCAATCCATCATGTTTATCACTTATAACACGAGCAGAAATGCTATGCGCCACGCCCTCTGGTTGCACATTCAACAATTGACGCAACTGCGCGTTTTCCTGCTCCAATTGCGCTGCTACAGTCTGCCATTTCAACAAGGTTTTATTCTGCTCAGTAAGAGTTTTATTTTGCTCATAAACACCGAGCATTCCACTCACATCATCGCTTAAATCCTGCAACGTTTCTGTTGGGTTAGAGAATGTTTCAATCAATGGTAATGTGATGGATTGCAAGCCATAGCGGATGTTTTCTGACAATATATTATGTTTTTTATCCGTAATAATCAACGCAGTTCCAAGCGTCACGAGTGACATCACCGCCATAAAGCTCATGAAATATTTCGGACGAATAGTTATTGCGGGTGCGGCGTTGTTGCTCTTCACTTTCATATCTTGAATGTTTCTATATATATTCATAATGACACAACAACATTAAATAACTATTTATCAAACAGCAAAAACGACCATATTTTTACTATAACCAACCATACTCAACCACTAATAGCATCTTCAGGAAATAATGCAATGATTTCTTCAATTAATGCTTTAATTTCTAATGATGCGCTTGAGCGTGGATCAATCTCTGTTACGCCCTTGCCTTCCATCAAGCTGGAAGCAAAAGTTACACGATTGCCAAGCTGTGTATCGGTTAATTCTGGCAACTCCGCTTTGATGGTGGCAAGCAATTTTGAGGCGGGATTAACACGATTCATCACCGTGCGCACGGGGATTTTTTCAGCATGGGCAAAGTTGATAGTTGCTTGAGTTGCCCATAAATCAGTGGGGCTTGGTTGCACTGGAATAATCACCAAATCCGCTGCCCGAATAGCTGAACGAGCCTCAGTTTCAACATGTGGGGGGCTATCAATGATAATCACGTCATATAAACGCCGTAATTTAGCAACCTCAGTTCCCACACGCCAACCTGAAAATGTAGAAAAGTGAAAGCCCGTATAGCCCTCGCCCATACGTTTTTCACGGATTTTGTGCCAATGTCCAAGGCTTCCTTGCGGGTCAATATCAACCAAGGCAACCTTCAGCCCTCTTTGTGCCATTGCCACCGCCATATGCACCACTAAAGTTGTTTTACCCGCCCCGCCTTTTTGTTGTGCAACCGTAATCACCTTTTGACGCATGACAAAAACTCCTATACACATGTATATGCAAATATTTACAAAACTTTATTATGGTTAAAGCTCAATTGTCAAATAACTATCCTACAATTCACTCCTCAACCACTGACAATATCATGATTGCGGCAAAAATGTTGCAAAATGGTGATATTATTGCCTTCCCAACTGAAACAGTTTATGGTCTGGGGGCAGCAGCGCATGATGAATTGGCGGTGCAGAAGATTTATGCAGCCAAGGGCAGGCCGAGCAATAATCCGTTGATAATTCATGTGGATTCGCTGGAAATGGCGATGCAATATGGCGTATTTAATAAGCGGGCAACCGCTCTGGCGATGCAGTTTTTTCCCGCCGCATTGACTTTGGTTGTGCCGTTAATTGCAGGCAAAGTTGCAAAATCTGCGCTTGCAGGTGGGCAAACTGTGGCAATTCGCTGCCCCGCTCACAATGTTGCCCGTGCGCTGATAACATCGGCAGGTTTTGCTATTGCTGCCCCAAGTGCGAATATGTCAGGGCAAATCAGCCCAACCACGGCTCAACATGTAGCAACTGAGTTCGCTAAATTGCCGTTATTTATATTGGAGGGCGATGATGCGGAAGGTGATAATGTGAAAGGGGGAGCATGTGAGATTGGCTTGGAATCAACAGTGGTGGATTGCACCTCGCCTAAATTGCGTATTTTGCGTCATGGGTCAATCACTGCAGAACAATTAGGTATTATTGATGATGTAGCATCTATGCAAATATCTTCAAACATGTCATCAACTATCCAGTCAACTATTCGTTCTCCGGGGCAGCTTGCCTCGCATTATGCACCCAAATCACGGTTGCGTATTAATGCGGTTGCCCCAAATGCGAATGAATTATATTTAGGGTTCGGCGATTATTATTCCACCAACCACCCTGCTAACCTTAATTTAAGCAAAATAGGTGATTTAACTGGGGCAGCACATAATTTATATGCACATTTGCGGATATTAGATGAAATTGCACAATCTTATGCGGAAACTTCCAATCTGATTATCCCTGGAATTGCCTGCGCTCCAATTCCTTTTGTTGGTGTTGGAATCGCAATTAATGACAGGTTAATGCGTGCTGCGTTTGGTGAGTGATTTTTGGTAAATTATATTCGGTAAAAAATCTAAGGAAATAATGCTGTTATTATCCCGCCAACTGCACCCCTTGCTCAGATTGAACTGCAACGCCTTGATGATTTATTGCACTAACAACGTATCTTGTTAGATTTTTATTTTGTTCAATAAGTTTTTCATTTTGAGTAACTAATTCACCACATTGTTTAGTCGCAGCATCTCCCTTCCTCAAACCGTTCACAGCCCAGCCAATTGCTGAAGCACCAGAGGTTATACCACCAGCTATAGTGCCTGCCACAACCGAGTTTGCTAATATCACTGCGTCTTTTGATGGTGCTTCACTGTTTGAAAACAATCCAGCTAATCCCTTACCGATATCAGGATTCTTTGTTACAGCTAATGCCGCTACAGCTAATCCAACTGCTGCTCCTACTAAGGATATTTTTATGACTGTTGCAATTTCTTTTGTATAAGCAATCTCTATTTTACCAATCCCTTCATCATGTTGCCCAGCATTATCCGTCATAAAAACCCTTTTTATATTTGCTAATATAATTTTATTTTATTAATATGAATATATATTACCACGTGCATCAACTCATGCAAATAAATATTTTATTAAGATACAATGACAACATATAAAAATCATTTATTTACACAGACTATATTGTAATTGCTATGATGTGAAAAATATGGTTGATTTGACTGATATTTATGTTTATATGAATTGCATGAAACTGGGGGAATAGCTCAGCGGTTAGAGCAATCCGCTCATAACGGATTGGTCGGGGGTTCAAATCCCTCTTCCCCCACCATGGTTTTGCTAAATTAATCTCTTGCATCAGGGATTTTAACCACCTCCCTTATAATATATGTTGCAAACAATCGCTTTGCGATTGCTTTGCTGGTTCAAATTCCTCTTCCCCCACCAAATATTTGAAATAGTAATGTTTGTCATACCAGCCCCCGAAGGGAAGATTTAGCAAAATGCTAGTATCCAAGGTTTATGGAATCCAGCCTGCGCTGGAGTGACGGGTTACTCTAATGGAGCTTATTACTAATTAATTATCACCTATTAAACCGCAAATATTTATAAAATGTTGGAACTACGATTAAAGTTAAGATTGTGGCGGTGATAATACCCCCTATCACTACAATTGCGAGTGGTTTTTGCACCTCCGCCCCCGCCCCTGTTGCAATCGCCATTGGCACAAAACCAAGGCTTGCAACCAACGCCGTCATCACAACTGGGCGAAAACGTGAAACCGCCCCCGCAATTATTGCCTCGTTATAATCCATTCCTGCATCAATTAGTTGGTTAATCAGCGTGATTAACACCAGACCATTCAGCACTGCAATTCCTGAAAGAGCAATCATACCCACTGCCGCCGAAATAGAAAAAGGTAGTGCGCACAACCAAAGTGCGATAATCCCACCCGTCAAAGCAAGTGGTACGGCTGAGAAAACTAGTAATGATTGCGCTAGTGACCTGAGAGCAACATATAATAATAGCAAAATCATCACAAAAACCATTGGCACAACCACCGCCAGCCGCTGGGTTGCTTGCTGAAGATTTTTGAACTGCCCGTCCCATTCCAGAAAATAACCAACGGGTAATTGCACTTGATTGGCGATTTTTTGTTTTGCCTCTGCCACAAATGAGGCAATATCACGCCCCTGCATATTTGCTTGCACCACAACTCGGCGATGACCATTCTCACGACTAATTTGGTTAATTCCTTCAATAATTGTCAGTTTGGCTAATTGCTTGAGAGGCACAAAAGCGGGGTTATTCATAGCTGCATTAACTGGTGATATTAAAGGTGATGCTAGAGGCGATATTATAGGCAATAACAATGGAAGATTGCCAAGTTGAACCAAATCATTACGCATTGAATCTGGCAAACGAACTATCATCTCAAATCGCCTATCTCCATCAAAAATAAGCCCCGCCTGCTTGCCACCAATTGCAATTTGCACCAAATCCAACACATCACTCACATTTAACCCATATCTGGCAATTGCTTTTTTGTCTGGAATAATATCCAAAAATGGCAACCCATCTGTTTGCTCAATCTTCACATCAACCGCACCTTCAATGGTTGATAATATTTTGGCAATTTGCTTGGCAGATTGAAGCATAGGGGCAAACTCATCGCCATAAATCTTCACTGCCAAATCCGAACGCACCCCCGAAATCAACTCACTGAAACGCATTTCTATTGGTTGCGAAAACTCATAATTATTAGCGGGGACTTTCGCCACCTCCGCCCTTATGCGCTCAATTATTTGCTGTTTTGGTTCAGTTGGATTTTGCCATTCACTCCGATTTTTCATAATGATGAAAGTATCAGAAACATTAACGGGAGCAGGATCTGATGCTATATCACCAGTTCCTGTTTTGGAAAATACTAATTCAACCTCTGGCACATTGCTTGCTGCTTGTTCTACTTGAAATTGCAATTTTTGTGAAAGATCTAGGGAAGTTGAAGGAATGCGCATAGCGTGCATCGCAATATCACCCTCATCAAGCGATGGCATAAACTCCTGCCCCATATTAGAAAATAGCCATAACGCAACCATGAACCCGCCAAGCGAAAACATTGCAACTATAGCTGGAAATTGCATTAATTTGCGCAATATTGTTTCATATCCGCTTTTGCTGCGCTCAATTATTTTGTTATCATGCTCTTTTAATTCACCGCTCACAAAAATTGCAACCATGGCTGGAACAAACGTTACTGAAAGCACAAATGCAGCGATTAATGCGAGTATCACCGTAATCGCCATGGGAGAAAACATTTTACCTTCCACCCCAGTCAAGCTCAATAATGGCAAATATACCATAATGATGATTAACTGCCCAAATAATGCGGGTTTAATCATCTCAATGCTTGCTTGCATAACTTGTTTCATGCGCTCTTGCAAATTGGAAACATAACCATTTTCATGTTGATGCGCACTCAAGCGGCACAAACAATTTTCCACGATAATCACTGCGCCATCAATGATTATACCAAAATCCAATGCACCAAGGCTCATTAAATTGCCACTAATTCCAAGCCGTATCATGCCCATTGCCGTCATTAACATTGCTAGCGGTATGACCAATGCAGCAATTAATGCAGCACGGAAATTGCCAAGCATCGCAAATAATATGACCATCACCAATAATGCGCCCTCAATCAAATTAGTGCGCACAGTGTTAATGGTTTTATCAACTAATTTGCTACGATTCATCACCGTTTTTGCTTTAATTCCAACGGGCAAAAGTTGATTAATTTGTTGCATTTTTTCATCAACTGCCTGCGCTACAATTCGGCTATTTTCACCGATGCGCATAAATACTGTTCCAAGCACAACTTCCTTGCCATCTCTGGAGGCTGAACCACTGCGTAATTGTTTAGCAATATTTATTGTGGCAATGTCTCGCAAATAAATCACCATGCCACTGCGTTTTGCTACGACTATATCACCAATTTGCTTGATATTTTTAATTCTACCATCAGACCGAACCGCTAATGCTTCCCCGCCTTGCTCAATATAACTTGCACCAATTCCTAAATTATTGCGCTCCAAAACTGCTATCACATCAGCAAAGCCAAGCCCCAAAGCTACCATTCTGTCGGGGTTTGGTGCAATATGATATTGCTTGATATATCCACCGATTGCCTCAGTTCCTGCAACTCCTTTAACTGATTTTAATTGCGGACGAATTACCCAATCCTGAATAGTGCGCAAATATGCAATGCGCTCAGTTTCATTTTGCAATATTTGCCCCTCTGGAGTGACATAATTACCATCTAATTGCCACCCGCCATTTTGTGCATTTTGCTGCTTGTTTTGTGAATCTTGCGCTATGATATTTGAGTTTATATCAATATTTGGTTTTTCATATTCAACAATCCACGAATAAATCTCACCAAGCCCCGTGGAGATTGGTCCCATTTTTGGTGAGATTCCTAGGGGCAAAGATTGCTGTGCATCATTCAAGCGTTCATTAACCTGCGCCCGAGCAAAATAAATATCTATATCATCATCAAATATAGCGGTGACTTGACTAAAACCATTGCGAGAAATTGAACGAGTTGATTGCAACCCAACAATTCCCGCCAAACTATTTTCAATGTGGAATGTAATTTGTTTTTCAACTTCCTCAGGTGAAAATGATGCTGCAACAGTGTTGATCTGCACTTGATTATTTGTTATATCTGGAACTGCATCAATCGTTAAATATTGCAAACAATATCCCGCAAAAATTACAAATAATAACGTGATTATCAACATAAAATAGCGATATTTCAACGAATATCTTAGGATATTTTCAATCATAAAATTATCTCAATCATTGTGATATTTCCTATTTTGTCTATTTAATTTTCAATATTTCAATGTGAATGCTCAGCACTTAATGCGAATGCTCTGCGCTAGATTTTTGCATATCCGCTTTCACCAAAAAGCTACCAGTGGAAACATATTTCTCTCCCCCGCTTAACCCTGACGTGATTTCGCTCCATGTGGAATCATGCACACCTATTTTCACTATTTGCGGAGAATATGACTCGCCATCAACCAAAAACACCACATTTTCATCGTGAAATTGCTGAATTGCTTGAGTTTTCACCGCAACCGCAACCGCCTTTTCGCTCAGCACCACATCTGCACGAATATTCATACCAGATCGCCAATGATTTTGCTTGTTATCAAGCACAACTCTTGCTGTTAATGATTGGCTATTCGCCTCTGAAGTTGGTAACAACATTGCGATGGTGGAATGTGCATGAACAGGATCATCTAAACATTGAATGCTCACTTTCTGCCCCGCTTGCAACTTATAACTATCCTTAGAAAATACAAATAATTCTGCCCATAATGTCCCCAAATCTGCCACTGTGAATAGCGGTATGTCACTTGCCACCTCTCCTATGTTAGTATTGCGGGCAATAATTGTGCCAGTAATTGGCGATTTCACAGGATATATCAACAAACTATCATTGCCTTCAACTGTTGCAAGCACTTCACCAGCTTGCACAATTTGCCCTTGTTGCTTTGCCACACTACGCACAATTCCAGCAAAACGAGCTTTCACTTGCGCCATATTATTTTGGTTGAGTGCGACTATCCCGCTCACACTTAAACGTTCCTGCACAACCCCGTCACCCACTTGTGATATTTTTATATTGAGTTTTTTTGCTGATTCCGCATTGATTTTGGTTTTCTCAACATGGTCATCATGCCCAGCTTCACCCGCATCATGATCATTATGCCCAGTTTCGCCTTCATCATTTTCTAACTCTAAATAATCATCTTCATGTCCGATATTTTCTGCATCATGTCCACCATGTTTTGAATGCTCGCCCTCATGATTATCAACTGCCGAATGCCCACCTTCTTGTGCGTGAGATGTTTTTTCACTACCAACCACGGATTTATCAATTGCAACAAAATATGCTGCAACGCCACAAAGTAGCAATATTAAAATAATTATATTTCGTTTATTCAAGATTTGCACTCCCTATATCATCTAATTTGATATCATCTAACTTCGCAATATTTTTTGCATCAGTAAGATTAACAATCATTCGGTCAATTTGTGCTTTGTTGCTATGAAACTCAAGCATCGCAACAACTAATTGTAACTGAATATCAAACAATGCCCGCTGAGAATCTCGCACTTCAGATTGCAAAAACCGCCCCCTTGCATAGCCGTCTTTTGCCAATTCTAACGTTTTAATCGCCGATGGTAACATCTTATCATTCAATATTTCCGCCCGAATATAAGCATCGTGCATTGCCTCTTCCGCCTGCACCAAAGTTGCGCTTGCATCAAGCAATGCCTGTTTTGCCTCAAATGAAGTTTTTCTGACCTGATGTTGTGCGCTTTTAATATTATCATGATTGCTATTAAACAATTGAATTGGAACAGATACTCCCACCATAAATGCTTTATCATTTGCTACGGGTATTTCAATAACTCCCGCATCAAGGCGAGGGTTGGGAACAGCATTCGCCTTCTCCAACTTCACAACTGCCTTAGAATGTGCTATATTATTTTCCAATTGCAACATATCAGGGTTGCTCGCCAATAATTTTTGCTTGGAATCCCAGTTAATCTCACTCAAATCATAGAAATATTTATTATCCAGCGATAAATTAAAATTATCCTCTGCCATTAATATAGCTATATGCTTGCGCTCCAGCTCCAACCCATGTTGAGCCTTGGCAAGCGTTATATCAGCAAAGTAAATCGCAATCTCGGCACGGCTGCGTTGAATCAAAGGAGAAGCCGCCTCGGCAATCCTCGCATTTGCATCATGCAACACATTTTTCGCAAGTTGATGCTGTTGCTTTGCCAACTCTAATGTTTCTTGCGATGCGACTATTTTCGCATAAGCAATCGTCACGTCACGCTTCAAATCCAACTTGGTCACGACTTGATTTAACTGCGCAATTTTGATATTTTCATCAGCAATATTTTCCCTAGCGGTAATTTTTCCACCAATTTCCAATGTTTGTGAAACGCCATAAACATTTTGTTGCGGGCTATAAAACTTATATGCACCGCCACCACCAAAACTCTCTTTCCTATAAATTAATTCAGGGTTCAACATCACGCTTGATTGCTTGCGCAACGATTTTGCCGCTGCCAATGCGGCTTTTGCTGCTTGCAATTTCGGCGAATTATCATATGATTTTTGCAATATTTGTTGCAAATTAAAATTATTTTGTGAGCGAGTAACCTTCGCAGTTGCAAATGTGGAATTATTAGCCACAATCAACATAAACATCATAATAAAATATTTCATTTTCATCTCATAATCATGTTGCATATATAATAAATTATTTCAATGCAAATAAATAAAAAACCATTGCAGTGAGATGCAAAATGTGATATGTTTTTATTTCCGAGTTACGTTATTAATATTATCTCTTTTAGAATATGGTAAATCTTTCTTAAAATATTTTAGGAAAACATGCTTTTAAGAGTTCAAAATTAACTAACAATACGAACTCTAAAAGGTTTGTTGCAATTCCGCAACAAATTAAGGCAAGTTTTTAATTTTTTAAGGGTTATTTGAGTATGTCTACAGGAACAGTAAAATGGTTTAATGCAACTAAAGGTTATGGATTTATCGCACCTGATGATGGTGGAAAAGATGTATTCGTGCATATCACAGCATTAGAGAAAGCAGGTCTTAGAACTTTGAATGAAGGACAAAGAGTTGGTTACAACTTGACTTCAAACAAAGGTAAAGAATCTGCCGCTGAGTTGAAGATTTTGAAATCTGAAGCTGCATAAGCATCTGTTGGGAAAAACCGCAAACCGCCAAATTGGTTGTTTGCGGTTTTTTTGTGTGTTTTGCGCAAAATATCATTGCAAAAAATATTATTACTGCTATAAAGCAACATTAAATTGATATTGAGAGTTATAGATTATGGATTTAGTTTTGCTAGAACACGTTACCAACCTTGGTAAAGTCGGGGATTTAGTTAATGTCAAAGGCGGATATGGGCGCAATTTCTTGCTGCCACAGAAAAAAGCGATGCGTGCAACCAAAGCTAATATCGCAGAAATACATGCTAAAAAAGAGATTTTAGAGCGTCAAAATATTGATCGCAAAAACGCATCAGTTGAATATGCTAAAACTTTAACTGATTTGTCCGTTAAAGTTATACGTCAAGCCAGTGAAGATGGTCGTTTGTTTGGGTCAGTCGCTGTGCGTGATGTTGCTATCGCATTGGAAGCAAAAGGTTATAATTTCACCCGCCAACAAATTAATTTGCTTGGAACAGTAAAAACTTTGGGTTTATATAAAGCGAGCATAATTTTGCACCCTGAAGTTGTAGTTGAATGCTACATTGAAGTAGTTAGAACGGCTGAAGCAACGGCATTTCCTGCAAAAAAAGAAGTGGTTAAGTCTGAAACAGTTGATGCCGCATAATCTCACTATCTAGCTAACATAACACACATCAACGTGAATAATCTGCGGGCGGTATCAAAATCTAAATCAGCATAATCGCTAATTTCGCTTTTGAATAATTCCGCCCCCTCATTGTGAATTGCCCTGCGAGCCATATCAATAGTCTCTAAACGATATGGATCTTTGCTAGCGGAAACAGCAAAATAACTTTCACATATAATATAATAATCCTTGATAATCGCTCTGAACTGACTAATTGCAATATTTATTGAGTAATCTTTCAACATATTTTCACCTGAAACGAAGATATTCAACTTGCCATCAATTATTCCAAGTTGCAGCTCATATCCCCCGATATGGTTAAATAATGCGAAATAATTGTCAGACAACAAATCACCAATTGCAATATTGCGCTCCTGCTCAATTTCAGTTTTACGCCTGATTATTCCAGTTTCAATCAGCTCAATTTTCACAATTTTTGTATTATTCATATCGCAACCACATATATTTTATTTGCATATTTTATTGATGAAAATATGCGTAAATCTGTTTAGCCATATTCTCGTTAATCCCCTTAACTTGTTGCATTTCAGCAACAGAAGCCTGCATAACCTCCTTCACAGAACCAAAATGCAACATTAATGCCCGCTTACGACTTGCACCAATTCCGATAATTTCATCAAGACTGCTCACCTTAATCGCATTAGACCGCTTGATGCGATGCGAAGTTATCGCAAAACGATGCGCCTCATCTCGCAAACGCTGCAAATAATGCAAAATTGGGTTGCTATGTTCCATTTGAAACGGCGTAATATTTTGCATAATCATAGTTTCACGCCCCGCATTACGGTTCTCCCCCTTGGAAATACACACAAACGGAATATGAAATTGCAATTGCTGCATCACGCCCCAAACTGCGCTATGCTGCCCCTTTCCACCATCAATCAACAACAAATCAGGGCGAGTATCTTCCGCATTATTTTTTAATCGCTGCAACCGCCTTGTCAACATTTCACGCATCATCGCATAATCATCACCACCAACCAGTTCAGGATTACGAAAATTAAAACGGCGATATTCCGCAGGTTCAAAACCACTTTCACCCGCAACAATCATCGCCCCAACCGCATAGTTACCCGCAATATGGCTGTTATCATAAACTTCAATGCGCTTTGGTGCTTTTGACAAATTAAATAATTCACCAACCGCTTGCATATTATTGACCTCGCCTTTGCGCACCGACAATTTCGCCGTCAACGAATCAGTTGCTATTTGTTGCAAATCGTCAATGATTTTTTTTGCCCCACCCCTTAAAGGAACCGTCAATTCCACTTTATGATTGGCAAGCATAGTAAGTGCATCTTGCAAAATATCAGCTTCATGCGGCGCACTATCAACATATATGCGGGGTGGAATTGGGTGATTTTGATAATATTGACCGATAAACAATGCCAAAATTGCTGATTTCTCCTCCTCAAAAATATTTGCGGGAAAATATGCGTGATTGCCAAAATGCTGCCCGCCACGAAAAAAACAAAGCTGCACACATGCTTGTCCGTCCTCAACATAACACGCCAACAAATCCGCATCGGAAATATTATGCTCATGATAGCGTTGCTGTTGCTGAATATTTATCAAAATCCTTGCGCGATCACGATATTGCGCTGCTTTCTCATATTGCATATTTTCCGATGCAATATTCATTTTTTCCGCTAACTCCTGCTGCAAATGGGTATTTTTACCACGCAAGAATAATTCTGCTTGTGAAAGTGATTCAGCATATTCAGCCTGTGCAATATATCCTACACATGGAGCCGAACAACGTTTGATTTGAAATTGCAAACAAGGACGAGAACGATTTTTGAAAATATTATCCCCACAGGGGCGCAATAAAAATGCTTTTTGCAAAAGAGTTATCGTTTCATCAACTAGCGAAACAGATGCAAACGGACCAAAATATCTATCTATTTTACTCTGCTTTCCTCTATGCTTACCAATTCGTGGAAAATTATGCCCACTAAACATAATATATGGATATGTTTTATCATCTTTTAATAAGATATTATATTTTGGCTGTTTTTTTTTGATTAAATTAGCTTCAAGCAATAGGGCTTCTGCCTCACTTGCAGTAATTTGTATCTCAATTCTAACAACCAAGTCCACCATACGCATAATTCTGGTAGATAACATATTAATGTTTGTGTATGAAGTTAAACGATTTTTTATATTTTTTGCTTTACCAATGTAAATTATCACATCGTTTTTATCAATCATCTGGTAAATACCAGGTTTTGAACTAATATTTTTAGAAAAAAACTTTATATATTCTCTACCTTTTAGTGAATATTCGTCTTGTTCCATAATTCTGATTTACATTGGAGGCCGAGGGCGGAATCGAACCGCCGATAGAGGATTTGCAGTCCTCGGCATTACCATTTTGCTACTCGGCCTCAATTATTTGTTACGCTGTTTTCTTTGGTTTTGCTTCATCTACAACATTTTCAATGGTCGTCAAATCGCCTTTATATATCCAAACCTTAATTCCAATTACACCATAAGTTGTGTGAGCCTTCGCTACGCCATAATCAATATCAGCTCGCAATGTATGCAACGGAACTCGCCCTTCCCTATACCATTCGGTTCTAGCTATTTCAGCTCCACCCAAACGTCCTGCACAATTAATTCGTATTCCTTTCGCTCCAAGCCTCAGTGAGGATTGAACGGATCTTTTCATGGCACGGCGGAAGGTTATCCTTCTCTCTAATTGATCTGCAACCGATTCAGCAATTAATTTTGCATCAATTTCAGGCTTGCGAACTTCTATTATGTTAACTGTTACTTCGTCTTTAGTGAACTGACCCAAATCTTTCTTTATCTTATCAATATCAGCACCTTTTTTACCAATCACGACTCCTGGGCGAGCCGTATGAATTGAAACACTAACTTTTTTGGAAGTTCTTTCAATTAAAACCTTACTAATTCCAGCTGATTTTAACTTTTCTTTAATATGCTTCTTAATTTTCAAATCTTCATGCAAAAACTTAGCGTAATTATCGTCTGAATACCAGCGAGAATCCCATGTTTTATTTATTCCAAGCCTAAGCCCTATTGGATTAACTTTCTGTCCCATTATGTGGCACTCCTATCTTCAACTATAATGGTTATATGGCTAGAATGCTTTTCAACTCTTGCACCCCTTCCTCTTGCTCTGGCGTGAAAGCGTTTCATTACAGTTGCTCTACCAACCCATGCCTCTTTTACATATAAACTATCTATATCAAGACCGTTATTATTTTCTGCATTCGCTATTGCTGAATTAAGTAATTTTTTAACCTCATTTGAGGCTCTTTTAGCGGAAAAATCTAATTGCGTCAAAGCGGAAGAAACGTGCTTACCGCGTATGAGCTGAGCTATAAGATTTAACTTTTGTTGACTAACTCTAATGTTTTTCAAAGTAGCAGAAGACTGATTTTTAGCTAATTCATTCATGATTATACCTATTTTTTCTTAGCTTTTTTGTCAGCGCCGTGACCATTATAAGTCCTAGTTGGAGAGAACTCTCCCAACTTATGACCAACCATGTCCTCCGTTACCGCCACTGGAATAAACTTGTGACCGTTATAAACACCAAATGTTGCACCAACAAACTGAGGAATTATCGTTGACCTTCTAGACCAAGTCTGAATAATGGTGTTTCTACTACTCTGCTTTGCTACTTCTACTTTCTTCAAAAGATACATATCTATAAATGGACCTTTCCATGCGGATCTTGTCATAATAACCTCTATTTATTTGCTTTGTGGCGCGAACGAATTATATATTTAGATGAAACCTTCTTACGAGAACGAGTCTTAGCTCCTTTAGTGCATTTACCCCAAGGAGTAACTGGGTGACGCCCCCCAGAGGTTCTGCCCTCACCACCACCATGTGGGTGATCAACTGGATTCATTGCAACTCCACGAACAGTCGGACGAGTACCTTTCCAGCGAGTTCTTCCAGCCTTTCCATCATTAGTATTTTGGTGATCTGGGTTGGAAACAGCACCGATTGACGCCATGCAATCCTCGTGAACCAAACGCAACTCACCAGAGCGTAATTTCACTTGAGCGTAGCCTTGATCTTTACCTACAAGCTGTATATAAGAACCAGCTGAACGCCCTAATTGCGCACCTTTACCAGGCTTTAATTCCACATTATGAACTATTGTTCCAACTGGAATATTTTTTATTGGCATGGCATTGCCAGGCTTAATATCAGTTTTTGAGCCAGCAATCACTCTGTCACCGACAACAAGTCTTTGAGGTGCTATTATGTAAGACTTTTCCCCGTCATCATATTGTATCAATGCAATGAAAGCCGTTCTGTTTGGATCATACTCCAATCTTTCAACAGTTGCGAAAACGTCTCTCTTATTTCGCAAAAAATCAACAATGCGATATTTTCTTTTATGACCACCACCAATGTGACGGCATGTTATCCGCCCTCTATTGTTGCGACCACCAGTTTTGTTCAGACCCTCAACTAATTTCTTCTCTGGCGCACCAGACCATAATTGCGATCTATCAACCGTTATCAACTGGCGCTGAGATGGAGATGTTGGATTATATAATTTCAATGACATATAATTATACCTTTACTGTGAAATCAATGTAACTGCCTTCATGCAACGTTACTATTGCTTTTTTGACGTCAACTCTTTTTCCGACCATACCACGGAAGCGTTTCACCTTACCCTTCACGTTCATCACGTTCACTGATTTAACTTTTACATCAAATATGGATTCAACAGCGGCTTTAATATAGCCCTTATTAGCATCAGAACGGACTTTAATTATCACTTTATTATTCTCCAAAGCTGCGCTAGACTTCTCGGTTACCACTGGACCCAAAATCAGATCAAACATTGCAGGAGTTATTTTCACCGCATTTTTAACTTTTTTATTCACGACAACCTACCTTCTAAAGCCGAAATAGCTGACCTTGTTAATACTAGTTCTTTATGACGCAATATATCATAAACATTTATTCCAACAACTGGAAGAACATCAACTCCTTTGACATTACGAGCGACCCTCAAAAATAACTCATCAACATTGGCATCAATCATTAAGGGTTTAACTAAACCCATTGACAACATTTTAATATTGAAATCTTTAGTTTTTTCAAAACCACCGAAATTATCTTCCATTACATATAATTCACCTGCATTTTTCTTTGCTGACAAAGCAGTCTTTAATGCTAGGGTACGAAACTTCTTAGTTAGTGAATGAGCATGTGAGCGAACTACTGGACCAAATGTGGTTTGCCCACCCCTATGTTGCGCCGCCCTCTTTGAACCTTGACGGGCATTACCAGTCCCTTTTTGCTTAAAAGGCTTGGCTGTTGTTCCACTTATTTCTGATATAGTTTTAGTCTTATGCGTTCCAGCTTGCTTCCTAGCACGTTGCCATTCAACCATTCTGTGTAGTATGTCTACCCTGATGTCCAATCCAAATATTGCGGAATCCAACTGAATCTCGGACAATATTTTGTTGTCAAAATTAATTACTTCTTGCTTCATTTTATCAACCTAACGTCTTTATCTTAATATGTATAATTTAACTTGCTAACTTAGCTGGCATTGGCACTGACGCTGGAACGGCTTTTTTCACTGCATCGCGCACCAAAACATATGAGTTGGTGGCACCTGGAATTGCTCCCTTCACATATATCACCCCTAAATCATCATCGCACTTTACAATGCGAAGATTTTGTTGCGTAACTCTTACATCACCCATATGACCAGCCATTTTTTTATTCTTAAACACCTTACCTGGATCTTGCCTTCCACCTGTTGAACCATGCGAACGGTGAGAAATTGAAACACCGTGAGATGCCTCCAATCCTCTAAAATTATGACGCTTCATGGCACCAGCAAATCCTTTACCCTTACTTGTCCCAACCACATCAACAAATTGACCATCAATAAAATGAGATGCGATTATTTCAGCACCAACATCAACCATTTCAGCTTGCTCAACACGAAACTCTACCAACTTAGACTTTGGTTCAACTTTAGCCTTAGCAAAATGCCCACGCAATGGCTTAGAAACATTTTTCACTTTACGAGAACCAAAACCAATTTGCAGTGCATTATAGCCATCTTTTTCAACTGTTTTCTGCGCCACAACTTGAACTTTATCAAGCAACAATACCGTCACAGGCAGATGCTCACCAAAATCATTATAAATGTGAGTCATTCCTAGTTTCTTTGCAATGATACCCGTACGAGCCATATTATTCCTCAAAAGTCGCAGTGCGCAATGCGCAAATCAATATAAATTAGAAAAATGTTTATAGTTATGTTTTTCAGACAAAGCAAGTAAAAACTTAAGCAAAAACATTAAAATATTATATTCCAACAATTTTTAATCAATTTCTCTACCAATTCGCTTAATTTCCCACTCCAATTCAACGCCAGTTTTTTGCAAAACCATCATGCGCACTTGCTCACCCAAATGCTCTAAATCATTAGCATTTGCTGCTCCATTGTTCAACATAAAGTTGCAATGAAGTTCGGATATTTGTGCATCACCATATTTTAACCCCCTGCAACCCGCCTTATCTATCAACTGCCAAGCCTTATTTCCAGCCGTATTTTTGAAGGTTGACCCTCCCGTCCGAGCGCGCACTGGTTGAGTATTCGCCCTGTCACTGACAATTTTTTCCATGCGCATATTTATATCATATATATTATCCAATTCGCCCCGCATCGCTAATTTAGTAATCACCCAATCATCAGGCAACCCGCAATGACGATAAGCGAAATCAGCGTCCGAGGCAGCAACTTTATGCTCCCGCCCCGCCCTATCAACCGCATATATATATGTTGCAATTTGTGAAATATCTGAGCCATACGCACCAGCATTCATTCGCACTGCCCCGCCTATAGTCCCTGGTATTCCTGCTAAAAACTCAAAACCCGCAAGCCCAGCATTGCTTGCAACTTTGGCAACATTCACATCAAGTGCAGCTGCTCCTACGATAACATCGCAACCGCTAACTTTAATCTCGCTAAATCCACGCCCCAAACGAATAACTACACCTTCAATTCCGCCATCACGCACCAGCAAGTTTGAACCAACTCCCATTATAGTCACTGAAATATCTAACGGCAATGCTTGCAGAAACAATACTAAATCGTTAACGTCTTCGGGGGTGAACAGCCAATCAGCAGCTCCACCAACCCTGAACCATGTGCGATTAGCAAGTTCTACATTCGCCCGCAACCTGCCTTTGACGCTAATATCCTCAATTTTCATGCTATATTAATTTTCATTTAATTGTTTATTTTGCAAATAATTTTGAGCATTTGCCCCCATCATATCACTAATATGATATATATTATTAACATTTCATAGCATAATATTTTACTTATTTCAGTGCCTCAGCAACCATTTTTTGCATTTTCTGACGTTGTTTTTCACTCAATGGAATAAGCCCTCTATCCACCAAATAACCATCATTAGAAATAGCTTCATCACTAGTGATTTCTTGCACAAACCCTTTCAAATCAGTAACTTGTTGCAAATGCGCAGTCTTCACATATATATATAACATGCGTGCAATTGGATACTTACCATCAGCTACATTTTCAAAATCTGGCGCAATTCCATCAATCTCAATTGGTTGCACTTTATCCATATTTTGCTCTAAATAATTATAGCCAAAAATGCCCAAAGCGGTTTTATTTAACGATAATTTCTGCACAATCAAATTGTCATTCTCTCCCGCCTCAATATAAGCACCGTCTTCACGAATTGCGTGACAAAAATCTTTGCCTTGCGCTGGGTTAGGAAATTGTTGTTGCACTTCAGGCAGCACAATGCAAACTGGCTCAAACACCAGCTCCACAAACGCATCACGAGTTCCCGAAGTGGAAGATGGACCATAAACTTCAATTTTTATATCTGGTAAAGTTGCATCAACATCGCTCCATTTTTTGTGGGTATTAGCGGTAATTTTACCATCAACCACAATTTCTTTAGCCAATCCCGCAAATAATTGTTGCTTTGTTAGGCCGAAAGTTTTTGCCTCAATAGCAGTTGCAATCACAATTCCATCAACACCGAGTGGTATCTCAAGCAATTTACCAACATTATTTTTGTCACATATGCTTTGTTCAGTTGCAATGATTGGGCGAGATGCACTAACTATATCAGGATATTTTTCGCCAACTCCTTTGCAAAACTCTAAAAAACCCGCACCCGTGCCAATTGATTCTGCAATTGGAGCTTTGCGCATCGCTTTTTCGCTATAACTCTCAGCAGCAGATGCCACGAACGGAAACAAAGTGGAAGACCCAACAATCCTCACTTGTTCCCGAGAATGAGAATCAGTCGCAAATGCAACTCCACCCAAAAACACGGCTAAACAAACGATGTAACTAATATTTTTCTTTATCATAAAATCCATTTTTTTGTATCTATATAACTCACTTATCAAGTTATTGCAAAAAGTTCAAGTAACATATTTATCTCATATATCCATCATACATTTAACGCAACTTGCTGTTTGACTGAGTTATCCATACGCCCAAATTGCACAACTGCGTTAGCATAATTGCTGGGAGTGGCTTTTTGTTGTTGCTCTAAGCCGTTACCACCTACAATGTTATCAACCACGACGTTATCACGCAACTCTCCATCATATTCAGTGGATTTTTTGCTATTATTCAGCAATTCTCGCACATCTTTCATTACAATATTTGCACGAGAAGATAATTCAGGCGTTTTGCCTTGCTCACCCATTTCATCTCGCAATGCTACTAATTCGTTATATTTCACCTGCACATCTGGATTTTTTTGCAAATAATTCTCTAAAATCGCCTCCCTATACATCGGCGAACGCCTTGAGACTTCATCAATTTCTGCACTCACACTGCCCAAAGTTTTGCTCAAATCCACAGCATAAGGCTCAAGCGCATCATGAATTGGCACTTGCTCCACCTCAACTTTTTGCCAAAATTGCTTTGCTGCTTGAATGCTATAAGTATTGGCGATTTCCGCACAAGCGAGCGTTAATTCTGGCTTTTCAAAATCTATCATGTCATGCCCGAGCAAATAAATGAACTTAGGCAAAGTGAAATATTCCAACCTTGCCGTAATTTCCCGCTCAATTTGCAACACAGGATCAGCTTGTGCAAAATTGGAGTCCTTATATTTATATGTATGGTTCATCATTTCTGCCATACGGTCAAAAATCGCCCGAGCTGATGTCCAACTGCCTTCATCGCCATAATCACTTCTGGTTGCATCTTTGAACATTTTATTAGGAATAGATTTAATGCAATATTTTTGATATAAATCAAACAAATCAGAACCAGCGATGGAATCACCCATACCACGCTGGGGATTCAATTTATGATCCCGCATTTCCACCACATCATCAAATATGCTAGAATCTTTGCGCATCATTTCCGTTAACATCAGCACGCCAAGCACCCCAAGAGTAATTCCTCCAGCGGGAATATGCTTAATCCATTGCAAATTATCCTTTTCCGACAAGCCCGCCATCTCCAGCGCATCACCAGCCCAGCGTCCAAAAAAAGCAGCGCATACGCCAAAACGCAGCGCATTTTTACCAATATAATTTTGGCAAGTTTCTTTAACAATTTTATTTTCCGAAGTGAAAATATCTATAGGAGTAATTTCCGATGGTTTTTTGCGCTCATCATATTTTTCGTAAGCTATTGTTTCCGCAAAACAACGGTGAATATCACGATAAATACTCAAAGCATATCCCGCTGTTATAACACCTGTTGTCACCCCAAGCCCCAAATCAAAGGTTTTGCCAAACTGATTTTTCTTTAATCCTGATTCAACATTGCTAATGAAATCTTTATAATCAGCACGCCCTTCAACTGCGCCCATAATATCTGGCGTATCAGACAAACGAACATCTTGATGCGCCTTAAATCCTGAATAAGCATCTTGTAAAACTTTATGAGGATCTTTAGTTTTTCCAGTGGATTCAATAATTCCAATTGCTTGCTTATAAACTGGATTATCCTTTAGCGACGTTAAATTCACCAAATTACCATCAAATGATGATTGAAAAAAACCACCAATCACATCAATTTTGGCTTGTATTTCTGGTTTTTTACCAACAAAATCAACCACCCGATTAATCATATCGGTAACAAAACCATCATCTTTTGGCGCACCATCAAAGCTCATGATAGCGTCCCCGCCCTCTTTGAACAAATGGCGCATCATTGAACCAGCTAAAATATATTTAGTCCAATTGGTGATGCTTTTGGGCGTTCCAGTCTTTTCTGTATGAATTGGATCTTCCAAATCAGAGGCACTCGGGCGAGCCACCTTGACTTTCTCACCAGTTTTGAGTGTTATTTCCTCAAAATTGCGAGCATCACTATCAAAATCAGAGGAACTATTGAAATCATCAGATTGCTTAGCAAAGTCATATGGCTTGGCAAATGATGTTTCAGAGGCGGGCTTTTCAGCAACAATATTTTGAAGGGTTGGCATAATATCCATATTATTCAATAACATTAACATAGCATATTTCAATTATGCAACCAACTGCTAAATGCTTGTCTTATGTGAAGATATCATGAACCACGCAACGCATTCGTCACAAGCAATGCGTTTATTGCATAGCTGTTATTGTGCAGGCTAATCCAAACAAGGGTGCAAACAAACACGTCCATTTTGTTGCCCACGAAAACTTTGATGCTCCCAGCCCTGATTTGCAAAAACTATATCCACAAACTGTAAAATTGTTGCAACTGAACGAAACGAAACACTCAATGGCACTCGGTGCAATTCCTCGCCAATCGCCGCTGCCCTAGCCTCATAATCCAGTGATTGCTGCATAAATTGCTGCGCCTCCGCCCCTTGAAAACCAAATATTGATTGTTTCTCATCACCCACTACAAACAAACTACTAATTCCATTTGCACCTTGCCCCGCAAATAATTCAGCGGTTAAGGCTTGAGTGATTTTCCATTGCAATCCCGAGGTATCCTGCGCTTCATCAATTAATAAATGCGTTATTTTGCTATCCAATTTATACAATACCCAGTTTGATAATTCAGGATCTTGCAACAAATCATGCACTTTTTCCAGCAAATCATAATAATCCACATATGAATGCTGTGCTTTGATTGCTTGATAATGCGTGAGCCATTTTTTAGCTACCAACATCAACGCATGTGACAATTTCACCGAGTTAAGCATATGATATTGCTTGAAATATTCCTCCGCTCGCTTGCTAATTTCAGCCCATTCATATGATAATTTAGGCAAAAGTTTTTTCTTTGTTGGTGCTGTTGGCACATTTTTATATTGCGTTCCCTCATTCGTTAAAATAGCGAAAGCAAAATCATGCAGCGAACTTTGCGTTTTTTCTGCACATAAATATGTTTCAATTTTCTGCGCCATTTTGCCATCATTCACACTACCAGATTGAAAAATTGGTAATATATTTTGCAAAATTGCGTGGAAATCATCGCTTGCAGTTAAATATTTTTGCAATAATTGAGACGATTCACAACCCTGCTCAAAATCACATTTTGCATATAACATATGAATTGCTAAATCATTAATATCGTCATTTTGTAATAAATATTGTGCCTTATAACGCAGCGAATTAATTTTAGTAACCCACTGATTAAAGCTATGCTCACTCAAATTATCCAGCATATAATCCAGCATTTTAGACCATTCTTCATCAGGTTTTGTCACTGCCTCTGCCAAAATAGCAATTCTCGCCATATTTATCAATTCCGCCATATGCTCATCATTCGCCAACTTAAATGCAGGGTTAAGACCCGCTTCATGCGGAAAATTGCTCAATAACCCTTGACAAAATGAATGAATAGTGAGGATTGGCAAGCGCAAAGACGCATCATGGAAATTGAAAAATAAATTGCGTGCGGCTTGAATAGTCGCAATATTTGCTTTTTTCTCTAAAATCGCTTCAAGTTGTTTTTGTAATTCATCTTCCGCTATAATCGCCCATGAATTAATGATTTTTTGCAACCGAACGAGCATTTCAGATGCCGCTGCTTTGGTATAAGTCAAGCATAAAATATGTTCGGAAGGCACTCCTTCAAGTAGCAACCTGATGATTCTATCAACTAGAACTTTAGTTTTACCTGACCCAGCATTTGCGCTCACCCAAACAGAATTATTTGGATTTGATGCAATATTTTGCAATTTTGCAACATCACAAAGCAAAATTATTTGCCCCCAGTTATTCCGCCTTGTGCCTTCAAACGAACCACCATCGGCCCCATCACCACCAACATCAGGGCGGGCAACAACAAACATATTAATGGAATTGCCATTAAAGCGGGTAATCTTCCTGCTTTTTCTTCCGCTAGCATCAACCTTGTTTGACGATAATCATCGGATAAAACACGCAAAGTATCAGTTAAATTAGTTCCAAACTTCTCCGTTTGAATCAGCGCAGCAACCAATGAACGATACGCCACCAAATCAATACGATCAGCGAGGTTCATCAATGCTTGCGAACGATTATTCAATAACGCTAGCTCCAAGCGAGTTTTACCAAGCTCTTTTGCAAATAGTGGGTGCGCCGAACCTAATTCATCAGCCACACGATTAATTGCAGCGTCTAATGCCAAACCAGATTCCACACATACCACCATCAAATCTAACCCATCGGGAAAAGAACGCAATAATTTCTTTTGCCTTTTTTGCCGTGAATTGCTCACAAAAATTGATGCGCCAAACAAGCCAACCACCAGCAATAATCCACCCAGAGCATAAAATAAAAGTTTGCCTTTCAACAAACATAGCAACCCAATCATCGCTAGCAAATAGCCACCAACTCTTCTATAAAACAACAAGTGCATTGGGCCATTAACGGAATCAAGCCCTGCGACTAATGAAGCATATTTTGCATCTCTCAACGCTTTATCAACGTCCATACCCATAGTTCGTAAAATCTGATTCTCAAACTTAGCGAAACCTGTCAATTGATCATTCATTTCAACAAATTGATCATCACGATTAAATCCAACATCGCTATATGCGCTAGTCAGCCTCGCCTCTCTATCCAACCTTTTACTGCGCTCTTTTTTGCTTATCGCAACATCAATCAACATGTACATCACAAAACATGCCATTGATAAAATTGAAGCTATAATTACGGGACTATCAAACATATTAACGCCAAATTAAAATTAAATATCAATATTAACCATTTTTCGCACAATCACTTGTGACAACACCACCATGCCAATGGCAACTGCAAAAATCTTATTACCAAGTTCAGTGTAAAATAATGGTTCTAAATGTTGCCGTGCCATAAAAAACAGCACTCCAAACACTAATAGCGGAATACACGCCAAAATGTAACCTGTAACACGCCCTTCTGAGGTCATAGCGCGGATTTTTTGACGCAGTTGCTTGCGTTTGCGAATAATACCAGATAAATTAGACATAATCTCCGCTAGATTTCCACCAGTTTCCTGCTGTATCTTCAGCACTACCACGAAAAAACGAATATCTTGCTCATCAATTCGCACCGCCAACCTATCTAATGCGTCGGACATACTTCGCCCCAGCGCAATTTCATCGGAGAGTTGACGGAACTCTGATTTCACTGGATCGTCCATATTTTCCACCACCATATTCACGGCACTGCTAACGGGAAAGCCAGATTTCACGCTGCGAACAATCATATCCAACACATCGGGGAACATATTAATAAACTTCAAATTGCGTTTCTTAATGATATTGGTCAATGTTTTGTTACACAACCATATCGGGAATAAGCAAGCCCCAACCAGATACATCACACCCAAACCACGAAACAACACAAACCCAACGCAGGCGATGAATAGCAACACAAAAAACGCCACAAAGCCAGCGGCACTATTTTGCTTGCCCGCTCGCACCAACTTAACTATAAATCTTTTACCCAGAGGAAGATATGACAGCGCCTTAAATAATGGCGACTGATTAACATCTGCTTTCAAAATCTCCATCGTTTCATTGAAACTATCTTTTTTTGCATTGAGATATTGATTTTCACTTTTCACTTGTTGCAAAATATTTTGCGTATGCGCACCAGCTGATGCAACTTTTTTATTCATAATTTGCGAATAAAAAATATACACAATTAAAAAAACTAATATTGCGATTAATGCTGCAATCATAATCTGCCCTGTCCGCCCAATTCTAATGCTTCTAATAATTCTTTTTCTCTGCCAAAATATTCAGCCCTTGGCGCAAACTTAGGACGAATCCCACTTGAACGAAACTCACCAATCAAATTGCCCAAATTATCAACGCCCGAAGCATGATAACTAAATAATGTTTGTGTAACGATAGTATCGCCTTCTCTACCAACAACTTCTTCAATATGGGTCACTCGGCGTTTGCCATCACGCATTCTTTGCAATTGCACAATCAGCTGCAATGCGCTTGAAATCTGATAACGAAGCGATGAATCACTAATTTTAATGCCCGACATATTCACTAGATTTTCAATCCTCGCTAAACAATCCCTAGGCGAATTAGAGTGAATTGTCGCAAGCGAGCCATCATGCCCCGTATTCATTGCGGTCAACACATCAATCACTTCATCGCCACGAATCTCACCAAGAATAATCCTATCAGGACGCATACGCAAAGCATTTCTCACTAATTGCCGCTGCGTTACCTCACCAACACCCTCACTTGAGGCGGGGCGAGTCTCCAAACGCAATACATGTGGTTGCATCATCTGCAATTCCGCCGCATCTTCAATCGTAATAACCCGCTCACCATTATCAATATGCTTGGACAACGCATTAAGCATAGTAGTTTTGCCACTACCAGTCCCCCCAGATACGATTATATTCAAGCGAATATTAGCACAAATCTCCAAAAACTTTGCCATTTGCGTGGTCATAGAACCATATGAAACATAATCTTTCAAACTGATTTTTGCTTCCTTAAACTTACGAATTGAAACAAGTGCGCCATCAAGCGCAAGTGGCGGCACAATCGCATTAAAACGAGATCCATCAGGCAGGCGAGCGTCAACCATCGGGCTTGCCTCATCAATCCTGCGCCCAACCCTTGTTACAATCCGCTGAATAATCGCCATTAAATGCTGCTCATTCATAAAAGTAACATCAGTTAAATATATCTTACCCTGACGCTCAATATAAACTTGTTTAGCGGTATTAATCATAATATCAGAAACATCTTGATCCCGCAATAAAGGCTCTAAAGGACCAAAACCCAGCACTTCATCGGTTACTTGATCCTTCAATAACACCATTTGATTGGCAGTCAAGGGTGCTTCAATCCCCGTGATTAATTTGGATAATTCAGCATGGATTCTTTGTTTGCGGCGTTCCTCAGTCAATTGATACATCACGGCGAAATCAATTTTATCAACCAATTCGTTGATTAAATATGTCTTAACTTCCATAAACTTTGGAGTTTCTTGCGTTCTATCAACAAAACTTATTCTCTCAGGAGTTGAGTTAGCATATGTTTTATTTTCAGCGGCACCCGTGGTTTGCGCATATAAAGCTGAAGATTGTCGTGGCGCAATTTCTCCACTTTTCTCTATACTCGGAATAACTGCGGGAAGGTGTGTGTCACCACCAACTAGTGCAGAACTCTCAATATTTTGAGGTTGCGTGCTAGTTTCATTTCCATCAGATGATCCAGTTTTTTTACCAAACATATTCCCTCTTACAGCACCAGCCGTGCCACTCTTTCAAGCTCATTAGATAATTGTGATTTTCCAATATCACTGACAAATACGCCTTTATTCTCCGCTTGACAAACCACCTTAATGTCATTTGGCAAATAAGCCTTAATTTCCATACCCATTATTCTCTCAAAATCCTTAGGATTCAAAGATTCCTTAAAGCGTGAACCACTACGATTTATCACCATTGAAATAGCTTTGGAGTTAAAACCAAGCTCTGTCCAAGCGTTCAATAAACGTGAACTATGCGCAATGGATTTAAGCAATAATTGTGATACCACTAAAATATGATCGGAATAACTCACCGCCGATGAAATCCACCTATCCCAACGATGCGGCAAATCTAATATCACATACTCATATTGAGCAGTTAAATGACTAATGAAATCTCGTATTAATTCTGGCTTCAAGTCTGGCACAAAATTGAGGCTTTGTGGCGATGATATAACGTTTAATCCAGATGAATGCACACTAACCATACGCTGCAATAAAGTTGCGTCAACCCCTCTATCAGGGTGATCAAAAATCTCTTTAATGCTATAAGGTTGATTTAATTCCAAATGCCGCGCAACCATGCCAAATTGATAATCCAAATCTACCAAAACAACTTTTTTCTTATGAATGCTAGCCAAACAATTTGCAACATTTAAGGCAACCATGCTTGAGCCATCTCCAGCTCCACCACCTATCACCGCAATAGTCTTACCATTTAATGCTGATTTTTCACCTGAATAAAATAACACTTGACGTATATCAGCAACGGGGGCGTTACCGTTAAAATACTCAACAACCCCTCTTTCTTTTAATGCACGATAAAATGAGATATCATTCGTATTACCAATCACAACAACTTTCGTTCCAGCATCGCACTGTTCCGCCAAGCTATCCAATTCGGATAGCATATCAAAAGTTCTATCCGCAATGAACATTATAATATATTTAATTATCAAACGCTCTGATACAACGAAATTTGCTGCGTCAGCAGGGCTGCCTTGAATATATTCAATATCCTTATAACCAACAGCAGAGGTTATTGACGTTACAATATCCAAATCCGAAGGTTCTGTAATAATTGCTAAAACTGGACTTCTTTCCATATCAAAATACTTTCAATATTAATTAAAGTTCAAAGAATTAACAGTTAAGCCACCACTATTTCCAGCACTAAAATTACGCCTAGAATCAAAGAACCTGTAGCCACGCATTGATTTTGCCGCCGAGCGTGAATCCATAAATCCAAGCAAGTCTGGGTTGACAAACTCATTACGGTTCGTCACCATCTGCACCATATTTGACGCCATTGAGCAACCAAATGTTGGGTGATTTAAGTTATATGGGTTGATCCTATTATCAATGTAACTATTTTGGCAATCTCTAGCAATAACTCGCTCATACACAAGGCTAATTTCGCTATAATCAGACGCTATCCATTCATGCTCAATCCCGTATAAATCCAAAGTTTCCTCAGCTGAATCACAAAGCAAGTCACCTTCAACACAATATATAATTGCGCTGCTTGGCTGATCCGATTCAACCCACTCCTTAATTTCATCAATTGAACTGGGAGATCCAAGCTCAACCGTTACTGTTTCTGAAGAAACATCAAGTAATGACTCAGGGTTTCCTCTATTATTATAAGCCTCCGTTGGTATTTTTGAACAACCAACCATCAGCAGCCCAAAAGCTATTAGCGAAATATAATTTTTCATATTAATCTACCATAAATCCAACTGGACCCTCTGTTGTTGGCGTTTGCGAAACCCTGTCTACATTACCCTGCAAGCTCCCCATAGCACCATAGAAAAATGTTTCCATGAGAGTTGCCGGCCTGAAATTATCAGTTGGCATTTTCAAATCACTGGAAGCGACTGGGTCAACCAAGTTTGGAGTAACAGCTAGCACCAATTCCGTTTCTTCACGTTGATATGAAACACTGCTAAATAATGCGCCTAAAATTGGGATTTCTTTAAGACCCGGAACTGTATCAAGGCTTGAAGCGAGCTTATCTTGAATCAAGCCCGCTATCATAAAGCTCTCTCCTGGAGCAAGCTCAACCACTGATTGCGCCCGCCTAGTTGAAAGACTTGGGACTGCAAAACCACTCACCCTTATCGCATTATCATTATTTATCTCTGAAACCTCGGGAGCAACCGCAACCCTTATACGATTTTCCGAAATCACAAAAGGAGTGAAGCGAACTGAAACTCCAAACGGCTTATATTCAATTCCAATACCATTCAAATTAGGCACAGGGATTGGAAACTCCCCTCCAACCAAAAACTGCGATTCCTCACCAGAAAGAGAAACTAAATTAGGCTCAGCAAGCAACTTAAATAAGTTATCGCGCTCTAACGCCTCTAACATTCCAGAGATTGAATCTCCACCTGGAAGCAATTTACTCAAAGAAGCATACCCCCTTTGCCCCGATGCAATGCCATTACCCTGACCAACAGGAATCTCAAAGCTGCCCAACGGAACCCCAGATCCACTCACCAATCCAGCTATACCAGCGCCAGTTCCAAGCGAAAACAAGCTACTCCCACCAACTTTTGTTGACTGCAAACTTATTCCCATATTTTTTAACGCAGTTTTCCTAATCTCACCAACACGAACTCGCAACATCACTTGCTGCCCCGAAGTTATCTGCAACATATTCATCACACGGGGATCTTCTGTGTTTGCCGCCATAATTGGGTTAGAACCAGTCCCACCAGAGGTCAGCCTGCCTTTTTTAATTGCGCTAACAGGGTTCAAAAACTCACGCACAATCTCAACAGCTTGCTCAGCAATTCTTGCACTGCCCACCCTGCCTGTCAACACTACATTAGTATTTAACATCTCAACAGCAATATCTTCATTAGGCAGAAACTCGCTCAAAGCCTTTCTGATTGCGGGCAAATCATGATTTACCGACACATCAATATCACGCAAAACGCCGTCATCACCAATCACACGAACATCGGTTTTACCAACCGTTTTACCTATCACCGTTAATATTCGCTTATCATGCACATAGGCGTCAGCGACATCAGGATTGGCAACTATAACCTCAGTCATATCACCTGATACTGTTACTAATTCCGACCTACCGACTGGTATATTCAACTCATCAGCGTGCGAATAAACCGACACCAAACAACTAGTTATTCCCAAAGCCACAACGACTGATTTTACATTATTCAAAAAACTCATCACAAAAACTCACTAAAAACTTATTCAACAATTTTGGCTTTCTCAGATACGGCACCATCTAATTCTTCTTCCGCCTCCTCAACAACCTCTTCCTCAACCGCTTTTTTCTTCAACTCAATATCAGTTTTCTGCACACCACGTATCACAGAAACCTTTTCAATTTCCTCTTTTTTCTTAGCAGGCACATGAACGTAATTAGTTAAATCCTTATCCAGCGTTACCAAAAACTCACTTTCAACATCTTTATCTTCCAATGCACGCAAAACCAATGACACATAACCCAAATCCTGCGCCAATCTAATTTTTTGCGCATCTTCCAAACTCACTTCCACACTCACTGATGATGGTATCTTGTCCCTAGCAGCAGAGTCACCAGCTGAAGTTGACTTCATCTCAACAGTCGCACGTTGATTAACCGCCAAAACCCTAACATTTCCAACTAGTGTTTCTGTTACTGATTTGTCGGTAATTCCAGTCAATGAAGATTCTTCAGTATCCAATTTATGCTTCCTTGTCACCACCACGTCAACCCTGTCACCTGGCAAAACAAATCCAGCAAGCCCTGCAACTGCGTCACTTGACATTGTTACCATTTTCATACCAGCACTTAAGTTAGCAGCAATAAAATTGGGATCTTCAGGGTTAGAAAGGCGATTCATATTAATCGGCTCACCTTTCACAAATGTTGAACGAGATACTTGCCCAATTAGCTTTTCACCAGATTGTTCAGTGGTTGCAAATCCCTCTAAAACCAAGTGTTTCGGCCAAGATTTTGAATCCAACATTGCTTCAGTTATCACATCACCAAGCTCAATATTATCCTTTGCCACCACTACGCTTGCAGTCTCAAACTCTGGCTTCTGATTAATCACCACGGCGGTTGGCTCTTTTTGTCCCAACAAATTATAAGCGAGTAAAAACGATGCGAGCGCAAAAATAAGCGCAATAACTATTCCAACCAATCTCATTTAACATCACTCCTAGAAAAATCGCAATTGCGACAGAACGCACAAATTAATATACACAATTGTTACATTATGGTTAGCTATTAGGTCAAGCATTTTAATTTACTTTTTGCAAAAACTATTAATAATATACAAAATATTAACTTTTAAGCAACAGTTTATAATTATATTCCATGGTTTATTATTGCATAATTACTTGCAAATAACAAAATTACCTTATATATGTTTCATAACATTCAATATATATATGGAGATAAATAATGACAACTATATCAGCGAAATTAGAGCAACTTGGCATCACATTACCAAAAGTAACGCCGCCAGCAGCCAATTATGTGCCTTACATTAAGGTGGGTAATTTGGTTTACATTTCAGGGACTTTGCCATTGAAAGATGGAGTATTTCAGGGAGTTGGTAAAGTTGGGGATAATATTAGCATTGAAGATGCAATCGCAACCGCTCGTTGCTGCGGATTTAACATATTAGCCCATTTGCAAAATGCTTGCGCTGGTGATTTTGAGAATGTCACAAAATGCGTTAAACTTGGTATTTTCGTTAATGCCACGGGTGAGTTCACTGAGCACCCAAAAATCGCTAACGGGGTTTCTGATTTGATGGTTGAAGTTTTTGGCAAAGAAATTGGTTCACACGCCCGCTTTGCGGTTGGTGCAAGTGGCTTGCCATTTGGCGTTAGCGTTGAAGTTGAAGCAATTTTTGAAGTTAAATAATCTGAGAAATAAGTTTAAGCAATTGGAAAAACAAAGGCAAATCTAATGTCAAATAAATCCCGCATATTATTCACTGCAATGTTAATATTTAGCACGACTTCATTGTTTAGTGCGGGGGTGACAGCTGCTGATTTTGTTCCTAATTTAGCTGGAAGGCTTGATTCCATTGAGCAAAAATTGGGTAAATTGCAACGCCAACCCGTTAATGCAAGCGGTGCATCATCTGGAACATCGGCGCAAGTTGAAATTGCCGCTATGCAAGAAGAAATGCGTTCATTGCGTGGGGCAGTTGAAGAAACTAGATTTGCGATTGACCAACTACAGCGTGAAACAAAATTGGGTGATGAAGATACTGAATATCGTCTTAAAATGTTGGAAAGCAAAGGCAATGCGAATGCATCTGCTTTTGGCGATGAAGAACCAGCATCAGCGGTAACTCCGCCAGTTAGTCCACCAGCACCGACCACATCAACAGTTGCGCCAGCCGTAACTGCACCAGCGGTGATTGCACCAGTGACGACGACGCCTACAGAGCAACCAGTCTCTGCACCAGCAAAACCATCAATTGATTCCTCCACTGCACGGGAACATTATAATTTTGCGGTTGGGTTAATCAGGGAAAAGCGGTTTGATAGAGCGCGTGACAGTTTCAAACAATTTATTGCGACTTACCCGAGCAATCAACTAGTTGGCAATGCTTATTATTGGTTGGGTGAAACTTATTATGTGGAAAATAATTATGCTTCCGCTGCAGAATCATTCAAGTTTGGGTTTGAGGCAAAAACTGATGGTATCAAAGCAGCTGATAATTTATATAAATTGGCAAAATCATTGCTAAATATGGATAAGAAAAATGAGGCGTGCATTGTGTTAGATCAGTTGCAAAAACGTTATAAACAAAGTAATCCTGAAGTTGTTGGCTTAGCTTACGAAACGCAAAGAGCATCTTCTTGCCCATAAAATTGGGGTTATAACAATGAATGAATTGATATTTGATACTGATTTTTTTGCCGAAATCACTGATAATGATGCAAAAATGCAACAGGAAATATTACGAATGTTCATTGCACAAGTTGATGGCGATATTGCGCAAATGCAACATCATTTTGAAGAATATATTTTAGGTAATATGGACTTGAAATCATGGCTCAATTCAGCACACAAAATATACGGGTCTGCGGCGAATATTGGTGCGAATCAGCTTGCACATAATTGCGATATTGCACAATCATTGAATGAGGGCGATGTTGCGCAAATAACACATTATCAAAACATTATAATTGAAGATTACAAGGCTTTGTGCGTAGTTATCTTTGATTTGCTGGTTGATTAATAGCGGGGACTTGCTCTGATTTTTGAACTTGCGGGGTTGTTGCGTCAGCAACTGGCATGTTTCCTGATGGTATATCATTTTTTGCTTTAGCTGCAACTTCCGCTAGTTTTTTCGCTCCATCATCTTTCGTAGCACCACTATCTGCGACTTTTTCAGGTTCTTTCTCCTTAACTTCTACTATTGCAACTTTTTGTTCGGGTTTTTGATAATTTTTTAACTCAGCTTCGTTTGCTGCTTCGGTGCGAGCAATTGCTATCAAAGGGTCAATAAATCCTTTAGTGAAACCCTGAGTTGACAAATCTTTTTCTATCAATGCAAGCCTATCTTCTAATATGTTTCCCTTTATTTTATTAAAATCTACCCCCCCCGCTATAAATCCAACAGTTCCGCTAATTCCTTGTCCAAAGCTATTGGCAAGTGAACTCGCCACTCCAGCAAAACCATCTTTCTGCCATGATTCTTGTGTTTTTTGAACAGTTTCTCCAAATGATTTTGCTATATTGCTCCAAACGGTTGGTGCTGATTTCACGATTTGATTTCCGAATTCTCCAAGACCAGCCACCGCTTGACCAGGAAGTTCTTTCAAATCAGCAGTATGATTATGAACTATCATCGCAATGTGATGAACTCCTGTCCCTTTTATAGTATCAGAGCCAGGAACATTTTTTAATAACCCTAAACTATCAACTGTTTTTTTATATTGTGGAGTGTCTTTAACTTTATTATAATCTGCTAATTGCTCGGGTGTTGGATCTTTTGTCCATGCAAGTCGGTTTTGTGGGTCTAAAACAGAGGTAGCAACTCCTGTTTTAGATTTTGCTCCGTCCAAAACTCCGCTAGCCCATTCACCAGCTGCACCAGCCGCATCTTGTAACTTCTGCCATGGGTCTCTCGTATCTGGCTTTGCTTGTATTCCAATTGTTTGAGCGGCTTTGTCAACAAAATTAGGTTCTTCTTCTTTGACAACACCGGGCATTTTTAGGCCTTCTTCTAAAACTTTTGAAGTGCCAATGCCTGCGGCGATAGCTGCTGGAACTAATATTAATGGTGCAATCATAATTTTTTCTCCGCTCAACTATGTATATGTGTATTTAACATTAATTTTAATAATGTATTATTATTTGCCTTTATAATCCAAATATTACAGAAATATTGTTACAGAAATATGATATATCAGTTAAATAACAATAATATATAGCATTTTCACTTTTCAATAGTCCGCGAGGTAAATATTTGAAAAGTAAAAGCATTATAATATTATTCAAACATAATCATGATTATTCAAAAATTACAGCCTCTTTTAGATATTACAATCCCTTAAAATATTATAGCCCCCCAAGATGTTATATTACCTTATATATTATAATGTTTCACAGTATGAATTATTTCCTCAATATGGCAACTGCGAGAACCTTTGCATAGCACAAAATCATCGCCTTGCAAATAATCAATCAATGCAGTTGAAAGCTCCGCATTGCTAGCAAAATGAAAGCAATCAGGCAAATATTGGGTGGCAGCATCATACAAATATTGCATCATCTCCCCCACACAAAACAACGCATCAATTTTGCACGCTATCAATTCCTGCGCTAATTCAGCGTGGAACTGTGGCGCATTCACCCCCAACTCTTTCATATCGCCAAGCACCGCTATTTTTCTGTTATCATTTGCGAGTGCCTGCAATTTGCGCAATGACGAACGCATAGAAGCTGGACTTGCATTATAAGTTTCGTCAATCACTAAAATATTAACTATTTGCGTATCATCTTTGGATTTATTACAAATAATTTCGTGAATATCACCCCTGCCCTTAGCATCTTGAAATTGCGACAAAGATTTGATTGCCTCATCAATATTTAACCCTAGCGCATTAATGCAAGCTAGCACCGCAAGGGCGTTAATGGCGAGATGCTCCCCTGAAACGGCGAGGGAGAGCGTTTTTTCCTGATTATTCAACTTTTCCTTATTGCCTAATATGCAATTTGCACGAGTTCCCGCTGAATTAACTAATATATCATGCAAATGAAAATTAGCTTGCGGTGATTTGCCAAAAGTGATGATATTCAAGTTTTGCGACATTGCTTTGTTGACTAAAATATCATAATAAAGATTATCATATGGTAAAATTATTGTTGCCTCGCTATCATCACCATGATTTGACATTCCTTGGCTTGACATTCCTTCCATAATTTCCGCTTTGGCGTGGGCAATATCCGCCACTGATGCAAAAAACTCAAGGTGAACCGCATCAATTGTGGTGATAATAGCTATATCTGGCTTGGCAATCTCAGAGAGCAAGGATATTTCACCCGCATGATTCATTCCCATTTCCAACACCATAATTTCAGTTTCGGCAGGTGCATTAACCAATGTTAAAGGTAGCCCTATATGGTTGTTATAATTGCCTGATGTGGCATGAACTTTACGCTGCTTGCCGATGGTTAATGCGAGCATTTCTTTGGTGCTTGTCTTGCCTACGCTGCCCGTGACTGCAACTAATTTGAATGCGCTGCGGGTGCGTTGATGGCGTGCCAAGTTTTGCAATGCAAGCAAACAATTATCAACCAAAATCTGTTGGCTATGCGGTGCATCAACGCAAATATGTTCAACAATAGCAAGTGATGCACCAGCGGCAAATGCTACCTTCACATAATCATGTCCATCAAAATTGTTCCCTTTGAACGCAATATATAAATTACCCTCAACCACTTTGCGGCTATCAATAACAACTCCCTTGGCAATAACAACTCCTTGAGCAATCACAGCTCCACAAACTTCGCTAACTACGGCAGAACAAATACCATTTGTTGCTTGAATTATTTCATTTAACGTATATTTCATAAATCTTTCCTTTCAAAATCCTTGCTACAACCTAATATATCAGCAACATTTTGATTATTTTAGCTATATAGAGTTTATTTCATAACCATTTATTATTTTATTTTTGCAATAATGCAATAAAAGATGTTATATGACGGATATATATGAGCCAATTTGAAAATCTAGTCAATTTAAGCAATAAAGACGCAACAAATATTGTGCCTTTAAGCGAAAAAGCCTTGCTTAAATCTTATGGCAATCGGGCAGCAAATAAAAAACGTTTAGAAGAGTTTCGTGATATTGGTGATGACGTTGAAGAGGCGGATTTTGTGCCTTACGCCTGTTTTTATGATGAACATACAATTATCACCAAAAATGGTGAATTATGCCAAACCATCCGCATAACTGGCGCAAATGCAGAACAAATTAGCAACACTATCAAATCTGGTGATGGCAATAATGAATTGCGCAAATTAATTCGCAAAGCGATTAAAGCGCATATTCCCAATGATTCTTTTGCCATATGGTTGCATACCATCAGGCGCAATGTTGAAATGCAATCAGAAGATGATTTTGGTGAAAATAATTTCTCCGATACTCTCAATAAATGGTGGGTAAGCACCAACAAGTTCACTTCGCAATATGTGAATGAGGTTTATTTAACCTTGGTAATTGAGGGGCAAGCCTCCAAAGTTTCCACCCCACAAGGTTTTTTGCGTGGGTTACTTCCCTCACGAGAGTTGAAATGGCGCAACCAATATATTGATTCTGCATATAGTGTTTTGAATGACGTGACGGAAAAATTGCTAGATACATTGCAAGAATATGGCGCATCACGCCTTGGATTTACTAAGGAAAAAGGGATATATTATTCCGAGCAATTGCGCTTTTTGGAGAAATTAATCAACTTTGTTGATCGCCCCATGCCAGTAGTGGAAATTGACCTTGCGCAATATCTAACTGGTAGCGAAATAACATTTGCTTTTAATGCGATGGAGGTTCGCTCCGCAGCTGGCAAAAGGCGGTTTGCATCAATCATCAGTTTGAAAGAATATAAAGAAGCATCGCTCAAAGTGCTTGACCAGTTTTTGGAACTGCCGATGGAGTTTGTGGTAACGCAATCTATGAACTTTGTTAATCCACAAAAAGCGTTGGAGCAATTTAGAGAGGTTTCAACCTTCCATGAATATAGTTATGATAAAGACATAGGCAGATTAAGCGAACTTTCCAACATTATGGCGAGCAATAATAACCGAGCGAATGATTTTGGTGAACAACAATTAACCATATTTATTTTGTCAGATAGCATTGACTTATTGGAACAAAATATCCGTAAATCAATCGCCTTTTTCGCCCGCCATGGTTTGATTGCGGTGCGGGAAGATTTGCGCTTTGAGGAAACATACTGGGCGCAATTACCGGGCAATTTTGTGTTTGTATCACGCAATGAACAAACATATACCGACCATATTGGTGGATTTACCAACCTAAATAAACTACCAACTGGTAGTTCAATTGGTAATCATTGGGGCAGTGCCGTAACGATGTTTCCCACTGCGAGCGGAACGCCATATTTCTTCAATTTTCATCACGGCAATGTTGGGCATAGCTGCATTATTGGGCAACCACATACGGGCAAAAAAGTTTTGTTGCATTTTTTGTTGAGCCAATCCATGCGCTTCAACCCTTATATTTATTATCTTGATGTGACTGGTGGCAATGATGCGTTAATTTATTATTTGGAAGGTAAAAATATTGCAATATGTGCGAATGAGAATCGTTCGCTTGAGATTGATCTGCCACATTTATTCAATCCATTTTCGCTCTCCAACCACCCTAATAATATCCAGTTTTTGGCTCGTTGGCTAACAGTTCTCGCTCGCACTCAGGATTATTCACCAAATGATGATGACAAAACAGTAATTAAAGCAGCGGTGGAGGAGATATATAAATATCCGCTAGAGCAACGCAATTTGGCAGTATTTGTTGGGTTGCTTGGTGATTTTGCCCCTGCTTATCGCCGTGTATTAAATATATGGTTGACAGGAGGAAAATATGGACATGTGTTTTCAGCAAGTGGGGAGGGAGTTTTAACAGGCGCAAAAGTTTATAGCTTCAAAATGAATGAAGTCGTTGAAGATATGGCGTTGTTAGCGAGCGTTAATTCATTATTATTGCAATTAATTAGCGACAAATTAAACGGTGAACCAACCATGATTGTGCTTGATGAATCATGGCAATTGCTAGCACAAACTCATATTGCGGGAGCGGTGGGGAGCTGGTTGGATTTCATTACCAGCAAAAATGCAATGACAATCAGCATCATTGAATCAATTGATGAATCCGTAATGCACCCACATACAAGCGTCATGTTTGAAAAATGTCCTACCCGTATTTATATGCCAGATAGCGACCCGTCAGATGCTTATTATGAAACATTTGGGCTTGATACTTATGAAATGTCGTATCTTGAAATGATGGAATTGCGAGAACGCCATTTTATGATTAAGCATGGTGGTGAAACTTTGGTTGGTGAAATGAAGTTGAAAGATATGCTGCAATATCTGCCAATATTGGACGGTAAAGACAAAGATTATGAAAATGAAGAGCTACCCGAACTAAGCAAAGCCAATAATGATGCTTATAAATTAGCATTCAAACAAGTGAATGCCGAGGAAATATTAAATGAGGAAATAGCGAATGAAACAGCCGTTTTGAGTGACGAGCAAGTGATGGAATAAAACAGCTTAACCAATGCTTAATTGATGCTTAATGCAATTTTAACATTTTTTTTATGATTTATTGACGATTTGAGTTTTTTTTATCCGTTTTTTGTGATATAAGATTTCTAGTGTAAATTGAATATAACCAATTATGTGAGAGATATTTTATGACAAAGAAGAATGTTAAGTTTGAAATTGGTCAATCTGTGGTTTATCCAACTCATGGAGTGGGTGAAATAACAGCGATGGAAACACAAGATATCGGCGGATATACGCTTGAAATGTTCGTCATAGAGTTTAGGCGTGACAAAATGACGTTGCGAGTGCCAACAAACCGTGCTGAAGCAGCTGGATTGCGAGCAATTAGCGATGATGCGTCAATTGACAAAGCAATTAAAACATTGAAAGGTAAAGCGAAAATTGCCCGTGGAATGTGGAGCAGAAGAGCGCAGGAATATGAAGCAAAAATCAACTCAGGCAACATCATTCAAATTGCTGAAGTCGTCCGTGATTTGCATAAAAATGTTGACCAATCAGAGCGTTCTTATAGTGAGCGTATGATTTACGAATCTGCACTTGGCAGATTAGCTGGTGAAATGGCAGCAGCCCGTGAAGAAGATCACAAAGACACAGCGAATGATTTGATTGTTTTGTTGCGCCAAAACGCCGCTTAATTTAGATTAACATGTTGGTTTGGATAATTCACTTCAAACCAACATGTTAAATCAAACTATGTCCCACCCCTCATCTCAGATTGAGACAATAAAAATATGTTCGTGGAATATTAATTCAGTTCGTTTGCGGGCTGAAACTATTGCAAAATATTGTGCGCAATACCAACCAGATGTTTTATGTTTGCAAGAAACTAAATGTGAAAATCATTTATTTCCGCAGGATTTTTTTACAAATATTGGGTTCCATCATAATATATATTCGGGGCAGAAAAGCTATAATGGTGTTGCGATACTAAGCAAATATCCGTTGCAACAATCGCCTGGTATAGTAAATCACTCGTACGCCCGCCATATTGGTGCTAGAATTAATAATTTAGATATATATAATTTTTATGTGCCAGCGGGCGGGGACATTCCCGATGCGGATATTAATGAAAAATTCGCTGATAAGTTAGATTTTCTTGCCAAAATGCGTGAAGCCGCAACGGCAACAAAAGAGCGCACCATTTGGGTGGGTGATTTCAACATTGCCCCGCATGAAAACGATGTTTGGTCGCATAAACAATTAGCAAATGTTGTGAGCCATACTGCAATTGAGGTGGAGAAACTGCTAGAAATACAAGCACTTGGTGGGTTCACTGATGTTGCCCGCCATTTTGTGCCATATGCTGAAAAATCATATAGTTGGTGGAGTTATCGCAATAAAGATTGGCAAAAATCCAACAGAGGACGACGGCTTGACCATATTTGGGTAACAAATGATTTGCGAGATATGTTGCATAATTACTATGTCGCAAGCGAAGTGAGGAGCTGGCAGCAACCATCTGATCATGTGCCGATTACAATGATTATTAATTTTGGCTAATTTTTGCTTTCAGTGCGTCAATTTCTGCTTTTAACGCCGCATTATCCGCCTTCAAAGAAACACTCTCCGCTCTAGCATTGCTTGCCATTTGCTTGCACGCCTCAAACTCTTCTCGCCCAACCAAAGAAGTTTTATTCAAAAAAATCTCCATTTTGCGAGCTATTGCTGCCTCTGCCTCACGTTTTGCATCAAAAACTAAGTTACCCGCCCCCGTGATTATCCGAGCCATATCATCAAATATTTTAGATTGCTGTTGCATATATTTTCCCCTATTCTTTATTAAACTTTATATAGTGCTTATCTCAATTTCATTTACTTGTTATTTTTAAGTGAATAAAATTAGAAAGCACTATATCTCATATGCTTATAGTGATTTATCCTAATTTTTAATGACCGATAAAATCGGTAATTAAAAATAAGAATCATCATAACAAACATCATGCAAAATTGCCATAGCTTTTTCCACATGTTTTGCGGTGATGATTAACGGTGGCAAAATACGAATAACATTGCTGACGGCGGGCGCAACAAGCAAACCAGCCTCACGCAACTGCTCTGCCAACCCATATTTATCAATCTTTGGTTGCAACACTAATCCTTGCATCAAACCAACTCCCCGAGCGCATTCAAATATTTGTGGATAATCCACAGCCAATGATTGCAAAGCATTTGCTAGCAACTTCCCAACTTCAACAATATTTGCCAAAAAACCGTCCGCATTCATCACTTCAAACACCGCAAGCCCCACTGCACAAGCCAGTGGATTGCTACCATATGTTGAGCCATGCGTGCCAACGGACATTCCGCTTGCTGCTTTTTCTGTGCAAAGCGTTGCTGCTAAGGGAAATCCACCACCAATTCCTTTGGCGACGGTGACTATATCGGGAGTAATTTGCGCCATTTCGTATGCCATGAAATGTCCCGTTCGTCCATATCCACATTGTATTTCATCAAGAAATAACAACACATCATGTTCATCGCACCATGCTCGCACCGCTTGCAAATATGCGGGAGAATGTGGGCGCACCCCCCCCTCGCCTTGTATGGTTTCCAACATAATAGCGGCAATTTCTTGGGGATTTAAGCTGTAAATCGCTGCAATATCATTGAAACCCACATGCGCAAATCCATTCATTAATGGTGCAAAACCTTGCTTGCTTGCGGGGTTGGAACAAGCGGCAAGTGCGCCCGTGGTTCGCCCGTGAAATGCGCCATCAGCTGCGATAATTAATGAACGATTATTGCCTTTAACATAATGATATCGCCTGATAATTTTAATCGCCGCTTCCACTGCTTCTGTGCCAGATGAACAAAAAAATACTTTATCAGCAAAACAAGCATCACATAATGCCTGAGCAAAATCTTCCAGCGGTTGATTGCGAAACATATTGGAGCAGTGCCATAATTTGCTTGCCTGCGCAACCAATGCGCCAACCATGGCAGGGTGATTATGCCCAAGCGATGATGTGGCAATTCCTGCGGCAAAATCTAAATATTCGCAATTCCCATCATCATATAAATAAACGCCCTCACCACGCACCATTTTCACATCTGCACGGCGATAGACTGGCAATAAATAATCACATTTATTCATAAATATACGTTATTATGTGTGCAATATTTGTGCAAGTTAAAATTAACTTAAACATTTGCAATTATAATGATATTTATGAAAAATATTTATGGATATAGCCTAATTGAACTTTCCATCTGCCTTGCATTGATTGGAATTATCATGGGCAGCGGGCTTGCCATCGGCAATATGGGCAACGCAAAATCGCAAAGCGAAATTACTGAAGCACAACTTGATGAAATTGAATATGCAATTCAAATGTTTGTCAATCGTTATAAGCGTCCGCCCTGCCCCGCAAGCCTTAGCGTTGCTGAAAATACGGTCGGATTTGGCGTTGAAAGCCTATGTAGTGGTGCGCTACCAGTAGGAGTTGTTGCGATTAATGCAGGAACGCCTGAAGAATTATGGGTTGGAACAGTGCCAACCAGAAGCCTTGGTTTGAGTGATGCTAAAATGTTTGACGCATGGAATGGGCGCATAAGCTACGCTGTGCCAAAATCATATGCGGTGATTGCAACGCCAATCAAAAATGCAAATGTAATTGATTTATCTAAAATGATAAAGATTAATGACCAAACTAACAACCAAATATTTCCGCAACCAATCCCCACGCCATCGCCGTTTAATAATCCAGTAGTTTATGTGCTGGTTAGTCACGGGGTGGATATGCGAGGTTCGTATAATAATATCGGGGTGCTGAAGCGAGATTGCAACGCTCCCCTTCCAGCCGATACACAATTAGATATTGAAAATTGTGACCATGCTGATGTGGTGGCGGGCAATCGTGATGCAATTTTCCGCCAAATGGACGTGCGCACCAGCAAAATTGCATCGCAACATTTTCATGATTTTGTGCGTTTCAAAACAAGAGTGCAGTTTGGGGCTGCTGCTCTGAATTAAATGAAAAAACATTTCATCGTTAATATTTAAGTCATAGGATTTTCTAATTCATCAAATTTCGTTGGGTTACTCTCAGAGGATATGCAAAGTCAACTAAATATTAACTATATTTAATAATTACAGCACCCAATTTTCACGAATAAAATGGCAAAAATAACCATTAGGATTGCGTTCTAGATAATCCTGATGATAATCTTCGGCGGGATAAAAAACGTTTAATGCAGATAATTCTGTAACAATTTTTGCGCCTCCCGTGACGCTTCCAGCATCTGACCATTTATTTGATTGTTGCATTTGCTCAATTAATTGTTGCGCAACTTGTTTTTGCCGTTCATTCACATAAAAAATCTCAGAGCGATATGAATCACCAACATCATTACCTTGACGATTTTTGGTAGTTGGGTTGTGAATCTGAAAGAAAAACTTTAGCAAATCTTCATAACTCAGCAATTTTGCATCATAATAAACTTGGATTGCCTCAGCATGACCAGCGTGATTTTCATAAGTTGGGTTAGCTGCTGCACCGCCTGTATAGCCCACTTCAGTATCAATCACGCCGTGCAAGTTGCGTATTAATTCCTCCATGCCCCAAAAGCACCCGCCCGCTAAAACCGCAATTTCATGTTGCATTTATTTTTCCTCAAACATTTTAGTATATTCACCATAGCCTGATTCTTGCAAATCTGCATAAGCAATAAAGCGCAATGACGCCGAATTAATGCAATAACGTGCGCCCAAATGCGTTGGAACATCATTAAACACATGACCAAGGTGAGAATTGGCGTGTTTGGAGCGCACTTCAGTCCGTGCCATGCCGTGTGAATTATCGGTATTTTCGGTGATATTTTCATCAACTCCACGATAAAAACTTGGCCAGCCAGTGGCTGAATCAAACTTGTCATATGAATAAAATAACGGCTCGCCTGATATCACATCAACATATAACCCTTGGCTATGATTATCCCAAAACTCATTTTGAAATGGCGGCTCAGTCCCACATTGTTGCGTCACATGCTTGGCAATGTTTGATAATGAGGCAATTTTTTCGCTATATTTGTTCATAATATCATGCAAAACCTAAAATGGCAATTTCATATCAGCAGGCAAACCCATACCGCTAGTCAGCTTGCCCATCTCATCATTTGCAGTGCTATCAGCTTTGCTTTTTGCATCATTAAATGCAGCAATGACCAAATCTTCCAGCATTTCTTTTTCATCGGCAACCATTAAAGATGCGTCAATGCTCAGCCTCAACATGCTTCCCTTACCACTTACCACCACATTCACCAAGCCCCCGCCTGATGTTCCAACAAACTCACGCACCGCCATTTCTTCTTGCATCTGCCCCATTTTCTGTTGCATTTGCTGCGCTTGCTTCATCATTTTTTGAATATTCATCATAATTTTTTCTCCGTAAATCCGTAAATATATATATTAACTATTTATTTGAATGCTATTTGTTTGAGTGCTATTTATTTGAATCCAAGGCATAAACCAGCTCACCACCAACATATGTTTTTAGCGCACGCCCCTTGACTTTCTGCCCCGCAAAAGGGGAGTTTTTAGAGAGGCTCACAAATGAATCTGGGTTTAATTCCCAATCATAATTCAAATCAATCAACACCAAATCAGCCTTTGCACCAACTTTCAACCGTCCGCTATCCACATGAATAATATCAGCGGGGTTGCAGGTTAGTGCAGCAATCACATTCATCAACGGCATTTCACCACGATGATATAGGGCAAGTGAAAGCGGCAACATTGTCTCCAAACCAACAATCCCAAACGCTGCTTGTTGCAATGGAACTTGCTCTTTTGTTTCACTTTCATGCGGGGCATGGTCAGTGGCGATTGCGTCAATCGTCCCGTCCTTCAAACCTGCGATAATGGCTAACCTATCTTTTTCAGCACGCAATGGAGGGTTCATTTTGGCAAGGCTTGAATGCTCCGCCACCACTTCATCATTCAAACTAAAATGGTGCGGTGCTGCCTCGCACGTCACCCGCAACCCTTTATCCTTCGCACGACGAACTGCATCAATCGCTTCATGGGTTGAAATATGCAAAACGTGATATTGCCCACCGGTTAGCTCAGTTAGCAAAATATCCCGCTCAACCATCACGGCTTCGGCTGCATTTGGCACACCCTTCACACCAAGGCGAGCAGAGGTTGCACCCTCATTCATACAACCACCAGCGGATAAATGCAAATCTTCCGCATGTTGGGCAATTGGCACGCCTAAATCTTTGGAATATGTCAATGCTTGGCGCATCAAACCAGCGTTCATCAATGGCAATCCGTCATCAGTGAAGCCGACTGCGCCCGCCTTCACCAACCGCCACATTTCCGTTAAATCTTCACCTTTCAAACCCATGGAAATTGCACCATATGTTCGCACATTAACGTAAGCTGTTTCACGCGCCCTGTTATGGACAAAATCCACGATTGAAACATCGTCAATGGTGGGGTTAGTGTTTGGCATACACGCAACAGTGGTTACTCCACCAGCTGCTGCCGATTTGCTCCCCGTGGCGATGGTTTCTTTATGCTCACCACCTGGTTCACGAAAATGCACCTGAATATCCAATATTCCAGCGGTTAAAATGTGACCGCCACAATCTATAACCTCAAAATCATGAGAGGAATCATCATCAAACTTACCCTTGCCAACTGCTAATATCAACCCACCAGCAACCAGCACATAACCATGTGCATCAAAATTGCTAGCTGCATCAATCACACGAGCGTTAACAAATGCGATCTTCTTAGATGATGGAACTTGCCATGTTGGGCGGGCAAAAAATAGCGTATCAATGGAGTTTTGTGGCATTTAAGCGTTCATTTAAGCGTTTTCAGTTAAATCTTTAATTTTATTGGTAGCAGCATTCTTGATTGCGCTTGCAATTCCATTTTCTGCTGCTTGCTTGGTGGTATAAACCTCGCTATGGCACAAAGTTTCACCATTTCCAGCTTTCAAACGCCAAAAAAACCCACCATTTTTAGATTTTTCAATTTCAAACATTTTATTAATCCTTCATATAAAATTAAACTGTCACAAATATTGCAAAAATCATCTTTTTTGTCAATCACCAAATTGAGATTTTGATTGCATATTTATTATTAGCAATATTTAATTTTTTAACATTAATTCGCTTGCATATTATATTTTCATTGTATATTTTAGTTTCATAATAGTCGCAGTTGGCTATTTAGGGCTTCAAAACCTTTCAACTGACGGTATCATGCATGACCGCTAAATGCTACCCGGCTATAAGTCGGGGAGCCACTATCGCATGTCCAAGGCTCACGCCCAAAGGATAGTGGGAATCTTCAGTTGGATTTTTTGAACTCCCCGACAACGAATTAAGTTGTCTCTTAGTTGAGGCATAGTCAGGAGATTTATATAATGTTAGCAGGCGATGCAATACCCAATTCAAATATTATTCAATCAAATATAATTGAAAAAATTGCAATTAGTCTTGTGAATGTGGAGCGCACAAATCGTGGCACAGCACCCTTGAAAAACTTAAGTGATTTACGCTCTGAAGATAGCGATATGTTTTTGTCCATGGCTGAGGCAGCTTTCAAAGTTATGCAAGCTAACAAGAGCAAGCAACAAGATCCGTTTATGGAAAACGTCCAAACAATAGATTTGGAAGTTAATTCTGGAATAAAAATAAATGGTAGCGCATTTGTTACGAAACAATTTAATGTATATCCAGAATTAAAACAACAACTTCATGCTTTTTTCAAAATATCCAATGAAAGTGATGTGTTGTTAGTATCTTTGCCTGGTGCTCACCCCGCTGGATTAACGCAATCGCCACAGGAATATAAACTACCATATAGAATACCCGGTATGCGCCTTGCTATGGAATTAAAACAATTTAATCATCTTGTTTTTAGCGACCCAGGACATTTCATCGGCGGACTTGCAGCAAGTTTTTTTATCGGCGGAAGCACATTTAATATGTTTGATAATATCGTCAAGTTCGTTGATTTAATTGTTGAATATTACGGTTTTCCACATGATAAAGTTATTTTTATGGGAGGGTCGGCGGGCGGATTTGCAGCTTTTCAAGCAAGCACTTATTCAACCAAATATAACAAAGCATTTATCCTTAATCAGCAAGTTTCCATTCATGATTATGTTCCACTAAACAAATATGATTATTTTTCAAAATATTTTAATCTATCAAATAGCAAAGAATCATTATCACATTCACCATTTGCAGATAGATTTTGTTGCATTAATAGAGCAGAAAAAATTGATATCACCAACAAAAGTTATTATTTTTTATGCAACTTTAATGACCCGCATTATTCTAAAAATATTTTGTTGCAAGAAAAGATTCAGCATAAGTGCCGCAATTTTGTATTTGATAAATATAATGGGCCTCAAACACATGCCGCACCAGATTATGAGTTTTTCAGAGAAAAAGTGATTAGTGCCGTAGGAATATTAAACAATAAATATGACCATTCAGCCAATAAACCTATTGTAAGGGGTGAATAAAACTGTAAGAGGTGAATAAAACCAAAACCACATTATAATAATTCTGCTATAATTCTGCTATATTCTGCAAGCCCTCACGTTCCAACTCAGCTAGCAATGCGTGTTTAATCTCATTCACCAAGCCAAACCCTGAATATACCAACCCAGAATAAAGCTGTAACAAACTCGCCCCTGCCCGAATGCGAGCAACCGCATCTGCTCCGTTCATGATTCCACCAACACTGATAATTGGCAATTTATCCCCTACAAAATCACGTGCCACCCGCAATGAATGCAAAGCTCCATCACGCAATGGCGCACCACTCAACCCACCAACTTCATGCGCATATTCGCTTTGCAAAGTTGAGGGGCGTGCCGTGGTGGTGTTGGTTAAAATCACGCCATTAACGTTATATACCAACATTAAATCCAGCAAGCCTCGCAACTCGTCATCATTCATATCTGGGGCGATTTTGACGAATATCGGGCGCATAAACCCACGAAATGAGGCAAGCACATTGCGCTCCTGCATTATCATCTTGATGAACTCCTCAAATTGAGCAACCCCCTGCAAATCTCGCAATCCTGCCGTGTTTGGTGATGAAATATTAACCGTAATATAATCTGCCACATCATACATATATTCCAACGCCAGCAAATAATCATCAAGCGCATTTTGCGTTGTTTTATTTTTGCCAATATTCACCCCTAAAACGCCTAGCCTGCCATAATTACACCATGATTTTCTTTCGCTTTTATCAATATTATCTCGTGCTACCTCCATTCCCGCATTATTAAACCCCATACGATTGATGATTGCTTCATCTTCCACCAAACGAAATAATCTCGGTTGCGCATTGCCATCTTGCGGCTTGGGGGTGACCGTGCCAATTTCCGCAAAACCAAAGCCATGACGGAATGTTTGTGCAAATATTTCAGCGTTTTTGTCAAACCCCGCAGCCAGCCCGATTGGAGAGTCAAATCCGATACCCGCCACCGCAACGCCCAACTTAGAGCCATAATTGCGGGGAGATTTCGTCTTTGGCACTATACCCATTCGCAATGCTTTGATTGCCATATTATGCGCTTTTTCCGCCTGCATTTTGAAGATATATGGGCGAATGATTTTATAATAATTCATCAATTTTCCTTGAAAAAGATATATTACAATGGTGAGATAGTCAAAATTAATTATGAAGGCAGCAAAAGTAACTTGTAATAAATATGTATTAATTATGCAATCATATTGTAATAAAACACATGTAATTTATTATATAGTTCTTACAAATACTTATACACATATAATTTACTACAAATAATAAAAACAATAATCAAATAAAAGATTGAAGTAATCCAAAGTTTTTTACCAATCATTATTATTTGAAATATATAATAAATATTACAACAATATAACAAATATAACACACAACAAAATAATGGAGAATAATTTTATGAATGATGTTTATGACGTTGGAAGCGAAGTCAGCTTAAAGGCAGGACAAAACTTACAAATAGGCGCAAATAAATCAAAAGATGACGGACCAACATTTCTTTCTACTGTAGTTGGGTTGCGGGGACAAGATGGAAAAGTAACAGTCCTTGGCGTTATACCAGCTGGGAGAGATGGAAATTCAGCAAATATTACAATACCAATTGCTACTGACGCAAAAGGAATAGCTGAAACTTATGGCGTAGACCCAAATGTAGCGAAAAATATAAACTCTGGAGACAAAATTCAATATAAAGATGGGCAAGTCATAACCCAAAATGGACAGTCAACTGGAGCTACACAAGGTTACTTAAACGGAAAGTTTAATGAAGATGGATTTAACACTAAAGGATCTTCAGAAACCACTGCAGATAACTTTATTACAGTTGATGGAAAACCAATAGCACCAGTAAAACCAGTGGAGCCAGTGGAGAAACCTGTAGAACCAGCACCTAAGCCAGTGGAGCCAGTTGCACCACCAGCCCCCGAGCCTGTAAAACCCGCCCCTGCCCCAGAACCAGTAAAGCCAGTTGTAACAACTGAAGACAAAGACGTAAAAGGTTCAATTACAACTAAACTTCCAGCATCAGCATTAAACACTATACCAACAACTTCACATCTGCAACAAGATGTTGATGGAAAATCATATAGTTTAGTTGAAAATACTGGTTTTGTAGAAGCAACAATGAATGGAGTAACTCCAGATAGGATTACGGCTACTGCACAAAAATTGATTGATCCAAAAAATGCAAGCCCACTGCAAGGAACTGGTAGTGCTTTGATATCAGGAACTATGGGGCAAGGCACTAATGGAATGGAAGCAGGAGTGACCGCAGGAGTAATTCTGCAAACTAATCAGGCAGTGAAAGATGCAAATGGAGTAGTAAAACCCGCTCCAATTGCTGCAAGTCTTCTTGGAGGAGTAACAGCTGGCGTTGCACCAGATTCTGTAACCCAATCTTATACAGATAAAACTCGTAGCACTCTGTCAGATGGGACATTGGTAGGAACCGAATTGCTTAGCCGAACTAATGATGGTCAATCAACAAATTATGGAGTTAGCGTAAAACCTGTTCTTCAAGCAGAAATAACTAATAGACAAATCCTCAAAGACCCAGAAAGAAAAGATAATATTACTGGAGGATTAATAGCAGCAACAACCTTTGACCAATCGGTTGTTGCAGCGTATGCTCAATATCACAATGTGAGAGTTACTGCGGCTCAACAATTAGGAGGAAATAATGACTCATCAATCAGAGCATCTCTTGTTTTTGGGGACAAACACACAGATAATAGAGCTCAGTCAACAGAGGCAAAATATGACAAACTTGTATCTGACGCTCTCACTGGTGGAATAGACCCGAAACTTGCAGAAACTGTAATCCAAGCAGACAGAAACTTTAAGACACCACGTTCAATTGGAGGAGTGGAAGCAACCAAAGAAGAAAAACTTGCTTTTATGGATGCCTTGGAAGCAGCTAGAAACGTTAGAGAGTCGGGAGTAACTGCCACGCCAGAAGGTGCTAGCACGGTTGCTCCTGGTGCTAAACCTGAAACTGGTAAAGGTGGGGCGCAAAGATAATAACCGCACATAGCCTTATGTTTAATTTCTGAATATCCCCCCCCGTTGATGCAAATTGGCGGGGGGTTTTTGTGGGGATTTTGAATAAACACAGATAAATCGTTATGTATGTCTATGGATACCCAGCTACACACTCCCGTCACTCCAGCGCAGGCTGGAGTCCATATTGCAAAGGATAAAACTTGAGGCTTATAGATACCAGCCTGCGCTGGTATGACAAACATATAAATCTTACTAATATCCTAAAATACCATCACTTCACCATTTCTCCCTTCGGGTGCTGGTATGACAAACGCAAAATAATGCGTAAATAAAAATAGAAAGCACTATATTTAACATAGTTTTAATTAAATCTGCGTTATTAATAGATATACGAGAATAATTTTAAGGGTTTGATATGGCGAATAATGAAGTTAGCAACAATATACTAGGCAAAAAACACATATGTGATAATTGCGGGACAAAGTTTTACGATTTCACCAAAAAACCCGCCATCTGCCCCAAATGCGGAACAAAAGCCAAGGAAGAAGTTGTTTATGCACCAATTTACGGCAGACAAAAAGCTGAAAAGAAAAATAAATCCATTGAAGCAAGCGAGTTAAACGCAATCAAACTCACCGCTGATATGGATTCCATCGGCGCAATGAACGATGATAATGACGATGATATTAACGGCTTGAGCGAGTTGGACGATATGCCAGCAAATGGCAACCAACATGCAGGACATGATGATGATGTGATTGAGGCGGATTTGATGGAAGATATGAAAAATTATGATGTAATTTTGGATAAAGCTGAGGAAATCACGGAGGAAGATGATAAAGAATGATATTTATGAATGGTGAGGTTAGGCGAGGCTAATCACCATATGAGTTTTCATAAGCATTTTTGATGTGGGCAAGTTCACCAGCGGAGTTAATCGCAATCACATCAAACCGCACATCATGATGTTGATATATCGCAAAATTATCCGCCAAAAAGCACTCTCCTGCTGCAATAATACGCCGTTGTTGACGTTTGGATATGCTATATAAACAATCATCAATCGTTGCCCTCGCTTTGACTTCCACAAATATTATGCAGGGATTATTTGAGGATTGCAGGTCTTGTTGTAATTGTTTTTTTGATAAAGGACTTTGCGGTGGCGAGTTTTGCAATACAATATTTTGAAATGAAGGATTTTCAACAATAATTAAATCAATCTCGCCACATGGTGATTTATAACGATTTGCTATTATTTCATAATTTTGTTGCGTAAAATAATCAGCAGCGATGCGCTCACTTTGAATGCCTTTATGATATGCAGCAGATGATTTGAGAGATTTATTGGATTTAAGAGCCTTGGTTGATTCTATAGATTTACTCATTATTTTTCATTCTTCATCATCAATCTCATTTTTCACAGCCAGAGCCATTTCATAAATCACACCCCTGCTATGAGGAATAACTCCCGCTAATAAATGAGAGATTTGCTTGGTGGTATGAGTTGGTAACAAGGCAGAAATCAGGTTATTAATATGTTCATCTCGGGGGGCAACAGGCTCGGGCGGAGGGGCAAGCATCAGCACCACCTCGCCTTTAATTTGCGCTTGCGCACCATAATAATTGGCTAATTGCGTTAATGTTCCACGCCTGAAATCTTCGTATAATTTGCTTATTTCACGCCCAACCACCGCTTGACGATCTGGCATAATTGCACTTGCATCATGCAAACTTTCGCTCAAGCGATGCACCGATTCAAATGTAATGATAGTTGCGTTAATGCTTGATAATTGTTGCCATTTATTGCGCCGCATTTGTTGTTTATTCGGCAAAAATCCTGAAAAATAAAAACGGTCAGTTGGCAAACCTGATGCACTTAATGCGGCAATAATGCTACACGCCCCCGCAATTGGCACAATCTGCACCCCATACGCAATCGCTGCCTCCACGAGATGATAGCCTGGGTCAGAAATGAGCGGAGTTCCTGCATCTGAAATTAGGGCAACATCATCACCATTTTGCAACAATTCCAGCAATTTTGGCAAAACCGCATCTTCATTATGGTCGTGATAAGCAATTAGAGTTGTTTTGATGCTGTAATGCGCACATAAATGCGAACTTGTGCGCTTATCCTCACAGGCAATCATCGCAACATCATGCAATGTTTGTATTGCGCGCGCTGAAATATCGCTTAAATTGCCAATTGGCGTTGCAACAATATATAATTTTCCAAGAGATAATTTTTCAATATATAATTTTTCAAGGGATTTTTGCGTCATGATTTTTGCGTTATATTATTTTTATAATTAAAATATTTTATAGTGTAAATATTTTAATTAGTCTATGATGTTTTGGTGATTTATTTAGATTATAACGCCACCGCACCAATACGAACAACAGCCTTTGCAACAGCTTGTGAATTAATGCAAAGCCCGCTTAATGCTTCCTCAATCCATGCAAATGGGCGAGCAGCGAAAGCATTATTAGAAAAAAATCGTACTAAAATTGCTGATATTATTGGTTGCTTCAAACATGAATTAACCTTTGTTGGTTGTGGCACAGAGGCAAATAACATGGTGTTGCAAGGCGTTGGTGATATTCCCATAGCCATATGCGCAACTGAACATTCGTCAATTTTGAAAACTCTAAATATGAAAACCCTAAGTGCAAAGGCACTAAATATAAACGCACCACAAAACTCATATCTCATTCCAGTGGATAGACATGGTTTGATTAATATGCAAGCATTGGAGCAGTGGTTGCAAAAAGTCAACCAGCCAGCGTTAGTTTCGGTGATGCTTGCTAATAATGAAACGGGGGTTATCCAAAATATTCGGGCAGTTGCGCAATTAGTGCATCAATATGGCGGGTTGGTGCATAGTGATGCCGTGCAAGCACTTGGCAAAATCCCCGTTGATTGCAACATGTTACAGGTGGATTTTTTGAGCATATCCTCCCATAAAATTGGGGGTGGCGTTGGTGTTGGTGCATTATTTATCGCTAATAATCAAACGCTTGCACCATTAATTCATGGCGGGGGGCAGGAACAAGGCAAAAGAGCTGGCACGGAGAATATTGCAAGCATTGCCGCATTTGCGAGTGCTGCTGAAGAAGCGGCAAATAATATGGATTGGTGCAAATCTTTGCGTTTATGGTTGGATCAAATGGAACATGATTGCCAACAAATATTAGCGAAAAATAATATCGTCATAGGCGGTGAAGCGGAACGCTTGCCCAACACTTCATGCTTGCGTATGCCAAATATTGCATCACAAACGCAGTTAATTCATTTTGATATGGCGGGAATTGCCGTTAGTGCGGGTTCTGCTTGTTCCTCGGGGAGGATTGCTCGCTCACATGTGGTGGCTGCTATGCTTGGTGATGATGATGCCAAATCTGGTGAGGCCAACTCTGGTGAGGATATAATAAGGATTAGTGGCGGTTGGAACACCACACAAGCCGAGATTGCAACTTTCACGGCGGCTTGGCAGAAATTAGCAACAAGATTTTTTGGGAAATAATAAATTATGCTGTTAATGTTAATCTCGCCCGCAAAAACCCTATATACAAGAACCCTAGATACGAGAACCCTAAATACCAAAACGCTAGACATAAATGCGCCAATTCACCCCGCATTAACAATTTTTGCGCCCACACAACCATATTTCATGACAGAAGTTATGGAATTATTGCATAATCTCCAGCAAAAATCAGTTGATGAAATCGCAAAACTGATGAAAATAAGCAATCCACTCGCCGAATTAAACCATCAACGTTTTCAACATTTCGCTACGCCGTTTAATGAAAATAATGCAACTCCAGCGATATTTTCCTTCAAAGGTGATGTATATTTACCACTACGATTAAACGAATATGGCACAAATGAACTTGCGTTCATCAATCAACATTTGCGCATATTATCAGGGTTTTATGGATTGCTCCGCCCGCTTGATTTTTTATACCCATATCGTTTAGAAATGGGGACAAAGCTAAAAATTGGCTTACATAACAACCTATATCAATTTTGGGGTGATAAAATTACCGCTGCGATTAATGCGACGGGTGCAACCATGCTGATTAACCTTGCATCTGAAGAATATTTCAAAGCGGTGAAGATTGAAAAGCTGAATGCGCCATTGGTGAATATTGCCTTTAAGGAGCGTCATGCTGATGGCTATAAAACTATCGGAGTTCATGCCAAAACAGCACGGGGAGAGATGGTGAACTTTATGGTTCAAAATGCGATTGAGCATTTGGAGGGCTTAAAACAATTTAATGTTGGGGGCTATGCTTTTGCTCCACAACTTTCAAGTGCAACCAATTATGTTTTTGTTCGTTGAACTATTGATAGTTCTTGTTTAATCAGTAAAATCTGATTAAACCATCATAATGAATGATGAAGATAAATTATTACTACTCATAGATGGTTCGGGGTTTATCTTTCGAGCATATCATAAACTTCCACCCATGAACCGCGCTGATGGGTTGCCAACTGGTGCAGTTTATGGCTTCACCGCTATGTTGCTGAAATTGCGTGAAGAATTGCCCGCCAGCCACGCTGTGGTGGTGTTTGATGCAAAGGGAGATAATTTCCGCCATGCGTTGTTACCCACTTATAAAGCCAATCGCCCCCCTGCCCCTGAGGATTTAATCCCGCAATTTCCACTGGTGCGTGATGCAGCAGAAGCGTTGAATATGGCGATTATTGAGCAAACAGGCGTTGAAGCTGATGATATCATCGCAACTTATGCTAAGCAGGCTAGTGAGCAGGGCTTAAAAGTCTGCGTTGTTTCTTCGGATAAAGATTTAATGCAGCTTTTGCAACTTGAAAATGTAACGTTATATGACCCGTTAAAAGCGAAATATATCAACCATGATGATGTGTTCGCCAAGTTTGGCGTAACGCCCGCCCAGGTGCCAGATGTGCAAGCAATTATGGGAGATTCAACTGATAATATCGCAGGAATAAAAGGGATTGGTGCAAAAGGTGCAGCGGAGTTAGTGCAGCAATTTGGCTCACTTGAGGCGATGTTTGCGGGTGCGAAGGATATTGCACAGAAAAAACGGCGTGAATTAGTGCTGGAGCAATCAGAGCAAGCACGGCTTTCCATGAAGTTGGTATTGTTGAAAGATGATGTGGCTGATTTGCCAGACATTGCAGATTATGTGTTACACCCAATTGATGCGCCACGATTTTCAGAGTTTTGTGCAGAAATGAACTTCAAAACTTTGGAGCGCAGGGTGCGTGAAAAATATGGAAATAACAGTAATGCGAAGAATATATCCATAGTTGCGGGGGAGCATGTGAAGAAAGAGCGCGCACCCGTAGGTGAAGCGAGAGGGACTGAACATAACAATTATATTCTCATTCAAGAACTTGCGCATTTACAACAAGTGATTGCGGAAATTGAAGCAGCGGGCGTGGTGGCATTTGATTGTGAAACAACATCGCTTGATGCAATGCAAGCTGAACTTGTTGGGTTTTCATTATGCACAAAAGCGGGAAAGGCTTATTATGTGCCGTTAGCGCATAAATGCAACCAAAGCAGTGAATTATTCGGCAATGATAATGATACTCATTCTCATGAAAATAATACGCCAAAACAAACTTCACTAAAACAGATTAAACTCTCTGATGCGATTACAGCAATAAAACCCATTCTCAACGCCCCTCATATCCTAAAAATTGGGCAGAATATCAAATATGAT
>JAYUJH010000033.1:0-75956 GCA_043765375.1 Alphaproteobacteria bacterium
AATTAGGATAAATCACTATAAACATATGAGATATAGTGCTTTTTTCTAATTTTATTCACTTGAAAATAACAAGTAAATAAAATTGAGATAAGCACTATAATATGATTTTCATGTTCGTCACACCAGCACTCAACTTTTTTATGTTCGTCATACCAGCGTAGGCTGGTATCCATAAGTGCAAGTTTTACCCGTTGTCATACCAGCGAAGGCTGGTATCCATACAACTTCCACAACTCTCAGAACTTACTTTGTGCAGCAGCGATGATACTAGAAAAAACACTATGAACCACGGGATAAATCATGATGGTTAAGCATGAACGCCACAAAAATGTGCTTGATAATATATTTTGCTCCAGCATTATGGAAACAAATCCCCATTCTGCTACAAAAAATAGCAAAGCAAGCAAGGCAAATCGCCACCACGCATTGATAGGTTTGGCGATAAAAGCGGTGCGATTACGCATTTTGCAGGTGAAATAGCGCATTAGCAAAAATAATAGTGCATAAGTGCCAAGAGGGGTGGGTTGAAGCGAATCATAAATTAAACCCGCCACAAACACCACCCAGATTGAGAGAAATCTTGGTTGCCATAAACTCAAATAAAATATCGCAATAATAGAAAATAACGGGTTGGTGCGCCCCGAAAATGGCAGAGGCAACTCAATCATCGTCAGCAATGTGGCAAGCATCAACAGCACACTCGGGAGTGATTTCAAAATGAGCGAACTTTGGCTATAATTAGGTGAGTTTAGGCGTTTGGACATGATGAAAGAATATAGGTTATGACAAAAATATATGCTACATTTTTTATCTTAATTTTTATTAAACCATTTTTTGCTAGTGATAATAATATGACAATATCACTTTTGAAAATTATGCAGCAATTTGTCGCTGCCAAAGCATCGGATTTGTTCCTCACTTTTGGCTTTCCACCAACGATGCGAATTAATGGTATGATGCAAAAAATGAGCGACACATCACTTGATGATGGTGATATTAAAATATTTGCGGAAGAATTGTTAGATGAAGAGCAGTTGGATAATTTCGCCAGCACGCTTGAATTGAATGTGATTAAAGTGATGGGTGATGCTCGCCTGCGGATTAATATGTTCAAGCAACTTCAACATGATTGTTTTGTGATAAGGCGGGTTGAAACTGATATTCCAACGATTGATCAACTGGAATTGCCGTCATCATTCAAGGATTTAATCATGGCAAAGCGTGGGTTGGTGCTGGTGGTTGGGCAGACTGGTTCGGGCAAATCCACCTCGCTTGCAGCGATGATTGGGCATCGCAATAGCCACGGGAGTGGGCATATCATCACGATTGAAGACCCGATAGAGTTTGTGCATCGTCACCAAAATTGCATCATCTCCCAGCGTGATGTGGGTATTGATACATATTCTTATGGTATGGCACTGAAAAATGCGCTGCGCCAAACTCCAGACGTGATTTTGATTGGCGAGATTCGTGACCGTGAAACGATGGAACATGCAATAGCATTTGCGGAAACGGGGCATTTATGCGTTTCAACTTTGCACGCTAATAATGCAAATGGTGCGATTGAGCGGATTTTGAACTTTTTCCCAATTGATGCGCATCGTCAGGTTTTGGCTAATCTAAGCCTTAATTTACGTGGAATTATTTCGCAACGGCTTGTTGAGAAAAAACTATCATCTCAAAATAAGGGCGGGGGCAGGGTTGTAGCGGTGGAAGTTTTGCTTAATGAAGGGGTTATTCGTGATTATTTGCATCGTGGTGAGGTGGGAAAAATTAAGGAAATTATGGAGAAAAATCACGATGCTGGTATGCAAACATTTGATCAAGCATTAGTGCGATTATATCAAGCGGGGACAATCAGCCAAGATGTGGCAATTGATGAAGCCGATAGCCCCTCAAATGTGCGTATGGAAATTAATCAACAAACAATGCAATCCAAGTTTGGGGCAGCTGGTGGCATGGGTGCGGCAGTTACGCATAATAATCGCAATGATTTTTGAGATATATGGTTGCTGGGGTTTGTTATACTAACAACATTTCACGTTTGCATAATGATTTATATGCTAATCATACCAGCGGAAGCTGGTATCCATTATAACAGCAAGTTTATATATTGTGTCACTATGGACTCCAGCCTACGCTGGAGTGACGAGAGTGTGATGTTAGAGTTCGTTATACTAACAACATTTCACGTTTGCATAATGATTTATATGCTAATCATACCAGCGGAAGCTGGTATCTATTTCTTCAAAATATAATTATGTGTGTTTTAATGCTACTATATTATTTGGCTCCCCAGGAAGGATTCGAACCTCCGACCAATTGATTAACAGTCAACTGCGCTACCGCTGCGCTACTGGGGAAAATATGCGATAATGCAATTAATTACACAATAATTTTCAATATTGCAATGCAATTTTTCATTTTTTTGGTTTATTTTGTTAGTTTTATAATTTATCTTGTGCTTATTTATGATATTTATAGTATTTTTCACAATTATAGTGTTTTTCATATTGAATAATTCTAATATCATTTTATTTGAAAAATACCTATATACATATCTATCAACGAGGCGGAAATGAACAAAGTTGCAACTATTTTAAGCTATTATGAAAATGATAATGCAGGGGTGAAAACCAACATGGTGCGTATGTTGAGCCATGGTGCTCTTGCAAACACGGGTAAGATGATTATTTTGCCAGTGGATCAAGGGTTTGAGCATGGGCCAGCCCGCAGTTTTGCTTGCAATCCTGATGCTTATCACCCGCATTATCATTTTAAGTTGGCGATTGATGCGGGATTAAATGCTTATGCTGCCCCTCTGGGTTGGTTGGAGGCGGGAGCAAGCACTTTCGCAGGGCAGATACCCACAATTTTGAAGTTAAATAGTGCTAATTCGCTTTATCCAACAGGCGAAGGTCATGCACCATTTCAGGCGATTACGGCAAGCGTTGCTGACGCATTGCGTTTGGGTTGCGTGGGAGTGGGTTTCACGATTTACCCCGGGAGTTCAGTTTCATATGCGATGATGGAGCAGATTCGGGCAATGGCGGAGCAGGCAAAGGCTCATGGCTTGGTGGTGATTATTTGGTCATATCCACGGGGAGAGGCGTTAAGCAAAGCGGGTGAATTAGCACTTGATGTCTGTGCTTATGCGGCGCATATTGCTGCACTTTTGGGGGCGCATATTGTGAAAGTGAAACTTCCAGAGCCACATTTGGAGCAGGCGGAGGCGAAAAAAGTTTATGAAGCGCAAGCAATTAAAATGGATAACTTAAGCAATAGGGTAGCGCATGTGAAGCAAGCAGTATTTGCGGGGCGTAGGCTGGTGATTTTCTCAGGTGGTGCGGCTAAAGGCGATGGCGATGTGCTGGCAGATACTCAAGCGATTGCACAAGGAGGCGGGGACGGCTCAATCATCGGGCGCAATGCCTTTCAACGCCCACGAGCTGATGCTTTGACATTATTGCAGAAAATGGTGGATATTTATAAAAATATTTGATGATTTTGATTTGTTCACTTCCGAAAGTGGATTATTTATTATTGAAGGATTTATTTATGAAAGATTTTTAGGAAATTAATTTATGTTAGAACATATTTGCCCAGTTTGCGGTTACCCAGAGTTAGATGAACCAGCTTATAATGAGCATGGTGATGAAAGTTTTGACATTTGCAATAGCTGCGGATTTCAATTTGGATATAGTGACGGAGGAGTTGGTTTGGAGGATCCAACGTGTAAAGTAATGCACAAAGATTGGAGAGAAAAATGGATTTCAGATGGTATGCAGTTTTATTCAGATTTTAGAAAAGCTCCCGTAAATTGGAATCCTGTTCGCCAGTTGTTGAATATTGGTATCATTGTGAAAAATGGTGGAGATTTATAAAAATATTTGATGATTTTGGTTATAATGCCAGTCTAAACATAAATGTCCACGATTTAAGTAACATTATAAAAGTTGAATTATGGGCTTCAGCGCAGGCGTTATGACGGGAGTTTTTGGATTATGAGGAGCAACATTTGGTAGAGTTACCTCAATATTTTTATGTTCGTCATACCCCAGCGCAGGCTGTTATCCATATTTTTTGTTGTATATAAAAAATAAATGTTTATTAGTTTTTTCTGCTTGACATTTGCGGGGGGGGGGGTAGAATTGCTTTAACTGTTCGCTTTGTTGGATTTATTCAACAAAGCTACAGCCGTTTTTTACCAAATTTGAGGTGATATAATGGCTACTAATTCAGCAACTCCCGACCCAGTGGCACAACCAGTTGCAACAGCAACCCCTGAGCCAGCGGTAGCACCCCCCCACCAGTGGCAGCACCCGCAACTCCCGAAGTTGCAGCCGAAGAGGATAGAGTAGGACCAGGTTTTGTTCAGTTTCCTTCCATGCCAGGACTTTCTGGTGGGGAATTATAATAGAATAATCTGTTATATTGAACTAACTACTGACAATAGAACAGACTATAAGAGCTAACCCCACTTATAGTCTATTTTTTTGCAAAAAAGTCGCAATTTATAAATATAATCAGTATTTATTGCGTAAATATATCATGAATATTGATTATATTTATTAATTTGCGTTACAATATTAATATAAAATTATGTTTTCAAATATAAACTAGTTATAATTATTAATTTACAACACAACATTCTCAATTTATAACTCAACCCTCCAAGGTATGCAATTTGTCAAAAAATATATCGCATAGCACTAATGTTTTTTTTGAAAATAACTCGCTGCTGCCCGCCCTTTATGGTGACCAAGATTTGCATTTGAAAAAACTGGAGAAATTGCTTCATGTTGAGGTTATTCCGAGAGGTAATATGTTATCCATCAGCGGGCTTGAACGTGATGTGGTGCTGGTTGAAGAAATATTAATGGAGTTTTATAAAAAATTGCAAGCGGGCGGTGATTTCACTTTGGCGGATTTGGAAGCAGCAGTGCGCCTTGCGCCCCCCGTTAATCTTTCACCAGTGGCAAGCGAGGTGAAATCTGAAAATATAGCTAGTAAAGCCAAGCGCAAGGGCATTAAAGGCGATGTTTATATCAAAACATTCAAAAAAACCATTGAACCATATACGCACATGCAAGCCAATTATATTCGCGCGCTTTATGACCATGATTTAACATTTGCGCTGGGGCCTGCGGGAACTGGCAAAACATATATCGCTATGGCAATGGCGGTGTATATGTATATGAATCAACGAGTTGAGCGGATAATTCTTTCACGTCCAGCGGTGGAAGCTGGTGAAAAACTTGGGTTCTTGCCCGGTGATTTGAAGGATAAGATTGATCCATATATGCGCCCGCTTTATGATGCGTTGTTTGATATGTTGCCTGCTGATAAGGTGAATAATATGATGCAAAATGGTGAAATTGAGGTTGCCCCACTCGCTTTCATGCGGGGGCGAACGCTTTCAAACGCGTTTATTGTGCTTGATGAGGCACAAAATACCACCGCAACCCAAATGAAAATGTTTTTAACCCGCTTGGGTGAAAACTCTCGTATGATAATCACGGGGGATTTGTCGCAAATAGATTTGGCTAAAGATGTGAAATCAGGTTTGCAAGATTCAGTGCGCAAAATTAGCCATGTGGAAGGGGTGGCGACTATTCATTTGACCAATATTGATGTGGTGCGCAATGATTTGGTTGCAAGAATTGTCCATGCTTATGATGATTGGGATAAAGGTGTTCGCCCCAACCGAATTGCGATTGATGACGCTGAAAATGTGGTTGAGAGTTGAGATATTGTGGTTTTAGTGGATATACAAGAAAATATTGATTTAACCATCGCCGTGCATGAACCAAAATGGCATTTTAGCATCATCAATTTTGAGGATTATGTTAACAAAGTTTGCTTGGCAACGCTTAACCATCAATTGAAGCATTTGCAACAATACTGCCCCGCTATTGCAAATGAAATGGCAGGAATTGCGTTGGTTTTTACTAATTCAAACGAAGTGCAAAACCTTAATAAGCAATTTCGGGGGAAGGACGCTCCAACCAATGTGCTTTCATTCGCTGCTGATATGCAGGGAGTGCAACCAGAAGGGCAGGAAATTATTTTGGGTGACATTATTTTTAGTCACCAAGTGATTGAAGCGGAGGCGGTGGAGCAAGGCAAGAGTTTTGTCAATCATTTCACCCATATGATTATTCACGGATTGCTACATTTGCTTGGATATGACCATATTATTGAGGCAGAAGCTGATATAATGGAGCAAATTGAGCGTGATATATTACACATATTTCATATTTCCAATCCATATTTGATTAATGAGCAGGAATATGATATAAATCAGTTGCATGGAACGTAAAATATTGAGATAATTATATATATTGTGCCAGACCCCAGAAACCCAATCCCTAAAACGACAAATCCTAAAACAACAAATCCTATAATGCCAGACCCCAGAAAAAAACGATTAAATCTTTTGAAAGAATTGCTTAAGCGGAAGCGTAAAAAAACTTCGCCAAGCAATAACGTTTCCAGTGCGCTTGCTGAAGTTATAATGGCGCATGAAGAGGAGGGCAAAGTTCTCTCGCATGAAGAGCGCAGCATTTTTCGTAAAATATTGAAGCTCGGTGATTTAACAGTTAGCGATGTGATGGTGCCACGGTCAGATATTATTGCGGTGGATTATGATATAACACTGACTGAAATCAAGGCTTTGATAACCAAGGAGCAGCATACCAGAATGCCAGTTTATGATGGTGGGCTTGATAAATTGCGTGGTTTTTTGCATCTCAAAGATTTAGTTCCAGCTTTGGCAGGTGACGAACCATTTGATATTGATGAAGTATTGCGTGATATTTATTTTATTTCTCCATCTATGAAATTGATTGATTTGCTGGTGCAGATGCGTTCTTCGGGGCATCATTTGGCGATTATAGTTGATGAATATGGTGGAACTGATGGGCTTATCACCATGGAAGATGTGTTTGAAGTGCTAGTTGGTGACATTCAAGATGAGCATGATGATGCGGTGAGCGCAAGTTTGTTGCGCAAAATTGCCTCGCATCAATTTGAGATGCCCGCCCGTTTGCGAGTTGATGATTTAGATGAGGCGATTGGGATTAATTTATATAAGATTTTGCAAGATGAGGATTATGATACAATTGGCGGGTTTATTTTCGCTAGTGTGCAGCGTATTCCACGGGTTGGTGAGATTATTGACATTGAGGAAATGGGATATTTCAAAGTGTTGGAAGCTGATGCAAGGCGCATTCACAGAGTGCAAATGACTCTCAATTTCACTCCTCTCTCAATAATGTAACTGCCAATAATCTAATTCACTACATCTTGAAGATTAAGCATTAAAAAATTAAGCATTAAAACAATTTATCCAATAAAGTTTTTTTCTCGATAACGGTTGGCACTTCTCCACTATTAATTGGTTTATTGCTATCTTTATTTTGCTTTAGCCTTGTTCGTTCTTTATCTGCATCAACAATTGGTTCACTGGTTTTGATTGGAGTTCGTAGTTGCTCCAAAAAATCATCTTCTTTGGCGGTTGTTGCATCATTTTCTGTGCGTAAAATCTGCCTAATATCATCGCCACGCTCAACTACATTCATTTTTTGCAATAAGCTAGATTCTGCATTTGAGGGGATTTCACTGCTATTAACATTTTCAATCGCTGCGTCTGCAACATTTGGCGTTTTGGATTGATAATGTGATAAATAATCGTCATTTGGTGCATTATCATTACCAAAAATTGCATCACGAGCTGTGCTATTGCCACTTTTGGCAACCTCTGCTCTTTCTGCCGCTTCATCTGGTGGGTATAAGAAAAACTCCTTTGGCACAGTCAAAGGCGCACGCGAAACTACTTTGAACTCGTCGGGAGGAGTGCGAACTAGACCTAGATTTTCTCGCACCGTTGTGTCACCACAAGCAGAAACCATTGCCGTGGCGAATAATATGACAAAAATATTTTGCAAGCTAGTTTTGATGATTTTTTTATGTTGAAATAATTTCATATACCCAAATATATTGCCAATCAACAAAAATAACAACAAAAAAATCATGCTCAAAATTATGCCATAATTTGCAGCGATTGGCTTTTTTTCTGATGGCTGAGGCAGGGGAGAATCAAGCACATTTTTTACGTTAATTTCAAGCGATTTCAACATGCGACCATAAGGATCAATCACCGCACTTATGCCAGAACCAGCAGCACGAATTATCGGCAAGCCCTGCTCAACTGCCCGCATTCTCGCCATTTGCAGATGTTGCCTTGGCCCTGTGCTATTGCCAAACCAAGCATCATTAGTTAAGTTTAGCAACCATTTTGCTCCTTCATTTTGGCTAAGATGCGGAAAAATTGCTTCATAGCAAATAATGGTATGAAACGCTGGTGCGCCCTTGGTTTGTTGCAAGTTCTGCCCGCTTCCACTTGCAAAATCAACCGTCCCCGAGGTCAGTTTTTCAAATGGAATTAAAGAGCGCAGTGGCATATATTCACCAAATGGTACCAAATGATGCTTATCATATATTGCATCAATTTCACCCGTTGATGTGATTGATTGCATGGAATTATAGAGTTTAATATTTTCATTATCGCTATATTTTTCAACATTATGCTTCTCAGCAATTATTTTCTCAACCCTAACTACACCCGTGATTAACGAGCCATTGATTGGTGCTGCCTCGCTTAACATTTTGGCGACATAATCCCCCTCCTCAAATGGGGTAGTCATTGAGCTTTCACTCCATATAATATGGGTTGGGGCAATCTCCGCAGGGCTTGCGCTCAAAGCTAAATGTTCACGAAATGCTGCAACTTTATGCGCCGCCTCCCATTTTAATGATTGCGGAATTGCCGCTTGCACCACACGCAACTGCACATTTTCAACGTAATTTGTTGGATTATTTGCTAGGCGAATTGCTCCAAACCCAAGCATTGCGCATAAACATGTTAAAGCGCACGTGGTTGCTATAAATTGACGCTCCCGCAGCCATAATGGCAAAAGTGCAAGCAATGCGGTGATGAGAGAGAGAAAAAACACCCCACCAATGCTTGCAGATTGAATGGAAACATCGCTTGCCCCCCAAGCATAACCAAGCAAGTTCCATGGGAAACCAGTAAAAGCGTAAGATCGTAGCAACTCGCACAACAACCATAATCCCGCAAAACAAAATGAATATGGAACGATTTTGACAGCAGATTTATGACGCAATAATAAAGCCATTAAGCCAAAATAGCAGCCGAGCAATGCACTCAAACCAATAGTTGCAAATGGAATATACCAAAAATATGTTGCAGCATCAACCAGCAACGCATTCGCAATCCAATAAGTGCTTGCGAGGAAATATCCTAAGCCATAGCACCAACCATAAATGAAATGGTGAGTTCGTTTGGATTTCGCACCTTTAGTTTTTTCACCGCCAGATTTTGCACTAGCGGTTTTTGCATCTAGCGAGCGCAATTTCATCGCAAAAATTGGTAATGTTAGCCATAATATCCAACTTTGAAAAAATGGCGCAAATGATAGTGTTGTTAATGCTCCAACTATTATCATCAGCAAACAATTCTGCCAGTTAAAGCCCTCATGCAACACATGGTTCACTGCAACATATTTCACCTGCGAAATATATTTTGCTATATTCTGCACAATGTTCACGCTAATCTAACACGGAGTGACAAAGCGTGAGCAGAAAGTCCTTCAGCATCAGCAATTATGGCCGCGTGATGAGCGAGATTTGCGTAGCCCGTTGCACTACATTCAATATGCGATATTTTTTTCATGAAGTTATAAACTGATAAACCTGAAGCAAAAGCTGCTGTTTGCGTGGTTGGCAGAACGTGAGATGACCCACCTACATAATCTCCAATCGCTTCAGGGGTATATGCACCGCTAAAAATTGCTCCCGCATGGCGCAAATATGGCATTAATGCTTGCGGATTTTCAACGCATAACTCCAAATGTTCAGGCGCAATAATATTGCTTGCAACACATGCTTGCTCAATGTTTTCAACTAATATTATTGCTCCATAATTGGCGATTGATTTTGCGATAATGTCACGCCGTGAGAGATGTTGCAAGTGAGACTCTATGGCATTTTGCACTTGAGTTGCATATTCAGAGTTGGTGGTGATGAGAATAATTTGCGCCAATTCATCATGTTCGGCTTGCGAAAGCAAATCAGCAGCAACCCATGATGCAGGCACGCTTCCATCAGCAATAATAGCGATTTCAGAAGGGCCCGCCACCATATCCACCCCTACCATTCCATAAACTTGACGCTTGGCTTCAGCGACATAAGCATTGCCGGGGCCTGCAATCACGTTGACGGGTGCAATTGTAGCAGTTCCATAAGCCATGGCAGCAATTGCTCCTGCGCCACCAACACGATATATTTCAGTAATTCCTGCAATTTGCGCCGCCGCCATGATTGCGGGGTGAACATATCCATGTGAGCTGTTGATGTTAGCATTATTAGGCGTTGGCACGCTAACATTATTTGGTGTGGGCACGCACATGGCAACCCTCGCAACTCCAGCAACTTTGGCGGGAATAGCATTCATTAGCACCGAACTAGGATAAGCCGCTTTACCACCGGGGACGTATATTCCAGCGGAGTCAACAGCGTTCCAACTCATACCAAGTTTATTGCCATATTCATCAAAGAAAGAGAAATCTTTGGGTAATTGGCGGAGGTGAAAATCAGTGATGCGCTTGGCTGCAAACTCCAAGGCACTCCGCACATCAGGGGGGCATTTATTGGCTATATCGTCAATTTCCGCAGGTGAAAAAGCAATTTGCTCGCTGGTGATTTCCAGCCCATCAAATTGTTTGGCAAAGCGAGTTAATGCAATATCACCATTTTGCTGCACATCACTGATAATGTTGCGCACAGTCGCGGCAATTTCTGCACTATTTTTATTTTTCCTAGTATGGAGCAGATTTTTTAATGCGGAAAATGAACTATCAGATGATAATGAACTATCAGAAGATATATTGTTAGAGTTTCGTTCATCTATAATACGTATCATTCATAATTAATATATTAGGTTGTAAAAATAATCAATAAAATATATCATCAAAATTATGGATAATAAACCAATAATATCGTTTGGAACTTTGCTCAAAACGGTAACAGTCGTCACGCTTGCACCGTTGCTGGTGATGGCGGGCATGGTTGTTATGGGCGAGATGAATATTAGTGCGTTTTTGCTTGGTTATTCAATGATTGTGGTTGCATCGGGATTTTTGATTTATCCATTCTTGAAAAATATGGGCGAGCTTACTATCTACGTTAAAACTTTGGCGCAGGATAAGCAAGTCAACCCACCGAAATTATTGATTATTAGCATGATGTTTGAGTTATCCGAGGCTTTGAGCAATTTGCGTTCATTGTGGGAGCGCAAAAAGCAAGATATGCAAACAGTGATAACTGAACGGGAGATTTTGGTTGATACTCTGCCAGATATTTTAATTATGATTAATAATGCGGGCGAAATTGTTAGAACCAACCGCGCAGCAAGAGCAATTTTTGGGCAAAATCTCGGCAAAAAACAGTTAAAATCAGTGATTGCTAGTGATTATTTGCTTGATGCAGTGAGTGGCGTGTTGGAAGATTTGCGCTGTCGTGAGGTGGAGTTTCGCCTTAATGAGCCAGTATTGCGGGATTTTTTGGCAATTATAGAGAGTTTTCCAATTTCTTCCAAGGGGGGGATTAGCGTGGTGATAACCATCAATGATATCACCGAGTTAAAAAGTGTTGAACAAATGCGAGCAGATTTTGTCGCCAATGCTAGCCATGAAATCCGCACTCCTTTGGCGAGCATTTCTGGAATGATTGAAACCATCAGGGGGCCTGCGCGTGATGACCCTGCTGCGATTGATATGTTTTTGGGGATAATGTCGGAGCAAGCAGAAAGAATGCGGCAGTTGATTAACGATTTGCTTTCACTTTCCAAAATTGAGATGAACGTCCATGCTGTGCCAACGGAAGCGGTAGATTTAGCAGCGATAATACGCAATGAAAGCCGTTATTTTGACTTCCCCTCCAAAGAAAAGAGAATGCCAATCTTGCTTGATGTCCATGATAATTTACCACAAGTTAAAGGGGATCGCAACGAGCTGACGCAAGTTGTCCATAATTTAATTGGTAATGCAATTAAATATGGCAATGCGGATACTGAAGTTATTGTGACTGTGAGGGTGACGAATGAGCTACCCGCTGACCCGAATATGCGTAATTTGAGCAAAGTCGTGATATTTTCTGTGCGTGACCATGGCGAGGGTATTGCGAAAGAGCATTTATCACGTTTAACTGAGCGTTTTTATCGTGTGGATTCCGCCCGCACAAGGCAAGTTGGTGGAACAGGTTTGGGGCTGGCGATTGTGAAAGGAATTGTCACCCGCCACCGAGCCGCTATCACGATTAATTCCACCATCGGGCAAGGTTCAATTTTTAGTGTGTTTCTGCCAATTTACGAGGATTAGGGATTGGGGTATATGGTATAGCTAATTGTAAATCTTACAAAATATTTTTAACTAAAAATTAAGAATTAAGTTGATTTTTTTTTGCATTTGTTAAACTCGGAGTTGCATCTATTTGTTTATAGAGTTTTTCTAAATCATAGGAGCTTGTATAATGGCTAAAAAAACCGAGTCTAGGCTGCAAAACTGCAGCGATTGTGGAGGCAGCGGGAATGATTCAGTTGAATGCAGCAGTTGTGGCGGAACTGGCAATGCTGGTTCCTTTATGCCAGACTCAAATCAGTACGCCCCTTGCAACTCTTGCGATGGCAGCGGGTTGTTGGATACTGCGTGTGGTTCATGTGGTGGAAGCGGACAGGAATGGGTGGAGGTGGATGTTTAAAATTAATTTCACCGCCAGTTCTAATTGATAATTCCAAGCTAACCAATAAAAAGGTTAGCTTTTTTTTCATAATATTACGCAATATAATTCACTTGTCTTTTTGCGCAAAAACCGTTAAAAAAACTTCATGAAAGCTGAAATTGAACAATTAGTCGCCCAAATTAAACTCTCCCAAACCTTGCTAAGGAGGTATCTTTGACTGGGATAAATCCATTGCCAAACTTGCCGAATTAGATGAACAAGCGGAAGATCCCGCTTTGTGGCAAAATCAAGAACTCGCTCAATCATTGCTGAAAGAGCGCACAATATTGCAAGCAAGCATTGATAATATTCTTAACATGGAATCCGCATTTGATGATGCGTTTGAACTCGCCAAAATGGGTGATGAAGAAAATGATGCAGAAATTATCGCAGAAGCAGAACATGAATTAAAACGTTTAAGCGAGCAATTCAAAACTTTGGAAATTGAGAGCCTCCTCTCAGGTGAAGCAGATGCAAATGATTGTTTTTTGGAGATTCATTCAGGCGCAGGCGGCACAGAAAGCCAAGATTGGGCATTAATTTTGATGCGTATGTATCTGCGCTGGGCAGAACGGCGCAAGTTTGTTACTGAAATTATTGATGAGATTTCAGGTGAGGAAGCGGGCATTAAATCTGCCACCATCAAAATAACGGGGCATAATGCTTATGGCTGGGCTAAAACGGAATCTGGCGTGCATCGCTTGGTGCGTATCTCGCCATTTGATAGTAACTCCCGCCGTCATACCAGTTTTGCGAGCATTGGGGTTTCGCCAATTGTTGATGATCGCATAAATATTGAGATTTTGGATAAAGATTTACGCATTGATACTTATCGGGCATCGGGGGCAGGGGGGCAGCACGTCAACAAAACGGATAGCGCAATTCGGATTACGCATATTCCAACAAATATTGTGGTGCAGTGCCAAAATGATCGCTCACAACATAAAAATCGGGCGGAGGCTTTTTCCATGCTGAAATCACGCTTATATGAACGTGAATTGCAGTTGCGGGAGGCGGCAGCGCAAACGGCAAATGCTAACAAAGGTGAAAATGGCTGGGGGCATCAGATTCGTTCCTATGTGTTGCACCCATATCAGATTGTTAAGGATTTACGCACCAATGTTGAGGTGGGTAATGCGCAAGGCGTGCTAGATGGTGATTTACAAGTGTTTATGTCAGCAGCACTGGCTGCGAAAATCGCTAGTTAGATGGTGGTAAGTTGAAAACCATTTATTAATCTGATGTGATTTTTTTGAGCTAATTCTATATAGACACCAGCCTGCGCTGGTATGACAAATGTAAAATCCAGCGTAACTTTGCCGTCACTATAATGGATTATAGTGTGGCGAAAATCCATCGGGTTGTCACTCCAGCGTAGGCTGGAGTCCATGGGTGGGAAGGAAAATTATTATAGTAATTGGTGACGACGTTTATTGCAAAAATGGATACCAGCCTGCGCTGGTATGACGGAGTGTTTTGTTGGAGAGGGATATTGACAATAATTATGCTTTATCTCCCCCTCAACCAAAAGCCCCCCTCAACCAAAAGCCCTATCAATCAACATGCTCAAACGGTTAGCAAAACCTGATTGATCCTCGGGTGCTTCTCCTTCAATGATATATGCTTGGTCAAGCAATAATTGTGCGCAATCATTAAACTCATCACTTTTAGCAGCATCATTCATTATTTTCGCCATATGACTAAAGAACGGGTGCTTAACATTCACCTCCAAAATCTTAGCACTACGGCGCGGCAGTTGCTTATGCTCATGCAAAAATCGCTCCATACGCATATCCATAGCTCCTTCATCAACGGCGAGGCAGGCTATAGCACTACCCAACTTGCTAGTTGGTTGCACATCTTTGATATTTTCATTATAATATTGCTTCAATTTGGTGATTAATTGTTGCGCAATTTCATCTGCTATTTTTGGTTGATTATCCTGCACTTCATCTGCAATCTCTCCTAAATCAATATCACTGCGGGTGACGGATTTGAATGCAAAATCCTTATATTTCTGCACCGCATTGACCCAAAAATCATCAACGTGATCAGTGAATAACAGCACCTCAATGTTGCGTTGTTTGAATCCGTCAAGTAGTGGGCTATTTTTCGCTCCACCTAGGGAATCATTAGTGAGATAATAAATATATTGCTGATTTTCTGCTTTGTTTTCCAAATATTGTTTGAGGCTTATTTCACCTCCTTTGCTGCTAGCAAATCGGCAGACATCAAGCAATTTTTCTTGCGGTGAATCAAACTCGCACAAGCCTTCTTTTAGCACTGCCCCGAAATTATCCCAAAACTTAGTGTAATCCTCGGGGGATTTTTCCGCTTTGCGAGCAAGCTCATTTAACACTTTGCTCACAATGCTTTCCCTAATTTGGCGCATCATAGGGTTATCTTGCAACGTTTCACGGCTGATATTTAATGGTAAATCGTCAGAATCAATAATTCCACGCAAAAAGCGCAACCAATTTGGAATTAAATCCATATTTTCTTCGCTGATGAACACTCTTTTCACATAAAGTTTAATGCGACATCTTCGTTCAGGGTGAAACAAATCAAGCGGTTTTTTGCTTGGAATAAATAGCAAATTAGTATAGGCGGTTTTGCCTTCAACTTTATTGTGCATTGTAAGCCAAGGTTCATCAGGTTGATGCGCTACATGATGATAAAAAGTGGAATATTGTTCATCAGTAATTTCGCTTTTTGGCTTCACCCACAACGCCCCGCCTTCATTAACAATCTCGGTTTCTGCTTCATTTTTGTAATTGAGAGATGTTTGATAAATCGGAAAGCTGATATGATCGGAATATGTTTCAATGATGAAACGCAATTTGAACTTATCAAGATATTGCGATGATTTTTCGTTGATGTATAAGGTAATTGAAGTTCCTTGTTTGGGTGCATCATCAGATTGTTCAACCGTGAAATTGCCATCACCAGCTGATGACCATAACCAGCCTTGAGTTTCACCAGCTTTGCGAGTGCGAACTTCAACTTTATCCGCCACCATGAAGCTGGAATAAAAACCAACACCAAATTGCCCAATTAGGCTCATATCATTTTTTTCAAGCGATGCTTTGTCGTTCAAATTGCTCAAAAAATCTTCTGTTCCTGATTTGGCGATTGTGCCAAGGTTAGCGATTAAATCATCGCAATTCATACCAATTCCTGTGTCCGTCACGGTGATGGTGCGGGCATCTGCGTTGTGTTCTATGGTGATTTTCAATTCGCCATCAGCCATTAATTGTTGGTTAGTCAGTGAATTATATCGCAATTTATCACAAGCATCGGAGGCGTTAGAGATAAGCTCACGCAGGAAAATATCTTTGTTGGTATAAAGCGAGTGAATCATCAGCTTCAACACTTTGCTAATTTCTGCTGAAAATTGATGCGATTGCACCGAATTATCGTTGATATTATCTTTCGCTTGTTGTTTTACCGCTTTTGCCATGATATTAAAGATCCTGCTTGACTAAATATTAATTTACATAACATAAGATATTGTGCTAAATTAAAAACTTCAAGTGGTGAATATGTTAAAAAATATTTTTCTTGCAAAAATAATTGCATTATTGACGTTATTTTGCGTTAATCCGTGTTATGCGGAAGATTTGAACGAAGAATTAGCCTATCGCGTGCGCTTTTCTAAAGCTGGTGACGTGCATATTCTCCTCGGTAAAGGCGCAGATGTAAACTACATAAGCAAGTCTGGGTTGCCGATGGTCAGTGTTGCAGTTAGCCGCAAAGATGCAGATGCGCTACCCGTTTTGAAAATGTTAGTGGAAGCGGGGGCGGATATCAACCAAGGGGGGAGTGGCAACCAATATCCACTAATTCTTGCGCTTAGGGATAATAATATTGCAATTATCAAATATTTAGCATTTGAAAAAGGGGCTGATTTAAGCATCAAGGATTTGAACGGTATGACTCCGTTGGAGATTGCCGAATATAATGCAAATGATGGCGCATTGGAGATTATCAAGGAATTGAAAAACAAGCAAGAAGCCCAACTTAAAGAATTGCAAAATCCTATTCGTCGCAACAAAATCATGGCGAAATGGGCTAATTTAAGCTGTGAAAAACATTATATGGAGCATTATTTTGCGGTGAAATTGGATAAAAAAACTCCCGAGGAAATGAAAAAACATTTGGATACATATCCACCGCAATTTGAGGAAATGGCAAGGGATTTGACAGCTAACTTCAATATTGTTAGCGATAATTTTGGTAAGTTCGTGTTTAATTTTGTTGCTCCCAAGTTGGACTTGCAATTTAAGAAGATGATTTCAAACCGTATGCGTCGCAAACTTGGCTTTGGCACAGAAGCTGACATGAAGGATAAATGTGGTAAAATAACAAGTGATTTTGCAAAAAAACTGCCTAAGGATTGATTTTTTGGGTTCTATTAAGCTACATGTTTTTGTTATTCCAGCGATGGATACCAACCTCCGCTGGCATGACAAACTCATAATTACCTTAAACATATTACCCAAGCACATTCATCAAACCAATAATCAGTGCGTCAATATGTTGTTGGGTGTGAGCGGCATTTAACGAAATACGCAAGCGTGATTTGCCCTCTGCAACAGTTGGGGGGCGAATGGCAGAAACCATAATTCCAGCATCTTTCAACTTTTGTTGCGCCTTAATGGTTGCTTGATTTTCACCAATAATAATTGGAATAATCGGGCTTTGCTGCGCAGATAATCCCAATTTTTGCATAATTTGGCGTTCATATTGTAATATTAACTCTGCACGCCATGGCTGAGCTTGTATTAACAAAATATTATGCAAACTAGCAGCGCAAATAATTTCAGGCAATGCGGTGGTGAAAATGAAACTGCGTGACGTATTAACCAAATAATCACGCAAAACTTCACTCCCTGCTACATACCCACCATAAGTGCCAATCGCCTTGGAAAATGTTCCAACGATGATGTCAGCAAAATGTGATTGGATATGAGGCAACCCAAACCCATGTGCATCATCAACCAGCAACCATGCGTCATTTTCATCACATATTTGTCGCAATTCAACCATTGGTGCAAGGTCACCGTCCATGCTAAAAACTGTTTCGCTCGCAATCATACAATTTTTATATTGCGCGCGGTGTTTTTTGAGTAGTGCATTCAAATGTGACATATCATTATGGGCAAATCGCAATATTTTTGCTTTTGATAATTGCGCCCCGTCAATCATACAAGCGTGGGATAATTTATCCAGCAAAATTAAGTCACCCGCCCCCATAAGTGCAGTCATCACCCCAATATTTGCGAGATACCCACTGCCAAATATCAATGCTGATTGCTTATGTTTGATTGTGGCAATAGTTTTTTCTAGCTTGCCATATAATGTGTGATTGCCACTAATTAACCGAGATGCTCCAGCTCCTGTTTTATGGTTATGTTGGTGATGAGGTAATGCTTCAACACCAGCGATTACCCCAAGATAATCATTGCTACAAAATGAAATATATTCCTTATTTGAAATATTTAATTGCTTACCATCTAAATGCGCATCAGCAAAATAACGAATCATCACACCATTATTTTCAGAGACAGCTAACTTGCGATGATTATGTTTTGCGTGTAAATGTTGCAATTTTGTTTGTAAATATTTATCCATATCATTATTCATAATTTTTCTGTTGCAAAATGGCTAGTATTTTCGTTAATTAGAGTTATGAAAAATATTTTTATTATTGCTACTAGCTCATTAATGCTATCCGCCTGTATGCAGGATTCCCGCGCACCCGTGAGTTATAAGGAATCAGTGTTTTATGGGCGAGGCGCAAGCTATGATAGGGGGGGTAATGAAGTTCCCAAATATAATGATTATAATCGTGCGGAATTGCCACCAGAGCAAGATGCGAAATATGTGAATGATAATCAACATCAATATGGTGTTAGTGCTGCGGTTGATAAGGTGGAAACGGTGGATTTAGCACCGCCAGAACCAGTGCGTGAACCTGTTGGTGAAATAGTGAGTTCTATGGATTTACCGTCAAATCCGTCCAAAAATTCGCCCTTAAATCTTCCATCAAGTCCTCAATCAAATCTTTCTGTGGTTGTAACTCCTGCCGCGCCAACCATAACCCCACCAATTATATCTCAACCAGTCATAGCTCCGTCAGCAACTAGCCCTGATCCTTTCACCAAGTTAAAAACTGATGGCAAAGCATTAAAATCTGAGTTGATGCCAGATTTTGAAAAAAATACTAATATCAATAATTCAGTTAAAAATCCTAATCCAACAACCATGAATTGGCAAAAAACCAAGGATAATGCTGAAAATAAATATGATGCAAAAATGCTACAAGCGGAGGCAAAAGCAGCCACAGATGAACAAGCGATGAAGTTGCAACAACAAGCAGATAAAGAATTAGTTTCTCTGCCAAAAATTGAACCACTTGCTCCAATCACTCCAGCTATAACGCCCCCAATAATTGCTCCAATAATTGCTCCCGTTATAGTTCCACCAGTTGTTGCGCCTCCACTTGTGAAATCAAATGCAAAACCAACTTCAAATCAAACTTCAAACCCAAATCTTGATAAAGAAAAGTTCGTATGGCCATTAAAGGGTAAATTATTGAAAGATTACAACACCGACTCCAGCAAAGGTTTAGTCATTGCGGGGCGTTCGGGTGAGCCTGTGCGAGCCTCATCTTCAGGCGTGGTGGTGCATGTTGGCACAAAAATCAAATCATTTGGTAATATGATAATTATTCAACACCCCGATGGCTATGTCACCACATATTCCCACCTTAGCGACATCACAATCAGCGAAAATGATAATGTGGTGGGGGGGCAGTTGATAGGCTTTGTTGGCAAAACTGGTGATGCTAAGCAACCACAATTGCACTTCGCCGTTCGTCACAACACCCAGCCTATAGATCCAGTTAAAAAATTAACACAATAGATACATCGTCACGACAAAACGTAATAATCATGAAATGCTGTAAATGGTGATAAAAACGCCGCAATCATATTTATTTTGTTGCAAAAACTGTGAAAAAATGTAGCTATAGCTTTTAATAATTAATTATCATATTTATAGTAAAACAATTAAATTATAAGAACAATTAAATAACGAAAATCCTTTTAAGAGCGTCAAATGACCAAAACAGTAAAAGAAACTAAAACCACCAGATATTGCTCATTTTGTGGCAAAAGTGAACATGAGGTGCGCAAGTTAATTGCAGGGCCAACTGTGTTTATTTGTGATGAATGCGTTGAACTTTGTATGGATATCATACGCACGGCGGACAAAACCATCGTGGAGCATGAGGACGGCAAAACGCCAAAACCTTCAGAGATAATGGCCTTTTTGGATCAATATGTAATCGGGCAATCGCAGGCGAAACGAGTTTTGGCAGTAGCGGTTTATAACCATTATAAACGTGTGAACTTGATTGAAAAAGGCTCTGATGTTGAGCTTGCCAAGTCAAACATATTATTGCTAGGGCCAACTGGTTGTGGAAAAACCTTACTTGCGCAAACATTGGCTCGCATTTTGGACGTTCCATTCACCATGGCAGATGCAACCACTTTAACCGAGGCTGGATATGTTGGTGAAGATGTGGAAAACATCATTTTGCGCTTGCTTCAAGCAGCGGATTATAACGTTGAGCGGGCGCAAAGAGGGATTGTTTATATTGATGAAGTGGATAAAATATCCCGCAAATCAGATAATCCATCAATAACCCGTGATGTTTCAGGCGAAGGCGTGCAGCAAGCATTGCTTAAAATAATGGAAGGAACTGTTGCATCTGTGCCACCTCAAGGTGGACGCAAGCACCCGCAACAAGAGTTTTTGCAGGTTGATACTTCAAACATTTTGTTCATTTGTGGAGGAGCATTCGCAGGATTACATAAGATTGTAGCGCAACGTGGCAAAGGAACATCAATTGGTTTCGGTGCTGACGTGAAAAGTGAAGTTGAAGAGGGCGTTGGTGAATTGCTAGCCAAAGTTGAGCCTGAAGATTTGTTGAAGTTTGGCTTAATTCCAGAGTTTGTTGGCAGGTTACCAGTAATTGCAACGCTTGAAGATTTGGATAATGAGGCATTGACTCGCATTTTGACTCAACCGAAAAATGCAATCGTCAAGCAATATAAAAAATTATTTGAATTAGAAAATGTTAGTTTGAACTTCACTGATGAGGCATTACAAGCGATTGCTGACAAAGCGATTGACCGCAAAACTGGTGCAAGGGGTTTGAGGGCAATCATGGAGGAAACATTATTGGATTTGATGTTTGATGTTCCAGATGATGATTTGTTGGCGGAAGTGATTATTGATGAAAAAGTGGTTAAAGATAAGGCAAAACCTAAGCTGAATTATACCAAGCCCGCTCCTAAATCTAAGGATATAGCCGAAGTGGAGGCTTAATTGGAGCAAAATATAGCTCTTGTTTTTGAGCATTTAGCGAGCGTAATCAAAGAAAAACGTGATGGTGACCCGAAGCAATCTTACATAGCTAAGCGATTTGCCAAAGGACGTGCGAAAATAGCGCAAAAAATTGGTGAAGAAGGGGTGGAATTGGCTTTGGCAGTGGTTTTGCAAGATAAAACCGAGATAATTTCTGAAAGTGCTGACTTGATATTTCATATGATGTTAGCTTTGGAAGAGGCGGGGCTAGATTTTTCGCAAGTCGTGGCGGAACTTTCTCGCCGTGATGGGATATCAGGGTTGGAGGAGAAGGCTTCAAGGTGACCTCGCTGGAGCAAAAAAAAATACTTGCCACACAATGGTTTAGGCAATTGCGTGATGACATTTGTGCAGAGTTTGAATTGTTGGAACAACAGGCTGACACATCATTATATAATGAGAAATCTTCATCATTTGAGCGCAAAGTTTGGCAGCGTGACCAAGGCGGAGGCGGAGAAATATCCTTAATGCGGGGACGATTATTTGAAAAAGTTGGCGTAAATATTTCAACTGTTCACGGCGAGTTTTCAGAAAGTTTTCGTAAGGAAATACCCAATGCAGAGCAGGATCCACGTTTTTGGGCAAGCGGTATTTCGCTAGTAGCACATATGCAAAACCCACATGTTCCCGCCATTCATATGAATACACGTTTCATTGTGGTGGGAGATGGCAGCAAAAATTGGTTTGGTGGCGGTGCTGATTTGAACCCAATGTTGCATGATGCGCTTACGGAATATTTTTTTCATGATGCGTTCAAACAATGTTGCGATGCGCATGGCGGTGATTATTACGAAAAATATAAACAATGGTGCGATGAATATTTTTTTATCAAACATAGAAATGAAGCTCGGGGGGCGGGTGGCATTTTTTATGATTATTTGAGCGATGATTGGCAGAAAAACTTTGCGTTCACACAAGATGTGGGACGAACTTTTCTGCGCATATACCCCGAAATTGTGCGCCGCAACATGAACAAACCATGGAATGATTCAGAGAGAGCGCATCAACTGTTCAAACGTGGGAGATATGCGGAGTTTAACTTGGTTTATGACCGTGGAACTAGATTTGGTTTGATGACGGGTGGAAATGCGGAGGCAATATTAATGTCGTTACCACCAATCGCAACTTGGTGAAGATCAAAAGATTTGGCATAAAATATAGAAACAAAAATACATTTTTGTAGATTTTGCACTTCGCCCTGCACAATCCACTGCGTACTTTACCGTTAAAAATCGGGATCTTCATAATGGGCTGAAGGCTTAATTCCTCGCACTCTATCCTTCAAGATACGCCTAAATGCGGGACGAGATTTTATCAACGCATACCATTTTTTCAAATTAGAATCGGATACCCAATCCACATCACCGAGATAATCATAGAGCGAAAAATGCACCGCAATCGCAATATCAGCCATGGAAAACTTGTCGCCAGCCAACCACTCACGCGCGTTTAACAATTCTTCAAAATATACCATTTGTTTGGCAAGCATTGTTTTGGCATAACGAATACGTTTAGTATCGGGTTGACCAGCTTTGAGCAGGCTGCGAAAATATTTCTCATGCAGCAATGGTTGCGTTACTTCTTTGAGCAATTTGGAATCACCCCAGTGCAGCAAACGTCGCACTTCTGCCCTTGTTGCTAAATCCGCTCCCAGCAATGATTGGCCAAAATCTGTGCGGTAACCTTCCTCTAAATATTCAATAATCACGTAACTGCTGCGTAATATCAGTTCATTTTCATCAATCAAAACGGGCAAATCACCAGCGGGATTGAGATGCAAAAAGTCGGCACGCTGCTCCCAAACTGGTTCATCAATCAGGCGATGTTCCAGCTGCATCTCGTCAAGCATGAAGCGGATTTTTCGGCATGAAGGAGAAAATGATGTGTGATATAGTTGACGCATTCAATGATTATTGACTATTTATAGTTAAATATATGTTAATGTTTTCTTCGTATCGTTAGATATTGCGGCACAATTGCGGTTGGCGAATGTGGTTTAATTCCCAAATCATCATAACCGAGCGCATTTTCATTCACTACATTATCATAGCGTAATAATTCCACTTGGTCACGCGTTATCATGGGTTTTGGTAAAAACTCATTCACAAACCCAACCATTTTTGCGGCGCAAGTTGGTAGCGGTATCATAATCGCCTTATTATTGGTGGTGGCAATAATGAACTCTAAAATCTGTTTGAAACTCATTATTTCTGTCCCGCCAAGCTCATATATTCCAGCGATTTCACGCCCGTGTAAATTATTTGAGGCGGCAACCGCAAATGCTTCAGCTACATCAGCGACATATGTTGGTTGAAACTTAGTTTTCCCGCCCGCAATTAATGGCAAAACATGTGCTAATGCACTCATTTTTGCAAATTGATTATAAAAATTATCCTCAATTCCAAAAATCACACTTGGACGAAATATCACCGCATTTGGGAAATATTTCAGCACTGCTTGCTCGCCCTTCAACTTTGTTTGTGCATATTTTGAGGTAACCGCTCTTTCCACTCCAAGCGATGACATATGAATAAAGCGGTTCACTCCATGTTTTGCACTAAGTTCTGCCAAGCGAGCGGTTGCGATATGGTGGATATTTTCAAAGTTTTGTGCGCCATGTTCGGATAATAATCCAACCAAGTTCACCACAATATCAGTGTTAGCGAGTAGATTTTCGTAAGTGCTAGCTTTGCGGATATCACCATATTGCAAATTAATTTGTCCAACATCGCCCTGTGTTTTCAAATGTGCTGCTGTAACAACGTCTCGGGTGATGATGTTAAGCCGAAATCCTGCATGTGCCAATTGGCTCACCACATATTTTCCTACAAATCCTGTTCCGCCGAACAATAAAATAGTTTGCGCCTTCATTTGCTATACCATATATAAATATTACTGTCCATTCATAGCAATTTTTAGCACAAATATCCATCTATAATTTTACTTTATTTTTGCGAGTTTTGGCAGTTTTTTGGCTAATCGCATTGCCTCGCCCTGAAAGGCTGGGGTTTTCCATGAAATAATAATGCGCAGAAAAATGTTCAATCGTTGCAATTTTGCTATATTCACCGCTAGATTGCAGCTCCCAACTATTAACATCATCACGCAAATTAGCGACCATAATCTGCTCCAACACTTGGCTATGCACCGTTTCATTGATTATTGGAATCATCACCTCCACTCGCCAATCAAGGTTTCGGGGCATCCAATCCGCTGAACCAATATAAACTAAAGCATTTTTGGAAGGCATGTCGTAACCATTACCAAAGCAATAAATGCGAGAATGTTCCAAAAATCGTCCAACAATGCTTTTCACACGGATATTTTCAGACATATTCTTCACTTGCGGACGCAAACAACATATACCCCGCACCACCAACTCAATTTTTACTCCCGCATTTGATGCTTCATATAATGCGTCAATAATTGCGGTATCAACCAGCGAGTTCATTTTTGCCCAAATATGCGCAGGTTTGCCTAGTTTTGCGTTATCTCGCTCATTTGCAATTAACCGCAATATATGGTTACGCATATGGAGCGGGGCTGGAATAACATAAGCGAACTCGCTCGGGCTGCCATATCCTGTGACATAATTAAAGACAAAATGCGCCTCTTTCGCCAAATCTTTGTTGCAAGTGAAATATGATAAATCAGTATAAATCTTCGCCGTATCAGGGTGATAATTGCCTGTGCCAAAATGCACATAAGACATCAACCCCGATTTTTCACGCCGCACCACGATTGAGATTTTCGCATGGGTTTTGATGCCAACAAAGCCATAAACCACTTGAACCCCCGCTCGCTCCAAATCTCTCGCCCAGCGAATATTTGCTTCTTCATCAAATCTTGCCCGCAATTCCACCAGTGCCGTGACGGATTTTCCGCTTTCCGCAGCTCTAATCAACGCTCTCGCAATTGATGAATCATGACTAGTGCGATATAAAGTTTGTTTGATTGCAACTACTTCAGGGTCATTCGCTGCTTGCTCTAAAAATTGCACCACCACATCAAAAGTTTCATAAGGGTGATGAATGATGATGTCCTTAGTTGCAATTGCTGCGAAACAATCATCGCTATATTCCGTGATGCGTTCAGGAAAGCGTGGTAAATAAATCGGATATTTCAAATCAGGGCGTGACAATTTATATAATTCTGTAAGGTCGGATAAGCCAAGGATTCCAGCCATTTCATGCACTTGATATATATCAGATTCCACATGGTCAGTGAAAAACTGCACAAGGTGAGGTGGGGCAGGGTGCAATGCTTTAATACGAATTATGCGCCCACGCCTTCGTTGTTTGACGGCATGTTCATAATTGCGCAATAAATCTTCAGCGTCTTCTTCCACATCAAGGTCGCTATCTCGCAATATACGAAATAAACATGTATTAATAATGCTAAAATTAGGAAATAATAAATGCGCAAATTGTTTGGTTAATTCCTCCAATTGCAACACATAGCAACCATTTTTATTCTCAATCACATAAAATCTATCCAATTTATTAGGAAGTGGCACAACCGCGTTCATCACTTTGCCTGTGTGACTATTTTGTAGTTCAAAAATCTGTGCAAGCCCTTTATTTGGTAAAAATGGAAATGGGTGCGCAGGGTCAATTGCAATTGGGCTTAGTGCTGGGAAGATATCATTCAGAAATAAACCTTCTAGCGTATCAAATTGTTCTGGTGCAAGCTCTTGTGGCGTAACAATAAATATATGTTCACGCTCTAATTGTTGTTTCAACTCAAGCCAGCATTGCTGTTGCTCAACCAACATATCTCGCATGATAAGCACTAAATTGCTTAATTGCTCTGCTGGTGTCAACCCGTCATCGCTTAAATTGAAGATATTGTTGCGCACCTGCTCTTTCACGCCCGCCACTCGCACCATGGTGAACTCATCAAGATTGCTTGCAGAAATTGCTAAGAACTTCACTCGCTCCAGCAAAGGATTGCTTAAATCGCTTGCGCCCGCTAAAACCCTTTTATTAAACGCAATTGACGATGTTTCACGATTTAGATAACGATTTTTTGGATATTCAAGTGATGTTATCTCATTTGACTCTATGTCAACATGTTCCAGATCGTGATTCATAGATTGATATCACAAGATGGTTTAGGCAGCATTGCTTGCACTGATTATTCCATGCTTGCCTAAAAGTTCTTGCAATTCGCCCGATTCAAACATTTCTCGCACAATATCGCACCCACCAACAAACTCTCCTTTAATATATAATTGTGGAATAGTTGGCCAATCCGAAAACTCTTTAATCCCTTGGCGCAATTCGGGGTTTGGCAGCACATTCACATCATGAAGTTCCACCCCCAAACGCTCAAATAAACCAGCCACCATTGCTGAAAATCCACATTGTGGCAACTTTTTTGTGCCTTTCATGAACAACACCACATCATGATTGGAGATTTGTTCACGAATATATTCTACAACAGATTTGCTTTCATTCACATTTTCTAACTTCATATTTGGTCAATCCATATTATGTTTATCTACAATAAATATTAACCCAGCCTAGATATATAAGCAAGCGCAAATATTCAATAATTCGCACTCGCTCATATAAAAATCACCATAAAATCTAAGCTGCAATCACCTCAAATGTTTCATTGCTGATTTCTTCATCTTCACGATACATGGTCATTAATGGTTCATCACTCACTTGCAGCAACTTATCAGACGGGTGAAAGCCGTTAAAGAATGTTGCCATTGTCCGCCCATAAGCTCCCATTTGTCCTATTTCAATGAAATCGCCCTCGCTTGTGTCACTTGGCAGATAAAACGGGCCTTTCATATAATCAAGCGAGTCACAAGTTGGGCCATATAAGCTGAAAGATGCAAGATCGGTTGAATAAATATGTTCATCGCAAATTAGTTTGGCGGGGTAAATAAATCTAGGCGTTCCCGCATCAAACAAGCTACCATAAGTTCCATCGTTAATATATAACATATTACCTTTGCGCAAATCCACCCGCACAATCAACGACATACATTCCGCAACTAATGCCCTCCCTGGTTCTGCCAGTAATTGCATAAATTGATTGCCTTTTATTTTAGAAAACTCATCATGAATTGCCTTGAAATAATCTTCAATATCAGGCGGAATCATACCAGGGTAAATTGAGGGAAAGCCCCCCCCAACATTGAAAAAATGCGGTTGCACGCCCGATTGCTCAATCACTTCTGCTGCCATTCTCATCGCAATTCGGTAAGCATCAGGGTGCATACATTGTGAACCAGCATGAAAACATACTCCAACTTTGGCGGCTTTTTGGGCAACTGCACGCATCAACGCTGGTGCCTCTTGCAAGTTAATCCCAAACTTTTCTGACAAGTTCAACTCAGCGTAAGTATTAGGGATTGATAAGCGCACATGAAGGTTCAAGTCTTTAGCGTTATCAGTTTCTTGCATGATTTTGCCTAACTCATACTCGCTATCAAGTGAAAAATTGCGCACGCCGAACTCAAAATAAGCTCGCCTTATTGCGTGCCTTGGTTTCACGGGGTGCATGAAATATAATGTTGCATCATTAAATAACTGACGCGTTGATTCAATCTCCTCAATGGAGGCGACGTCAAAGCTGCGTATTCCAGTGTTGTATAATTGTTTTAATACGGTTGGCTCAGGGTTGGTTTTAACCGCATAAAGGCAAGTTCCGTTAAAATATTGTCTAAAAAACCACGCTGCTCTAATCAAGCTATGTGGGCGATATACAAAAAACGATTTCTCAATATCTTTATGAACAAGTGATGCTATGCTATTTAATATTGCTGATTTTGATGATAATATTTTTGATGATAATATTTGTGATGATAATGCTTGCGCCATTACTATATGGTTACCTCTCCGTTCACCGCATTGGTGTTGCTAAGTTTCTGCTATGTAGTCTATGTAATTCATTTTATTAATATGATTTTTCATAAGTATTTAATATAATCACAAAAATGATTTAATGTAAATAAAATATTTCATTATTCACGCACATCAATGAAAGCATGGCGACGCAATTCACGCAATGCACGCACCGCTTCCAACTGCAATTTTTCCTGTTTCAACCGCACTGTAATGCGTTCTTTCAATTTGTTGCTGATTGGCGTTTCGGTTTTCTCACATAATTTTAGCAACCTAATTCCGTCTGGTGAGGCAAATGGTTCTGATGTTTCATTGATGTTCAAGCCTCGCACTAGCGGAAATATTTGTGGTGATATTTCACTCAAATTAGCTCGCAAATATTTCACTTCAAAATCAAGCGTTTCTAAATCTGTTACCCCAGACACATCTAATTTGTTGCAACTGCCCGAATGATTTCGCACATTTTTAGCAATATTCATCAATAAATCTACGTCCTGCTTGGTTGCGTCCGCCTTAAGATGCAAGATAATTTCCTTGAATGTTGCCTCCGCATTCATTTGATAATCTCCAAGCCGTTTTTCTTGAATGAAAATAATTTGATAGCCATTAACAGTTTGGAAAGGGTCTAGAAATGCAGGAGCATTAGTCGCCCGCACCACAGTCGCAAGGGGAGGGGGCATTTGCGCTATGGGAATCCATGTTGGCGTGGTCGCTGGCTCAGTTGAGGTTGTGCTTAATTGCTTGGCGAGTGTTTGGAAATCTACTCCATTGCGCAATTGTTCAGTTAATTTTGCTGCAAGTCCGCCCGCATCATCTTGTCCAAATTGTTGTGATATAATATTCAAATTAGGTATATCAATCGTAGCAACCAGAACTTCCTCAACTTTGCGTTGCTTTTGCATATATTGTTCAATATGTCGGTTTAGCTCCGAATCACTGACCTGTAATTTTGGCACAATTTTGCGCTGAATATATCTCCCCCATACAATTTGCGCTGATAATTGCTGCTTAAGTGTTTCTATATCAATTTTATTTGCGTCCAGAAACCGCAACAAACTACCAGCTTCTTTTTTGTTATCCGCCTCAATTTTGGCAATCGCTGCATCAATTTCCGCATCGGTGATGTTAATATTTATATTTTTACTTTCCTGCAACTGTAACTGCTCATCAATCAGATTATTTAACACACGATTTGCTAACTGCCCCGTTGTTTTGCTATCTGTTTTGATGCCAGTCGTTAGCATAATAAACTGCATTCTTTGCCCAATATCATACATTGTCACGGGATAATCATTAACAATTGCTGCCACTTTGAGATTATTATTCTGCCCCGAAGGTGAAGCATAACTTGCAACGCTTGCCCCAATAATCAATATTATGCTTAGAATTATTTTTATCATTTATGCAGTTATCTGTGCGGTTGTTTGTGCAGTTACCTGTGCAGTTATAGGCTGAAAGTGAACCTCTAATATCTCATAATGCCTGATACCTGACGGCGCATGAACCTCAACGCTATCACCAACGGATTTCCCAATCAATGCCCGTGAAATTGGCGCAGTTATTGCCACCAAATTGCGCTTAATATCCGCCTCATATTCACCCACAATATGATATGATATTTCTTCTTCAGTATTTTCATCAACCAATTTCACCACTGCCCCAAACTTCACTGTATCGCCTGAAAGCAATCGGGGATCAATGGAATCAGCTCGTGCGATTTTATCTTCCAACTCCAAGATGCGCCCTTCAATGAAACTTTGCTTTTCACGAGCCGCATGATATTCCGCATTTTCTTTAAGGTCGCCATGTTCTTTCGCCTCAGCAATCGCTTTAATCACGGTTGGGCGTTCAATGGTTTTGAGTTTTTTCACCTCATCTTCCATACGCTTAAAGCCATCAACCGTTACTGGCACTTTATCCATAATAAAATCACTCTCAATACATTATTAAAAAACCATTTCATTAATAATATGCAAATGCAAATTACGCAAGTGTTTTTAATTGCGTTTTATATGGCTATAAGTTATAATATGGTCATGTATGAAGTAATTTATGCAAAGTCAGCGAAGCAAAGTTTGAACAAAATGCAACCAGCCAAGGTAGCACAGATTATTTCAAAAATTGAGGAAATTGCTCTCAATCCTTACGATAATCATAATAATGTTACCAAATTGCAGGGACGCGAGGGCTATCGCTTGCGTGTTGGCGATTGGCGCATTTTATATAGTTTGAATAATAACAAGCTAATTTTGCTAGTTTTAGAAGTTTTGCCACGAGGTAGTGCATATAAGCATTAAAATTGGAGAATATTATGATTATTGAGACAATTGAAAAAAATGGTGAAGTTTTTGCGGTTTTGCCAATAAGTTATTATGAGAAATTAATTGATGATGCTGAAATGTTAGAAGATGTAATTGCGTTTGATGCAGCAATTACCCGATCAGAGCCAGCTTTCTCACTTGAAGTTTGGAATGAAATTGAAAAACTAGTAGAATAAATGTTGCAAATAAGAATTATAACTTAGGCACACGCACCCCCAAAGTCTGTGCCAAATGCTCTAATTCACCATAATAAGCAGCTCGGCGCAAAAATCGGGGCATAATTCCGCTCCATTTGAAATCACCAACTAGTTTGCCATTGCTATCCTCACCCGTCACATTAAAGGCGAACAAATCCTGCATAGTGATTAAATCACCCTCCATTCCAACCACCTCACTAATATATAAAATACGCCTCTGCCCATCACGCATACGGCTAATTTGCACAATCACATTGACTGCCGCCGCAATTTGCGAACGAATTGAACGCATCGGAATACCAAGATTTGCCATACTCATCATATTTTCAATACGGCTTAAACAATCTCGTGGGTGATTGGCGTGAATAGTGCTAAGTGAACCATCGTGACCAGTATTCATTGCTTGCATCATATCAAATGCTTCTGCACCACGGCACTCCCCCACAATAATACGATCAGGGCGCATACGAAGTGCATTTTTTACCAAATCTCGCATACTTACATCTTCTTCACGTATGCCATTATTGAAAGTCACTGGCTTGGTTTCTAGCCGAATCACATGTGGTTGTTGCAATTTCAATTCTGCTGCATCTTCAATTGTTACCACCCTTTCATCATCTTCAATATAATTAGAAATTGCGTTTAATAAAGTGGTTTTGCCTGAGCCAGTTCCACCAGAAATAATCACATTGAGGCGACATTTACCAATAATTTTCAGCACTTCAGCGATTTGTTTGGAGAGGTTAGCATTTTCTGCCATCATATCCAACGAGATGCTACGTTTGGAGAACTTTCTGATAGAAATGGAAGTCCCATCAACGGCAAGAGGTGGTGCAATAATATTCACCCTTGAACCATCAAGCAAACGTGCATCAACTAACGGTCTGCTCGGGTCAATCCTCCGCCCCACTGCTTTGACGATTTTTTCAGCAATTTCCATGATTTTAGAGTTATCAGGGAACACAATACCAGTTCGTTCCAGTTTACCAAACCGTTCAATATAAATGGATTTTGTGCCATTAATTAGCACATCATTGATTGTTTCATCATTGAGGAATTGTTGGATAATCCCCATATCCGAGAGTTCACGCACTAATTCGTCGGTTAATCTGGTTTTGGCGTATCTTTCTTCGTAAGTTATGTCGCCATGTTGCTGTTGTTGTGCGTTGCCCTGAAGTTTCATCTGCTGCAAATCATTCTCCAAGCGGGAGATATGCTGCATTAACATTCCAAATTGTTCATCACTAGCCATTATTTCAATTATCCTATTAACGATATTCTTATTAATAAAATAATTTAACAATAAATGCTTAACAAATTGTTTATATAGTTACAAGCTTGTTTGGTTTATAACTATGGTTTTTTAGTTTATAGCATTCGCAATTGTCATACCAGCGTAAGCTAGTATCCATAAATCTTTTTATCCAAATAAAAATTGCACCTTAAACACGTTTATTCATTATTCCATTTGAGCGCAATAATTTATTCAATTCCGTGTGGCGAGGAAACACCCCAGACCAAACATGTTCACCGAGGCTATTTCCAGTTTTATCCTCACGATAAACAAATAAATCTTGCATCGTTATGATGTCACCTTCAATGCCCACAACTTCCGTCACTTTGGTAACACGGCGGTGACCATCATGCGAACGTTCTGCTTGAATAATCAAATGAACTGCCGAGGCAATTTGCTTACGAATAGCGATTGTTGGCAGATTTAATCCCGCCATTCCAATCATATTTTCTATACGTGCAATCGCATCACGGGGTGTGTTTGCGTGAACTGTTGTCAATGAACCATTGTGCCCAGTATTCATTGCTTGAATCATATCAAATGCTTCAGATGATCGAACCTCCCCTACGATAATGCGATTAGGTCGCATTCGCAGTGCATTCTTCACCAAATCACGAATTGTCACAATGCTGCGTCCATCTTCAGCGTGGGTAACAGATTCCAACCGCACCACATGTGGAATTGGTAATTGCAATTCGGCAGAATCCTCAATCGTTACCACTCGTTCTTTGTCAGAAATGTGCTTGCATAACGCATTTAGCAACGTTGTTTTGCCTGCTCCAGTTCCACCCGCCACTACTATATTAATGTTAGATTGAGCAGCGCAACGCAAAAACTCTGCCAATTCTTCACTCAATGAACCTTTTTTGACCATTCCCGAAAGTGATAGTCCCTCACCATTAAACTTACGAATTGAAATACAAATCCCATCAATTGCTACGGGTGGAATAGCGATATTCACCCGTGAACCATCAGGCAAGCGTGCGTCAACCAACGGCGTCATCGCTGTGACACTTCTGCCACAATAGCCACCAATTTCTTGCACTAATTCAGCTAATTCCTCATCAGAATTAAAGCGCAATGTGGTGAGTTCCAGCACTCCTGCTCGCTCAACATAAATCTGATTTGCACCATTAATTAATATATCATTGACGCTATCATCTGCAATTAACCCCGCAATAGCTCTATAATTTGGAATTATCACCCGCTTATTTTCCACAAGATGCAAGCCAATATTGCTTTGCGCTCTTGCTAGTCCACCGTTCGCTAACTCACCATTATTTCTTTTGTCAATATCATTGCAACGTTCTTCAAGTCTTGCAAATAATTGCTCAAACATTGCCAAGCTGTGGTATAAATTATCAGTTAAATCATTGAAACTATTCATTATTTTCGTTGCAGTTGCATTTTCCATTATTATTCTACTTTAATTTTTATTAATCTTCAATATCTTCATCATTTTCAAATGCAAATGCTTCGTCCAAATCATCTTCATCATCATCAGATGCAATTTTCACTTTGTTTCCAGCAAATCCTTCATCAGCAATCATCATTAATTCTTCATAATCATGCTCATTATCATCATTCATTGAAGTTGATTCTGACATTTTGAAGGTTGAATATGTCGCAATAGTATCACTCAATAACAATTCCATATTAATGGTTTTTTCTGCTATTTCACGCAGTGCAACGACGGAATCTTTGTCATTATTGCGGTCAATGGTTAAAGGCGCACCTGATGCAATTTGTTTTGCTCGTTGCGCAGCCAATGCAACCAATTCAAAACGGTCTTGAACAGTCTCAATGCAATCTTCAGCGGTTATCCGTGCCATAATTTCTCCACAAAAATAATAATATTAACCATCTTTTATAATAGACTTGACATAAATTACAATATAATAGTTACTATTAATAGCAAAAATATTTTCCAGCAAAAATTCAACAAAGATAATTCCATGAACCAGTTTGAAATAATTCAACCAATTAATGCCGAAAACCCAGCCTATATACCAGTCAATACGGCAGAAATTGCGCCTAAAATCAAAAAACCCGAGTGGATTAAGGTTAAAGCACCAGTTTCAAAAGAATATCAAAATACTCGTGATTTAATGCGGGCGAAAAAGCTCAATACGGTTTGCGAGGAAGCAGCTTGCCCAAATATTGGTGAATGTTGGAGCAAAAAACATGCAACCGTGATGATTTTGGGCAGCGTTTGCACCCGCGCTTGTGCATTTTGCAATATCGCTACAGGTAAGCCTGATTTGCTTGATCCTCATGAACCAGAAAACTTAAGCCTTGCCGCAAAAGAGCTTGGTTTGGCGCATATGGTGATAACTTCGGTGGATCGTGATGATTTGCCTGATGGTGGAGCGGAACATTTCGCCCAGTGCATTGCAGCGATGCGCCGAACCTCACCCAACACAACGATTGAGATTTTAACGCCAGATTTTATGCGCAAAGATGGTGCGTTGGAAGTGGTGGTGGCAGCTCGCCCCGATGTTTATAATCATAATTTAGAGACCGTCCCTCGTTTATATAAATCCATTCGCCCTGGTGCGAGATATTTTCATTCACTTAATTTGCTCAAGCGGGTGAAGGAAATAAATCCGCAAATGTTCACCAAATCAGGCTTGATGGTGGGGCTTGGTGAAGAAAAAGAGGAAGTTCTGCAAGTGATGGACGATATGCGCAGTGCAGAGATAGATTTCATCACGATTGGGCAATATCTGCAACCAACGCCACGCCACGCCAAGGTTGAACGATTTGTTACGCCCGATGAGTTTCGTTATTATGCGAGAATGGCGAAAGCCAAGGGCTTTTTGATGGTTTCAGCCAGCCCACTCACCCGTTCATCATATCATGCTGGCGATGATTTTGCGCAGATGGTGAAAAACAGAATGAACTTGAATGCGTGATGATTTGGTTGAAATGAATTACTAGGTGGAATAAGTTACTAGGTGAGATGAGTTATTAGGTGAGATGAAGGCAAAGCTAAATTATTAATCAAACTTAGGCTATATAATTAAACTTAGGCGATTTTCTTCTTCACCTTCTTAGAATCCGCCCGTTCTTTGCGACGTTGCTCCATAATTAACTTGCGGTATGCCTCAAGATCATCTGTATAACTCTGCACCCGACCATCTTTCACCAAATATAAGGAATCCGCCACTGATTCCACCAAATGTGGATCATGGCTTACTAAAATTATGCAACCATCATAGCCGTTAAGTGCTTGAATTAACGCCGAGCGAGCGTCAATATCCAAATGGTTAGTTGGTTCATCTAGCAACATAATATGCGGTGCATCATAGCTCATCATACAAAATAGCAATCGTGCTTTTTCGCCACCTGAAAGCTCAGCAATTTTTGTATCTGCTTTTTCTTTGTCAAACCCAAACTTGCCTAATATCGCTCTAATTTTAGGCTCTCCAATCTTGGGAATTGCATCTTTTAGCGCATGATAAGCCGTGGATTCCATATCCATTTCATCAGATTGATGCTGTGCAAAATAACCTATGCGCAATTTTTCCACCCGACGAACCTCGCCGTTCATTGCCTCCAATCTGCCAGAAATTAGCTTCACTAACGTTGATTTGCCGTTGCCATTTGCCCCAAGCAAAGCAATTCTATCATCATTTGCAATGCTTAAATGGATATTTTTCAATATTGGGTTGCCATCTTCATAGCCAGCATCAACTCCGTCAAGTGTAATCATTGGCGAGCCAAGTTCTTCAGGTTGAGGAAACTTGAAAGCTGTTGCACGCTCCGAGATTAGCGCATCAACCATATCCATTTTTTCAATGGATTTTAGCCGACTTTGCGCTTGCTTTGCCTTGCTTGCTTTTGCCCCAAAACGGCTAACAAACTCCATCATACGAGTTTTATGCGCCTGTTGTTTCTCAAATAATGCTTGATGGCTCATTCGTTTTTGCGCATATCTGGTTTCATATTGGTCATAACTGCCAGTATATAATGTTAGTTGCAGTTGATCCAAATGCGCAATATGCGTTACTACTTTGTTCAATATTTCTCTATCATGCGAAATAATGATAAAAGTATGTTCATATGTCATTAGATAATTTTCAAGCCATATAATTGCTTCAAAATCCAAATGGTTGGTTGGCTCATCTAGCAACAATAAATCGGGCTTGCGAAATAATGCAGCAGCAAGTGCAACCCGCATTTTCCAGCCACCAGAAAAATCACTAATCGGCAATGATTGCTTGTCAATATCAAACCCCAAACCCGTTAAAATCATTGAGGCTTTCGCTGGTGCTTCATAAGCATCAATATCAATTAAACGCATATATATGTCAGATAAATGCTCAGGGTCAGTATTAATATCCTCTGATTGTTTAAGCAATTCCGTTCGCTCCGTATCTGCCGCTAACACTACATCAAGCAAGCTGGTATCATCATCGGGCAGATCTTGGCGCACCATGCCTATTTTAGTGTTGGACATCATGGTTATTTCACCACCATCTAGCTCCAATTCACCCACAATCAACTTAAATAATGTTGATTTTCCTGTGCCGTTTGGTCCCACCAACCCAACTCGTGAGCCTGTGGGTAATGATAATTCTGCTTGGTCAAATAAGGTTCGTCCAGCAATACGATATGTTAGGTTTTTAATATTTAGCATAATTAGCTTTTAATCGTAAATAATTGTTATTGCTAGTTAAATATGGTAGCTTCATGATATTATAACTTTATAAAATCTTCTGCTGCTTTATGCCCCGCCACATCGCCCACATGCAACATTGCCCCTTGCGTATTGATAATTCCTGCAATTTGGCTCGCATCATTTGTAAGCCCCGCATCATTTGTAAGCATTTTGTCATAAATCATATTCATGGAAAAAATACTTGCCTCAATTTCCGTGAAAATATCGGGCGATAGTAATTGTATGCCAGTGAATATAAATGGTGCATTATTGCCCATTATTTTGCGTTTCAACCTACCATATTCATCACAGAAAAAATCTCCTGCACTGCTTAATCCAATAATTCCTAGGCGTGATTGCAACAATAAAGCCGCTTGCAAATCTGGTTTTTTGCTAAATGCTGATGCTAATTGTTGCAATGTATGCGCATTGATTGGGCTAATAACCACATCAGAATTAATCGCAAAAAATGGTTCATTTTGAAAAAATGGCAATGCTTTTTTGATGCCCCCACCAGTTTCAAGAGCTAATTCTTCCTCAGAAAATGCTAACTCCTTAAAGCCATAATCATGTGAATTAACATGTTTAATCAGTAACTCTTTGAGGTAGCAACAATTAATAATCACTCGCTCCACCCCAGCTGTGGCAAGCAATTCTAATTGCCAATCAATCAATGTTTTTCCCGCCAACCGCACCAACGGCTTGGGGATTGAGTCAGTTACGGGGCAAAATCTCGCTCCCCTGCCTGCTGCCAAAATAATTGCTTGTTTAACCATATTTATGCGTCATTGACTTTGATTTAAGCATCATTCATGGCGACTTTGATGATGTCCGCCACACGGCGTTTTGCATCAACATCAAAAAATTGACTTACCCATTCTTGCACATCATGCAACTCTGAATGTTGAATATCTTGCAAAAAATATCCCCAGACTCGCTCAATCATCGCAAGGTAGCGTGGCTTGCCATCACGGCGATATAATCGCACAAATATCCCTAAAATCTTAGCATTGCGTTGCGCGCCATAAAACGCATATTCTCGTGCAAAATCCGCTTCATTCAAACCGAGTGCTTTCACAAAATTATTTTTCATTTGTGCTTGCAATGTTGCAGGAACGTCACGGCGTGCATCTTCCAGCAGTGAAACTAAATCATAGGCTAGCCTGCCACAAACTGCATCTTGAAAATCTAGCAAACCAACTCGTTTCAATCCTTCACGGTCGGCAAGCCAGCATAAATTATCCACATGATAATCACGATGCACCAGCACTTGAGGGCTTAAATCCGCACCACCAAGCATAAACTTCCATAGCAATTTCCAGCTATGTTGCGCTTGCTTTAATTGCGTCCCTTGAAATATTTCAGGCAGAAACCAATCAGCAAAAAGCATAACTTCCCGCTCCAGCAATGTTTCATCATAGGTTGGAATATTTTTCGCCTCAAATGGTGCTTGCAACCCTTGTTGCGCTAATGCAATCAAAATATTGACTGCTTCTTGATAAAGCTGGCGTTGAACTAAATCCGCATTTTCAATTGCCGCTTCATGGAAAAACTTGGAAAATAAGGTGTTATCAAAATCTTCCAGCAACATTAACCCTTCTTCAGGATTGGAGCGAATAATTTCTGGTGCAGAAAAACCACGATCCCGCAACATATTCGCCAATGTGATGAATGGCGCAATCGCCTCTTTCTCAGGAGGGCAATCCATCAGCATAAAACGACTATCATTATGAAAAATCCGTTGATAGCGACGATGAGAGGCATCGCCAGCAATTCGGATTTTGCGACAATCATGCAAACCCGCTCCGTCCAAAAATTGTTTGATTTGCTTTTGGCGCAATCTAAGTTCCTCACAACCGCCATTTTCAGCGGGGTTCACTTCACGGGCGAGTGTTACTTCCATAATTTTTTAACCTATAATTGCCTTATGTTTAACTTGAATTATATATAATTGGAACTATATTTAATTGGAACTATATTTAATTTATATCTAATTTTAATTATATTTTATTTCAATGTCACGATAATCTGAATTATCAGCAAATGCAAATGTTATGTGCATAGTGTTTGCTGGCAATAGTGATTTTGCAATTTCTGGCCACTCAATCAGTGTTATTGCGGTATCAAATGTTTCATCTAAACCAATTTCATGCAATTCACCATATGATTCCATACGGTATAAATCATAGTGCCATATAATTGCACAATCTTGGGAGGAGGGGCAATCTATGCTGTAAGATTGTGAAATGGTGAAGGTTGGGCTGCAAACTTCGGTTGCTGCACCGCATAATCGCTTGATGAACGCCCGTGAAAATGTAGATTTTCCTGCACCAAGGTCACCATATAATGCAAAGCAATCACCTATTTTTGCTTGTTGTGCAATCAAGCCTGCCAAAAAGCATAATGCTTGTTCATCACATGTGAAATTATATATGTAGTTAGTAATATCCGAGTTGGTCACGCCCAAACTAATCACGTTCATCAATCCAAGCCATTTGAATTGCCTCTAATATTTTCTCATTGCAACCATCTGGCGCACCAGTGAAACCTTCCAACTCCAGCACCCATTGGCGTAAATCTGTGAAGCGCAAATTAACATTATCCATTTCAGGGTGCAAATCCTCAAGCGCAATCGCAATCTCTATTGTATTATTCCATTGCATATATATAATAGTCCTTAGTTTTTGTTATAAATAATATTCAAATCAGATGCTAATTTAGCCAAAGTTTGTGCTGCAATTGCATCTCTGATTTCTTGCATTAAATGTTGATAATAAGCAATATTATGCCAGCTTAAAGCGATTGCACCGAGCATTTCCCCCGATTTAATCAAATGATGAAGATAAGCCTTGCTAAATTGTGAAGCACGGCAATTGATGGATTCATCAAGCGGGGAATCATCATCAGCAAAGCGTGAATTGCGCAGGTTTAGCTCACCTTGCGTAGTATAAGCCCGCCCAAAACGCCCCGCGCGAGTTGGCAAAACGCAATCAAACATATCAACCCCACGCATCACCGCCCCGATAATATCAGTTGGTTTGCCAACCCCCATCAAATAACGTGGTTTATCATGGGGTAGGGGGATTGTGGCAAAATCCAGCACCCGAAACATTTCCTCTTGTCCTTCACCCACAGCTAACCCGCCGATTGCATAACCATCAAAGTCAATTGCTAACAATTTTTCAGTTGAGTGATTGCGCAAATCTTCAAACATACTGCCTTGTTGAATACCAAATATTCCATAACCATCACGGTCAATAAATGCGTCACGACATTGCACCGCCCAGCGCATGGAACGCAACATGGAACTTTCTGCTCGTATATGGTCAACAGGGTAGGGCGTGCATTCATCAAGCACCATGGTGATGTTGCTATCCAGTTTATATTGAATATTAGTCGCAATTGCAGGGCTTAAAAAATGCTTTGAACCATCAAGATGTGACTTGAATGTAACACCATTTTCAGCAATTTTGCACATGCTCCCAAGGGACATCACTTGAAACCCCCCCGAGTCTGTGAGAATTGGTTTATCCCATTGCATAAACTTATGCAACCCACCCAAGCGTTGCATACGGTCTGCGGTTGGGCGCAACATTAAGTGATATGTGTTACCAAGCAAAATATCTGCACCAGTGGAATCCACCATTTCAGGGGTTAAACCTTTGACAGTTCCACCAGTGCCAACAGGCATGAAAGCGGGAGTGCGAACCACCCCATGAGCTGTATGCAATTCACCAAGGCGAGCTTTGCCACATATAGCTTTAATTTCAAACGTTAATGACATAACCGTATTTATAACGTTTTTATTCTGGAATACCAAGTGCTTTTTTGTAACTTATTGCGCTAAATATGCTAGAGAAATCATCTGTCCATAATTTTTCTGCGCCATCATTTGCGAAACTAGTCCAGCCCAGTTGTTCAAACGGCTTTAAGTTTGTTTCATTTTTGCTAATCGCCAACCATTCTGAACCAGTGGATAAAATCTCATCTTTTGGTGGCGCATAAGTTGTTTGCCGTAAATACGCCCCTAACTTGCCTATAATTGCACTAAGCACTGGTTTTAAGTCCAAATTACGATTGGAGATATTGATAAAAATTATACCATCTTCATTTAATTTACTGAAATATATTTCAAATGCTTCAAGGGTGAGAGTGTGAATTGGGATTGCATCTGAACTAAATATATCTAGAAATATCAAATCATATCTGCCTTGATGCTCGGCAATTTTCAACCTGCCATCACCGATAACTACCCGACATTTTGCACCACATTTTTCAAGATAGGTGAAATATTTAGAGTTGCGGGCGATTTGCTCCACCGCAGCATCTATTTCATAGAAATCCATATTAGCATCATGATTAATAGCAATGGTTGCTAATGTGCCAGATCCCAAACCAATCACCGCAGCTTTTTTTAGGCCTATATTTTGTGGCGTGCTATGCTCAGCGAAATATAACTCAAGTGGTTTTTTTAGTGCAGCATAATAAGTTGATAACACAAAATCATTGCCACCTTGCCTGCTTTGAATCCCATGCAATGTTGTGCCGTTGCTTAGCAATGTAGCGGCAATTGGGTTACCTTTTGCATCAGTTTTATATTTACTATTATTAACAACTTTATGAATACCAAAAAATGTTCGTTTGGAATATATCACCCCATCATTTGCATTATTCGCCGTATCTTTTGCAACATATATTGCCGCTAATGTAATTGGAAATATCATAGTTGCATAAATGAAATATTTAACATTTTTCTTATTTTTCTTCAATGCAGATGAAAGCCATACAGCAGCAGAAATTATCAAAACCACTCCTGTCATTTTGAATTTCGCAGCATATAAATCACTAATTGCCCCTTTGAATAATTCATTTGCAGAAATCGCTAGAAGCACCCCAGAACAGACAAAAGCAACTATCAAAATATTCATTATTATCAAATTGATATTAAACCTGCTTTTCCCCTGTTCCCTTATTCCGCTTGCCAAATAAACTACGACCAAGCTCAGCACCAATAATATTGGATATTCAATCATACTATCAAATAATAACGGGGCAATCAGGGTGCTAAATATCCCACCTAGCACTCCACCAATTGAAGTAATCAAATAATAGCTGGTGATTTGTTTTGAATGCGGTTTCATTCCTGCCAAAATTGTGTGACATGCGAGGCAACTAAAATATAAATTGAAGAAATTGAAAAATATCATTATCGTATTGAAATTATGCAATGTGTGCATCGGAATCAAAAATGCAGCCATTCCCATTTGCTGTTGAAATAATTTTTTGTAATTTTTATTTTTTCCGTTAAATGCTATAATAAATGTTAGCAAATATATAGCCAATGGGATTACAAATAATAATGGAATTGTTGCCACATCAGTTGCGATATAAGTCCCCGTTGAAACAAATAATGCGGAGGGAATAAATGCGAGCAATATCCATGTTAATTTGCGTTTGAGAGTGATTTTTTCAACTACATCTGCTCCCACGCCCGCCTCGGCATCGCTTAGTTGTTTGGTTGCAAACTTAATTAGCAACATGGCACAGCAGATAATTAACCCAGCTTCAAAATAATAAATATTGCTCCAAAATGATTTTTGTTGCGCTAATGTCAATAATGGTTCAATCAAAAATGGATAAAGCAACAATCCAGAAAGGCTTCCCACATTGCTGAAAGCATAGAGCTTGAACGCATCATTTTTCTTATCAACGGGGAGGCTTGCACTCGCCCACCCCATGATGATGTTGGAAGTGGCGGTTAATGCGAAAAACTGCACGCCAACGCTCGCTCCAAGTGTATATATAATCCAACTAATTGGTGATTCATAAGGCACAAGGCTTGATTGATGCAACTCTAGCGGCAATAAATAACACGCAATAATCAGCACCATAGAATGAATTATCGCTTGTAGTTTTATTGATGGAATAGAGTTCAACATATATGAATAAAGGTAACCAAGCACCAGCAAGGCCTGAAAAAATACCATACAAACATTCCACAACATGGGTGACCCACCGAGAATTGGAATCATCTCTTTGGCAAGCATTGGTTGGCTGTTAAAGCTCAAAAAAGCGCAACCCAAAATAGTTACCGCATATAGCCAAAATATCATATTACTGTTTTGTTTCATGGTTTATACGTCAATTAGTTTGTTGTTTTATGAAATTAAAAGTTACCCAACAAATATTAATTTTGTATGAACATATAATCAATCAAAAATATAATATTCTTTGACATTAAAAGCCAATTATCGTATTCATTATTCATGAAAAAAGTTGTGATATATACTGACGGGGCGTGCAGTGGCAACCCCGGTGCAGGCGGTTGGGGCGCAGTGCTGACGATTGGTGAAATAGTCAAAGAAATTAGCGGTGGCGCAAACCATACCACCAACAACCGTATGGAAATGCAAGCGGCAATCAGCGCACTTTGCGAACTTAAAGAACCGTGCGAAGTTGAGTTATTCACCGATAGCCAATATGTGCAGCGTGGAATAACCGAATGGGTGGCTGGTTGGCAGCGCAATGGTTGGATTAATTCACAGAAAAAGCCCGTCAAAAATGTGGATTTATGGCAGGAATTATTGCTCGCAATCAAACCGCATCAGGTGAGTTGGCGTTGGGTGCGGGGACATTCGGGCGACGCTGGCAATGAACGGGCAGATACACTCGCTCGCCTCGCCACTGCTAATTATATGTAAGTTCTATATATATAAGTTCTGCGAAAATCACTCTCCCCTTGCGTAGGAGTAGCAGAGCTACAGGCGCTGCGTGAGGGGTTAAAATAACCCCCTATAATATTGGGGATATTGGAGTTAAAATAACCCTAGACATCACGCCCATAATTTTGTAATAAATATATATATTAATTCAGGTAGGATATTGTTATATGAGCGTTGGTATTTGGCAATTATTTTTAATATTCATGGTGGTGCTAATTTTGTTTGGTGCGGGCAGAATCCCTCGTGTCATGGGTGATATAGGCAAGGGCATAAAATCCCTGAAGGAGGGCTTGAAAGATGAGGAAGTCACAACCGCCACTAAAGACATCGCCACCAAAGATATTAAAGAAGCCAAAGATATTAAAGAAGATGCAAGCATCAAAATTGATAACGCCAGCATAAAAGACGATAGCCTTAACATGAAACCCGACTTTGATATGAAAGCCGATAGCCTTAATATGAAAGCCAACCTCAACATGAAAGACGTCACTCCTAAATCATAATAATATTGCATTCATATGTTCGTCATACTAGCCTCCGACGGAGGGAGGGAATAAAAATAATTCTGGTATTAATTTTGCAATAATAGTTTATTTATATATTAGTCATACCAGCCTCCGACGGAGGGAGGGAATAAAAATAATTCTGGTATCCAAAAAAATCCTCGCCAACATTAACCCCCAAAATATGAAGCCCCAAAATATGAAGCCCCAAGATATGAAGCCCAAAGATATGAAGCCCAGAGATATGAAGATTACGTGACACACGCATTTAATGCTTTCTTAACCAATTTCAATATGCTATATTAATTTCATACTTCACTCACCTTTTATGTTGTTTTTGTTCCTCGGAATGATTATTACATTTTAGATTGAGCTTAGTATTGTTCCCTACGCTTTTGCTTTTTCAAGTCACGCTTACGGTTACGATATTTACTCTATCGCCCACACAAAAAGTGTGGGCTTAAAAATACCATGAGTTTTTCCAAAATCGGTTTCGCTTCTGTTTCTTTCGGTCTGGCTATGAGCATCTCGCTCTCCGCCTCCGCACAGAACGCCACCAATGGAAACGGTATCTTGCAGCAGCAGGCTAACCCCGTTAGCGGCGCATCAAAAAATTCCGATTGCTCCCCCACAAGTGGGGCTTCGGATTATGCGCCTGTCGCTCAACAGGGGACTAATCCCCCTGTCACAGTTGTTGATCCGGCCTTCGCACTAAGCCAAGCGGCTTGTGCAAAAGCTTCGATTAAAGGTTCGGGCAATTCCACCAACAGCAACAAAGTTCAAGGCGGAAGCGTTGGAAACATCGCTCCGACACTGAAATCCACCCTCACAGGTGGAAAACAAAGTCAAAAAACTAATTTTGACAATGTTGGTAGCGGTAACCCTGTTACCACTACGACCACAATCCAAGGTGAAAACACGCTTACGAATGTGGAAGGCAATAATGGTCTTACGCAATTAAATAGCAATTCACTAAATTTCGGCTATAAAGCTGAAGTGACAGTTTGTGCTGCTAGCGTTACAGTGAACAACCAAGGAGCTGTCGTTCCTTTTCAAGTATCCCTTTATTCTGGAAGAAATGGTCTTGGAGCATCAATTCCACTCGTCTATCAGAAAGAAGATGGTGCAATTCTCTCAAGAGCTAATTTAGATGCAGCACTCGGTGCCGTAATTGCAGGTGTTGGGAAAAACTGTGGAAACAATTCCACTGGAGCCTTAACAACCATTAACAATGGTTCAAGCTCAATCTCTGGAGCTGGAGCTGCACAAGCCCAGCAGCAAAAGCTGCAAGTTCAAGGCACCAAAGGTCGCCTAAACTAACGTTTGTTAAAAGGTAGAGTAGAGTAAAGTTAAAACTTTGCTCCGCTCTACCTTTTTTTTAATCTATTCACCCCATAACCCATAACAAAAATGAGTAGAGTATTTATTGGATTATTGACATTAATTGTCATTATTTCAAATTCTTCTTCCGCAAAAGCGGACGAAGCATTGAAGTTAGTAGGCACCCAGCCCGCTAATAATGCAATGGTTTTTTCATCGGAGGTAATTCCTCCTAACGCTCACTACGTTCTCGGCGCACGCCAGAACAGAGTTGGGTTTCAGGTATACATGAGTTGTTCTTCCTCCCTTGAGGAAGCAAGTGTTTCGGTATATGAAACTCAGGTAGTTTCGGTGGCGAAAGCTCAGCCTGTTTTTGAAGGGCAACCTTCATACAGAAACGAGATTTACCGAAAATATGGGAACGCTCCAGATTCTTGCTGGGGTATAGCCGCTGCATCTTTTCACCAAAAGGCAAAAAAATGAAAAGACGCTCTTTTCTCTCTGTAATCGCAGCAGCAGCATCTGTTGTTGTTTTGCCTAATCTAACTCTCCCTAGTTTCTCATATGAGGGGGGGGAGTATGAGTTAGTGATAGTTTATGATTTGCGTAATGGGCGTTACAAGCCCAATGCGCAAAAAATTGAACTGCGCAGCAATAATTCAATTATTGGAAGCTGGAAAGTAACCAGCTCTCGTGACACAATCCTTTTCAGCGAAGGGCAACCAGCCCCAGCTGGATTTGATGATATGTGTGTTGAGTTGTTAGGGTGGAATAATATTCTCCCTAACGCAACTCTGGACGATGATAACAAGTGGGGGTTTGACCTTCACTATGCAGGGCGGGGCTGGATTGCTATCCATGCCACGCTCGGAAATCAAAGTGATGAAACAGGTTCTGACCTCTGTTTCAGAACCTTCGGATTTCAAAGCCTCCGCAAAGAAATTACAGCTCTGCAAAAACAGGGAGTAATAACTTGGAGATTTGAACATTTACAATAGTCACCCACATTAACCAAGGGTGGCTATTTTTTTGACCATTTTATTGTGTGGTTTGATTGTGCAGTGCGGTATATGTGCTTTGTTATATGTTGCAATATTAAACAAATAGTTACATGAAACAGTTCACCCAAGTTTGGCAATTCGCATAATATGCCGATTATTCGCTTGGTCTGTGGTGGCGGAAAAATCCGTGGTGAGGAACGTATCAACGCAACTCAAAGCATCATTTTCACTGATAATTCTCTGCCCCATTGCGAGAATATTAGCATTATTATGTTCTCGTGCAAGTTGTGCCATCAGCGGGCTGGTGCATAATGCGCATCGCACCCCCAAAGTGCGGTTTGCAGCGATTGAAATCCCAATGCCAGAGCCACAAATCGCAATACCAAACGCATTATTTGCAACAGTTTCTGTGGCAAGTTTGAAGCCATAATCAGGATAATCAACGGAGGTTTCGCCATCATTCGTTCCCAAATCTATGGTGGTGAACTGGGGAAAATTAACGTGCAAATGTGCGATGATGAGTTGTTTTAAGGCAAAACCAGCATGGTCTGAGGCGATGAATAATTTCATAAAACTTTGCTCATAATGTTATGTTGATATAATAATTCCGTTAGCAATTCCATATTTTGCGTCACAAGTTTTGCGGGAATTGCGGTGACTTTTTGTTGCCATTCGGTTGAAAGCCGCATATAATCCTTTTGTGTGGTCACCAAAATTGCATCATGTTTTTGCGCATCGTCATGGAGCTGTTGCAATTCGTGTTCGCTGAAATAATGATGGTCGGGAAAATCACGAGTGGCGCATATCTTAAAACCCGCTTGCCGCAAACTATCATAAAACTTTTTCGGGCGGGCAATGCCACAAAATCCTATGATTTTTTGTGCTAACATTTTCTGGGCTAACACTTTTTGTTCCACTGATTTTGGCGAAGATTTTGGGGGATAATTCAACTCCATATACGCCCGAATTAATGGTAAATTACGGGGCAGTTGGTGCAATATAGCCGTTTCATCTTTGCCAATCAACACGCAAGCCTGAACTTTCAAAAATGCGGTGACGATTTTTTCACGTAATGCACCCGCTGGAAAAATACTCCCATTGCCAAAGCCATAACCACCATCTATCACTAAAAAACATAAATCTTTTCTCAGGCTTGGATTTTGTAGCCCATCGTCCATTATAATAATATCTGCGTTAATATTTTCTGCCATTTTCGCTGATTTTTTACGACCCGCACCAATGATGCAAGCTGCATATTGTGACAATAATTTTGGTTCATCACCGACTTCAAGCGCAGAATGCCGTTCTGTGACAATAATATTTGTGCGCAATTTTCCGCCATATCCACGTGAGATAATGCAAGGATTTTTGCCATGAGATTTTAATATTTCAACTAATAAAATGACGAACGGAGTTTTGCCAGCTCCCCCCATTGTAACATTTCCAACGCATATCACAGGAATTGATGCGCAATATGGCTTAGCTAATTTCCACCTTATTCGCCCCACCATCTGGTATAAAAAACATAATGGTGATGATAATAGTGCGTATCTTCCACTATTATTATCCCAAAACTTTGGAGCTTTTAGCATTTATTTTTCAGCACCAATTTTTCTTATGATGACCTTTAGGGCAATGTGAAGGGTTTTTGTTGCCATGACCATGATGCTTGCTGAATATTTTTTTATGATGTGGATTGACATAATAACTTTGATTGCAAGCACTTAATGCTAACAACAAAACCATCATGATTATCTTGCAACTATGATTTTTCATAAATTAAGCCGATGCCTTCTTTTTATCCCGAGATGTGCGTTTTCTCTCATTCGCATCTAGCACACGTTTGCGTAACCGCAATGATTTTGGCGTAACTTCAACTAGCTCGTCTTCTTCAATATATGACATCATATCCTCCAAAGTTAGCAGGCGAGGTGGCACAAGGCGCACCGCTTCATCAGTTCCAGATGCCCGAATATTTGTTAATTGCTTGCCCTTCAACACGTTAATTTCAAGATCATTATCACGGCTATGCTCACCCACAACCATTCCCGCATAAACTTTATCTTGTGGGCTAATAAACATGGTTCCACGATCTTGCAAATTGAAAATCGCATAAGCGACTGCTTCGCCCAAATCAGTGGAAATTAGCACGCCATTTCGCCTGCCAGCCATATCACCTTTATAAGTATCATGGCTATGATATAAACGGTTCATCACTCCTGTTCCACGGGTATCGGTCAAAAACTCGCTTTGATAACCAATCAATCCACGTGATGGAGCGATGAATATCATTCTAGTTTTTCCGCCACCAGATGGACGCATTTCAAGCAATGCTGCCTTGCGCTGTGATAATTTCTCAACCACTGTGCCAGTATAATCATCATCAACATCAACTACCACTTCTTCAAATGGCTCAAGCAATTTGCCATTTTCCTCTTTCAACAACACACGAGGGCGAGAAACTGACATCTCAAAGCCTTCACGGCGCATTGTTTCAATCAAAACACCAAGTTGCAATTCACCACGCCCACCAACTTCAAAAGCATCTTTGCCTTCAGTTTCAGTAACTGTTATGGCGACGTTTGTTTCAGATTCCGCAAATAAACGGTCACGAATCATACGGGAGGTTACTTTATCACCCTCTTGCCCTGCAAACGGCGAATCATTCACGCTCAAAGTTATGCTCATTGTTGGCGGATCAATCGGGGTGGATTGCACTGGCTCACTCACACCAATATCACAAATCGTATCAGAAACCGACGCAATAGACATACCCGCAATTGCAATAATATCACCTGCCATTGCTTCATCAACTGGAGTGCGCTGAATGCCACGAAATGATTGTAACTTCGTTAATTTTCCAGTCTCAACTTGTTTGCCGTCAAGGCTTAAACATTTCACTGGCATATTGATTTTTGCCGTTCCGCTCATCACTCTTCCAGTCAAAATACGTCCTAAAAATGGATCTGATTCCAACAATGTTACCAACATTTTGAATGGCCCATTTACATCTAATTTTGGTGCGGGAACATGCTCTAGCACTAGCTCAAATAACGGACTTAAATCTTTGCGTTCATCGCTTAGCTCAGTCGCACACCAGCCGTCACGTCCTGACGCATAAAGCACAGGAAAATCCAACTGATGCTCATCAGCATCAAGTGAGGCGAATAAATCAAAAATCTCGTCAATCACTTCTTCGGGGCGACCATCGGGACGGTCCACCTTATTGATAATAACTATTGGACGCAATCCTTGCTTCAACGCCTTGCCTAGCACGAACTTTGTTTGTGGCATTGGGCCTTCTGCGGCATCGGTTAGCAAAATAACGCCGTCAACCATGTTCAAAATACGCTCAACTTCACCACCGAAATCAGCGTGACCGGGAGTATCAATAATATTGATACGGCAATCATTCCAGTTCACCGAGGTGCATTTTGCGAGAATGGTGATACCACGTTCTTTCTCCAAATCGTTGGAATCCATGACCCGCTCAGCAATATTTTGGTTGTCACGGAAAGTGCCACTTTGGCGCAATAATGTGTCTATCAGCGTGGTTTTGCCGTGATCAACGTGGGCGATAATTGCGATATTGCGTATTGAACTAGTCATAGAAAATGCCTTTAGATTAATTTTAATACATGCTTATACAGACATATCAACCATAAAGCAACATATATAGTGCTATAATAATTGCTTATGCGGACTATTTTTTGTTAAATTATATCGTGTTTTTTTAGGCTCTAGACTATTTTTTACTGTCGCTTGCTGCAAATCATATTTTCGTTAGCGCATCAGCGAAGTCACAATGTAACCTATATTTCACACATAAAAAATTATAAAGTTAAAACCTATATATAAAGCATATAATTATGCGAGAGAATTATTTAGAATTATTTTCAGCGGGCTGCGAGTGCTGGTTGTTGTTCAGCTGCATTTGCATTAGCCTTTACGCTTCCCGCATATCCACCTCCGAGCGTAACTCCGTCTTTTCCTTTCATCGGCTCTACCCCACTTATTGATTGCGTGGTAAGCCTGTTGGTTGGAACTATGTTGCTATGCGCTATCAAGTGTTCAGGCGGAGCTAACTCATCAGCTGGAATTGATTTACCAAATGGAACTATGTTATTTGCAATTTTATCTTTTGACATTTGATCCACTGCCAGCACTTTACCAATATATCCCATGCCTTGCTCTATAACCTTCCCCGTGTCAAACCGAGTTAGCAAAGTTAAATCAGTTAATTCACGATTATTGATTTGCTCAGCTAACATGTTAGATGCTTGATATAATTGAGGGAATTTTGCTGCTATTATTTTAGTTTGTTCTTCCGCAGAGAGCCTGTCAAAATCTTTTCCTTGTTCATTTGATTGTTTTACTATTTCATTAAATGCTGGATCATTACCAACGATTATTTTTGTTACATCAACAACATTTGCGTCTTCACCAGCATTAAGTTTTTGAGATAATTGTCTCATTGCGTCTATGGCTGTTTCTTTTTGCCCTATGACATGTTTATAAAGTTCATTTGTTCCACTTCCACCTGCCATTGAACCGATAATCCCTCCAATAGCGGCACATGTTGGAATTATGGCAGTAGCTGCGGGAATTGCTGCTCCAGCCGTTACTGTGGCTAACCCAGCTGATGCGGCAATTCCAAAGTTTGTTCCCCAGTAAGTTCCTAAAGCTCCTCCAGCAACGCCTCCGCCAGTAGCAACTCCAGCTTCAGTTATTCTCTTTCCAAGACTTTTTCCATTAAGCTCTTGGTTAAGTCCGTCGTATTTTGCTGGATCAGATTTAATTAATTCTTGTAAATCACTGCCGTTTGCTTTGGCGATATCAACACCTATTTTATGCAAATCATCGGCGTATAATTTAACTAGCTCCATTTCTGATTGATGATTTTGCCAAACTGTACTACCCAGTGCAATTGCTCCTGTAATAATTACTGGAGCTGCTTTTAGAACTGTTGCACTAGCCGTATGACTAGCGCCCGCTTTAGTCGTTTCTCCAATAATTTTATCGGCATTATCGGTTACTAGGGACGTTCCAGCTTCCATTCCAAACTTTGAAAGAGCTGTGTTTTTTGCTTTATCAGCAAGTGCTCTACCTGCGCTTCTGAGTGATGATTTTCCTGCTTCTTCTGCGCCTTCTGCAATGGTTTTTTCTGCTATCTGACCTGTTAATTTTACAGCTGCTTCATTTACTTTAACGCCTATTGCTTCGTTAGCTGCTTTCTTTGCAGCACCTTTTCCAAGCTCTCCGATGTTTGCAGCAATCAATCTTTCTCTTTCTGCCTCAATTGCAGCTTTACCATATTCTCTAACGAGTTTTTCAGCATACCCTATGGGCATTTGGTTTCCTACTGCATTGCCAACCGCACCCCGCACCATTTCTGTTTGCGCGGTTTGTAAAGCTATCCCTCCAGCTGATGGAACAAAGCTATTTGCAAGTCCTATAGTTCCCACTCCAGCACTTATTAACCCATTATTAGCGGCTCTTTCTTCAAGTATCTCTTGTAATTTATCCGTGCTAATTGCACTAGGAAAAGAAGTTGACGCAAAATTACTGATTATGCCTTCCCCCTTAATCCCCGCAGGTAAAGTCGCTATTCCATTCATGCGTAGACTCCAATTTTGTTGGAGGTTGGGGCGGTTGCTCTGCCTTGTAGCGTCAATTTAGTCACATTATTTTGTGGGATTGCTTGCGCTTGCAAATGCTCCATCGCCTCCATAATAATATCCGCACTGCTATTTGTCACCAACTCCTCAGGGGGGATTTCACCTGCAATCACTTTTTGCGCAACATAGCCTGCAACCGCATCTAACCTGCCCGCATTAACTCCGCCTTGGTTGAATGATGGTTGTGACTCACAAACAAACCCAGCAATCGCCGTTTGCATTGTATTTTCGTCCGTTGCATTATTAATCATCGTATATGAATAAACATGTTCAGTTGGAATGGCGGTTGGTGAATCTTTGCTCAGGCGTTGCATCACCCGAGTTTCAGCATTATAATCTGTCAAGTCATTCGCTGCCATTTTTTCGTTGCGTGCATCAGTTATCAGATACGCAGTGGCGGCAATCTGCCCCGAGGTGATTTCTTGCAATAATGATTGCGGTGATGTCCCCAATTTATGATAATGTTCCGCCAGCACTTGCGCTTTAATTTCGTTTGATTTGCCAGCGAACTCTGGAACGGCGGTGGTGATGAAATCAGCGATTAATGAGGCGGGCAATTCACCTTTGGCTGCATAAACTTGCGTTGCTATCTCATGCAAATCAAGGATTGGACTTTTGGGCATTACCAACCCCATTGCTGCTTGGGTTGCCATAGCAATACCCATCATCGCACCAAATCCTTGTATACCATTTACGTTTTGGTTACAAGCCATTGTCCATGAGCCCATGTTGCTTGCAAGCGATGCGACCACAGCTAAGGGTGCTTTGACCAAAATCTGGTCTCTAGCTTCTTTATAAATATTTGAAACGTCGCCATTTGTTAATACATCTTTAGGGATAACTCTTGCATCAGGCGCAAGCCCTTTAACATCACGATAAAAATCTTCTAATTTTTTATATTCCTCTATAAATACATTTGCGGTTTTAACATTTTGTGCAACCGAGCTAATAATTGCGGTTCCCTGCATTGCGGTGCGGTGAATTGAGGCATTTTGCGCCCAATCTTTAACTTTACCAGAGTTATCACCAAGGACTGCATCAACTGCACCGCTTATTTTATTGCCTGCTGCTTGCTCAAAGTTTTCAGCCGTTTTGAATGCGGTTTTTAATATACCAGGTCTAATTTGAGCTGAATTTTCTATACTATATTTTTCCACATCAAATAAAGGAGGTTGTATTGTTATATCATTTGGAATAGCAATTTCTTTTCTTGCAACAAATTTATCCAATTGTTGTGATACATGTTTTATTCCAGATGAAACAACACAATGAGCTTCAGATACGTTTGAATCTCTTAAATGGTTGATTGGCGCACCAACGGTTTCACAAATTGCATGTGGAACAGATGTTGCTTTTAACGTATTATTTGTTATTCCTTCTCCAAAGTTTTTAACTCCTTTTAATCCGATAGCTCCACCAGCCGCTGCTACTGTGCCACCAATTATTCCTCCAACTTTATCAACTGCCCCAATTGCAAAACCAGCTATTACTTCAATCGGAAGCATTTGTGTAATCATATCAATTGGAGTGCCAGTTTTAGGAATAATTGCCGCCGCTGGAATACCAACCATCAAAGAATTGTTTACTTTATAGGCTGCCCCTTCAATTTGGCTAGTTACTTCAACTGCCCCAGCCGCTAGTTGCGATATACCTGTAGATGCTGATGGTTGCGCAAATGAGTTTGTTAGATGTTGTCTTAATGCCTCTTCTGTTCCGCGCCCTACTTTAGTTGCAAAGTTTTTCTCAAGACCTTCCAACATTTCAGGTGCAACAACTGATGCTGCAACTTGCTCTGCGCCTGTAACTGTTATTTTAGGAAGAGTTTGCAATATAATCTCCTTATATATTAAACATTATACCTAATTATTTGACATTATATAAGTGTTTTTGTATGAAGTTTTTATGAAGGAAAATTGCTGACAATTAATGCTATGAGTTTATCAATAACTTTACGCATTATTAACTAAAATCAACTAGGAATTATATATGAATGGTGCGGAAGTTTTAGATATTGGGCGAGATGCGATTTACGTTCTGCTAGTTGTTTCAGCCCCCGTGATGATGGTATCATTGTTTGTTGGGCTGGTAATTGCATTATTTCAAGCATTAACGCAGATTCAAGAGGCAACCTTAACATTTGTGCCAAAAATCCTTGCCATATTTCTTACCATGATTATATTTTTACCGTTCATGGGTGAAAAAATTGGCGATTTTTACTTGGAATTAATGGAAAAAATCGCAATGTCTGAAGACGAACAGCAACCAGATTTGTTTAATGAAGATGAATAAAGTTATAATAATATCAAAAACCAAGGAACTGAAATGTTGATATTTGGCAAAGTGAAAAAGAAACATAAACCGCAAGGCAACCCACCATGGCTAACATGGGGAGTGACATTATTAGTTGGGTATATGTTATATTCGCAATATACTGATAAAAATAGTCAATATAATAAGCAAAAACAAGGTGCAGAAACAGTTGAAGTCGCCGTTGATGGTTCTACAGATAGCTCGGTTTCTGCTGCGCAATCAGACGCTTCATTGCCAGTTGCACAACCAGTGAAAGATGAAATTGCTCTAACGGCATCACAGAAAAAATTACCTGATAGCGTTAATATAACGGGTGATATTGAAGGGCGAGGGGAGGGCGCATCTTGTGGACATTTGCTCAATGTTGTTTATGATGAAGTTGCGGTGGATAATGCTGCATTCAAACCAAAAGACGCAGTTACGCTTGAGTTGCGTGCTGGAGCAAAGCCAAGCGAGATATGGCATAACGCATTTGATGGTATGAAAATTGGTGGAGTGCGCCAAATTACTGTGCCATCAGGTGCGGTTTATGATGCGAAAGAACTTGCGGAAAACAACCTCAAAGAAGCCGATTTATTGCAATATAAAGTGGAATTAAAATCCATTTCACCTGTCACTTTGCCAGAACAAATCACCATGCAAACGGTTAATATTCAAGCGGGAACTGGCGATGGGTTGGTGTGCAATCAACAAGTTAATTTTGCTTTGATATTATGGGGTGAGGACGGCAGAAAACTCTATGAAAATGATTCACTCACAACAATTGTGGGCAATGTTGATTATTTTTATGGTCTGGATAAAGCATTAATTGGCATGAAAAACGGTGGCGAGCGTATGGCGATGATTCCACCATCTTACTCTGTATTAAACGAAAAAGCGTTGGATATTAAAAAAGTCATTAAGCCAAACCAGATGATTGTAGCACAGATACGCGTTCAATCAATTAAATGAATATAAGTATTTGTTGGGGTTTTGTCATACCAGCGTAGGCTGGTATCCTATTGACGTATCCACTCAAACATTTTTCACATAAACCCTCAAATGGATATGGTAACGCCAAAGTTAATTAATCATATCGCTTAAATTATTTTTGAGTTGTGCCTCAATGCTGGATTGCGGTAGACCAATTTGCGACTTGCGCAAATCACCTAAGTTTTGCGACTTGCGCAAATCACCTAAGCCCTGCGACAAGTTTTGTGGGTTACGCAAATCACTTGAATTATCTATTATATACGATGATGATTGATTGCTTTCATTTATTTGCGCTAAAACCGCTTTATTATTTTGTGCAATATCTAACGATATATCACCATTATAAATATTTGCCAAATATTCTTCACCTGAATGAGGAGTTAGGGCTGCAACATTCATAGAACCTGCAGCAAATGGTTGATGTTGCGCATCATCTGCGCCATCACCCAACATGCTCATTTGCAAAATTGGTTCACCACTCACCGCTTCAATCAAGCTAACCGCTGCTGAACCAACTGCCCCAACAACTCCACCAAGCAACCCTGCGCCAACTATTTTCGCTGCTGCGGGGATATTATTGCCACTTTCTGCCCGATAAAAATGTGATATCACTGGTAAATGCTGCAACGGGTTGAACATCTCCAACATATCACCAAATGTGGTATTTTCACCAGCGGACGCTGCATCACTTTGCTTGCCTTGCGCTGATTTTTTGTCCAAATTATATTCAGAATTAGGCGTTAATGGGTGAATTATCAATTCCGTCATGTCACAATCTCGCTAGTATTAGTTACATAAATATATTACAATATTATGCAAGTTTTATGCCAAATCTTTAACCTTGTCCCCAGATTTTAATATTTCTTCAGTTCCTAATGTTCATAGCCCCTAATATTCACAGCCTCCAAAGTTCAAATCACCCAAATATCCGCATCATAATCATCTAAATTGCGTATGTTTGCGCACAAAATTAATATGATTATCATTCGCCCTATACTCCGAATTAGGGCTATTCGCCGAATTAGAGTTATGCACCGAATTAGGGGCGGCTCGCCATATGCAATTGCGCTGCAACGCTTGCCTTGCCATCTCTTTCACAAATGATGGTTCAAACCCCGCATAATGACAAACGCTCGCAAAATCTATTGATTTTCCCCGCAGCCATACCAACGCCTCCTCCTTCGCTTGCAGGCTTTCCTTTTTGGCACTATTGGAAGATGCGTCCATCAATGCTTGCACAATCACCGCCCGCCATACTCCTTGTTCACAATCGCTATAGTTGTATGGCTCAACTAGCAACGGGTCATATTTATTTTGAGAGCTAACTCCAGTTTTTCTATGGCTCTTAGATGAATTATTGGCAGCATTATTCATATTACTAATATCCGTATATGTTGAAATTGTTTCATAAAACTCCGCCTTAGGTTAGTTTAAGGAGGAGTTTTTTACTCGCCATGATTGTATCTAATAGTCACAATGCTGGAAGTGAAAAAACAACTACTTCCCGATAATATTTGAATATGTTGTAAATATACTATGAAGTATGAATTAAATGATTGTCTCACAACTCTGCATCAACATATTCTTAATGAACAGTTGCAAATCAGAACATTGATTAACCTAATTTCATGCCAAGATGGGCAAGAATTGCCGTGCGAATTGCCACAGGAATTATTAACGGGCAAAATTATTGCAGATAATAAAATTGCTAGCGATAGTAATTTTGTAAGTAATTCTATGAACCCTAATAAAATTACTATCCCCGATAAAACTATGAATCTTAGTCAGGTGCGGGCGAATTTTGAAAATCGTCAAAAGCGGGCGGATTCACTGCCTGAATTGCCCCCGCAAAATTGGTTGGTTGCGGGTGAAAAAGAGAGCCGATTTAATATTTTTCTCAAATTAAATCAACAATTACAAAAATGGATTGATTTGGAAATTAGTCTTATTAAAGAAATTGCTAAAATGCAGGAACTCTCAAACAAAAACTCCCCAGACAACATAAATGTTGATGGGGAGCTTCAGTCGGAGGATTTAATTATCCTGCGTGATTATTATAATAATATAGTGAGCGATTAGTTAATGTAGTGAGTTATGGTTAATTTCAGTGATTTATAGGTTGAGTTTTTGGCTTTATTATCCCCATTTTTTTTTATCACAATCAACCCCTTGCTGCAGTTAATTCACCAATTTTTTGCTGTCCTGCTAAGATTGCTTGAGTGTGCTTGCCGATATTTTCTTTTTGCTCCGCTTCTTTCTCACGTTCACCAGCTGTTAGAAAGTGGTGACCAGCAGCAACGATTATTGCGGTTCCAGCCAATAGTGCGGTTAATTTTGCACCAGCAGGCACTTTAGGCAAAGTTGTGTTAAACTTATCAACAGCTCCAACGGCAAACCCATTCATTTTTTCCTTAAATGCGTCTGTTAATTCTCCTACATGATCGCCACCTAAAAGTTTTTCGCGTTTATCTGCAATGCCTTGAACAGCAGTTTTTGCAGCATCGGCTAGATCTTTAGCCCCTTCTGGGATTTCTTTTTTCAAAAGTCCAGCCTTTTCTTCAAACGCTTTCCCAACTGCTTTCTCAAGTTCTTCTGCGCCACTGCCCTTCATGACCGCTTTGGCAACTCCTGCTGCCTTATCTTTCAATCCTTCCACTGCGGATATTGCAGCGTTTAACCCATCTTTGCTAGCAAGTGGTGCGACATTTGGCGTTATCGCATCAGCAACTGTTTGTCCTAGTTCTATTTTTCCCTTAAATGTTTCAGTGACTTTCTTAGCAACATCAAAACTTCCATCGGCTGCAACAACCGATTTTGCCGTTTCAATAACAAACTTCTGTGCTTCGCCGGCTGCGTCACCCATTTTATTAACTAATGCAGCTGCTCCTAATCCCAATCCAGTGGATATTAAAACTGGAGCAACCACACTTGAAGTTGGTTTCACTTCACCTACCAATTTTTGCCTTGCTGCTGCTAATTTCGCTATATTTGCTTTCTCAACATTAATTGCTTCCGTAATCGCCGCTTCTCGCATATTATCAATTCCTGCTGGGCTAGTCATTTGCTCCGCCTCACCACGATATTGATTTTGCAATTTTTGGCGACCATCTGCCACTTGTTGCGGGGAAATATTTGCCCCTAAATTATCCCCTAAATTATCATTCGCAACTGTTACGCCCTGCTGAGCCTCTGTTGCCTCTCGCACTGCCTCAGATTTTATCCCCGCCCCTTCCAATTTAGGCGTTTCAGCAACAGCCGATGGAGCTGAAAATTGCGCTTCTAACATTTTTTTGGCGTCATCATTCATTTCAACGTCACTCATTTTTATAGGAAATGCGTCCATTAATGAAGGTCTTTTCTCAGCTTGCGCTTCCACCGCCACGTTTTCTGGTTCTTCCATTTTTGCCCCATCTTTAGGCAATCCTGCTTGAGTTGGTTCAGCTATAGCGGTTTGTTCACTCATATCGCAATCCTTAAAAAAATATTTGTTTTAATAAAAATAATATATATAATTATCGTTACAGTTAAATGACAAAAATGAATATTTTGTAAAAATTATTCCGCATCAACATCAAATCGTGGAAATATTGCGGTTGGAGCGGGCAATTGCTGCCCCGCCTTAACAGCGAAATCATGGCTGATATGGTGCAAATGCTGCGCCTCACCAGTTCCACCGAGCTGAATTAACATTTGTTTGGCGGATTCGGGCGTGAATGGTTGCAAATAAATCGCAATCACTCGCAACCCTTCCAGCAACGTGACAAGCACCTGCTCCATACGGCTAGGGTCAGTTTTTTTGAGAGCCCACGGGGCTTGCACGTCAATATATTCATTCAAATTGCGGGCAATATTAACAATAATCTCAATCGCTGCGTGAAACTTCAACTCATATATATTGTTGCGCATGGCTGGCAAAGTTGCATAAATTGCCGTTATAATCTCATCGTCAGGGCTGGCATGATTTGGTCTGGCATCAGGCACTTTACCAGCACAATTTTTCTGCACCAACGATAATGTTCGCTGTGCTAAATTACCAATAATATTAGCTAGTTCAGCATTGATGCGCTGCACCATTTGTAACCGTGAGAAATTACCATCATTACCAAATGGCACTTCCCGCAACATAAAATAACGCATCGCATCAAGCCCATAAGTCTCAATTAGCTGCAATGGTTTGATAACATTTCCAAGTGATTTGGAGATTTTCTGCCCCTCATTCGTCCACCAACCATGCGCATAAACACGGGTGGGTAAGGGGAGTTTGGCACTCATCAAAAATGCTGGCCAATAAACCACGTGGAAGCGCAAAATATCCTTGCCCACCACATGAACCACTTCACCATTTGCCCAAAATTGTTGAAACTCTGGTGCATTTTCATCAGGAAAACCGATTGCAGTGAGATAATTAGTTAATGCGTCCAACCAAACATACATCACATGTTCAGGTGCATTTGGAACTTTCACTCCCCAATCAAAAGTGGTGCGGGAGATGGATAAATCATGCAACCCGCCATTCACAAAGTTCAACACTTCGCTTTTGCGGCTCTCAGGTGAAATGAAATGCGGATTTTGTTCATAAAAATCCAAAAGTGGTTGTTGATATTTGGAGAGTTTGAAGAAATAGCTAGGCTCTTCAACCCATTCAACTGTTGCACCAGTGGGAGCAAGTCCGTTTATCAATTCATCTGCGCCATAAAAAGCCTCATCACGCACGGAATACCAACCAGCATAACTCCCTAAATATATGTCACCAGAGGCAAGCAATTTTTGCCATATTTGTTGCGCTGCTTTAATATGTCTTGGCTCAGTGGTGCGAATAAAATCATCATTGCTTAACTGTAACTCGGTTGCTAATTCACGAAATGATTCTGATACCATATCAGTGAATTCTTGCGGACGAACGCCTGCAAGTTCAGCGGATTTCTCAACCTTTTGCCCATGTTCATCAGTTCCAGTAAGAAACTTTACATTTTTATCGTCCAAGCGGGCGAACCTAGCCAGAACGTCACACGCAACTGATGTGTATGCGTGACCAATGTGCGGCTTGTCATTCACATAATAAATTGGCGTTGTTATGTATAAATTGTTTGAATCCATCAAATATCAAATGCCGCATTTGGGTTATGTTGCATTATCAAACCATATATTACATTAATTATCATTGGCGACAGCTGATTTTTTTGACTTATCTTTTTTCACTACATTTATCGTTGATTTTGCATTATACAAATTAGCTATTGTCGCTTTAGATATTTTTATTATCACATTATCAGCTATCTCTAAATGCACCAGCCCCTCAACATCATCAATTTTTGATATTTTGCCTATAATTCCTCCTGCCGTCATCACATTATCACCTTTTTTGACCAAGCCAATCATTTTTTGATGATCTTTGAAACGATTTTGTTGTGGCTTCATTATCAAAAAATAAAACACAAAAAACACCGCAACCAAAGGTAAAAAGCTCATTAGTGTTGAGTTTTCGCCAGTTGATGCAACGGCGGAGGTTGTAATGGACAGTAAAATGCTCATATCTATTTTAACTTCTGCTCTTTGAACTCAACATGCTTCCTAATTTTTGGATCGTATTTTTTGAACGCCAATTTTTCAGGTTGCTTGCGGGGATTACGTTTTTTAACGTAGAAAAATCCTGTTCCTGCTGTGCTTACTAACTTAACTAATATCGTGCTTTTCTTTGCCATAACCAATTCTTTTTAATCATTACATTTATAATCAATGAAAAATAACATTATTTCAATCTAAGTCAAGTTAAATATCATTGCTTTATGCAAAAAAATAACTATTATTTAATTTATGAATATTTTGTTTTTTGATACCAGCCAAGGAATCACCTCAATTTGTATGAGCAAAAACTCTGTGGTGCAGCCAGTTTTTTATGATGCGCAACCAAGCAGACAAGCTGAATTATTGGTGGTGCAAGTCGCTGATTATATAGCGCAACATGGCATGAAATGGAGCGATTTTGCCGTGATAGGTTGCGTCAATGGAATTGGTGGGTTCACCTCCGTTCGCATTGGTGTGGCTGCTGCTCGTGGGTTGGCAATGGCGGCGGGAATACGTTCAGTCGGCGTGGATTTAATGCAATTAATGGCGTATTATTATTTTCAATCGTCGCCTACTTGCGCTTTGCAATGCTTCATTCCTGCGGGAAATAATTTCGTTGCAATGCAATTATTTGATGGGTCGCATCGCACAACAAAACCTTTGGAATTGTTGGAACGCCAGTTTTTTCAACCATCACAATTTATGTGTGTTTTGCCAAATATTGCGCAAGTTGGCGGGCTTACACAAGTTGGCGGGGTTATTTTTCCGTTGGAAGATTGTGCAAAAATTGCCGTTGAGATGTTGCTATCTCAAGGAATTGATGGCTTGGTTGCGCCAATTCCACGTTATGCTCGCCCACCTGATGCAAAAATTGGCACTCCCTTGCTTAAACCCAACTTGCTTAAGCCCAACTAAAATTATTCAAACTTAATTAATATATGTTTCTTTTTGCCTGACGAAAGTTTAAGCGGTGCATCAACATAGTCATGTAAATTAATTATTTGAGTTTCTGAAATAACCTTAACATCATTGATTTTTGCGCCACCGCCTTGAATTAATTTGCGCGCGTCACTGCCTGATGCACATAACCCGCTCAAGTGAAATAGCTGGAATGCGGTTATTTCTGGTTTCGTAGCATTTAATGCTATATTTGATAACTTGCTTGATATTGCTCCCTCCTCAAAAGTTTTGCGAGCAGCCTCCTTTGCATCATCAGCCGCTTGTTGACCGTGCAGAATTCTTGTTGCCTCATAAGCTAAATATTTCTTCGCTTCATTGATGCTTGCCCCTTGCAATTGCTCTAATACTTCAATTTCCCAAAGTGGGATATCTGTAAATAATTTCAAAAACCGCCCAACGTCCGCATCATCGCAATTGCGCCAAAATTGGTAATATTCATCTGATGAAAGCATATCACCATTGAGCCACACCGCCCCATCAGCCGTTTTGCCCATCTTCGCCCCTGAACTAGTTGCTAGTAGGGGAGTTGTTAATCCAAATATATTATGAAGCATATCCCATTCAATCTGTAGCTGCTTTTGCAATGTTTCCGCTTGTTCTTTAGTCTTCCCTTTACCAATAATTTCTTTGCGATATAATTCAAAATCTTTTGCTTTCAAACGCCTATTCAAATCTATGCCTTGTATAATATTACCCCATTGATCTGAACCACCAATTTGTAAGCGACAGTTAAAATGGTTAAATAACTCCACAAAATCATATGCTTGTATAACCATATAGCTAAACTCTAACATACTCATTTCTTGCTCACGCTCTAAACGCAAACGCACACTATCCATCTTAATCATTTGATTAACTGAAAATCGTGTTGAAATCTCTGTTAAGAAATATTCAAATGATAACTCGCTTAACCAATCATTATTATCAACGATTATTGCGTCGGTTGCTCCATCACCAAAATGCAGGAATTGCTTAAAAACTTTAGCAATTCCTTCCTTGTTGATTGCAATTTGTGCGTCGGTTATTGGCGGGCGGGATTTATCCTTACCAGAAGGATCGCCGATTTTTGTAGTAAATCCACCAAGTAAGATGATAGGTTTGTGACCACATTTTTGTAACCAGCGCAAAATCATAATTTGCATTAAACTGCCAACATGCAAAGATGGTGCGGTGCAATCAAACCCAATATATGCAACAAAAAGTTGTTGTGTTTCATCATGCTTAACCAGCACATCATCAAGCCCTTGCAAATTGGTTGCTTGGTGAAAATAGCCTCGCTCCATGATTATTTGTAAAAACTTTGATTTTAATTCTGGTTTCAACTTTGGCTCGGATTTTTGCCCAGATTCAGATTTTTGTTTAGATTTTGGCGTGTGATTTGTATCATTCATAGCCTTCACAATTAAACATAAAAACAACATTAGACAAGCATATTTAATAGGCGATATTCAAAAATTAAGCACATATTAAAATAAATATGCTTAAAATAATTTATAATTGTGCATTGCGGCGTGGTAATTGCATATATATTGAGTTATAATTGGGAATAATTATAAGGCGTTGAATATGGCAGAACAAGCTCTTAGAACACAAAGTGAAACATCAAATGAAGGGCAAGCTCCAGCCATTGATGCAGCTAATTCAGCTAAAAGTTTGGTGGTGAAAAATGAACTGCCCACCCCAGCAATAGCAGCTAAATCTATCAAGTCAATTAACGATTCCGTCACTTATCAAAATAATCGTAAATCTATATTGGCGACTTTGCAATCATTGCAAAATAATATGCAAGATGGCAAGGGCTTTCAACCGCTTGGCAAGCCTAATATGTTGCATGATAGGTTTGAGATTGACGTTAATCAGCCATTGCCGCAATATTCACGCACCCACGCCAAGGCTTATTTTGCAACGGATTTGCAGCAACCAGATAAATTATGTTTAGGGTTGGTGGTTGAGCCATATTTTCCGCATCGCCATGGTTTGATTGAAGCCTTGATTGAGGCGTTAAAAAATCCATCACAGGGGCAAGAAATTAAGCATTTATCCAGTTTGCTTGATGCAGGTGTGGTGAATATTGAGGCTTGGAATGAAGGGCGAATGGTGTTATTTTATGAACAACCAAAAGGCGTGAAACTCTCAGAAATATTAGCGCAGCAACAATTTTATAGCCAAACTGATGCGCTAAAGCAATTAACTGACCCTATAGTTTCAGTGATTACCAAGTTGCATAGTTTAGGCGTGTTGCATGGTGGAATTAGCCCGCAAAACATCTTTATCCATGAGAAAAATCTAACATTATGGGATTGTGCTGCGCAACCATGTGGATATGATAATATTGATATTTATGAGCCAATAGAGCGTCTTTCTGCTACCACTTTCATGCGAGGTGAGCCAACTTTGGAGAGTGATATTTATGCAACGGTGATATTAACATTAGAGGCGTGCGGAATGCTTGAGAGCAAAAAGCAATTCACGGCGTTGCAACTATACCCCGCTTATTTGCAAAAAGGTGTGTATAATGTGTTGGTTGATGAAACTGCTATAACTTCCAGCCAAATGATTGATTTAGTGCGGGCAGTTTTGGGTGAAAATCCAAAGGAACGCTGGGGGTTGGAGCAGATTAACAGTTTTATTGGCGGCAAACGTTATAATTTGATTCCAGTGGGGGCGATTAAGGAAACCAACAGATCTTTCAGCTTCATCACCAAGGATTATGTAACTTTGCGTTCACTCGCCTTTGCTTATGCCAATAATTGGGAGCAGGCTTTATCTTCTATTCGTGACATAAAATTAGTGAAATGGTTGGACACTTTAGTTCAAAAAAGTGACGTTAAAGAAAAAATTGAGCGCATGAATCAGCGGGCAATCCGTAGCCCTTCTGTGGGTAAATCCGCCGATGAAATAATCAGCAAAACAATTAGCTCGCTAGACCCGTTTGGCGCAATTCGCACCAAGCAAATGGCGGTTGTTGCAACTGCGATGGGGCAGGCTTTGAGCGCAGCTTTCAAATCAGGCGACCTCACTCAACAAATTAATATTCGTGAAATTATTGATGCGGAACTTGTTGGTTTTTGGCGGGATTTATCACCTTATAACTCCGCACAATTAAAATGGAATCCTGAGCAAATGAGGTTTTTGCTGCAATCAGCATCACTTGGCTTTGGTATGGAACGGGTGCTTTATGAACTTAACCCCACCATGCCTTGCATGAGCAGAACTTACGCACGTTATCATTCATTAAGTGCCAAACATTTGATGCGAGTATTGGAGAGTTTGGCGAAAGATCACGCTGATGACAAATTATATGATAAACATATGTTAGCATTTTTGGCAGCTCGTGCAGGCATCAATAAAGATATGCAAGTCAAAGATTTTCGTGGATATGCGCAGCTACAAAGTAGCACAGAGTTACAAACAATTATGTTGCTCGCCGCTGTTCAAGAAAAGCTAAAAATAGATTTTCTCCCCGCTCTTTCATGTTGGGCAGCATTAAAAATTGCCGAAATGGTTGAGCAATTTCATGGGTTGGACGTGCGTCAATCAATCAGCCGAGATATGCAAGCGGTGTTGCCTCGTGGTAAATTGACATATTTATTGCGGGTGTTGCATAATAAGGAATATATAACCCGTGATACGCAGGGTCATAGCAAGGCGGTGCAAGTATTTGTGCGTAATAGCACCAAGATAAAATATTATAAAGACAAAACCATGATTGCCAACAAAGCCGAGGAATCTGGGCAGAAGTTTGCATTATCATTAAGCCTGATTATGCTGATTATATCAGTTTATGTGGTGATGATGAAATATTTAGTTTAGGTCTGTAATTTTATTAGTGCGGGCAAAATTGACATGGGAAAGGCAATTATGAATACAAAAAATACAAATATAAAAACCACGAACACAAGAAATATGGGCAAAAAGCAAAATAAGGCAAAAAAAAGCTCTATTGTCCCTAAAATCATTTTGGTGCTAATAATGCTCGCTATAATTATTTTATATAAAGCAGCATTTGTGTTGTTATTGCTTGGTATGTTGCCGACTATTGTCGCTAATTACGCCGACACAACTTCTACAAAAATGGGGGCTACAAAAATGGGGGCTACAAAAATTAGCGTAACAAAAATAGATGCAACAAAAATGCGGGTTTATACAATTTTCTGCTGCAATTTAGCGGGTTTATTGCCATATTTCATTCCATTTGCTCAAAATGGAGGCAGTTCGGAAGAATTAATTCATCGCGTATCTGATTATAATATGTGGATAATTATTTATGGTATGGCCGCATGTGGCTATGGTTTGATTAAATTATGTCCCACAATTTATCATGGTTTTTTGCGTGTAAGTTATGCAAGCAAAGCGTTTCAAGCACAACAAAAGCAAGATGCACTCCTCAAAGAATGGGGTGACGATGTCGCAAATATTGCTGCCGTCACCGCAAAATAATCTAGACCCATAATTTTATCATATGCGCCAAAATCATGACCCCGCCTGCATTAATTATATTAATACAGTTTTTGCAAATGAAACTCCGCATATGCAACAAGTCCGCCTGAAGGGGGAAGAAGTTTTGGCGGGAATGCAAATAAGCCCGCATGAAGGCAAATTGCTTTATGTTTTGGCGAAAATGATTGCGGCAAAAAATATTTTGGAAATTGGCACATTTGTTGGATATTCCACCTTATGGCTTGCAGATAGCCTGCCCGATGATGGGCGCATTACCACCATTGAACTCCGCCCCGAGCAAGCAGAAATTGCCCGCAATCATTTTGCAACTTCACCTCATAATCATAAAATCAACATATTAGAGGGCAGGGCGCTTGATATTTTAGCAACTATTAGGCACCATATTAATGGCAATTACGATATGATTTTCATTGATGCTGCCAAAGCGCAATATTATGAATATGTGCAAATATGTGAACCATTATTGCGGGTGGGCGGGTTGATGTTGTTGGATAATAGTTTGTTATTTGGCAATGTTTATCATGATGATAATTATCCTAGCGATAATAATTTGGGTGATAATTATTCCAGTAACATTTGCAAAGTTGCAAAAAAATCCTCTCCCGCAGCCATCGCATCTGTGCGGGCAGCAAACGAATATCTCGCCCAGAATTATGATGCTATCTTAATTCCCACCGAGGAGGGCTTAACCGTTGCTATGAAAAAACATCAGTTTTGAAAAACACAGAGTTTAATATCACATCACCCCGATTTGCCAGCATGATGCGAGCGACGCAGCACAATAATCCCCACTCCAATAATTGTAAATATCCCCCCAATTATAAATTGCAAGCTCAAAGGCTCATCAAATGTAATATGAATAAACGTCAACCCAAAAGGTGGAATCAACAAACTATACGGCACAATCACATTCACAGGGTGACGGCTCATCAAATGAAACCATAGCCCATAAGCAACAATGGTTGAAAGCACCACCGTGTAACTTAATGAAAGCCAAGCCTTCACGCTTGCTTGTTGCATAATTTGTAGTTGCCCATCTTCAAACAGCCAGCTCAGCACCGCCAATTGTGGTGCAGCAAATAGCGAAGTCCAAGCAAGCACCCCCAGCATATTGACTGTTGCAAAACGCTTCATATAAATATTACTCACTGCCCATGCAAGCGCAGAACAACACGCAATAATAAATGGTATATATTGTTGCATAATTCGTGGTGAACCGCATATTATGATAATCCCGATGAACGAAATTAGCATACCCAATGCTCGCCACCTGCCAATTGTTTCTTTGAAAAATATAATCCCCAGCAAGCAGGAAAATGGCACACCAAGTTGAGAGGCAATCACCGATGTTGAAACGTCCATTCCCATGTGAATTGGCACAAACATCAACGGAAAATGCAATACACCGAGGAAAAATGATATAATTGCAATATCTTTGACCTTACCCACGGGACGAGGGAAAAATGGCAGCAGCAATGCAGATGTTGCGATAAACCGTAAGCATAGCAGCAGCATTGGCGGCATCTCGTTTAAGGCGTATCTAGCGGCAATATAATTACCACCCCAGCACGCCGCCACCAAAATTGCTTGCAAAACATAATTTGAGAACATATGCAATAACATATATATTATTTGCGTAATTAACTAGTTAATTTTTTACAATAATTTGTGTTTAATATCATATAAGCCCCTTAATATTAGCCCCTTATAATACCAGCATTTACAAAAGCCAATGAAATTGGGAATATAAATTAGGAAGCGCCATGTAAATTAAGAAATACTATGCAAATGAGGAAGCACTATGCAAATTAGGAAACACTATATCAGCCAAATTGCGAAAAAACCAAAGGCGTAACAAAACATTAATATTGATTTAAGCATAATTAATTTGACATTTGCGGGGGGGGGGGGTAAAATTAAAATGTTACATTAGATTTTGTTTTTTTATTACAGATGCGCTGCATCTAGGATTGGTTTCAAAATGAAACTTCAATACCACGTGAGCATATGGGGTGAACACTACCTCATAGGAAAAGGTCTTGATGGTTACGCTCTACTTCGGAAAATTGCCATTCTCAACCCCAGAAAATGGGGCGAATACATAGATGAAAGTTTTTTTAGAGGAAAGTTTGGTCATAATTCTGTTATCATAGGAACATCGGACTCAAAATTTTTCTTCAAAGAATTGAGGAAAATACCAAATATCATCATCATAAGTAATGCTCAATAAGTCATTCTCAACTAAGAAACCTATTATAAATAACAGGTTTCTGCACGCTCCTTCTAACAATCCCCCGCAATAATGGGGGATTTTTTTGTGTAATATTTGTTTTAACCCCTCACGCATCAGCTTTGGATTTAACAATCCTCGCTTCTGCTGCTCTCCCGCAAGGGGAGAACGATTAAAACTATCAGCCAAAGTCAACAATTCTCATTATAATCATTCAGCCATTTTTTTTCAGCGTCAGTCATCAAAGTGAAATCCACCAAATCATCATCTATTGGAACTTGGGTTAGCGTTTCAAACCCGAGATACTGCACATCACCCACCATCATTTTTTCCACCACTAGAACTAATGATTCAATCCTGATGCCATACTCCCCCGTCATATAATAACCTGGTTCGTTGGAAAGCACCATACCAGCCTGCAACGCCACACCATTTGAACGGGTGGAAATGCTCTGAGGCCCTTCATGCACACACAGATAATGCCCCACGCCATGCCCAGTTCCGTGAGCATAATCCAAGCCATGTTGCCACAAAAATTGCCGTGCCAACACATCAAGCTGATGCCCCGTTGTGCCAACGGGAAAAACTGCCGTTGCAAGCGCAATATGCCCCTTCAGCACTAAAGTGAAATTGCGTTTGAAATCTGCATTTGCATTCGCATTTTGATGCAATACGCCACGCCCTAATCTATCACGCCCCAATCCACCACGCACTAATGTTCTAGTGATATCAGTTGTGCCATATTCATATTGTCCGCCAGAATCCAGCAACAGCACCTCACCAATTTCAATATTTCGGTTGGTCTGTTCAGTCGGACGATAATGTACGATTGCGCCGTTAGCACCAGCTCCAGCTATAGTGGGGAAGCTCGCCCCTCGGTAATCAATATGTTGCGCTCGCAATTCTTCCAACTTCGCCACCACGTCCAGCTCGGTGATTGGCGTTGCGACATTATTAAACCAAGCGATTAAAGCCTTAACGGCGATTGCGTCCACCAAATGCGCTCGTTTAATTCCTGCAATTTCAGTTGCATTTTTCACAGCTTTGAGCATCGCAATAGGGTTTGGCGTGCGTATTATAGTTGCATTATTTTCAAGCAATTTTTGCGCAAAATAATATGGAGTAGCTGCTGCACAAAATTGAAAGCTACCATGCAAATGATTATCAATCTCATCTGGGGCATCTGGTGCAAGCAATATCACATTATCTAAATGTAAATCTAAATGCAAATCTTGCATTTTTTCTGGCTCAATAAATAACTTAACCACCCCATCTTTGTTTAATATTGCCCGACAAAGGGGCAGGGGGTTATATGGCACATCACCACCACGAATATTCAGCAACCAACAAATGCTATCCGCTTCATTAATCAACAAATTATCAGCTTGCATTTTTTCAATCACCATAGCAATTTTTGCGCTGGAACTTGCTCCCGCCAATTTTTCATCATGCAAAAATACATTCGCAAGTGGGCGGGCTGGTTGATTATGCCATAATTCATCAATAGGGTTTTTAACTGCTATTAATTTTATGTTGGGGGCTAATTCCGCTATCCAGCCCTCAATTTGTCGTACTGAATGAAGTGTCGCATCAAACCCTATATTACGCAGTTTTGTATTATGCAAATAATTAGTGATTGATTGTTTGCCATAATCCACCACATCAAATAAATCACCATCAAGTTGCGCCCTTGCTTGCAGTGTATAACGCCCATCGGTGAATAAGACCGCCTTGTCCGCTGTTATCAGCAGAACTCCCGCCGAACCATCAAAGCCACATAGCCATTCCACTCGCCGAGCATAATCCGCTTGATATTCACCCAAATATTCATCACTCACGGGCAGCAAAAATCCGCTTAATTTTTCGTCTAGCAATTTATTATTTTGTAAATATTGGCGAATTGCATTTAACTTCTCAATATATGTTTTCATAACCACATAATAATGCAATAATCAAAAAAATATCGCAATATAATTCGCATAGTTTTTTGTTGCTTGCTTGTTTTTGTTGGGTGGTTTATAAAGAGCGACATAAAAATATATACATATGGAATAAAAATCATGAGATTAAACATGAAATCAAAGATACTCGCAATAATCGCAACCATGATGATTGCATCTAGCACGGCTCATGCAGAAAATGTCACCAAGGAAGAACTAGGTGGTTTGGTGCGAGCTTATTTGTTGAAAAATCCAAAGGTGATTATTGAAGCGGTGGAAAACTTTCAAAAGCAAGAATCAGCTAAAGAAATGTCTGGCGTGAAAGATGCGGTCAAAGCTAATCACAAAGCGATTTATGAAAATAATGCCCATGGTTCAATTGGTGATGCAAATGCTAAAATTGCGGTGGTTGAGTTTTTTGATTATAATTGTTCAGCATGTAAGTATATGTTCAAGCCGCTTGACGCATTACGCAAGGCTGGATTAAAAGATTTGCGTTTGGTTTTTGTGGAATATCCGATTTTTGGTGCAGAATCACAAGAATTGGCAAAAATCGCACTAGCGGTGAACCAAGTTATTCCCGCAAAATATTATGAGTTTCACGGCAAAATGATGCAACATAAAGGCAAGATTGATAAGGTCATAGCACTTGGTTTTGCGGAAGAAGTTGGGCTAAAACGTGAAGACTTAGAGAAAGAATTAACTAATCCAAAATATGCTAAGATATTAGCTGATAATGCAAAATTGGGTGAAGCCTTGAAATTGCGTGGCACTCCATTCTTGATTATTGGTGATGAGCCAATTCCAAGTGCGCTTGATGAAGCTGGATTGCAGGAATATATCAAAAGAGCGAAAGAAAGCAAATCTCAGGCGAAATAAATGTCTTCAGAAAAAATGTCGGCAGGTGAAATGTTTTCAGGCGAAATGTCTGTTAAAATGTCGGCAAAGAAGCAGCTAAAAATGCAACGAAATATGGAATATGCAGCGATTGCTGGCTTGCGACTCTGTGCTATAATCTCAATCATTATCACCGCAATGATATTTTTATCGGTGATTAGCGAGGCATATTCTTTTTTCAATAATTATGCGTTGTTTGATTTTCTGTTTGGCACTCACTGGAGTCCGCAAAACGCCACTCAAGTCGCAAGTGATGGAGTGGCATCAGGCAGTTTCGGTTTTCTGCCATTATTGTGCGGAACCTTGATGATAACCGCCATTGCGCTGTGCGTCGCCGTTCCCGTGGGTCTATATTCAGCGATATATATGAATGAATATGCTAAACCACAGATTCGTCGCATCGCTAAGCCATTGCTTGAAGTATTAGCGGGTATTCCCACAGTAGTTTATGGATTTTTTGCCATCACCACTATGGCACCATTATTGCAACATGTGGGCGGGGTGCTACATCTGGATATCGCATCAGAAAGCGCATTAGCGGCAGGGCTAGTTATGGGAATTATGATGATTCCGTTAATGTCTTCCATGAGTGATGATGCAATCAAAGCCGTTCCCCGAACCCTAAAAGATGCAAGCCTTGCAATGGGCGCAACCCGCAGTGAAACCATGAAAAAAGTGGTGCTTCCCGCTGCATTATCAGGGATTATGGGGGGAATATTGCTTGCCACTTCACGGGCAATTGGTGAAACGATGATAGTGGTGATGGCGGCTGGTTTATCCGCCAATCTCACTTACAATCCGTTGGAATCAGTAACAACAATCACAGTGCAAATTGTTGCATTGCTTGGGGGGGATCAAGATTTTGCTAGCAACAAAACGCTTGCAGCTTTTGCCTTGGGGCTGACATTATTCATATTTACATTAATATTAAATATTATTGCATTACTCGTTGTTAAGCGTTATAGACAGGTTTATGAATAATGCAGAATTGATTATTGCATCATTAAAACGGCGAAAAAGGGCAGAAAAGCGGTTCCGCATTGCGTGCCTTTTCAGTTTGTTATTTTCAGGTTTTGCTCTTGCTTGGCTGATAGGGAGTGTGGCAATTCCAGCTTCAAGTGGTTTCATGCAGCATCATGTGCAGTTGCCGTTTGCGGATAACATCACTAAACCGCAAGCACAAATGGCGGTGCGTCAAACATTATTGCGTCAATTTCCTGAAGCTAAACGCCAGCAAAAGCGTATGATTGCACTGATGCTTGCCCCACATGCGCAAAACTTTGTGCCAATTAATTCGCCCGCAACAACGGCGAATATTCCATTGAGCAGTCGTGCGGATTTATGGTTGAAAAATCCAAACAATGTTAGATTGCCTGAGTTGCAGCAACAATATTTACGCAAATTGCAACAAAATGGCTTAATTCATAACCAATTTAATTGGCGTTTTTTCAGCGATAATGATTCTCGCTCCCCTGAAAAAGCGGGTTTTTATGCCGCAATTATTGGCTCGCTTTATCTCGTTACAGTCTGCCTGATCGTGGCTTTGCCAATTGGGGTCGGTGCAGCGATTTACCTTGAGGAGTTTGCTCCAAAAAATCGTTTGACTGATATAATAGAAATAAACATCAATAATTTAGCCGCAGTTCCTTCTATAATATATGGGTTGCTCGGGTTGTTTTTATATCTCCATTTCATGAATCTCCCTCGTTCATCAGCATTAGCTGGAGGGCTTACTTTGGCGTTAATGTCGCTGCCAATTATCATCATTTCCACACGCATCGCCTTAAAATCTGTGCCAAGCTCAATGCGTAATGCTGCCCTTGCCATTGGTGCATCACCATTGCAAGTGGTGTTTCATCATTTAATTCCGCAAGCAATGGGCGGGATTATCACGGGGACGATTCTCGGTTTGGCGCGCGCAATTGGTGAAACTGCTCCTTTATTGATGATAGGAATGGTAGCGTTCATCATCAATGCGCCAGACAATTTGCTTGATCCAACAACGGCGATGCCAGTGCAGATTTATATTTGGTCAAGCAGCCCCGAGGCTGGATTTGTGCATAAAACTGCTAGCGGGATTATGGTGTTAATAACTATATTAATATGTTTTAACGTAATGGTTAATTTCATTCGTAATAAATCAGAAAGGAGATATTCATCATGATGACAGTGCAATCTCAAACGCAAGTTCACACGCAAGCCCAACCATTTCAAGCCCCGCCAGTGCAAGAAATACGTATGCAGGCGAATAATATATCAGTATTTTATGGTGAAAAACAGGCAATCTTCAACCTTGATATGGTGTTTCCAACGGGCAGCATAACCGCTTTTATTGGTCCTTCTGGTTGTGGCAAATCCACTTTTTTGCGCTGTTTTAATCGCATGAATGATACCATCAGAACTTGCCGCACCACAGGCGAAATTGCCCTTGATGGTAATAATATCTATGATGGCGATTATGATGTGGTGCGATTACGTTCGCAAGTTGGAATGGTGTTTCAAAAACCAAATCCGTTCCCCAAAACAATATATGATAACATCGCTTATGGCTTGCGCTTGCATCATTTGGTGAAACATAAATCTGAGATGGACGGAATTGTTGAGGCAAGTTTGCGTCAAGTTGGCTTGTGGGACGAAGTTTCCAGCCGATTGCGTGAAAACGCCTTTGGGTTATCAGGTGGGCAGCAGCAACGTCTTTGTATTGCCCGCACCATCGCCATTCAACCTGAAGTTATCCTTATGGACGAACCATGCTCCGCTTTAGACCCTATTGCAACTAGCCGAATTGAAGAATTATTGGCAGAATTAAAACAGCAATATACCATCGTGATTGTGACTCATTCAATGCAACAAGCTCGCCGAACTTCCGATTTTACGGGTTTTTTCCATCTTGGCAGATTAGCAGAATATGGCACAACAGAGCAGATTTTTAGCAATCCTTCAAGCTCCCAAACTGAAGATTATATCATGGGGCGTTATGGTTGAAAATATTGTGGAAAATAATGTCACAAATGATGTTACCAGTGACGCTAAAAGTAATGTTGAAAATAATATTTCTTTCGCCTCGCTCCTTGGGTTGAATAATGCGCAATTATCCGCAGCATTTGCTGGAATTGGCTTAAAAAATTATCGCTCCAAACAATGCACCGAGTGGCTTTATCATCATGGTGCAACTGATTTTTCCGCTTTCAGTAACTTCTCCAAAGTGGATAGGGAGTTGATGACATCACATTTTAGCATAGCCCGCCCCACAACTTCCCGCAAACAACAATCAAGCGATGGAACGGTGAAATGGTTGCTGCAATTCGTTGATGGCACGCAAGCAGAAATGGTTTATATTCCCGAAGCGCAGCGAGGCACACTTTGCATTTCTTCGCAAGTTGGTTGCACTTTAACTTGCACATTTTGTCATACTGGCACGCAAAAATTAGTGCGTAACTTAACCGCTGGTGAAATTATTGCGCAAGTGATGCTTGCCCGTGATGAGCTTGGTGATTGGCAAAATGATGGCGAACGCAGTCGCTTAACAAACATTGTGTTGATGGGTATGGGTGAGCCGTTATTCAACTATGATAATGTGAGCGCAGCAATGCAAATTGCCATTGCGGAGATGGGTTTTTCTCGCAAGAAAATCACGCTTTCAACTTCGGGGCATGTCCCGCTAATTATGAAATGCGCTGATGAGTTAGGCTTAAATCTTGCCATTTCACTGCACGCCGTTAATGATGAATTACGCAATGTGCTTGTGCCACTCAATAAACGCTGGAATATCAAAGAGTTGCTGGAATCTTGCCGTTATTATTCTGCGGCGCACCCACGGCAACGCATTACATTTGAATATGTGATGCTTAATGGCGTTAATGATTCTGATGCGGAAGCAAAAGAGTTGGTGCGCCTGATTAATGGTATTCCTGCTAAGGTCAATTTAATTCCGTTTAACCCATGGCATGGCACAATTTATGAATGTTCAAGCAATAATCGTATTGCATCATTTGCGGCAATTGTGCAAAATGCGGGATATATGTCACCAGTGCGCACCCCTCGTGGTCGGGATATTTTGGCAGCATGTGGGCAGTTGAAATCGGATAGCGAAAAAATCAAAAAACAGATAAATGAAGAGTGAGGGCAGGGGAACTATCATGGAAATAATTTATCGCATTGCCCGCCTTGAAGATTTTGAAGAAATATACAACATATTTGGTGACGTGATTGACGAGGGTAAAACATATTCATATACCCATGAAGAAATGACGCCAGAACGTGCGCTTGGCTATTGGATTTCAGCACGAGGCACGCATTGCATTGTCGCTGATATTGGCGGGGCAGTGGCTGGGGTTGTGGCAATTCGCCCAAATCGCACGGGCAGGGCGGATCATGTTGCCAATGCTTCATTCATTGTTGCACCCCAACATCGCCGCCGTGGAATTGCAAGAGAACTCGGGAATGCAGCGATTAATTATGCTCGTAGCGCAGGTTATAAAGCAATGCAATTTAACTTTGTGGTAAGCAGCAATAAGGTGGCGGTTGAGCTGTGGCAATCACTCGGGTTTGAAATTATTGGCACCATGCCGCAAGGTTTCAACCATAAAGAACTTGGCTTAGTTGATGTTTATATGATGCACAAAAAATTGCTGTGAGTGAAGTTAATGTTAGAATCTTTATTCACAGTTTTTGAAAACCGCCGAAACGTTTGTATTTTTGAGAACCGCAGCGCAGTGTGATAGTGCTTTAGCTTTTTAATTTCACATTGCACGTAAAATTA
>JAYUJH010000034.1:0-16407 GCA_043765375.1 Alphaproteobacteria bacterium
GAGCGATTGCGGGAGTTAATGGGAGTTCCATTAACAATTAATAGCGCATACCGTTCACCAGCGCATAATCGCAAAATTGGTGGTGCAGATAATTCAATGCACGTTCAAGGTAGGGCGTTTGATATTAGCATTAATGGAGTTAATCCAAAGACATTATATCGTTGCGCTATACAAGCGGGGTTCACTGGTTTTGGCTTTTATCGCACATTCTTACATGTTGATACTGGTGGTATGCGTTCATGGGGTGGATATAAGCAAAAGTATCAATCAAAGATAAATCTTACGCCGTTATATGATAAAGCAGATAAACCAGCAACTAAAGGTTCTGAGGATTTAATTGAGGCTAGCGGGGCTTATTCAAAAGACACAGAGAACCCACATAAGATTGAAGGCGTGAAACTTAGCGATAAGCAAAAGTTCGCAGCCGTAGCTAGTGCAAGTGTAGTAACTACTGGCGTTGTTGGAGGCGGGGCAGTTATAGCGATTGCCCCACAAATTACTAGCAATAACAATCTATACCCTGAACCCTATAATCTAAACGCTATATTAGAACATGCACCAACGGCGTTATCGTTCCTGCAATCCGCTGATTGGCGAGTTGCTGTAGCGGTGATTGGCGTGTTGGTGGGTAGTGGAGCAGTTTGGTGGTGGAGGCGAAAATGACTAATCGTATTAACATATATCTTATATCAATATTCACCGCATTATCTGCAATAGTGGCAATCTTTATGTCAGGTAAGCGCACTGGCAAGCAACAAACGGAGGCGAAACAGAATGAACAGACATTGGATAATGTGGCGCAAGCAGCAAATGCGCATAATGATGCGGTTCGCTCACTTAATGATGATGTTAAGCGTCAGCAATTGCGCTCCCGCTGGACACGCAAAAGTAAATGATTATTGCCTAATCGCCAAACCAATTTATATTAGTGATGCGGATATTTTGACAAATGGCACACTAGACGCAATCATAATCCATAATGAAATATGGCAAAATATTTGCGGTAATAGTGGGTTGTAACAACTCCCCCATTAATTGATGCTATAATCTAAGCTGCAACTCCTTTTGCCTCACTTATTGATGCTCCTTGTGAATACACTGCTACTTTGTCAATATCTGGTCTGATTTGGCTAGGTTGCATTGGAAGTTCAGTTTTTTCTGCTTCCGCAAGTTTGGCTTTTTGCTCTTTATTATGATTATGCCATAATAACCCGCCAACAACAATGGTTGCCACGGTTAAGGCGGTTATAACCCTTCCCTTTGGGCTATTAATTTTAGCACCAAAAGATGCTTCTTTTTCTTTCCAGCCACCTCCCGTTTTGGCGGCTGCCTCTACCATATCTTCTGTTGCTGGGACAGCTGTTTTGCTAACTGCTTCTGCAACTTCCTCTGCAACTGGCGCTGTTGATTTTCCAACTGCATTTATTACTTCATCGGCTTGACCTTTTACTACTGTCTCTGCTGCTGATTTTAGATCGGCAACGTCTGGCGCAGCATCAGCAACAACTTCTGCCATGACTTTCTGTGCTTCGTTTATAATATCTGTAATGGGCGTAGGCACTCCATCGGAAACAACATCTTTCGCATTATTAGCAATTTCATTTGTGGGAGCTAATAATTTTTGCCCTGTAACCTCAATGGGAGTTGCTAAGGTTGATTCTATAACGCTAGGAGTTGCATCTAACCACGGGTCTGAATTAACATTGGATATTGCTGCTGAAATTGCGGGGGGGGTGGAGAAAGAACCATGTGAGCCGTTTCTTCTCTTCCTGCTAGAGCTTCCAAAACTGAATTGTCATTAAATGTAGCGTCTCTAATAGACTTGCTATTATTCAGGAATATCGCTTCTTCTATTTCAGTAACGCCTCTGTTGCTTTGTATAACATCTAATATGTTTTGTCTTATTTTGTTAAAATCATTACTCATAACCGTGTCCTCTTTACCAAATATTTCCTTACAATATGAATATAAATCAAAAATATTACTAAATTAAGACAGTTTCCTGAAAAATGATTAAAAAAACAATATTTTTTAGTTTGTCTTTAATAGGCTAGAGCCTTAATTTATTTAGTAAATACAAATGCTATTGCTTAATCTTTAGGATATAAAGATGCAATCGGTGGAGATTAGGGTAGAGTTATTGCAACATTATGCTATTACGTGCTAAACAAAAAATAGTGCGCAGGAAAGTGATTTCCTCCGCCCTATTTTGTAACCAACTTCATTATTAACTATTGCGAACTTCACAAATGATTAATCAATTATGCTGCTTTGCTTATTGATGCTGATTTTGGCAATATCACTGCATCAATCACATGAATGATACCATTTGAACATTCAATATCAGTTTTGATGATTTTTGCATTCTCAATCATCGCACCATTTTCGGTGGTGATGTGAGCATGTGAACCTTCAACAGTTTTCCACTCTTTTTGACCAACAACAGCTGCTGCGTTTGCTTTGCCGCTTACAACGTGGAATGTCAAAATTGAAACTAGCTTATCTTTGTTTTCTGGCTTCAACAACATTTCCAAAGTTCCAGCAGGAAGAGCTTTGAAAGCCTCTTCAGTTGGAGCGAAAACTGTGAATGGTCCAGTTCCGCAAAGAGTTTCAACTAGTCCAGCTGCTTGAACGGCTGCAACCAAAGCTCCGAAAGATCCAGCTTCAACAGCAGTTTCTACAATATTTTTCATATAAAATCACCCTAAAATAAAAATGGTTTCTAACTATATTTTTCATTAAATATAATTAGTTGCAAACACATATTTGCAAATGCAACATACTCAAAAATCCCTTGCATTACAACTGTTATTGTTTATAGTTAGATTAATATTTAGTAACAATAATTACCACCATAACGTCATTATTCATATGAGAAAAAAAATAGCTATTATCGGTGCAGGAATATCTGGTTTGACTTTGGCTAATAATCTTAAAAACATAGCTGAGGTGACAGTTTTTGAAAAAGCTCGGGGGGTTGGCGGGCGCATGTCCACACGTTATGCTCTGCCGTTTTATTTTGATCATGGCACACAATTTTTCACCGCTCGCAGCAAGGCATTTCAAGCATTTATTGCAGGGTTGATTGATCTTGGAATTGTTGCGGAATGGACAGGCAAGGTGATAACAATTCAGGCAAACAATGTGATTAAAGACCGTTTATGGTTTGAGCCGCATTATGTTGCTAGCCCGAATATGAATGATTTATGCAAATATATGGCATCAGAAATTAATGTCGTGTTAAGCACGGAAATTGCTCCGCTTGGTGAAAAACAACATGATGGTTGGCGTATATTTAGCAAAGCTACTATTGAAAAAAATGGAGTGGCTAAGGAGGCAGAGATGCTTGGCGTGTTTGATTGGGTTATCTCAACTGCACCGCCCGCGCAAACATTAAATCTGTTTAATGTGGAGTTGAATAGCTCATCTACGCTTTTACCTATGCTTAATTCCGTTGAAATGCAAGGTTGTTATACGTTGATGTTAGGGTTTAATGAACCATGGCGCAAGCCTTGGATTGCCGCCAAAATCCATAATGATATTGCGGATAATAGCCCCATAGATGCAAAGCAGCTAGAAAAGCCTTTAGAAAAGCCATTAGAATGGATAGCGATTAATTCCACAAAACCTAGCAGAAATGCAAACGTTACCGCCATTGTGGCACATTCTCGCAATGACTGGGCAGAGGAACATATAGATGATGATATGCAGCAAGCGCAAAATTGCTTGGTAAATCATTTTGAGCAACTAACAGGAATATCATGCGGAAAAGCGGATTATATATCAACACATCGCTGGAAATATGCGCTTATTACACAGCCAAACAAGCTAGGGAGTTATGTTGATAATGAGCGAAATATCGCAGCAACTGGTGATTGGACTGCAGCTTCACGCATTGAGGAAGTCTGGCTAGAGGCGATGAAATTATCGGCTGATATTAAGTTGGAAATTGAGGGGTAAAGAGGGGATATTATGACAATAATATTTTCTTAAATTAGCTTATATATATTTGAGACTATATATATTTAGTCTGTATATGTATTTGAGATTATATATATTTGAGATTTGTCATGCCAGCGTAGGCTGGTATCCACATTGTTTTGTATAAAAATTGATTAAATAATATCAGTCATATCCCCACCAAAAGCGACAAAATGCGGGTTCAAAAAACCTTGCTTGCCATATTTTAATTCGCTGTTATATTTGTTACCCATATTATTATGTAATGATATATAATCACTAGCATTATCATAATTTATATTTGTATTACAATCATTAACATTATTTTCGCCGACATCATCATCACTCATCAACATAACTCGCCCGCCTGCCGCTTTCAAAATTGCATGACCCGCCGCAGTATCCCACTCCATAGTGTTGCCAAATCGTGGGTAAATATCAGCAATTCCTTCAGCTATACGACAAAACTTAAGCGAGCTTGACGCAGTTAAAAACTCATACGCATTAAATTGCTTTGCGAGTTCTGCCTGTTTTGTTGCATCATGATAATGACTTAAAATAACCCTATTTCCTTGAGCGGGAGGATTGCGCACTTGCAACTTGGTTTTCATCCCCGCAATCAATCGGTAGGCTATATTTGCCATATTTTCATCTTGCGCCACCTGCCCATAATTCATTTGTCCATAGTATAAAGCATCTGTTGGTGGAATATATATCACGCCAATCACTGGCAACCCATCATGCACTAATGCAATATTCACCGTGAACTCGTTTCCACCATTAATATAACCTTTAGTTCCGTCTAACGGGTCAACACACCAAAAAGTTGATGCACCTGCTTGTTGCTCGCCTTCTTCTGAGATGATTGGAATATCGCCTGATAATTTGCGTAATTGCGCGCAAATATATTCATCAGCAGCTTTGTCAGCGATGGTAACTTGGGAATTATCTCGCTTGCGCTCTATTGATAAATCGTTTCTGTCAAAGCTCATGATTATTTCACCAGCTTGCACCGCAATTTGCTTGAGGCTATCTTCCCAATTATTATTTATGTTTTGCATGTTTGACATATAAGTTTGACTATTATAATATTTATGAGTTATATGATTTTTATATGAGTGTTTTAACAGAAATTATAGCATATAAACGTGATTTTGTGGCAATATGCAAGCAAAAAACTAGCATAGAACAATTGCGTGAGGCAGCAATTCAAGCAACCCCACCGAGGGGATTTATTGCAGCATTAATTGCGAACATAGAGCTTCACAACCAAGCATTAATTGCGGAACTAAAAAAAGCGTCACCAAGCAAGGGATTAATTCGTGCGGATTTTTCACCCGCAAATCTCGCTTTGGCCTATCAGCAAGGGGGGGCAACTTGCCTTTCTGTGCTAACTGATGAGAGATATTTTCAAGGCAGTGATGAATATTTGCGGCAAGTTTTGGTAGCATGTGATTTGCCCGTTTTGCGCAAGGATTTCATGATTGATACATATCAAATTGTTGAAAGCAGGGCGATTGGAGCGGATTGCATTTTGTTGATTATGGCAGCTTTGAGTGATGCTCAAGCAATGGAATTGGAGGCACTAGCGCATCAATTGCGCATGGACGTGTTGGTTGAAGTGCATGATGAAACTGAGTTGGAGCGGGCATTAAAACATTTAAGCACCAAATTGATTGGCATAAATAATCGTAATTTGAAAACTATGCAAGTTGATTTGCAAACTAGCATTAATTTACGCCGTCATATCCCTGAGGATTATATCGTGGTGTGCGAAAGTGGAATTAAAACTAATACCCAGTTGCGTTTGATGCAAGCTCGGGGCATAAAATGCTTTTTGGTTGGCGAATCATTAATGTTGTGTGATGATGTTGCACAAGCAACCCGTGAATTGCTTGCGTAATATTAAAAATGAATTATTTTGCGAAAAATTGCACATGATGTTCGTTACTATTTATCATATAAACTATTTAACATTTTCAACTGTTCCATTTGGAAAATTATCATGAAAAAAGTCACTTAATCTTTTAGCAATTGCCGGATGAGTTTTTCTCAAATCTTCAACTCCGCCTCACAATCAGGGAGTTATAGCTTTGAAAACAAAGGTGGTAAAAATCTAAAAGTTCGGGTATTAAAGTTGCAAGAGATTGATAGGCTTAATGTTTTACGTTCTGAATTGCAAAGCAAACTAAAAAAAGAAAAGCAGCTGGGCAATCAGGTTGAGATGAATACTCAAATAAAACAAATTAATGACCAGCTTAACGAGCTTAAGCGAGAACTATAGGAGCTAAAATGGAACATGTGAAAATGAAAAAAGTGGATTTATTGCAAGGGCAAAGCCTAGATGTGGTGAATGACAATATTCAACAACTCAAAGCTCTGTTCCCCGAAGCATTCACTGAAAATGGTGTGGATTTTGATGTTCTGCGCCAGCTTTTGGGTGATGCAAAAGTTTTGGACGAGGGCGAAGAAAAATATGGTTTGAACTGGCATGGCAAGAAAAAGTCTCGCCAAATTGCCTTAACCCCATCACTTGGAACACTTCTGCCATGCGAGGAAGAAAGCGTGGATTGGGATAAAACGGGGAACCTATTCATTGAAGGTGATAACCTTGAGGTGCTGAAATTGCTGCAAAAAAGCTATGTTAACAAGGTGAAGATGATCTATATTGACCCGCCTTATAACACTGGAAATGAGTTTGTTTATCCTGATAATTATCAAGATAATTTGGATACATACTTGCGTTACACAGGGCAAAAAGGCGAAGATGGTTTGAAGTTTTCAACCAACTCTGAAAGCTCAGGCAGAAAGCACACCAACTGGCTTAATATGATGTATCCAAGGCTGAAATTGGCAAAAAATCTGTTAAGGCACGATGGGGTTATCTTTATCTCTATTGATGATAATGAATTAATTAATCTTACTAAAGTCGCCAATGAAGTATTTGGCGAAGATAATCTAATAAATCATTTTGTTTGGAGAAAAAATAGTAGCGGCAAAACCGTTTCTAAGCAATTCCCAATAAATATTGACCACCTTTTAATGTATTCAAAATCCAGTGATTTCAAATTAAATGTTGTATATAAACCGTTGTCAGAAGCTACCATCGGTATGTATAATAAAAAGGATAATGACGATAGAGGAAAATACAGATTTTATCCGCTACAAAAAACTAAATCACCTGGACCTGAAACAACTTATGATTATACAGATAACAATGGGAAAATTTGGTCTTGTCCAGAAAAAGGCTGGCGTATGGTTCAGAGAAAGCTGAAGGCTCTAGAAAATGATAATAGATTAGCTATTGACGGAAAATCATTACAGGAAAAAGCTTATTGGAACGAGCGAGAAAATGAAGGCAAAGTTGCAGATACATTGTGGGATGATTTAGCTGAAAACAATGTCGGAACAGCAGAGTTTAAGAAATTATTTGGAGTTGATTTGTTTGACAATCCTAAGCCAACTGATTTGATAGAGAGATGCTTGAAAATTGGCGTAGACAAAGAAAACGTTATATTAGATTTTTTCGCTGGTTCTTCCACCACTGCCCATGCGGTTATGCAGTTAAATGCTGAAGATGGTGGAAATCGTAAATTTATCATGGTGCAACTCCCTGAATTATGTGATGAAAAATCCGAAGCATTCAAAGCTGGTTACAAAACCATTGCGGATATTGGCAAAGAACGCATTCGCCGTGCAGCAAACAAAATAAAACAAGAAAATCCTGATTATGAAGGTGATTTGGGTTTCAAAGTTTTCAAACTTTCCAGCTCTAACATTAAAATATGGAATCCAGATGCAGCTGATATTGAAACCAGCTTACAAAACCATACTCAAAGTTTGGTTGAAGGACGACGGGAGCAAGATATTTTATATGAATTGCTCCTCAAGCGTGGCGTGGATTTAACCACACCAATTGCAACCAAAATAGCCGCTGGCAAAACAATTTATAGCATTGGTTATGGCGTTTTGTTTGCTTGCCTTGATATCTGAATCAATAAAACCGAAGTTGAATATGTTGCAACCACGATAATCAAGTGGAACGAAGAACTAAAGCCATCATGTGAAACTCATGTGTTCTTCCGTGATAGTGCATTTGCTGATGATATTGCCAAAACCAATATGGCAGCAATTTTGCAACAAAACGGCATTAAATATGTAAGAAGTTTATGAGGGCAAGTGATGAAACTACATTTTGAAGATAATTTAGACTATCAACAAGACGCTATAGCTTCGGTTGTAGATTTATTCAAAGGGCAAGATATTTCTCGCTCTGAATTCACTTTAGCATTCCAAAAAGAAGATGGCGCATCGCTTGGAATGCAGGAAAACCAGCTTGGTATTGGCAATCGCTTGCGCCTTATTGATGAAGAGTTGATTGAAAATCTGAATAATATTCAACTAAAAAATGGCTTGAAGCCATCAGATAAATTAACCAGTGGTGATTTCACTGTGGAAATGGAAACAGGTACAGGAAAAACCTATGTCTATTTGCGCACTATTTTTGAGCTTAACAAAAACTATGGATTCACCAAGTTTGTGATTATTGTTCCTTCTGTGGCTATTAAGGAAGGTGTTTATAAAACTTTGCAAATCACCCGTGAGCATTTTGAAGGGCTTTACCCGAAAGCCGTGGGTTATGATTACTTTTTTTATGATTCTTCAAAACTTGGGCAAGTGCGTAATTTTGCAACCAGTTCAAACATTCAGATTATGGTTAGCACAATTCAAGCGTTAAACAAAACCACTGCTGTTGCTTACAAGGAAAATGAAAAAACAGGCGGGGAAAAGCCAATTGATCTTATTAAGGCCACCAACCCAATTTTGATTGTGGACGAGCCGCAAAGCGTTGATGGTGGCTTCAATGGGCAAGGCAAGAAGGCTCTGGACGCAATGAATCCGCTTTGCACTCTGCGCTATTCAGCAACCCATATTGATAAACACCAAATGCTTTATCGCCTTGATGCGGTTGATGCTTATGAGCGCGGACTGGTTAAGCAAATTGAAGTTGCCTCGCTAGAAATTGAAGGTGGGCATAATAAACCTTATGTTAGGTTGGTTGAAACTAAGAATGTCAAGGGTAGCATTTCAGCAAAGATTGAAGTTGATTTTGCCGTTAAAAACAATGTGAAACGCCAAATTGTAAGTGTTCAAGATGGCGAAGATTTGCAGCAAAGAACAGGCAGAGATATTTATAAGAATATGCAGGTGGGAACAATCACTTGCGGCAAAAACAATCAATCAATTGAAATTAGAGGTGATGGAATTGATGTTGTTTTAAGACCAGATGAGGTTCACGGCGGCGTTGGAGGTGATGATTTAAGGCGTTTGATGATACGCAGAACTATCAAAGAGCATTTGGACAAAGAAATGCATTTTGCTGCTAACAAGCAGCCAATTAAGGTTTTGAGCCTTTTCTTTATTGATAGCGTTGAGCATTACAGAAAATATGATGATGCTGGAAATTCTATCAAAGGCAAATATGCCAAAATGTTTGAAGAAGAATATCTGAGGATGGCAAAAACTCAAGCCTATCAAACACTATTTGAGAAAATTGATTTGAGTGTTGATGCCCATGAGCTTCATAACGGATATTTCTCAATTGATAAAAAAGGTGGATGGGCAAACACAGATGAAAATAATCAGGTGAACCGCGAAAGTGCTGAGAGAGCTTATAACCTTATTATGAAAGATAAAGAAAAGCTATTAAGCTTTGACACCAAGCTGAAATTCATTTTCTCCCACTCCGCACTAAAAGAAGGCTGGGACAATCCGAATGTGTTCCAAATTTGCACTCTGCGCGAGATGGGAAGCGAGCGTGAACGCCGCCAAACTCTTGGGCGTGGCTTACGCTTATGTGTAGACCAGCAAGGTCTGCGTTTGCGAGGTTCAAACATCAACACGCTAACAGTTATTGCCACCGAAAAATATGAAGAGTTTGCAGAAAACCTTCAAAGAGAAATTGAGCAAGATACCGGTATCAAATTTGGTATAGTTGAAAAACATCAATTTGCTCTCATTCAGGTTCAAGGCAAAGATGGAGAGCCAACTGCACTTGGCTTTGAAATATCTCAAGAGATATGGGACAATCTTACTGCTAATGGATATTTAGATGATAAAGGAAAGTTTCAAGACACTTTGAGGGTTGCACTTAAAAATGGAACTCTGAATTTACCAGAGGAATTTAAACCTCAGCAGCAAGCAGTTGAAGCAATTCTTCGCAAATTAGCTGGCAAACTTGATATAAAAAATGCTGATGATAAAAAAATTATCCGCAGCCGCGAAGCAATTCTGAATGGTAACGAATTCAAGGCTCTATGGGAGAAAATCAAATATAAAACAACCTATCGCGTTGAATTTAATAATGATAAATTGATAAATGATTGTGCGGAAGCAATTTTGGACTTGCCACCGATTAGCAAAACAAGAGCTTTATTCAGAATAGCAGATATTGCCATAGGCAAAGGTGGTGTTACCGCCAAAGAAACAGCTGTTTCCGCTCCCATAATGATAAAAGAAAGCGATATTGAACTTCCAGATATTATTACGGATTTGCAGGACAAAACCCATCTCACCAGAACCAGCATTGTAAAAATATTAACTGGCAGTAAAAGATTGCAAGATTTTGTGCATAATCCTCAACAGTTTATAGATGGTGCTGCCGAAGCAATAAACCGCACCAAGCGCATGGCTTTGGTTAATGGAATTAAGTATCAGAAACTGGGAACTGAATATTATTATGCTCAAGAATTATTCCAGCAGAAAGAATTGAGAGGCTACCTAAGGAACATTCTGGAAACCAAAAAATCTGTTTATGAATATATAGGTTATGACTCCGCTGGAGTTGAGAAAGCGTTCGCAGAAGATTTGGAAGCCAATGAAGCTGTAAAAGTTTATGCTAAACTTCCTTCATGGTTCAAAATCCCAACTCCGCTTGGAACATACAACCCAGATTGGGCAATCTTGATTGAGCAAGACGGCGAAGAAAACTTGTATTTCGTTGTAGAAACAAAAGGCAGCACTTGGTGGGACGACTTGCGCCACCATGAAGGGGCAAAAATCAAATGCGGTGAAAAGCACTTTGAAGAAATTAAATCAGCTACAAATCCAGCGCAGTTTATTCGCGCCGCCAATGTTGGCGATTTAATGAATAATGTTGGGTAATAAATTGTTGTAAAAAAAATAATTACCCAGTCTGAGATTTAAGGTTTTAAGTATAAAATTTCTGTGCAGAAAAATATAGGTTCTGTTGTGATTTTTTGATTTGTGTGATATAATTTTTTCAGAATGGAGAATTGTTCATGGAATATTAATACAAAATTAATGAATTATCATGGCAAAAATTATATAAATATCTTATGGAATACAAGGGATTACACATTAAACGGTGAACAGAAGGCACGCCAATTTGTAGAAGCTGTTTATTGAATTTCAAGAAGTGGTGCTTCATGGAAAATGTTGCCAAAAGAATATGGAAAATGACCCGCATGGCGACGAAGTCAAATCATATTGGCATTGTCAACAATAGATTGATTTAATGGCGAAATCTTTGCATGTCCATAGCCAAACTGAATATTGGAGCATTTTTATTGATTTGGCTCCGCCTCTCTTGTAGGTGGAGTATCTTTTTGTTTTGCGATTCAGCCTTGCTAACATATCACGCATTGATGAGTTTTTGGCTTCCACTAGTCAAACTGTTTCATAAGCATAATTGCCGTCAGTTGCAATTAAATCAATTTTGTGACGGTGGATTTTCCAATATATAGTAATTCCTATTTTTAATAACCGATTTTATCGGTTATTAAAAATAAGGATAAAATCACTATAAACATATGAGATATAGTGCTTTTCTCTAATTTCATTAGTGCTTTTCTCTAATTTCATTAGTGCTTTTCTCTATTTTTATTCACTTGAAAATAACAAGTAAATGAAATTAGAAAGCACGATAATTGTCGTGCATCTTCAGCCGTTGTGCCACCAATGTGAGATGCAATAACCTTGCCTAGTTTCCGAGCAACTCTTGCCATATTCGTGCTTTTTGAGCTTTTTTTGGACGTAAATATAAAGCTCGTCCATTTCTAAAATAGCAATATTTTGTGGTTCAATTTGCTCTTTAAGCATATGATTTTCTGTGATTTTCTGTGATTTTCTGTGATTTTTCCTGATTTAATATAGTGCTTTTACTTTTTATTAGTCATCATTCTATGACCAATAAAAAATAAAATAAGCACTATAATCTTATAAAACATAGCAACTCACATCATTTTTATCTGGCCTTAAAAAAACCGATAAAAATGAAACTGCTATATCCATTGTGACACAAGTTGTGGTGAAATATTCAGCATCCTACCAATTGAGCGAATGCCGCTGGAATTGAGATACATAGTAAGTGCGGTATGGCGAATATTATTATTATATTTCAGTCGCTTATCGCCAATAATCTGGTTAGTGCCGCAATCTTTGCAGCGGTAACGCTGATTCCCACGAATAAAACCATTCTTAACAAAATGAACCCACCACACAACTTGCACTTTTCCATATATCATACTAAATATCAGATTATACAAACCAATATTTACTAAATCAATCTATTGCTGACAATGCCCAAAATCATACTCTATAAAATCATATAGAATATCACTTTTTAGGCAATAAATATCCCGTCACAGAAATATCATCATTTATGATCTCTTTCAAAGCTGCCTTGATTTGCCCCTGATTAATTTTTGCAATATTAGTTGGATAATCATTGAACCATGAAATTGGTAGCTCCACCATATGCAATGTGGCAAGCAAAAAACTCATTCCTTGAAGGTTATCTTGGGCGTAAATTGTCTGCGCCTTTGCCTGATTTTTGGCTCGTTGCAATGCTCGCTCATCAATTTCAGCCGCCAAAAAAGCATTTATTTCAGCCGTTAATGCGGTTTGCAATTGAGGCAAATCAACCCCATCACGTGGAATTGCGGTGATGTTAAAGCTAGAATCTCCCAGCGAAAATGGATAATATGAGATATTAATATTGCTTGCTAATTTCTGTTGCTTCACCAATTTTTGATATAAAACCCCAGTGCGCTCATTTCCTAGCAATTCCTCCGCTAGCAACAATGAATAAACCAGCTCATGCGATGAAGAGGTGGCAAATGCCTTAGAAAATGCCTTAGAAAATGCCTTAGAAAATGAAGGAGCGAGATAACTAACCACCATTTTAGGTTGTGAAACATTTACATTGCGCATCAGCAATAAATCCTTAGTGTTGCGAGGTGGATCCTTCACCCAATTTCGTTGATTTTTTGCTCCAGCTTGCCATGAACCATAATATTTTTGTGCCAATTTCTGTGCCTTATCCGCATCAATATCACCAACTAGCAGCAAAGTCGCATTAGTTGGATTATAATATTGCTTAAAAAATGCACTCGCCTGCGCCTCTCCAAGCTGTTGCATTTCATGCTCCCACCCAATTATCGGCGTGCCATAAGGGTGGTGGCGAAACATTGCGGCCTCCATCGCTTCGCCAAGCAATGCACTCGGGTTATTATCAGTGCGCATACGGCGTTCTTCAATAATCACCTCTTTTTCTTTGGCATAAGCGGTTTTGCTTGGTGCATAATTTTGCATTCTATCCGCTTCCAACTCCATGATTTTTGGCAAATATTTTGGCGCAATTGTGACATAATATCCAGTTATATCAGATGTGGTGAAGGCGTTATGTTCTCCGCCAAGCCCATCAATGATGCGGCTATAATCACCTTCAGCCACTAATTTTGTTCCCTTAAATAACAAATGTTCAAGGTAATGTGCAACGCCAGAACTGCCTAATTTGTCATCGGCTGCCCCTGCATTAATCAGCAACATGTGAGTTACTGCGCTAGCATTTGGTTGAGGCACAACAACGATTTGCAGACCATTTTTCAGGTTAAATTGCTCGGATATAATCGGTTTTGCTGGTGTTTTTGCCTTGATTTTCTCACCTATATTAGCATTAGAATTGGCTTTTGCGTTTGCGCCATAATTCTGTGCATTCGCACTATTATTTTGTGCATTTGCACTATTATTTTGTGCATTCGCACTGGCATTTGGCGTGTGTGATGCGAATGTTAACATCAAAATCATATAAAATAATAGCGATATAATAATATTTTTCATAACAAATTATATATCGCTTTTTGTGCAAAAACACTAGTGATAAATTATGATTAAAAATGCTTGCCAATTCGTTGGTAATATGACAAAAAGATTGGATATGTTGCGTAAATATATTATTTAGATTTTATGTTCAAGTTCATTGCTTGAATGCGTCACCTAAATTAATTTATGCGAAACATTTTTTTGAGTTTCAAACCTCATTAAGTTCTAAGACTGTCAATTGGCAGAGCTTTTCAAGTAACAGATTTTACAATTGAAAAGTTTATTGGTAACATATTTTAATTATGCCGTTGTAGCTCAGTGGTAGAGTACGTCATTGGTAATGACGGGGTCGGGAGTTCAATTCTCCCCAGCGGCACCATATATTTCAATAGGTTAGCGCATAATGCTATTATAGTATTTTTACCCGTTGCTACTCGGTTGCTACTTTGCGAATGAAATATTATATAATTTGTGCTTGTGATGCGTTAGTCTGATTAACCGTAAAAAAATCAAAAAGCCACCTCCTGCTAACGCTAATTGCGCTAATTATGCTAATAATTAATGAATAGTGCGTCAATATATATTTTCATCAGTAATATTAATAGGTAATATTAAAAATATCAGTTTTCGTTCAAAATTTTTGGTATTTCATTTTTCCAACTATCTTCCATGACCATGTGAAAAGAAAGTTCATGCTGATTGCCTAAAATATTAAAATTACCTATGGTTTTAACATCACCTTTCATATAGCTATTCAATAGTTCAAACAACGCCTTTTTATATTCAGTATCCTGATTGCCATCAAGATGCATTCCTTTTGCCTCAATAAAGCGAAAAGTATGACTGCCGTTTGCATCATTTTCAATTTTTACTAAAAAATCAGGATATATTCTCCCTTTCTTCCAGCCTTGCAACGCATATTCACTGCCCCGCACTGCCAAACGATGCCACCATTCCACAGTTTTTCTACCATTAATAAAACCTGCAATATTTTCTTCTGGGTCATTAAATTGTGATGCAAATTGCGGAAATATGCTTTTATCATATTTGATGGAAGGTTGTTCATTAAAATCGTTTGTTACATATTTATCTTCTGGAAACTCCCAATTAAAATCACTATATGGTGCTGTTAATAATTTGAGAAAAATCTTGCCGCCTTCAAGTTTAGTTCTAAATAAATCTTCTGAATGATTTGCCGTCCATTTTACAAAATCTTTCTTCATATCTTCAATAATTTCAATAGCATTTGCGGCAATTTTTTCATCGCTATGCCCTGCACCACGCAACGCATTTATAGTGTTAATAATCACATCACAAGCCAAATAAGCATTAGGAAATATTGAGGTAAATTGACTAACCATAAGCGATATATTTAGCTCATAAAAATGATATTCTGATTGTTTGCCACTAAAAAGTGGCAATGTTTTACCATTTTCTATATCAATTTTTGCAGCTCGTGAGGATTCATCTTTATCAATCAGCACAAGGGCGGCTTTTGCATCATAACTATAAGTCTGCCAATCTATATCAGATAAAATATGTTGATAATAATCAAATGGCTGCACTTTACCTTCATCATTCACCGCATTTAATTTAGGTAAAAATATCTTCTGCTCTGTAAAATGATTTCGTTTTATATTTATTTTATCCTTCGCATTGCCATTTTCTGCATTTGAATCTTGAGGCACAATGCTGCCCGCAATATCTTCTAACCCTTGTTCTTCTAAGCCTTTTTTAATGCTTTCAACCGCTTTTTGCACATCTTCTTCTACACAAAACACATAACATTGATTAAGCGAATCTGTTTTGGTGCGCCTTGCATAAGGTTGCCTTAGAACACGCCCCACAAGTTGGGTTAAAGCAACATCGCTGCGAGCATTGGTAAGAATAGCCAACACATAAGCAAAAGGGCAATCCCACCCTTCTTTTAGCGCATCTTTGGTTATGATGTAACGCACCGCACAATCATTCCGCAATAAATCCGTATCGCCTAATTCATCTGTATCAGATAATTTGATGCGTATTTCCCCTTCCGCAACTTGCAGATTTTTCATGAGATATTCTTTAATTGCCTGCACATGCTCAAATGTATCATTTTTCTTTCTTGGTTCTGCTTTAATAACCATGATAGGGCGAATATAATCACCGTAAAGCATTTCATTTTGAACAGCGTCTTGCTCTAACTCATGTAACTTTGCATGTGCTTGGTTCAGTGCATGTTGCCAATTCTGCCCGCTAAAGGCTTTAAGATTAATAGGCAATTTAATCATTTGTTCATGTTTCAAATCATCTCCACCCACATTAACAAGCAAATTGCTATAA
>JAYUJH010000035.1:0-75325 GCA_043765375.1 Alphaproteobacteria bacterium
GTTGAAATCTGATTTGGGAAATCGCCTAGCGGATAGTATTGAAATGGCGTTGCAACTTTCTGATGGGTTGTTAAATGTGGAGATTGTTGGCGTTGTGAAGAATAATGTCTCAACTTTAATGAATGACTCCGACTCTCCCTCTACCCTTGCGGGAGAGGGTGGGGTGAGGGGTGAAAAACCTAAGACCCCTAACTCTACAGCTAAGGGCAAAACCCTTGCTTCAGTTGCTCTCCTGCAAGGAGAGAGTTTGAAAGGCAATGTTGTTGCGTCTTCTTCTGATACCCCTCACCCCAACCCTCTCCCGCAAGGGGAGAGGGAGTTAGAGAGTTCTCTTCCGCAAGGGGAGAGGGAGCAAAAGAGTTCTCTTCCGCAAGGGGAGAGGGAGCAAAAGAGTTCTCTCCCGCAAGGGGAGAGGGAGCAAAAGAGTTCTCTCCCGCAAGGTGATAACCTCAAAGAAGGTGATATTATCACATTTTCCTCCAAGTTTGCCTGCCCAGAATCTGGTTTTACGCTGGAAGAAATTGAACCACGATTATTTTCATTTAACTCACCATTTGGTGCTTGCCCTGCTTGTGATGGCTTGGGTTCACAAATGGAGTTTGATATAGATTTGATAATCGCCGATGAATCATTATCGCTTTATAAAGGGGCGATTGCTCCATGGGCTGCGAGTTCTTCAAAATATTATATTCAAACATTAGAGGGGCTTGCTGCACATTATAAGTTCTCAATTCATGAGGAATGGCGAGAATTGTCAAAGCCTGTTCAGACTTTAATCATTAATGGAACAGGCGATGAGGCAGTGCAAATCAGCTATTATGATGGGTTGCGTTCTTACAAAGCGAACAAACCATTTGAGGGAGTTCTGCCTAATATGCAACGTCGTTACCGTGAAAGTGATAGCGAAATGGTGCGTGAAGATTTAGAAAAATATATGGATAATGCGCCGTGTCACACTTGTGACGGGTATCGTTTGAAGCAAGAAGCATTATGCGTGAAAATTGCGGGCAAACATATTGGTGAGATATGTGCGATGCCAGTGGAAGATGCAGCGATATGGTTTGCGGAATTAACGCCAAAATTAAACCCGACTGAGCAGAAAATTGGCGAGAAAATACTCAAAGAATTATGCGATAGATTAGGGTTTTTGGTGAATGTTGGGTTGGATTATCTCACATTATCACGCCATGCGGGAACTCTCTCGGGTGGTGAAGCGCAACGCATTCGGTTAGCATCGCAAATTGGGTCAGGGCTATCAGGCGTGGTTTATGTGCTTGATGAGCCTTCAATTGGCTTGCATCAATGTGATAATGATAGGTTGTTAAATACGCTGGAGCATCTGCGTGACTTGGGAAATACGGTGATTGTGGTTGAGCATGATGAAGATACGATGCGCCGAGCTGATTGGTTGATTGATATTGGCCCCGCAGCGGGTGTTCATGGTGGACAAATCATGGCAGAAGGCACGCCCGCAGATGTGATGGCGAATGAAAATAGCATCACAGGGCAGTATCTTATTGGAAAACGCCAAATTGATGTTCCCAAAAAACGGCGAACTATTTCACAGCATAAAAAAATTGTGGTGAAGGGTTGTCGGGCTAATAATTTGAAAAATCTTAATGTTGAAATCCCACTCGGAGTGATGACTTGCGTGACAGGTGTTTCTGGCGGTGGAAAATCAACTTTTGTGATTCAAACATTATATAAAGCAGCAAGCAAAAAGATAATGCACACTAAGGCGAATCCAGCGCATCATGAATCCATCACGGGGCTTGAGTTTTTGGATAAGGTGATTGAGATTGATCAATCACCAATTGGGCGAACGCCACGTTCCAACCCTGCAACCTATACGGGTGCATTTACGCCAATTCGTGATTGGTTTGCGGCACTGCCTGATGCAAAAGCCCGTGGGTATAAATCGGGGCGATTTTCGTTTAATGTCAAGGGTGGCAGGTGCGAGGCTTGCCAAGGCGATGGATTAATTAAGATTGAAATGCACTTTTTGCCTGATGTTTATGTCACATGCGATGTTTGCAAGGGTAAGCGATATAATCGTGAGACGCTGGAGGTGACTTATCGTGACAAATCAATCGCTGATGTGTTGGATATGACAGTGGAAGATGCAGTTGGCTTTTTTGCGGCACAACCTGCGATTGCAGAGAAATGTCAGGCATTGCTTGAGGTGGGCTTGGGTTATATTAAACTGGGGCAATCCGCAACTACTCTCTCAGGTGGGGAAGCGCAACGCATTAAGCTGGCGAAGGAACTTTCAAAGCGGGCAACGGGGCGGACGTTATATATTCTTGATGAGCCAACAACGGGCTTGCATTCAGAAGATATTAAGCGATTGCTCGGTGTGTTGCAACGTTTGGTTGATCAGGGTAACACGATGGTGATTATTGAGCATAATTTAGATGTGGTTAAAGCGTGTGACTATGTGGTGGATATTGGCCCCGGCGGTGGAAATAAAGGCGGGCATTTAGTGGTGGCGGGTAGACCAGAGGAAGTGGCAGCTTGCGCCCATAGCATCACAGGGAAATATCTCAAGCCATTATTGGAAAAAGCTAAAAATGATAAAGCAGCATAGAGGTTTTTAGGGGGCAGGGTTTAGCGTGTAGAGTTTAGGGGGGTGATAAATTATGCTAACTCTCTAAACCGCGATTGAAATTAATAACTCCCCGTTCACAAATGAAATAATGTAGTTTTGCATCATGAGGTTCGCATGGCAGGGAGTTGGTTAATTGGGTATAAAAGCCAATCCCTATGCGCAAAATATTTGGGTGAATTGCAAAATATCGGTCATAATAACCCCCGCCATAACCAAGCCTTGTGCCGTTTGCATCAATTGCGAGCAATGGGGTGATAATCGCTTGCGGGATAAAAGGCGAGTGGTGCGCTGGTTGCATAATTCTATATTTTCCCTGCACTAACTGATTATCCAACTCACCACCTGACAATTCGCTAAATGACATTTCTTGAGTATAGGACATTTCTTGAGTATGGGACATTATTTCATGATGTGGCGTGTTGTGGTGATGCAAATATGGTAGCAAGCATTTGAGATGTGGCAATAATTCATGCAACATAAGCGGTGATAATTCTGAACTAATTGGGTGATAAATAGCGCAGGATTCAAGTTTCAATTGTGGCAATAATTCCGCTACATATTGGCAGGTGGCGTATGAGGCGGATATATGTTCGGATTTGCATATTTCACTTCGTAATGCTTTGAAATGAGCTCTTGATTTTGCTTTTTCATCAAGTATATTCATAGGTCAAAATGCAAATTGCAATTCTTTGTTATTGCTCTGCACTGCGCCATCATGTTCAATTTTTGCCACTTGTGCGCTTGGTGGTGATAGTGGTTTATCTGATGCTTCATGATGATTTTTATCAAACATCTTGCCAAATATTTTGGTGAAACCGTAAGTTGCATTGGCAACAACCAAACTATAAGCAACATCTGTCATAATCCATTCGGCTTTTTGTGATGTCCATGCTTTGATTTTTTCGTTAACATCTTCATTCTCACCAAACGCCGTTGCTTTGGTTGTTAAATATTTACCTATTGATGCTTTTGTGCCATCGGGTAAGATATCATGAACTTTCGTTCCAACAAAATCTCCCGCTTGTTTAGAATAATGTGCCATTCCACCAAACCCTACACTCGGTGATGGATTGGTTATTTCTGCTCCTGTAGCTAGCCCTCCAGCATATTTTACAGCGTTATTTTCACTCCACCATGACATATGCAATGCGTATAATGGAATCATTGAAACTATACGGCTTGTGAGCATACTTTTCCAAGTTTGTGCTGGCTCGGCTTCAATTTCAGCATAACGCTGTTGCCTTTGTTGCTGTTCTTGCTCAGTTGGTGCTGCTTTACCAATCATCGCATTGATGGGATCTATTACTTTATTATCCAAAAACTCGGTGATTGCGCGCTTATTATCCTCCATGATTTTCATAGGAATCATTACAGCAAAGCCACCGATGCACAAAGTTCCAAGCACGGCAGCTTTATTGAAAACTTCGGTGGTTGCTTCTTTTTTAATCATATAATCAGCGACTTGTTTGAGGCTTTTAGCATCAAATCCCTCGCCTAAATGTTCTGCTAATCCTTCATATCCTTTTAATTTATCATGTAATTGATAGAAAGCCTGTTTATATTGCGTATCATTGCCATGATTTGATAATATGTTACCAATATCAGTGTGTTCGCTTAATTCGGTTAATTTTTGTCCAATTGTTTTGGTTAATTCATTTAATTTTTCATCTTGAAAAAAGCTCCTAGCAATATTCACTGCACAATCAACCGCCTTGGTGCGAGCGGTGAACAAAAAATTATCGGGGCGATTGAAAGCATATTCAGTTGAGACAACCCCTATTCCTGCGTTTGCTATCCAGCCTAATCCATAATAATCTGTTGCAATGAACAATCTTTCGCCAGTTGTTTTGTCGCTTTTTCGCTCGCTATTATTCTGCTGTATAGTTTGCTCTGTGAGTTGCGTTATATTTTGCATGAATATACATAATAATATATTTCACGCAAAAAACATATGAATTATTTGTTACAAAATTAGGTTATGTTGTGATTTTTACTGTTGCGCTAGCGAAGTCACAACATAACCTGACACAACGCAACCTAGAAATAAATCATTGTGATTGGAAATAAACCATGATGCAAATAATTTTGCTTGAGAAATAAACCAAAACACTTTAATGATTGAGATTGATATATAAAAATATAGATTAAAGAGGATATATGAACTTACCATTAATGCCAAAAGCAACTGCCGTGTGGTTGGTTGAAAATACTAAACTGACATTTGAACAAATTGCAGATTTCTGTGGAATGCACCCGCTTGAAGTGCAGGGGATTGCTGATGGTGAGGTTTCAAGCAGTATCACGGGGGTTAATCCGTTGGAAAATGGACAAGTTACCCGTGAATCATTAGAGTTGTGCGAGGGCAACCCTAATATGAAGTTGAAATGTTCATATGAAAGGGCGAAGAAAAAAGGTGGTAAATATACGCCAGTAGCACGCAGGCAAGACAAGCCAGAGGCGATTGCATGGTTGATTAAGCATCACCCTTACATTCCAGAATCAAAGCTGGTTAAATTGATTGGAACAACGAAAAATACGATTGAAAAAGTGCGGGATAAAACCCATTGGAATGCGAAGGATATGACTCCGAAAGACCCAGTTTTGCTTGGGTTATGCTCGCAATATGAGTTGGATAATTTGGTGAAGAAGCATCGTCCAGAGAATATGTCAGGTTCGTCAAATGGCTCAGCCTTAGGCGGTGATGAAGCGGAAAAAGCTGCTGTTTGATTGTTTTGATTATTGCTATTTGATTATTGTTGGAGCGGATTAATTTCTGTTGGACTGGGTTTTGACTGAAATAATCGTTTTTTTTGGAATAATATTTGCCATAATAAATATCTGCCCCAATAAATATTTGTTAGAATAATATTCAATTTTAATATATAATATTACCATAATGGTAACTAAATTGTAACTTTGTTTTGTTACAGTGTGGAGATGAATGCATTGCCTAGCCAAATTATGTTAAGCCCAGAGCTGTTGCAAGCAACCAATAGACCGACTAATAATATTGAGTCACAAACCGCTATTGACAAAAATATTCATCGTCAATTGGAAGCTATATATAATAGTGAGAGTGCAGTTAAGCCAGAATATGCGGAAAAAGTTGCCGAGGCAAATAATATGGGTTTCAAGCCAGTGATGGTTGAACATGATTTGTCAGGTGATAAAGGCAGTAATGCAAAATCATTTATGGGTTTTAATACGCTGCCATATACTAGCTATTATAATATGTTACGCACCTCGCAATATTTGCTTCAGGCAATAACTCCGATTGCAGCAACTGTAATTTCAGCAAGTGGAATTGTTAAAAAAGCGAGTGAACATCATAATCAAGCTCTTGAAGCCGCTAGCGCAGACATGAACAGAGCTGGGTTGATGAACTCAGATTTCTCCAAAAACCCACATGCTTTGGATTTATTTTATAAAATTGAGGCGGGGTTAATCACTGGCGTGGCAATGATGCGCACAAGCATGGAATGCAATCATATGGTTGATGATTTCCGCCTTTCATTGGCAGCGGAGTTTGGCAAAGATGAAGCTGATGTTAATTTGACTGATTGTTTCCAATCCCGAAATCCTATCATTGAGATTGAAAGCAAGCGTATGGCGGGCAAGTTTGTTTCTCGTTTCACCTCAGGGGCAGGATTTTTCTTTGGCTTAACCACTGGTTTGGTCACATCGGCTTTGAATATTGGGGCGGAGCGGACTTTGTTTTTTGCTAATACTCCGTATGATATGTTGAGCAAGGCGGTGAATGATGTGCAGTATAATCATTTGCATGGTGAAGTTGTGCAGGATATATTGATTAATGATATGCAAAAATCACTACAAGCAATGTATGCTGATCGGGGGCGCAACGTAGTGACGGATAAAGAAATACAAGAATTGCGCCCAACTCTGAGCAAAGTTGCACAAGATATTATTGACAAACGAATTGGGGTTGAATCAATTTTTGGCATAATGGGTGGCGGAATCATCGTTGTGGGTGACCCTGCGCAATCCGCCAAAAATTATGAGTTTGTCAGCAAAAATATGATGGAATCAGTGGTGGAAATTGCTAAGTTACGCAAGCAAGAAGCAGCTCATGCTTTTAATAATATTGTGCAATTTAAGCAACGTGAAGGCGGGCAAGCAATTTTGCCGCATGATATTGCTACAACCGCTCGCCCCGATTTTGTGCAAGCGGAACGTGGTAGAATTGAATCACGGGACTTTATTAATATGGGAATTGGCGTGAGATGACACGTTATGATGCAACATATGCACCGTTTGATGATATGTTATAGTTATTAAAAAATAATATTGATATTTTGACGTTATAATATATATTGCTTGCATGACATTTTCACAGTTAAGCGAACAATCGGCGCAAATGCGCACACAAGTTAATCAAACAACGAGAGCAGTTTCAAGCGGCATGGAGGAGTTGTTATATACTCCCAAACAAGTGTTGGATCACGGCTTTGTGCGGGTGGTGGATTATATGGGTAATGATGCAGCTATTGTGCAAGCGGCGAGGGTTTCCTATGGTGACGGCACAAAAACAATGCGAGATGATGAAGGGTTGATACGCTATTTGCTCCGTCATCGTCATACAACGCCATTTGAAATGTGTGAGATAAAGTTTCATATTAAACTGCCAATTTTCATTGCTCGCCAGTGGATTAGGCACCGAACGGCTAATGTGAATGAATATTCAGGGCGATATTCAGTGATGGATAAAGATTTTTATTTGCCCAAGCCTGAACATTTAGCAGCACAATCAGCGAGTAACCGTCAAGGCAGGGGGGAAGTGTTGCAAGGCGAGGCAGCAGAGCGTGCAATTCGCATTATTCAAGGTGATAGTGAGGCGGCTTATGCGCATTATGAAGAGTTGCTCGGTGCGCATGATGGCGGTGCAGAAAATAATATTGCAGGGGAAGGAGATGAGGGGTTGGCGCGAGAGCTTGCCCGCATGATTTTACCCGTGAATTATTATACTCAATGGTATTGGAAGATTGATTTACATAATTTGTTGCATTTTTTGGCGTTGAGAGCAGATTCTCACGCCCAATATGAGATTCGTGAATATGCAAATGCGATGTTGGATATGGTTAAAGCGTGGGTTCCTGTGACGTATCAAGCATTTATGGATTATCGGGCTGATGCAGCATTGCTTTCAAGCGGGGCTTTGTCAGTGATTAAGCGAATGCTTGCGGGTGAGGATATATCACAGCAAGATTCTGGGCTATCCAAGCGTGAATGGGACGAATTACAAATATTATTGAGGTAGAACATGAATCATACAGATGATAAAATATATTATGGCACAACAATTTTAGTGGTACGTAAGGGTAATGAGGTGGTGTTGGCTGGTGACGGTCAGGTGAGCCTTGGGGCAACAGTGATTAAAGCCTCGGCAAAAAAAGTCCGCACCCTTGCTGATGGTTCAATTATAGCGGGATTTGCGGGGGCAACGGCTGATGCTTTCACTTTGTTTGAGAGGTTGGAGGCGAAGTTGGATAAGCACCCGCAGCAATTGGCTCGGGCATGTGTGGAGTTGGCTAAAGATTGGCGTGGCGACAGATATTTGCGCAAATTGGAGGCGATGATGCTGGTGGCTGATGCAACTGCTACATTTATTTTAACGGGTAATGGCGATGTGCTGGAGCCTGAAGATGGCGTAGCGGGGATTGGCTCGGGCGGGAATTATGCGCTTTCGGCGGCTCGTGCATTGGTTGAAAATACTGAGCTTGGGGCGGAAGATATTGTGCGCATATCCATGAAAATTGCATCAGATATTTGTGTTTATACTAATAATAATCTCACAATATTGCGCTTAGATTGATTGAAAATACTGGGAAGATTAAATAAAAATAATGCGTAACGCATTTTGTTGTTGACAACTGACGCTAAAATTGGTTTATACGTTATTCCTTATTTGAAGATGTTAAAAAAATAAACAGGTAAATGAAATGTTAACTCCAAAGCGAACTAAATATCGCAAGCAACATAAAGGCAGAATACACGGTCTTGCTAAAGGCGGAGCTGAGCTTAACTTTGGTATTTACGGTCTTAAGGCGATGGAGCCAGAGCGCATAACGGCTCGCCAAATTGAGGCTTCTCGTCGTGCGATTAACAGGCATTTGCGCCGTTCGGGAAGATTGTGGATTCGTATGTTTCCAGATGTTCCAGTATCAGCAAAGCCAGCTGAAGTTCGTATGGGTAAAGGAAAAGGTTCGGTTGAGTTTTGGGTTTGCAAAGTTAAGCCGGGCAGAATATTATTTGAACTTGACGGCGTTGAGGAAGAAATGGCTAGAGGTGCTTTTGAAAGGGCGGCTGCAAAACTTCCAATTAAAACTAAGTTCGTTTCAAGGGTTGGAGTTTAATTATGTCTGTAACTAAAATGAAAGATTTTTCTGGAAAAACCAAGGCTGAATTGTTAACGGTGATAGCAGATTATAAAAGAGAGCTAATGAATCTGCGCTTTCAAAAAGTTGCAGGGCAGCTTGAGAATCCTTCTCGCTTTAAGCAAGTTAGAGTGGCGATAGCTCATGCTTATACCGAAATAAATAAGAATAAAGGTTGATTTATGCCAAAAAGAATATTACAAGGTGTTGTGGTAAGTGATAAAGCAAATAAAACTATATCAGTTTTGGTTGAACGTCAAATAGCACACCCGATTTACAAAAAGTTTATTCGTCGCTCAAAAAAATATGCGGCGCACGATGAAAATAATGTTTGTAAAATCGGTGATAAAGTAAGAATAATTGAATGCGCTCCAATATCCAAGACAAAAACTTGGACAGTTGTTGCGGAAGGGATTTAGTGCTATGATACAAATGCAATCCATATTAGAAGTCGCAGACAACTCTGGTGCAAAAAAAGTTCAGTGCATTAAGGTTCTAGGTGGTTCAAAGCATAATATTGCTTCAGTTGGTGATGTGATAGTTGTGTCAGTGAAAGAAGCTCTGCCCCGTGGTAGGGTTAAAAAGGGAACGGTTCAGAGAGCGGTGATAGTTCGCACGGCAAAAGACATAAAAAGATCTGATGGAACAGTGATTCGTTTTGATAAAAATGCAGCAGTTTTGTTGAATAAGCAAAATGAGCCAATAGGAACTCGTATTTTTGGACCAGTTGTTCGTGAGTTACGAGCTAAGCGTTTTATGAAAATAGTCTCGTTAGCTCCAGAAGTGTTGTAATTGAGGGTTGTTATGAAAATTAAAAAAAATGATAAAGTCATAGTTTTAACTGGTAAATGTAAAGGTGTAATAGGTTCGGTATTGAAATCTTTGCCTTCAGAGAAGAAAATATTTGTTGCTGGTGTGAATGTGGTTAAGAAACATCAAAAAGCAAAACTCGGTTCTCCGTCCGGAGTTATTGAGAAAGAATTGCCTATATCAGTTTCAAATGTGGCTTATTATGATGAGAAATTATCAAAACCTTCACGGGTTGGATACAGATTCTTGGAAGATGGAACTAAAGTTCGCTTTTCAAAAGTGTCTGGCGAACAAATTAATTAATCGGTTGGTATATAATGTCTAGAGCAAAATTGCAATATGAAGAACAGATTAAAAAGGTGATGCAAGAAAAGTTCGCTTATTCAAGCAGCATGCAAGTGCCTAAAATATCAAAAATAATACTCAACATGGGTGTTAGTGAGTGTGTTAATGACAGTAAGGCAGTGCAAAAAGCTGCTGACGACTTAACATTAATGGCTGGTCAAAAATCCGTGATAACTCGGGCGAAAAAATCTGAGGCTGGCTTTAAGATTCGCGAAAATATGCCCGTTGGTTGTAAGGTCACTTTACGTGGACAAAAAATGTATGAGTTCATAGATAGATTAATAAATGTTGCCATGCCGAGAATAAGAGATTTCAGGGGGCTGAACGTAAAAAGTTTTGACGGCAGAGGAAACTATGCCTTTGGGATTAAGGAGCATATAGTATTTCCAGAGATAGATTATGATAGAGTGGACAAGATACGCGGATTTGATATAATAATAGCAACAACTGCTAGGACTAATGAAGAGGCTAAAGAGCTTTTGCATGGTTTTGATTTTCCATTTAGAGCTAATTGAGGAGATTTAATTATGGCTAAAAAAAGTTCAGTAGAGCGCAATGATAAAAGAAAAAGAATGATAAGTTCTTATGCGAATAAAAGAGCAGCTCTAAAAGTTATAACATGTGATAGAAGCTTATCTTTTGAAGATAGATTGGAAGCGCAAGTAAGATTAGGTGAATTGCCAAGGAACTCATCTAAGGTTAGGTATCGCAATAGGTGTGGAGTGACTGGTCGCTCAAGGGGATATTACAGAAAGTTTGATATGTCTAGAATTGCCTTGAGAGAGCTCGGCAATTTTGGTGAGATACCTGGTTTAATTAAGGCGAGTTGGTAAGGATTTATGGCTATTAATAATATATTATCTGACATGATTGCTAGGATAAAAAATGGGCAAAGTGCTCATCTGGCAAATATAACAGCTCCATACTCTAATCTTTCAACAAATGTGTTAAAAGTTTTAGAAAGTGAAGGTTATATACGTGGTTGGAGTGAGATCAAAGACGGAAATAAAAGGAACTTAGATATTCAATTGAAGTATTTTGAAGGTTTGCCTGCAATAAAATCTATTAAAATGGTTTCAAAGCCAGGGCGCAGGTCTTATTGTGCAGTATCAGATTTGCAGCCAGTTTATAATGGCTTGGGCATATCAGTTTTGTCCACTGATAAAGGAGTTGTTTCCGACAACGACGCTAGAGCTAACAAAGTCGGTGGTGAAGTTCTTTGCCAAGTTTTTTAATTTTGTGGAATAATAATTATGTCTCGTGTAGGAAAATTACCAATTCAAATACCCTCTAATGTAAACATAGAGCTATCAGGCGAAGCGATAAATGTTAAAAGTTCAACTGGCGTTCTGTCGCTATGTTTGACTAAAGATGTTGTTGTTGAAAATGACGGAAGCTATATAAGAGTTCAGCCAGCTAGAAGAGATGCTCGCTCAATAGCAATGTGGGGAACAACTCGCAGTAGAATTAACAACATGGTAAAGGGTTTATCTGTTGGATTTACGAGAAACTTAGAAATACGTGGTGTTGGCTATAAAGCTGCGATGTCTGGGAAAATATTGACAATGTCACTTGGATTTAGCCATGAAATTAAATTGGTAATACCATCTGACGTTGAGTTGAAAGTTGAAAAGCAGACGCAAATAGAAATAAGTGGTGTTGATATCCAAAAGGTTAGCAAAGTCGCTGCGGAAATTAGGTCACTTAGGAAACCCGAGCCTTATAAAGGTAAAGGAGTCCGATATGTTGGTGAATATGTGAGAATTAAAGAAGGGAAGAAAAAATAATGTTCAGCGGTGAAACAAAATTTGATAGAAGAAAAAGAAGAATAAGATATTCAATTAAGCAAAAATCTAAAGGTAAATTGAGATTGTCGGTTCATAGAACTGGCCAGCATATATACGCTCAAATAATTGATAATGATAATGGGATAACACTAGCTTGCTCATCAACGTTGGATAAGGATTTTGTAGGAACAAAGACCGCAAACATTGATGCCGCATTCAAGGTTGGTGAGGCAATAGCTCGCAAAGCAATGTCTGGTAACTTAGATTCAATAGTATTTGATAGAGGCGGTTTCTTGTTTCATGGTAGAATAAAAGCAGTTGCTGATGGTGCTCGTAAAGCAGGGTTAGTTTTTTAACATAGTTTGTGTAGGATTTTATGGTAGTTAATATTGACCAACAAAAAGACGGTGAAATAATAGAAAAATTAGTTTCTATAAACCGTGTTGCAAAAGTTGTAAAAGGTGGTCGTAGGTTTGGCTTTGCCGCTCTGGTAGTTACTGGTGATGGTAAAGGCAGAGTAGGGTATGGTTCTGGAAAAGCGAAGGAAGTTCCAGAAGCGGTAGCCAAGGCAACCGATGCAGCTAAAAAATCTATGGTAAGGATTCCCCTGCGCGAATCACGCACTTTGCATTTTGATGTCAAAGGTGAATTTGGTGCAGGAAAAGTTTTGTTACGTTCAGCTCCAGCTGGGACAGGAATTATAGCGGGTGGGCCAATGCGTGCAGTTTTTGAGGCGTTGGGTGTGCATGATATTGTTGCAAAATCAACAGGAACGTCTAACCCACACAATATGGTGAAGGCAACTATGGCGGCGTTAGCAAAAGTTAGTGCGCCAAGAGATGTTGCTGCTCGTAGGGGCTTAAAGGTAGGTGATTTAATCGCTCGTCGTGAAGCTATGTTTGGTAAAAAATCTCGCCCAACTATAATGTCTGAAACTGAATTATTGGGAGACAACTAATGAATGCTGTTGAGAAAACTATAATAGTTGAACAAATTGGAAGTCCAATAGGTAGGAAAGATTATCAACGCCAAACACTAGTTGGCCTTGGCTTGAATAAAATGCACCGCACAAAAACATTGATAGATACACCTGAAGTTCGTGGTATGGTTCGTAGGGTTCACCATTTAGTAAGAATAATTGAGGGTTAAAATGATTTTATTGAACGAATTACATGATAATGATGGGTCTAAAAAAAATAGAATAAGAGTAGGTCGTGGAATTGGCTCAGGAAAGGGTAAAACTTGCGGGCGTGGTGAAAAAGGTCAAAAATCAAGGAGTGGTGTAGCCATAAAAGGTTTTGAAGGCGGGCAGATGCCTGTATTTCGTAGATTGCCGAAAAGAGGATTTAACAATATATTTAGAACTGAATATGAAGTGGTAAACCTGTTTCAGCTGCAGCAATGTGTTGATGATAACAAAATTGTAATAGGTTCAATTGTTGATAAATCAGTTTTATTTGAACTGGGATTAATTAGGTCTAGTAAAAACCTAGTGAAACTGCTTGGCAATGGTGCATTAGAGAATCCACTTGATATAAGATTAGACGCTATTTCTAAATCTGCTTCAGATGTAATAAACAAAGTAGGTGGAAAGGCTTCATCACATGCTTAAAGCGGTTGCGTCAAATGAGCAAAATTAAAGCCAACAATTTAGGTGTGTTTAATAAATCATCTGAATTAAAGTCTAGAATATTGTTTGTTATATTGTGCCTAGTAATATACAGACTGGGGACTTATATTCCAGTTGCCGGTATAGATTCAGCTATTTTGAAATCTATATTTGAAAAACAATCATCCGGTGCCTTAGGGATATTTAATCTTCTCTCTGGCGGTGCATTGGGGCGAATGACAATTTTTGCGCTTGCCATAATGCCATATATTTCTGCATCTATAATCATTCAATTGCTTACAATAGCTGTTCCATATTTATCATCGTTAAAAAAAGATGGTGAAGCTGGAAGAAGAAAAATTAGTCAATACACACGTTACTCCGCAGTATTACTTGCTATGATTCAAGGATATGGGATATCAGTTGGTATGGAAAATATGAGTGTGGAAGGCAAAGATGTTGTGATTGCATCGGGCTCACTATTTCGTGTTTCAACCACGATTACATTAGCTGGGGGAACCATGCTGTTAATGTGGTTGGGTGAGCAGATGACCTCACGTGGAATTGGTAATGGAATATCACTGATAATTTTTACAGGAATTGTAGCTGAAATACCAGCTGGCTTTGCATCGCTTGGTAATCTAAACATTAGCGCATTATCTATAATTTTGATATTATTATTTGCTATCTCATTAATGGGATTAATTGTTTTTGTGGAGCGAGCGCAGCGAAAAATATTAGTTCAATATCCAAAAAAACAAGTAGGTAATAAAATATATAACGGTGAAAAAACTCATTTACCGTTGAAAATAAACACCGCTGGGGTAATTCCACCAATTTTTGCAAGCTCAATATTGCTTTTTCCGCTAACAATTGCTAATTTTAATAGTGAGAATGCACCAAATTGGTTATTATTTTTAACTTCATATTTAGGGCATGGTCAACCAGCTTATATAATGCTATATGTTGCAATAATAATGTTTTTCTGCTTTTTTTATACGTCAATAGTGTTTAACTCGGAGGAGACGGCGGAAAATCTAAAGAAAAATGGCGGGTTCATAGCTGGAGTAAGACCGGGGCAACAAACTGCAAATTATTTTGATAATGTTTTGACGAGATTAACAGTTATTGGTGCGATATATTTGTCATTCATTTGTGTTGTGCCAGAGTTTTTGGTTGCTAAATATTCAATCCCGTTTTTCTTAGGCGGAACAAGTTTATTGATTGTGGTTAATGTTATAATGGATTTTATAACTCAAGTTCAATCACATTTATTTGCCAATCAATATGAGCATCTTATCAAAAAAGCACAATTGAAAGGAAGGAAATAAATGCGTTTGATTTTACTTGGCCCCCCAGGAGCAGGAAAAGGAACGCAAGCATCATTTTTGGCGCGCAATTATAATATTGAGAAACTATCAACTGGTGACATGTTGAGGCAAGCCGCTGCTAACAAAGATGATTTTGGCTTGAAATTGCAAAATGTAATGAGTGCTGGCGGGCTAGTAAGTGACGAAATAATTGTTGAAATAATAGCTAAAGAAATAATAAAGCCAAATTGTGCCAAAGGATTTATTTTAGATGGTTTTCCACGAACTTTGCCGCAAGCAAAATCACTGGATTTGATGCTTGAGGAACGTGGTTTATTGATAGATTATGTTATAGAATTAGCGGTTGATTATGACGCTTTAATTAAGAGGATATCTGGAAGATTTGCTTGTGCAAATTGCGGTGAGGGTTATCATGATACATATAAAAATCCTTTAATTTCAGGTGTTTGTGATGTTTGTGGCGGAGTTGATTTCACTCGCAGGCAAGATGATAAAGCTGAAACAGTTGCAAAAAGATTGCAATCATATCAAGAACAAACAGCGCCATTATTGCCGTATTATGACGGTAAAAAAATGCTAAAAAAAATCAATGGAATGTTAGAAATGCACGAAGTTAAAGCGCAAATCAAAGCCATTTTTACTAATATTATTTAAGAGGAATATATGTTTAACATCACAAAAAAATCAATTGAATGGGGCGGAAAAACGCTAACACTTGAAACTGGAAAAATTGCTCGCCAAGCTGACGGTGCAATAATGCTAGATTATGATGGCGTGGTTTTGCTTTGCACAGTCGTTGCTGCAAAAAAACCGAAGCCAGATTTAGATTTTTTCCCGTTGACGGTTCATTATCAGGAAAAAACTTTCGCTGGTGGAAAAATACCAGGTGGTTTTTTTAAGCGTGAGGGCAGACCATCTGAACGTGAGATTTTAATTTCAAGGTTGATTGATCGTCCTATAAGACCATTATTTCCTGATGAGTTTCGCAATGAAACACAAATAATATGCACGCTTTTGTCAACCGATAAAGTTAATTTTACTGATATAGCCGCCATAATTGGAGCAGCCGCTGCTTTGACTGTATCAGGTATTCCATTTTTGGGCCCAATTGCTGCTGCCCGAGTTGCTTATATTGATGGTGCTTACGTTCTCAACCCTGATATGCAACAGCTTGAGCAAAGTTCGCTTGATTTGGTTGTGGCTGGAACGGATAGTTCTGTGTTAATGGTGGAATCAGAAGCGCAAGAGCTTTCTGAGGAAATTATGCTTGGTGCGGTTAAGTTTGGTCATGATGAAATCCGCAAAATCACTGATTTTATTGTGGATTTTGCTGAGCATTGTGCTAAAGAACCTTGGGATTTGAAGGCAGTTGAAGGTTTGGACGAGCTTTATGCTAAAGTTAAATCTGGCTTTGAGATTGATTTTTTAGAGGCGTATAAAATACGTGACAAACAACAGCGTCAAACTCGCTTGAAAGAAATTAAAGATAGTATTATTTTATCAGTTGCTGATACGGGTTTTAGCTCGGTGCAGGTGAGCGACGCTGTAAAAAAATTGGAAATGAGCGTTGTTCGTGGTGATTTAATTAAAAATAAAACACGCATAGATGGACGAGATTTGACAACAATACGTCAAATTGAAGCGGAAGCTGGATTATTGCCTCTGACACATGGTTCTGCATTATTTACTCGTGGAGAAACACAAGCAATAGTTGTGGCGACACTTGGAACTTCGCAAGATGAGCAAATTATTGATGCGCTTGAAGGTGAGTATAAAGAACGTTTTATGTTACATTATAATTTTCCTCCTTATAGCACTGGTGAGTCATATCCGATGCGTTCTCCGGGTAGGCGTGAAATTGGTCATGGTAAATTGGCTTGGCGGGCAATTCGTCCACTTTTGCCAGCGCATGAAGATTTTCCATATACAATAAGGGTGGTATCAGAAATTACCGAGTCAAATGGTTCATCATCAATGGCGACAATATGTGGTGCATCGCTTGCTTTGATGGACGCAGGAGTGCCGATTTCTCGCCCAGTTGCAGGAATTGCAATGGGGTTGATTAAAGAAGGTGATGAGTTTGTTGTTTTATCTGATATTTTGGGTGATGAAGATCATTTAGGGGATATGGATTTCAAAGTTGCGGGAACAGAAATTGGTATAACTGCTTTGCAAATGGATATAAAAATTAATGGTATAACCATTGAAATTATGAAAGTTTCGCTAGAGCAAGCCAAAAATGGGCGTGCGGTGATTTTGCAAAAAATGGCAAATGCTTTGACAGCAGCTCGTGAAGAAGTTAGCGAGAATGCTCCAGCAGTGACTAGTATTAGCATAAGTCGTGATAAAATCCGTGAGGTAATTGGAACGGGCGGTAAAATTATTCGTGAAATATGTGAAACAACTGGTGCAAAAATTGATATTGATGAAGACGGATCAGTGCGGATTTATGCGGTGAATGCAACTCAAGCAAATGCTGCAAAAAATTGGATAATAGGGATTGTTGCTGAACCAGAAGTTGGGGCAATTTATGATGGCAAAGTTGTGACTATCGTTGATTTTGGTGCATTTGTTAATTTCATTGGTAACAGCGAAGGCTTGGTTCATGTAAGTGAAATCACAGGCGAGCGAATTGCTGATGTTCACTCAGTGTTAAAAATCGGTGATAAAGTCAAGGTTAAATTAGTTGAAATGGATTCACGAGGCAAGTTCAGGCTTTCCATGCGAGCAGTTAATCAAGAAACTGGTGAAGAAATTGAATTGCCTCAGGAAGAAGAAGGAGAACGCTCCAAAAAACCACGTCGCCAGAAAGATTAATATGATACAATCAGCCGTTGAAATTAAATCTTTGACTAAAGATTATCGTTTTAATAAAGGTAAAAATGTGAAACACGCCTTGCTTGGTATTGATTTATCAGTGCCACAAGGTGCTTTTTTTGGTTTGCTTGGGCCAAATGGTGCAGGAAAATCTAGTATGATTAACATTATGGCTGGGTTAGTTAAAAAAACTTCAGGTGAAGTTAATATTTGTGGTTTTAATATTGATACTCATGAGCGGCAAGCGAAGCAATCAATCGGAGTTGTCCCTCAAGAATTAGTGTTGGATAGTTTTTTTACGGTGCGTCAAGCGTTGGATATTCACGCTGGATATTATGGTGTGCCAAAAGCGCAACGCCGCACACAAGAAATAATAGAAGTGATGGGGTTGCAGGATAAAGCCGACGCAAAATCTCGCTCTCTTTCAGGTGGAATGCGACGACGCTTGCTGATTGGTAAGGCGTTAGTTCATTCTCCCAAAGTTTTGGTGCTTGATGAACCAACGGCTGGGGTGGATATTGAACTTCGCACGCAGCTTTGGGATTATGTCAAAAAATTGAATAAAAATGGAACAACTATAGTATTAACCACGCATTATTTGGAAGAAGCAGAGGCTTTGTGCGATGATATAGCAATAATTAATCGTGGTCAGGTTGTGGCTCATGATAAAAAAGATAATTTAATGAGTGGTTTTAATAATAAAAAATTAATCGTTAAATTATCAGAAAAAATTAATGAGATGCCTCACGATTTGCTAAATGATGGTTGGATAATGCTTGCAGATAACGAATTGCAAATAACTTACAAGCCGAGTGAAGCAAATATTGAATATAATCTAAGTAAATTGCGTGATTTTGGGCTATCAATTAGTGATTTATCCACCAAGGATACGGAGTTGGAAGAAATATTTTTGCATTTCACCGCATCGTAATATCAAAACTTCTGAGTGTAATATTCATTATTTTTATTAGTTGTATCAGGTAAATACTCAAAATTAACGTTAACATTCGCTATGATTTCGGCGTGTAAAATTGGTTGAGCCGCTATAATGCGATATTCGCTATGATAATTTTTGCTAGAAAAAACAATTTCATCACCATATTCGTCAGTTATTTTAATACCTGATTGTTCTAAAATAGGGATTAATGCGGCAACATCATGAAACGCTAAATCTCCTTCCCAGACAGCATCAACTTCACCTGTTAAAAGTTGCATAAAACCAATGCAATTTCGGTTGGTATAAACTGCTTTCGCTTTGCTGCATATTGAGTGAAAAGATTTTTGTTGCCTTGGCGTATTGAACATAACTTGTGGAGCGGTACTGCATATTATTGCGTCACATAATTTTTTTTCTGGCGAAAGAATTATAGATTGCCCGTTAAAAATTGGTGCAATCTCTGTTCCTCCAATCCATATATTTTCATTAATCAAATCATAAATTAATCCTAATATTGCTTTTTTCTGATATAATAATGCAATAGAAGTTCCAAAATATGGTTGAATAGCTACGTTAGGAATTGTATTGCTGGCAATGTTAACAGCAGATTCAACCATTGCCGCGGTTCCATCTATTGGATCAAACGCCCATAAATAATCACTTGCACCAATTTGATAACCAAATTCTTCACCAGCAATATCATGAGTTGGATAAGTTAATTTAACCAAATCACGCATAGCTTGTTCTGCTATTAATTCGCCTTTAGTTACCAACTCTTTTGTTTTGCTTTGTTTCCATATTAACGCGTCGTTAATATTTTCACGTGCGCTTGCAACTAGTGAATCGTAATTTTCTTGCAGAATTGGTTTAGCATTCTCTAACAATTGCAGTGAAAAATCATAATATTGCTTAAACATTATTTGAATAATTTAGCTATTCTATCGTTGCAATCGGAGATTGTATCAGTGAATGGTTCAGTTGATTTTGCACTCATTTCAAACAGCATATTACTTATTTTGCTGTGATTATCAAATAACATTTTCATATTTATTTGTGAAACACGGTTTTGCAGTGAAAATAAGTCCTTGGCAGTGCGACAATTAAATAGATTTTTGAAGCATTCAACATTTTCACTAATTACATGATTTGCGGATTCATAAATTGATTCGCTTATATTTTTTGCATGTTCATTTGCAATTTCTCTCGCCTCGGTGCATGCTTCTACATAACTTTTGCTGATTGAAGACGTTTCATTCATCAGTCTTGAGGTAATATTAACGGTTTGATCGATATTCTCTGATGATTGTTTCGCATCAATGCTTGCTGGAGCAATTTGCACAACGTTGTCAGAAATTTTGTTTTGATTTACTGTTATGTCTAATTTAATATTTTGCTGTTCGCTTACAATTTCAGTTTTTGCTTGCTCCAAAGTTTGTGTAGTCGCCGCTTGCAATCCAGCATTTTGCTGCTTAGGTGAATTACCTTTATTTCCACGATTATTCATATAAAACTCCACTATATTCTAAAATATTTTTTCAAATACATAATATACTTGCGCAATTACTATGTCAATATATTTATAGTTTGCACGACGACTTCAAATTGCAACTTTAAGTAGAGAAAAAACGCCATTTGCTTTGGTCAACATCTCCTGATATTCACTCTCTGCCTCGGAATCTGTGGTAATTCCGCCACCAAACTGGCACTCAAATTGTGTATCATTGGTAATTAAAGTGCGAATAACCACAGATAATTCGCAATTATTGCCGTTTATCCAGCCAAGCGCACCGCTATATATGCCACGAGGTGCGCCTTCAATTATGTTTAGCCATTTCATTGCAGCGATTTTTGGTGCGCCCGTCATTGAACCTGCGGGAAATATTTTGCTTATAACATCTCCAAGTTGAAAATTATGTTGCAACATTGCTGAAATAGTTGAAGAAAGATGATGCAAGTTCTTAAAGCTATCAATTTCCCACAGATGTGGCACTGATAATGTTCCATTAATCGCTACTTGCGAGAAATCGTTGCGCATCAAATCAACTATCATTAGATTTTCTGCCATGTTTTTTTCGCTTAATCGCAATGAAGTCGCCGTTTCAGTGATTGGTGCAGTCCCTTTAATTGGGCGAGTGGTGATGTTGTTATTTGCATCAATTTTCACAAATAATTCAGGCGAGGCAGAAATTATATATGTGCCACCCTGTGCAATAAATGCGCTATAAGGGGCGGGGCTAGTCGTGCATAATTCTGTGAACCCCGCAAATGCTGAAATATGGTTGATTTTTTCTTCAAGTTCACCGCTATATTTGCAAGTTAAATTAGCTTGATAAAAATTGCCCGCATGTATTTGAGCGATTGCATCATTAATATGTTGGTGATATTGCTCGCGTAAAAAATATGGGGTGATGTTTTTTGCCTTAGGGAATGTTTGAGGGAATGATATATGGGATTTTGCAACATCATTTGAGAGCGATTTTAATATAGCTTCTACTGGTTCACTTCCATGATAATAACATTTTTCTGTGATGTGATTATATTGCACCACATTTGCATATTTAACGAAATTAACGCCATTTTGTGGGGGAGTATTTTTTGCCACATCAAAGCCAAAATTGGCATGATTTGCTTCATAAGTGATGTAGCCAAACCAGTGGGGCAGGGTAGTTGCTTCATTTATTTGGGTGAGTGCATTAATGTCATCGGCTGTTAGTTCGTCAACAACGCCCCAAGCTAAATATGAATATTCACCTGAGTAACTAGTTTGTTTTGCGGAAAATAGCAGTGCGAAATCAGTTGCTTGAGTAGCTAGAGATTGCGCAGCTTCAACAGGTGAGTGCCACGCAATCTCTTGTAATTCGTCAATCATAGACCGCTAATTGTTGGGATTAATTTAGCCACTTCATTCGCATCAACCATGAAATCTGCTTGTGGTTTGTCAGAAATTGTGATGGTTTCCCCTTTTTTAACAATCTTCCATGTGACATTTTTATCATCATCATTAATATCATATTTTTGATAAAGTTTGATTATGCCACCTATTGCTTCATTGGAAAAAACTTGCGGGCTAGCAGTTTCGCCACATGCGTGCAACATTTTTGCAACATCATTAGCGTAATTAGCGAAATTAGTTATCATGACTTCGCAATTTTGGCAATTAATTTCAATTTGTGCGTCCCCGTTTTTGGTCTCCCCACTTGCGGTTAAACCAAACATAGATGTGCTGAACCCAACTTTTTCAAACGCTCCTTTCATTGTTGAAAAGTCACCATTTGCATTAAAAAATGTTTCTATTTTACTATATTTTTGCAATTGTGGCACGATATTGATGAAAACTTCATCGGCAACTTCATTATTTTTGATTTTCTTCGCAATATCGTCTGAAATTAAATTATTATTCTCACCTTTTTTAACTGCCTCTAGCATTTTTTTGGCAAGCTCAATATTGGCAACATCAAACTTTTCAGTGAAATCAAATGTTCCAGAATGTTTGATTTTGCTTTCCGTTTCAGTCACAATTTCTAGAGGGAAATCAATATTATATAAATTGTTGCTGATTTTTAATTCACGCAAGTTAAATTGAAATTGTGAGGAATTATTTGTATCAAAAACTGCACCACCGCTAGCGATGAAGTTTTGTTTGCCTAAATCCGCATATTTCACGTTAAATAAATCCGCATATTCTGTTCCCGCAGCGTCATTCAACATATCAATATCGTCAAATATTTCAAAATCTTCCGCTCTGATGCTAAAATCAACCATTTGCGAAGTTTTAGCTGCTGGGCTAGAATTAAACGACATACTGTATAATTTTGCGGAGGCGAGTTTTTTTTCGCCCTCTGTGACGGTGAAATTGGCGATTTCGCAACCTATTGCACGAATATTTTTGGCAACATCACTAAACTTGCCTTGCTTTAGATGCTTATTTGCGGCGATAAAATTAACGATTGAATCAGCAGCAATATTGCATTTTAAGCCGTCATCACTGACGATTTTATATGATTTCGCAGCGTCATTAATCACGATTGCGCCGTGTGATTGCATTTTCACATAGTCACCCATCAACCCCGATGAAAAGGTTAAATCTTCTTCAATTAAAATGGTTGCATCTTTAGATTTTAATGTCGGTTTGGTGAAAGTAACCATAGATTTGGTTGGATAACCTGAAGTTTTGCGATCTTCATAAGAGATTTTCATATCATCTTTGGCATTTTCATTCAATTTTGTTAATTGTTTGGTCAAGCCTTCCGCCAACTTATTTGTCAATATGTCCCACACAACATAATGTGTTCCGATGATTGATGCGACTAATGGCACTATAATTAACGACTTTTTCATGAATATTTTCCAATGTATTTTTTTCCAAGTTTAGCGATTAGATTTGTTTTTCGCAATAGTTATTTTGCGCAGAAATTATTAATTTCATTGGTGATTTGCGTTGTGATTTTTTTTATCAATTGCGCAATTAAATCATGATTTTGTCGTAATTCATCATCATTAATGCTAGCAATTTTAGTTATTCCCATGGTGCAATTAGTTAAGAAAGCCCCGTTACATTCGCATAGTTCATTAATAGTAGTTAATTTCTCCGTCGCCCCAAGTTGCAATAATTTTTGCCGCATCACTCCATTGAGGCAACCAGTGGTTAATGGTGGGGTTAAAAGCTGCTCACCTTCTAGCCAAAAAATGTTGGAACTTGCCGCTTCGCTAACAAAATCATCATGGCTCAACATTAATGCTTCATTATATCCTGCATTAATTGCTGCTATTTTGGCGAGAATTGGGTTCATTCCTTGCATGATTTTGCTGGTATTGGGCAGGCAGTTTGGTGGAGGTCTGCGCCATTTGCTCAGCTGCAACCGCACCGCCTGATTTGCGTATATATTATGAATTGGCGGAGTTGTATTTTGTGTTTCAATATATATGGTTGGCGGGGTTGCGTTAGTGGGAAGGTAACCTTTGCTTCCATTGCCACGGGTGATGATGATGCGACATAACCCGTTGATGATATTGTTTTGGTGGATAATTGCTTGAACTGCATCAATGATGTTGTCAATATTTGCGCTAATGCTCAAAATATCTAGCCCAATTTGCAATCGTGAGAAATGTAAATCCCAAAATATTGGTGCTTGTTGTAGCACCGCAATTGTTGTGAATATTCCATCACCAAAACGAAACCCTCTATCATTGCAATTTATATGCGCATCAGATTGTGGTATGATTTCACCATTCAACCAAACATAATTCGGGCAGACATAATCTAGGCTAGCATCATTATGCACCATAGGAGGGGCTAAGCAATTTCAAGGTGCTGGAAGATTGCGGAGTGGTGCGCATTTGCTCCATCAATTTCACTTGTTCTTCGGCTAATTTTTTGAGATTAGATTGTTCTTTTTCCAACATCTGACGATTATTAATCACTTCACGGCGTTCTTGCTCTTTCTCATTTTTGATGAACGCATCTTCCAAGGCTAATATCTGAATGGCGACATCACGCATACGAGTTCGCACTCGCTCCACATTACCATCTAAAATATAATAAGCTGCCATAGTCGGGATTGCTACACAAAGCCCCCCCACAGTTGTGATTAATGCCTCCCATATTCCACCAGCGAGCAGGGCAGGGTCAACCCGTCCGCCCGCATCGCTCAAAGTTGCAAATACTGTTATCATGCCAAGCACCGTGCCGAGCAACCCAAGCAATGGCGAGGTATTTGCTACCATCTCCAACCCACGCATATGAGATTCTAGCACTTGTATCTCAGCCGTGCCGATGCGAGCAATTTCTGCTTCTCTGCTCTTGCTGGACATATCACGGTTTAACACGCAGCGAATGGCGCAACGCATAACTCTAGCAACTGGCCCTATAGTTTTTTGCAGCAATTCATCAGCGTCAGTATATTCCCCTTGGCGAATATGCTGCATTATTGGCTCAATATATGCACTTTTCAGGGCTTGCCCAGCATTGAACTGCACTATTTTATAAAAAATCACCGCAAGAGCGTAAATTGAAAGTCCAACGATTGGTATCATTATGATGCCACCTTTGGATAAAATATCTAAACTCATAAATTACTTACCTTGCTTGCTTTTAATTCGCTATTTGCTTAATGCTCTATTTACTTGATGCTCTATTTGCTTATCTAATACGTATTATTTGTTTCAATATTTACCATAATATTCATTTTTTAACAAATATCAATAGTTTTTAATGAATTGTAATGGTTTGTTGCGTCAGTGCTAAAGTTTCAAGTGCTAAAGTCTCGTCTGATGGGTCACGGGGCGTTTTATCAGAAATATCATTCTGATTATTCTTATCCAACGATTTATTATCCAACGATGTATCTGATGATTTGATTGGCAAATAACATGTCACCATTGTCCCTTTATTTAGCTCGGAGTGCATCTCCACATATCCACCGTGCAACTCAACAAAGTTTTTCACCATTGAAAGCCCAAGCCCTGTTCCTGCTTTTCGCACTCCCGAACTGCCACGATAAAACTTGTCAAACACTTCTTTTTGCTCCGTTTCAGAAATCCCAACCCCGTTATCCTGCACCCACATCACAATTTCACTATTAGTTTTTTTTGCCCCCAAAGTGATGCTACCAGCCCCATCAACCGAATATTTCACGGCATTGCTCAGCAAATGAAATAATATCTGCCTGATGCGAGTTTCATCAGCGTGCATTGCCCCAATATCAGCTGCACATTCAATATGCGCAATTAGTTCAAACTCTTTCAACCGTTCACTCAACAAGTTTGTCATAGTGTTTAACAATTTATAAACGTTAAACTCGGTGATGTTTAGCGTCATATAACCAGCTTCAATGCTTGATAAATCCAATATATCGTTAATCAAGTGCATCAAATGTTGTGAAGAATTATAAATCCCCTCAACATATTCCCGCTGTTTGACGGACAATTCACCGAAATAATCTTGGCGCAACATTTCAGCAAATCCACTAATTGATGTAAGTGGTGAGCGCAATTCATATGACATATTAGCCAAGAACTCGGTTTTTAGTTTGTCGCCAGCTTCCAGTGCCTCGTTGCGCTCCCGCAATGATCTCTCAACCAATGTGCTTGCGGTGTTATCAATATAAGTTATTAAAACTCCGCCATCGGGCAGTGGCACAATGCTACAATCTATCACTGCGCCATCTGTGCGTTCAAATCGCAGCAAATGCCGTTTCCTATCTTGTGCAATATTTATCAATTCTTCCTTGAATAATTCCCAATTACTAGTCAGATATAAATGTCTAGTTTTATCCAATAATTGTGAAATATGTATTCCACTTTTAAGATTTTTTTCCTCCAAATCCCAAAGCGAGAGAAAAGTTGGATTTTTGAGTTTCAGCCTGCCATCTTCACCAAAAACCACCACTCCTTCATGCAAATTATCTAATGTTTCGCTCTGCACTGCAATCAAAGTATTGTAAGAACGCTCCAATGCTAGCTTATCCGTCACATCTTCATAAATAAACAACATTCCGCCCGCTGAGTTAGGTATGGCGACATTACGCAAAGTCCTACCATCGGGGAGATAAAATAATTCCTCCTGCGGCTCGGTGATTTCACTGAACATACGCAAACGTTGTTGCTTGAATGCGGCAAAATTAATTTGCTCGGGCAGGCGGCGCAATTCACGCAAATGCTCAATCATTTCGGCAAATGTCGGCTCGCTATCCAACCATGTTTCATCAACTCCCCAAATGCGCACATAAGCCTGATTATAAAACTTCAAGCGCATATTTGCGCCGTAAATAATCATCGCTGAAGATGAACTATCAAGCAAATCTTCTAACGTGCTTAAATTATGCGTTACCTCAGTTTCAACTTTCTCTAGTGCGCTAATGTCATGGGCAAAGCCAATTGTTCCACCAAGTTCGCTTACATATAATTCGTTAATATTCCATAATATCCGCTCACCTTCCACCACCAATCTATGCCTACTGCTTGATAATGCTTTGCTCTCCATCGCATGGTTGGCAATTCGCCTAGCTCCTTTGAATAAAGAAGGCATCGCACCATCTTTAATAGTTGCATCATTTTCATCAACTAACTGCATATAAGCAAGGTTGCAATAAATTATATCCATTTTTGCATCACGCACCCACATGGGGATTGGAATATTATTTAGCAATAAATTATGCTGTTTGCGCTCATGTTTTAATGCTTCATTTTCCGCTACTGCGCTAAGCATTTTCTGATATTCTTTATGGACATTACGCAACATTAATGCATAGGCAGGCTTTTTTTGCCAAATATTATGATGGACTAAATATTTCACTACCTGCCCATTTTTGAAACGTAATAGTGATTGATTATGCTCTGTTTCTGGATTATTCAGTGCATCACGCAATTTTAGTGCATCTTCAGCTCGCAAAAGTTGCAATAATTCTTCTATGTTGGAGAATTGAATATTAGCATCATCAGCTATGTTATCAGATTTTTGTGTTTTGACCTGAACTCCTATTTTGTTTGGCTCTCCCGCCTTAGCAACACTACTACTCGCCTTGTTCAAGCCGTGTGTGTTACCAAGCCCCTGAATATTTCCAAGCCCTTGAGCAAATAATATTTTTTCGCTGGCTTTACAAAACAAAATATTTGCAAAGCCAGCTTCGGTTAGTTGATTGTTGAAATCATGAGCAATTTTTGCAATATTATTAGCTCGCCGTAATTTTAACATCGCATATAATAATATTACAACCGCAAACCCAAGCGATATAAACCCTAGATTTATATCAAGCCCTAGATTTGCGCTAAAATAATCCGCTTGCCAAGGCATATGATTTGCGGTTGTTGTGTTCATGATTTAATGATTGTTCTAATAACGATAAGTTTCAGCTTTGAATGGTCCTGCCGTATCAACTCCCAAATAATCCGCTTGATCTTTGGTTAAAATGGTGAGTTTTACTCCCAATTTTTCCAAATGCAAATGCGCAACTTTTTCGTCAAGATGGCGGGGCAGCACATAAACTTTATTTTCATATTTAGCTGAATTATTCCACAATTCAATTTGCGCCAGCACTTGGTTGGTGAATGATGCACTCATCACAAAACTTGGGTGACCAGTTGCACAACCGAGATTAACCAACCGCCCCTTTGCAAGCAAAATAATTCGGTTACCACTTGGGAAGGTAATTTCATCAACTTGTGGTTTAATTTCGTTCCAGTTGTAATTATGCAACGATGCAACTTGAATCTCATTATCAAAATGTCCGATATTGCAAACAATCGCTCTATCTTTCATTTGTTCCATATGCTCAATGCGGATAATATCTTTATTTCCCGTTGCTGTGATAAATATATCACCTTGCGATGCTGCTTCTTCCATTGTTACCACTTGATAACCCTGCATAGAGGCTTGCAATGCGCATATTGGATCAACTTCCGTCACCAACACCCGCGCACCTTGGCTTTTCATCGCATCAGCGCAACCTTTGCCCACATCACCATAACCCGCCACCACGGCGATTTTGCCAGCAATCATCACGTCAGTTGCACGCTTCAACCCGTCTGGCAAGCTCTCACGACAACCATATAGATTATCAAACTTAGATTTTGTAACAGAATCATTAACGTTAATAGCTGGCATTTTTAAGCCATCAACTTTTAACATATCATGGAGGCGCAACACACCAGTGGTAGTTTCTTCTGAAACTCCTTTAATTGCTTCAAGCAAATGTGGATATTCTTCGTGAATTATTCGGGTTAAATCACCACCATCATCAAGAATTAAGTTCGGTTTCCATGAAGGATTGCCTTCAATCGTTTGTTTGATACACCATTCATATTCTTCCTCAGTTTCCCCTTTCCATGCAAATACTGGCACACCAGTCACCGCAATTGCTGCTGCCGCTTGGTCTTGCGTGGAAAAAATATTGCATGAACTCCAGCGAACTTCTGCCCCAAGTGCGGTTAAGGTTTCAATCAATACCGCTGTTTGAATAGTCATATGCAAGCAACCAACGATTTTTGCCCCTTTAAGCGGCAATTCTTTAGCATATTCATGGCGCAAACTTATTAATCCCGGCATCTCTGATTCCGCTAACGAAATTTCTTTGCGTCCCCATTCAGCAAGCGAAATATCTGCTACTTTATAATCATTTGCGTTATTTTGTTTCATTGCGACTGCACTCATTTGTAATTCCTTAATATATATTGTTTTTCATAACCCACTTTATAAGTATTTTTGCAATTAATCTATGTTTTTTTTCACTAAAATAGTGGGGATTTTATAAAATATGGAGATTTCATCATGTGTCTTTTTTGCATCATCGCAATTATATTTGCATGGTTGTGATGTTTTATACAAAAAAGTAACGTTTTTGAAATTATTACTTGTAGTATATGAAAATATTGTTATAATGTATGTTAAGTTGGATAACAACTTTTTATATTATTAACTTTATATACAAAGGAATTAAAACATGAAACATTTGAAAAAATTAATTAACGATGAGTCTGGTGCAACTGCAATTGAATATGGTTTGATCGCAGCTCTGATTTCAGTAGCAATCATTGCTATAGTAACAACGCTTGGACAAAGTTTGACTTCAACATTCACTACTGTTAATGAAGGTCTGCTATCTACTCAATAATCAATTATCGATTACTTGAACTAAAAAATGTTGGGAGTTATCTTCCAGCATTTTTTTTGATCTGAGATTAGGCTCTAAACTTATGCCCCGAACTAATTCCTTGAAATAATTTTCTAATATTATATCTTAAAATAATGACTCAAAACAATGGGTTGCAATGTTTTTGTTCGCATTTTCGCCTATATATTTCTATAAATATCCGCATTTTTTATATAGTGATTCCTATTTTTAATTGCCGATTTTATCGGTCATTAAAAATTAGGATAAATCACTATAAATATATGAGAGATAGTGCTTTCTAATTTTATTCACTTGAAAATAACAAGTAAATAAAATTAGAAAGTACTATATATTTGATTGCAAATTATCGCAAAATCATATTAATTATATTCAATTTATAAATTGGTTGAATTATGTTATATTTGTCACGAAAAATCGGAGAATCTATTGTTGTTAATAATAACATAATAGTGACTGTAACAGAAATTAAAGGCAACATGGCGAAACTTGGATTTTCATTTCCATCTGAGGTTAGCATTTTGCGCAAGGAAATATACGATCGCATCAGTGCCGAAAACGCCTCCGCCATGAACTCAGATTTTGATATGATGCTTGGAGATTGAATGAAATATTATAATCACTTGTCGTTAGTGTCATTCATAGTTATCATTGCCGACCAATTTTGCAAATATTGGTTGGTTAGCGAAATGATGGCAAATAACTTCATCGCCATAAAAATCACTAGTTTTTTTAATATAGTCATGGTGTGGAACAGGGGCGTTAGCTTTGGGCTGTTTTCGCAAATTGATGCCCGCATACCACTTATTGCGCTATCGTTGATTGTGGCAATTAGCTTGACATTTTGGCACAGAAAATCAACCAATTGGAGAATATCTTGCGGCGTTGGCATGGTTGTTGGTGGTGCATTTGGTAATGTGATTGATAGGCTACATTATGGTGCAGTGGCAGATTTTTTTGATTTTCATGTTATGAATTATCATTGGCCATCATTTAATATTGCGGATATGTGCATTATGATGGGAGTTTGTTTGTTGATTTTTAGCGAAATCAAACAGGGTAGGGTGCATAAAATGGAGCAAAAATCCACCAAGCAACCATAATTATATAATTTTGAAATTATAATTATGAATAAAAATCTCAGTTAATAATAATATTTTGAGGAAAACGTAAGAATATTCGGTTGGTTTCGCCCTTCCTGACATTAATTGAGAGATTTCCACCAAGCACAGTAACCAACATTCTCGCCATCAAAAAGTTCATGATAGAGCTTTTTATCGCAGGTTCATTTACATATTTATCATGGTTTTTAACATTCTCCAACGCCACCAATTTGTCTTTATAATTATGAATTGGTGATGAATATTTAACGTGAATGTTGAGTTCTTTGTGATTATGCTCGTTATATTCCATTTGCGCATTTAGCTCAATCGCACTGCCTTGGCTGATATTAGCGGACGCACCACACAAAATATAAATAATAATATCGGTGAAAATATCCTCGTCACCAAGCAAAATTGGCAGATTATCATCAATTTTCAAACGCACTTCAATATGCGTAAATCGTTGAAACTCATGAAACTTGCGTATTGCACGGTGCATGATAAAGTTCAAATTAATGCTATTTTCACGCACTCTAAGTTTCGCATATTGTGCATTTGCGGTATAATTAATGTCACCAATTATCAATTTTATCATCTCAATATGGTGCATCGCCTCCAGCGAACTTGCATGATTATTGGGATTATTCGCTATTATCTCCCCAATTGAGTGATTTAGCTGTTGCAGCGGTTGCTCCATCTCATGCGCTGTTTGCATCAAAAAGTTAATGCGAGCATTATCAAGCACCTCAGTTCCTTCTTTGATTTTGTTAAGATATTGATTTTTCACCTTTAATTCATTATTAGTGCGATTTTGCTCAATCAGATAATCGGATAATTTACGGATTTGATTGGCTAATTGCTCAATTTCCAGCGGCCCTCCCCGAGAGATTGGTTGATATCTCCCCCCCGCATTAATATTTGCAGTGATTTCGCACAATTTTTCTACAGGCTTGATAATCCTAGTTTTCACCAGCCATAATAATGTCAGCAAGAAGCAAAATATAAGTAATATCTGAATCATACGAGCGCGCAGCAACTTGAAAATCTCATCTTGATGGGTAATATGATTGTGATTTATGTAAATAATATAAGGATATTGCGAAGATTTGGCAAAATAAGCGAATGGAATTGATTGATTAAACAAATATGGCTCGGAAATAATCCCCTTTTTTTTCTTTTCAACCTGTTGGCTCAGCAGCGTGATTTGGTTGCTATCCAAAATATTATATTTCTTCTCTAATTTCCTACTATCAGCAATGCTATTCATGGTTGTGGTAAAAATATTGAAATCCATTTCAGGGATTTGCATCACTTTTTTCAGCTCTTTTGTAATGCTCGCAATATCAATTCCAATCATCAAAATGCCAATAAAATCACCTTTATAATTGGTCACGCCGATGCTTAATGGCAATATCCATTTATTGGTAATTTTGCTATTATTTGGTCGCCCAATATGAACTTGCCATGGAGCTGCTAGCGATTTTTTGATATAATCAAGGTCGCTAAAATTGATTTTTTGATTTACAAACCCAGATATGCTGCTGATTATGACGTTTTGATTGGCGTTCAACCAATTTATTTCATTGTTTCTGCCGTCATTGCTATCATTAAAAGATCCTAGCAAACGTGATATTTCATCATTATTTTTCAATTGCACAATTTGACGTGACAAAGATTCCATCAAATAAGATGCGTCTTTGATTTCCACAATCATGGAGCGATCAATGCGCAATGTTTCGCTTTTTATATCTGATATAATTTCATCAACGTAATTATCAAAAGTTCGGTAAGCAACCCAAACGGCAACGATTGACACAATAAAAATTAACACGAAAAATAATAGCAAAAAATCACGCGATACTGAAGATTTTTTAGGGGTTATAATCATGTAATTAACATATTGATTGATGGTTAACTAATCTATAAAAACATTAAAAATTGGCGATATTTATGCGAAATAAAAATTAATTGTCTGATCTAAGTATAATTATCCACATATTATAGCGTTTTTTAATCTCAATGTATGATAAAATTATAAAATGTTAATGGTCAATTCCTACCAAATATAAAATTAGGTTGATGGCGATGATTGGGATTTTTTGGTTCAGTTTTTTCAGTCGCTGCATCACTGGTAGGGGCATTATTATCCAACATATTATTCGCCAATTGTTGCGTGTTTTTTGCATTATAAACAAATTGTTCCGCACCAGAATATTGCGCAGAATTGCTGGATTGTCGCAGAGCGGTTGGCGTAATCGTGACGGTGGTGTTGTCAGTTGCGACGGAATCACTAACTTTGATAACTTTCATTCCGTGCCTATTATTGGAGTTGTTATTTGCCTGCAAATTATTTCCCATGGTCACATCAATTCGCTTCGCATTGCTTGGCATTGCTTGTTGTGCGGGGTTGCGTGTGGTGACTTTGCCCCCATCATTAATGGAGAGGCTATATTCAGGTAGTCGCCTGATGAAACTTCGTTCGCTTACGATATTATGTGCTAAACGGCTAACTTTTACGCCATTAACAGTTTCAGATTTAGCGGCGACATAATCAGTATTTTCAAGTAAATCTCCACCTGCAATTCCCCGCACATCACGCCAACGTTTCTGCACCATGGCGAAATATTGTGCGCCCTTTGCACTGCGAGAATGATAAGCCGCAATAGCTTTTGGCCAAGATTTTAATTCATCAAAATTGCTGCGTAAGAACTTTGCTGCGTAATCTATGTTGACGGCGGGGGTTAAAGCGTCTTGCACACTAGTGAAGGCGTGGGGGTGGTGCTTCAAATTAACCTGCATACAACCAACATCAATGCTTGATTGTCCACGTTGTTTTGCCCGATTTACCGCTGTGATTGCGTCGTGCATATTTCCGTGATAACTGCCTGCTCCTTCAATATTAAGCGTCCAAGGCCAAGGCAAAACTCGTTTCAACCCGTGATTATATCGCCCAGATTCAGTGTTAGCTATTGCTAATAATAAATGTTTTGGAATGCCATACTTAGTTTCTGCCCGAGTAAAGTGTGCGGTGCAATGAGTTGATATTTGCGCCGCTTCACCATGAAGAATCTCACCTTTAGCTTGAGCCGCACCAGGGATTAATCCCACATTGAACATCAATGACAATGTAATTAATATTTTTTTCATAATTGAGTTGTTCTGTTAAATTAATATAACACATAACCATGTTACTAGTTAATGTAATATTAATCCAACAAATTAATTATCAATTAGTTGATTAATTAGTTGATTAATTAATCGCTGCTGGGACGATAGACACATATTGCCTGCCATTACCCTTGGTTGCGAATGCAACATTTCCTGCCTCAAGCGCAAATAATGTATGATCACGCCCCATTCCAACATTTAATCCTGCAAAAAACTTTGTACCACGCTGACGCACCAAAATATTTCCTGGAATTACTAATTCACCACCGAACTTTTTCACACCGAGCCTGCGCCCTGCTGAGTCCCGACCGTTGCGTGAACTACCACCTGCTTTCTTATGAGCCATTTTATCTCTCCAAATCTAATATTTTATGTTAAGCTGCGATTTTGTCAATCTGCAAAATTGTTTTATGATGACGATGCCCGTTGAAACGGCGATAATTCTGACGGCGTTTCTTTTTGAATACCAACACTTTAGCATCACGTGTTTGTGCTATAATAGTTGCGGACACGCTTGCTCCTTCAACCAAAGGAGTTCCTATTTTTCCAGTGGCTGCAAGCACATGGTTGATGGTTATTACGTCACCAACTTCACCCGCCATGCGTTCAACGGCAAACTTCATGCCTTCTTTCACACTATATTGCTTTCCGCCAGTTTCTATAATTGCAAACATAATTTATATCCAAACATTATTAATTCAATCGTCTATATATAATCAATGTCGTTTTAATGTCAAGCAATTTTTCACAGCATTCGCAATCAATATTTCCAGATTGTCACAAAATATTAACAATTAAGTAATTGACTTTAACGGGGGGGGGGGTAAAATAATTATTGGTAATAGATTGGTTTATGATTTGTTTTTAAGCAAATTATAAACCAGCAGATTTTTTATTCCTAGAGGGAAAAATGCAAAATTGGAAATTGAAATTATCGGCAGCGGCAACGGCGGTATGTGCATTAGTAGCTTTAGCTATTAATGTAAGTGCTCCAAAAAAAATTACATTAATAGGAACGCTCTCAACAAGAGTGACCAATGGAGGCACTCTTTTAGTAGTAAAAGATGCCAAAGGCGAACAGAAATTAATGGCGTTAGGAAATACTCCTGAATTAGTTGATACCATTCTTCCTAACAGATTGTCCATTATAGTAGGAGTAGAAAATAATGAAGGACTACCAATAGTTACTTCAATCAGTTGCAACCAATGGTAGTAAGTTTTTGAATGATGATAATTTCTTAAAAGAGCCCGCAAGGCTCTTTTTTTTGGGAGTATTATATTGGGATTATTCATAATAGTGAAAATAATATAATATACACCCCTCACGTTTCAGCTTTGCTTACATTAGTAAGCTCGCTTCAACCGCTCTCCCGCAAGGGGAGAGCATAAGCATATTACAACTTTTTCTCATAACATTCGCACGGCAATTTGTTGCGCTTGCAAATGTGATTTAACCTGCGCTATCGTTAATTCACCGAAATGAAACACAGAAGCGGCAAGCAAACCCGTTGCACCAGCGTGATAACCATCTGCAAAATGTTCAAGCGCACCTACGCCGCCTGAGGCAATAATTGGAATATTCACCGCATTTGAGATTGCCCGCAACATTGGTGCGTCATAACCTGATTTAGTGCCGTCTTTATCCATGGAAGTGACTAACAACTCACCCGCCCCCAATTCCATCATCTTAACCGCCCAAGCAACTCCGTCAAGCCCCGTTGCATTGCGCCCGCCATGAGTGAATATCTCGTAACCGCTTGACATTGACGAAGATTTTTTCACATCAAGCGCAACCACCACACATTGTGAGCCGAACTTTTGCGCCACTTGTGCGACTAATTCAGGGTTATGCACCGCCGCCGTGTTGATGCAAACCTTATCCGCCCCGCATACCAACAATTGCCGCACATCTTCCACACTGCGCACTCCACCTCCCACTGCAAACGGAATTGAGCAACGGCTTGCGACTTTTTCCACCATTTCATATAAAGTATTGCGATTGTCACTTGAAGCGGTTATATCCAAAAAGCATAGTTCATCAGCCCCCGCATCATTATAAATCACGGCTTGTTCCACAGGGTCGCCCGCATCACGCAAATTGATGAAGTTCACCCCCTTAACCACTCGTCCATTATGCACATCAAGGCAGGGAATGATACGAACTTTAAGCATTTTTCATGCCTTCGTTATGGGTTTTGTTCTCGTGAAATATGTGCCTAACAATGTTTTTCATATCATTGTTTTTTAGCAGTATTTTAGTGGTAGGTCTATAAAATAAATATTATGCTGCTCTTCCACTTGACATTATCTTATTAACTCCTTGTGATTGAGCGAATATCTGGTCATTGGCAGGTTGAAGTTGTGTTAGATTTCCAGATGATTGAGCAGTTCGTTCAGCTTCCTTATTCTGATGATTATTATGTAGCACAATTCCACCAACAACGGCTAACGTTCCAAGCACTGCTGCACCAACTTTTACTGATGTCGGCAAATTGTTGACCTTGGTTCCTAAAGATTTTGCGGTTTCCGCTGCTTTTTCCTTCCACCCTCCTTTTGCAACTGATTCGGTAACGGCTTCTGCAACTTCATCTCCGTTTTGTGATACAACTTTTGCAACGTCATCTTTTATCTCGTTTGTGACTACTTGTTTGGTTGCTTCCCCCATTTTTTCCAAGCCTTCGGTTACAATTCCCTCAACAGGCGGAAGAGGATTTGAGACTTTTGGAACAGCAGATTGTGCAGCGTCTACTACGTTATTAACTGCTGCTGTTGCACCATTTGGCAAGTCTGAGGCTAAATCGGTTTTAACGTTAGACCATTGCTCCGAATTTGCATTTCTAGGAGAAATACCAATCGCTTCTGCTCCTTCTGTTAATTTGGTCGCATTGGCTGTAAGATCTGTTGCTACTTCAGTTATTATTGCTGGTGCGGCAGGGGGTTGGACGGAAGCAATATTGCCAGCAGCAACTTCTGTAATCTCACTAATAGCGGTTTGCGCAACTGCGTGGGGGGGGGGGGTGGTATTGCTAACAATATCAGTAGCAGCATTACTTATATTATCTACTGCACTGCTATTAGCAATAGTCTGCGGAAGTGCTTCGGATACAGTGCTGGCGGCTTGAGTTGCTTTCTTTTGCAAATCACTAACCACTTGACTTTGCTCGTGAAGAATATTTCTAACCGCGCTGCTAAAACCATTTTCTGTTTTTAACAGTGTTCCGCTATAATCTCCAACATCATTTATTTTTGTAAGGGCTTCTGAAATTTCTGGGCTTCCTTCAAACGCTTTTAACAATTCTGGATTTGTAAAAACTTCTTTGAACTGTTCGTTTTGCACACCAGAAAGCGTCTGTAATTTCTCATAATCGCTTATGTTTTGTCTTGAAGCAAGGCTTATTAATTTTTTAATAACTTCTTCAGCAGGTTCTATTTTCATATTATGTTACCAATACATTGTTATTCAATAAATCCAAATTAACACACAAATATTACGATATAAAGAAGATGGCTTAACAAAACATGTATTTTTAATAGTTAATCATCATTATTTCAGCGCATCGTCATATGATATTGCTCCTTCATAAAAAGCACGGCCAATGATTGCCCCGCTAATGCTTGATTCTGCTTGAATGTTACGCAAATCTTCTATTCCATTTACCCCACCTGAGATGATGACGGGGGTTGAAATGCGCTCTGCTAACATTTTGGTTTGTGCTATATTTGCGCCCTGCATTGCGCCGTCACGTTCAATATCAGTATATATCAATCCAGCAACTCCCGCATCTTCAAAATGCAAAGCAAGGTCGGTGGCGGTGATGGTATCAAGGTTCACCCAGCCATCAACGGCAACCATTCCATTTTTCGCATCAATCCCAACCATAATTTGGTTGGGAAATTGCTTGCACGCTTGCTTGACAAGTTCGGGGTTTTTGGCGGCGATGGTGCCGAGTATCACCCGTTTAATGCCACGATTTAACCAATATTCAATATTTTCTAATGTCCGTATGCCACCACCCAATTGGACTGGTATGGTTATATGTTGCAAAATTGCATCAATGCTTTGCGTGTTAAGTGATTTTCCTGCACATGCTCCGTCCAAATCCACCAAATGCAACCATTTGAACCCCGCTTCCTCAAATTGCTTGGCTTGCGCTTGGGGTGAATTGGCGAATATGGTTGCTTGGTTCATATCGCCCTTGAACAAGCGCACGCATTTCCCATCTTTCAAGTCAATTGCGGGGTAAATAGTGAAGTTATTTTTCATGTAATCTTTTCTCAAATTAAGTTCTCATGACTTAATATATTACTGAGTGGATAATTCCTACGTTAATTTAGCCGTTCTTACAAACTGTAACTTGGTGCCCTCGGCCGGACTTGAACCGGCACGACCGAAGTCAACGGATTTTAAGTCCGCAGCGTCTACCATTCCGCCACGAGGGCAACCATAACAGCGCAATATTAATGCACTATTCAATCTTTTTTGCACATTCATGATTTTATTACAACAGTAAAAATTAAAAATGTATAAAAAAAAGCATATGTGATATTTTTGTTGAAATATTGTGACGTTTTTGTCTATAAGCATATTTAAGAATTGGAAAATGTATATTTTGGAGTAGATATAATGAGAATAAGTGCGGTGAGAATAAGTAAAAAAAATATATTAATGTCATTAGCTGTCGCATTAATGGCGGGCGGGTCGCAGGCTCAAGAAGCTGCTTATCCTTCAAGCCAACATGGCGAGGGACGTTGGCCAAATTGGTATGTTGGCGTTAAAGGCTCGCTCAATTATGTTGATGATACAAATATTGCATCTGCCAACAGAAATGTTGGTGACTTAGGTTTTGATTCTGGTTACGGAGTGGCTGGATCAATTGGATATACACCAGGGCCAACGGGAAGCGTGCTAGATTATACTCGCTTTGAGTTTGAAATTGGGCATCGTTTCAATGATTTGGAGAACTTCACCGCTGGCGGAAAAGTTAGCAGTGTTTCTGGTAATATTAAATCATATAGTTATATGATGAACGCTTATTTTGATTTTGATACTCAAACGCAGGTTAGCCCTTATGTTGGTGCGGGTATTGGTTTGGATACGATTAGCATGAGTTCCAAAGGGCTTGGCGTTCAAGATGAAGACAAAGTATTCGCATATCAATTTATGGCGGGGCTTGGCTGGCAACCTGAGTTTATGTTGAATACTGTGTTGCAAGTTGGTTATCGTTATCACGGCACGACTGACCCAACATTCACCGCAAGCACGGGGCAGAGCGTTGAACATGAATATACAACTCACGCATTGGAAGCTGGCGCAAGATTCAGATTCTAGGAAAAACATATCTCGCCTCTGATAGTTAAAATTGGGGGCGAGTTTTGGATTACGGATTTGAGAAAAAATATTTAACTCATATGTGAATGCAGATTGAAGTAAAATATTTGAAACATAAATGTTTGAAATGCGGTATTAACATTAATTTGTGATATTAATCTCAATTTATAAGGTTAATCTCAATTCACAAGGCTAATATTAAGTGTTTAGCTCAAAGAAAATATCTGAATTAAAAACACGATTGGATTTGACAAAGTCATTCAACTCGTCGCAGTCACTTTTTGTTGTGATTTTTATGGTTATGCAATTTTGTATGCCATCATTTGTAATATATTCGTTTTGGTTTTATCTGTTCATCGCAATTCCAACGATATACATAGTGTTAAAATATGTGATGGTTGGCCAGAAACAAATATTATCATTAATATGGCAAAATAATGACAGAAAATTGTTATTTTTATTATTCGCATATATCATAATTCACTCATTGTTTTTTTATGGAACATTGCAAACAATTCGCCATTCAATAACTAACTTGTTGTTCGTGCTTGCCATGATTATGTTTCATCGCAACTTAAACCAGCATAATATGTTGCGATTTATCAGATTAATGTTGTGGGTGGTGGTGATTTGTGGAATTATCTCAATTGCGAAATATGTTGCATTTCCCCACGAAAATGGACGATTAATTCCAATTGGGCAGAATAATCACGCTATTTTAGGCGCAAATATATATGCTTTATTCTCGCTGATGGGGTTATGTTTGTGGCGCAGGGTTGAAAATATTTCACCAAATTATATGCCAACTGGTGAATTATTGGGTGTCACAGCTTCGCATCAGAACATAAAAGATAAAATGTTGGTTGTTGCTGCATTTTTGGTAACCGCAATTTTGATTTTGCTCACCCAAAGTAGAGGGCCGTTAATTGCGTTTTGTTGCAGCGGGGCAGTTGGTTTGCTGATGATGCGCCATTATAAAATATTCGCTGCATCATTAATAATCATCGCAATTTTAATCGCTGATATGTGGTTTTTTTATTACAATAATTATAGCATTCTTCCGCTCGCTGAATATTACGAATATTTGCTTGATGCGCTCCACCGCAAATCACATCGGTTGGAGATTTGGCAGCTTGCATGGCAGTTAATCGCTAGACAACCTGTGTTTGGCTATGGTATGCAAGCAACATTTCCTTATGGTTATGCGGGAGTAAATCCTCACAATTTGTTCATCTCAACATGGTATTATACGGGCATCATGGGGTTTGTTTTGTTGCTCGCAATTGTGATGAATGCGTTGGTTAATTTATATAAAAATCATAGCCAAGATATTGCTTTTATTGGCTTTTTACTGTTAATCCATGGCGTGATTGCGTGTTTGACCGATCAAGGGCAGTTAGTCAAAACACCATCACCATTATGGTTTATATTTTGGTGGCCAATCGCCAATTCATGCGCTATTTCCTATCAAAACACTATAGTTGAGAAAACTATAGTTGAAAAAAACTAATCTCAAAAAAAGCATAGCCAAGCATATCGCATTAAAAAAACATAATGCTTAAGCTAAAAACACTCAAGCAATGTGAAACCAATTTAGCAAAATCATCGTAATTACCGCTATAGTGATGTTGCGGCGCAGCAACCAAAACCAATATGGAATTAAGTTGATTTGTTGCATGAAATGTTCAATTTTTAGCAGGCTCAAAAACCCACCAATCAGCAATAACCATGCGATATTTTGCGGAAATAATAGCACCGCAACCCACGCAATTAATGCGGGAATCACGCTCAAAATCAATAACCACCCTGCTAAACTACTATTTCCTTTGGTGTGCAGCACGCCTCCCCACATTATTCCACCTAAGAAAGAGAGGATTATAGCGGCGTAGGATAAAAAAATAAAATACGCAGATACGCCAAAAAAACCACTTAACCAATTAATATTTAGCCAAATCTCCAATGTTGCCCATGCAAATGGTAGCACCCCTAAAATGCTCAAAGCCCACGCTTTTTTGATGATATATTGTTCATTCATGATATATATATAGTCTAATATCGTTTGAATAACAATAAAATTGGCGATAACAAACTATAGGAGTTAAAGATTTGAATGCAAATGATGAAGGGTTGCTGGCGCGAATATGGGTGATTGAATCGGCGCATTCAATTGTCAATCCTAAATCTGGTTCTGGGGCAGGAGTTGGAGCAGGGCTTGATGGTTGCTTGCATAAATTGCGCAAAAACAAGGCGATAACTCATCAGGATAAGATATTTGCAGAGCATTTATTGCGGTTAATATTGAAGAATAAAACAAGATATGATGTTTTATTGCAACAATTCATGGCAAATATCGGTAATATGCCAAGTTTAGCGATGATAATATTATATGCGGGAGTTGCGCAGATTCACCATATGAATGTGCCAAATTATGCCGCAGTGAACACATGTGTTGAGCTTGCCAAACATTATAGGTTAGGCAAAATTGCAGGTTTAGTTAATGCGGTGTTGAAGAAGGTGATTTCGGGAGAATTATGTGAGAACATGTTGGGTGATGCGCCTGAATGGTTGCGCTCACGCTTAATTAATGATTATGGCGAACAAGTTGCAGCGCAAATATGGAGTGCATCGCTTGCGGATATTAATTATGTGGATTTGAGTTTTAAGGCGGAATTGAGTGATACGCAAATGCAAAAATCATCACAAAGTGCTTTGCAAGGTGTTTTACGAAAATCATCACAAATCCAAGATGATTTACCAGAAGAATTGCCCATAGAACTGAAGGGCGAACCTCGGGGTGAACTGGAGGACGAACTGGGGGGCGAATTGCACATAATAGGGCAGAGTTTGCGCTATTTTAATGTTGGTAAAATCACAGAGTTAGATGGATATAATGACGGCGATTGGTGGGTGCAAGATTTGGCAGCATCATTGCCTATTTATGGAGCAAAACATTTGCTTGAGGGCAAAAATATCATTGATTTATGCGCTGCTCCCGGTGGGAAAACTATGCAGCTTGCTGCATTTGGAGGAAAGGTTTTGGCGGTTGATAGGTCAAAGAAACGTTTGGAATTGCTTGATGAAAACTTGCAGCGCACCAAATTGCAAGCGCAAATGCAGCATAGAGATTTATTGAAGGGCGGTGATTTATTAAAGAGCGGGGATTTATCCACCAAGTATGAGGTTGCTCAAAATGATATAAATCAATATGATTTTGTGGTGCTAGATGCGCCATGTTCAGCAACGGGAACTTTGCGTCGCAATCCTGATATATTATATCAATTAGGCAATGAAGATATAGCAAAATTATGCGTGGTTCAACAGCAATTATTGCAAGTGGCAGCTTCAATGGTGGCGAATGGTGGATATTTGCTATATGTGGTATGTTCATTGTTCAAACAAGAGGGGGAGCAGCAGATTGAAACATTTTTGCAACAAAGTAAGTCCACCAATTCTGCGTATTCGCCTAATTCTTCACAGTCATTCAAGTTGGTGCAATTTAACTTGCCAAGCATAGTTCTCAACAATGCGGGGCAGATGCGAACTTTACCGTTTTTGCATTCAGAACATGGTGGCATGGACGGATTTTTCGCTGCTTTATTGCAAAAAATTGGTTAATATAAATCATATAATGAAACAATCATTTGCACAGCAATTTTTACCGTTAGCAATCAAACAAAAATCGCAATTAATGGTGGGTAATGCGAATGAGTTAGCATATAAATATTTAATTGAACGCAATAATTGGTTGACGCATGTTTGCTTTCTCGCAGGTGAAGAGGGTAGCGGGAAAACTATGTTAGCCTATGAGTGGCGTCATAAGTTTAATGCGATAGATATAGATTTATTTAATTATACGCCCGCAATGCAACTTGGTAAAAATTATTATTTAATTGATGATTTGCCAAGTTTTGATTCGCTTCATCAGCCACTTTTTAATTTGATTAATGCAATAAAAAATGCAGGCGCAAAATTATTATTATGTTCCAGCAATACCCCGTCATATTATCCAACTCAGCTTGCGGATTTATCTTCACGCTTGAAGGCAGCGGATTTTGTGGAGATTTCCTCCCCTGATGATGCAATGTTAAAAGCGGTTATGTTGGCGCATTTAGCAGCAAAACAGCTTAAAGTGGAGGGGCAGTTGCTTGATTATTTGTTAAAGCGAATTAACCGTTCATGCAAGGAGGCGGTGGCGGTGCTTGATGAATTAGACGAATATTCGCAAAGCCTAAATGCAGAAATCACGATTAATATGGCAAAAATTGCCCTTAATTTTTGAAATATCAACAACTTATGAAATATTAACATTTTATAATATCATTTTCATTTGTATGAAATATGCTAATTAGGCTATATATATTTATTGAATAATTGGGACTTAAATAAATGAGAAAAATTGCGGTGATTGGGTCTGGTATTTCGGGGCTTGGAGCAGCATATTTGTTGCAACATCAATATGACGTAACATTATTTGAAAAGCAACATCGCCTCGGTGGACATGCCCGCACCGTTAATGTGAATTATGCGGGTGAGGAAATTGCGGTTGATACTGGATTTATCGTATTTAATTATCGCAATTATCCGCATTTGACGGCAATGTTTAAGCATTTAGATGTGCCAGTGAAATTGAGTGATATGTCGCTAGGTTTGAGCCTCGGGGGGGGGAAGTTTGAGTGGGGTTGCCAAGGTTTGAGTGCTGTGTTTGCACAAAAAAGCAACATTATAAGCCCGAGATTTTGGGGTATGATTAAGGATATTTTGCGTTTTAATAAATGTGTGCATCAGTTCAAAAACTCTAATCTAACGCTTGGCGAAATATTGTTGCAACTCAAAATGGGTGAGGATTTTAAGAACCGCTTTTTGTTGCCAACCGCAGGGGCAATATGGAGCTGTTCACCGCAACAAATATTAGATTTTCCTGCTAGTTCATTCATTAACTTCTTTGATAATCATGGGTTATTGACGGTGAATGATCAACCAAAATGGTGGACTGTTGACGGTGGTAGCATTGAATATGTTAATCGTATTGCTGCTAATTTTAAGGGTGAAATCAAGCTAAATGCCAATATCTCAAGTGTCCGACGTGCTGATGACAAAAATAATGTGATGGTTGAGGTGATTAATGACGGCGAGGTAATGCTATTTGATGAGGTGGTTTTTGCCACTCATAGCGATCAGGCTTTGCGGTTGCTGGTTGATGCTGGGACTGACGAAACAAATATTTTATCCAACATAACATATCAAAAAAATCACGCTTATTTGCATCGTGATAATTCGCTTATGCCAAAACGCAAAGCCGCATGGGCAAGTTGGAACTATTTATGCGATGATGTGGTTGATGAAAACGCGCATATCACTTTGACTTATTGGATGAATAGATTGCAATCAATTCCGCATGATAAACCATTATTTGTGACGCTAAACCCTGCTAAAACGCCCCGTGATGAGATGATTTATGACCAAGTAACATTTGAGCACCCTGTTTATAATCAAGCAGCATTGCAGGCACAAACTGAAATGATTAATATTCAAGGGGGCAGGGGAGTATGGTTTTGTGGTGCTTATATGCGCTATGGTTTTCATGAAGATGGGTTAAATAGTGCGGTTGAAGTGGCAAAAATGCTCGGGGTTGAAGTTCCGTGGTGACATCAAGTGAAGATATATTAAGTGAAAACACATTAAACAAAAATATCAATAATCAATTATTGGTGGCAAAGGTGATGCACCGCCGTAATATTCCCAAACATAATGCTTTTTGTTATGGTGTGTGTTATCTCAGCTTTAATTTATCGCAACTTTCAAGCATCAAAAACAAGTTGTTAGGCGTTGACGGGCGGGGAATATTTAGCTTTAACCAAGCAGATCATGGTGAGAAAAATCAAACGAATATCCAAACGAATGAACAATGGATTGAAAATATTTTGCAGCAATATGGATTGGAAAATATCGCAAATGGTGAGGTGTTGGTTGTTGCAATGCCCCGTATGTTTGGCTATTTGTTTAACCCCGTTAGTTTTTGGTTTTGCTATGATGTGCAGTTACAATTGCGAGCGGTGATTTCTGAGGTGAATAACACATTTCGTGAAGCACATCATTATATCAGTTTTCATGATGATATGCGCCCAATTAAAGGCGATGATTGGCTGAAATCAGAGAAAGTTTTTCATGTTTCGCCCTTCATGAAAATTGAAGGAGAATATCAATATCGGTTCATGGCTGATGCAACCAAGTTCGCTGTTTGGATAAATTATTATGTTGATGATAAATTAACGTTGGAAACCTCGTTGATTGGTAAGCGCATATCACTAAACATATTTAATTTGTTGAAATATAATATTCGCTATCCACTTGCATCATTGCGGGTGATGGGGTTGATTCATTGGCAGGCAATTAAGCTAATATCCAAACGAATTAAATATAATAATAAACCAGTTCCACCAATAATTAAGGTTACTAGATGAAAAAGTTAATTAGATATAAAGTTATTACGCATTTTTTGCGCAATATGACGCAATTAGAGTTTGGTAGCTTACGAATTATCACTCCAAAAGGTGCGGTGAAAGAGTTTGTTGGCAAAAATAATGCGGGCGATTTGCAAGCAGAGCTAAAATTGCATGATTGGGACGTGCTGGTGAATGCTGCCAAGCGTGGTGATATTGGGTTGGGGGAAGATTATATTGCAGGCAAGTGGGAAAGCCCTGATATAGGTGCGTTGATTGAGGTTTTTTTGCGTAATATGCAATGTTTTGAAGGCTTTGCACATGGCAATCAACTGAACTTAGTTGCATTTCGGTTATATAACTTCATGAGGCGCAACAATAAAAGTGGTTCTCGGCGTAATATCAAAGCGCATTATGACGTAGGCAATGATTTTTATCAATTATGGCTTGATGATTCCATGACATATTCTTCCGCATTATATGATGGTGCAGAATTATCCCTCAGCCAAGCGCAGGCGAATAAATATGCTCGCATTTTGAGCAAAATATCCAAGCCAAATGCTAATATTTTAGAGATTGGGTGCGGGTGGGGCAGTTTTGCTGCTAATGCGGCGCATTCGCATCACAATGTTACTGCATTAACTATTTCGCAAGCCCAGCATGATTTTGCCAAAACTGCAATAGCCAAGCAAGGTTTGCAATCACGGGCGCAAATCAAATTGCAGGATTATCGCGAGGCAACGGGGCAATATGATGCGATTGTTTCTATTGAAATGTTTGAAGCGGTGGGTGAACAATATTGGGCGTCATATTTTCAAACAATTAAAGCACGCTTAAAACCAGAAGGGGTTGCGGTGGTGCAAACTATCACGATTGACGATTTATTATTTGATGATTATCGTAAGCGTAGCGATTTTATTCGCCAATATACATTTCCGGGGGGGCTGCTGCCATCAATTGCAAGATTTGTGGAAGAGGCTGCCAAGGTTGGGCTTGAATGCAAAGAAATATATCCTTTTGGTTTGGATTATGCTAAAACATTATCAGAATGGTTGGTGCGGTTTGATTTGGCTGCGGAGCAAATTAAAGCGATGGGTTATAGTGAGCAATTCATGCGATCATGGCGGTTTTATATGGGAATGTGCATCGGTGCATTTAATGCGGGGCGCACTAATGTGGTGCAAGTTGAACTAGTTCATGCAACAAATTAATGATATTTAGGGCTTGATATGGTGCATAAATATAACAAAATAGCTATAATACTCCACTGGGTGATGGCGATTTGCATCATCGCCATGATTGCTGTTGGTTACGTGATGGTGAATGTTGATTTGCCAAAAATGTTGCAATTTGAGTTATATCAATATCATAAATCACTCGGCGTTTGCTTGTTGCTAGCATTTTTTTTGCGCTTGCTGGTGCGGATAATTTCAGCAAAGCCAAAATTGCCTGATGCAATGAAACCATATGAGAAAATAGCTGCAAAATTGGGTCATTTATTGTTATATATATTAATGTTTGTGATGCCATTTAGCGGTTGGTTGTTGATATCTAGCAGTCCATATGGGTTGCCGACAATTGTGTTTGGTGCATTTGAGTTTCCACATTTTCCAAATATTGCGGGCAATCATGATGTTCACGAATTATCAGAAAATGCGCATGAAATCATGGCTTATGTGTTTGCGGCGATAATTTTGTTGCATATTGCAGCGGTGGTTAAGCATTATTTGATTGACCATGAAAATCTGTTACCACGAATGGGTGTAGGCAGGGCTAAACAAAAAACACTTGAAATGAAGGATAAATCATGAAAAAATTAATTATATTATTTGCAATATTAATATTATCGCAAGCAAATATTGCTGATGCGTCAGGGGTTGTTGCCGCAAAGTTTGTGGTGGATAAATCACAAAGCTATATCCAATTTTCAGGCAAACATGCGGGCAAGGAGTTTAAGGGCGAGTTTGAGGAGTGGGAAGCAGAGATTGAGTTTGATGCAAATAATTTGCAGGAAAGTTCGGTGGTGGTGATTATAGATACTGGTTCTGCCAAAACTGGTGATGCAATTTATGACGGAACATTGCCTAATAAAGATTGGTTTGATGTTAAAAATTATCAAAAATCCATCTTCAAAAGTCGCAAAATCAGCAAAAATGGAGAAACCACAAAGGGAGGAACCAAAAAGGGAGAAACATTTACGATGATTGGCGATTTAACCATCAAAAACATAACTCAAGCCATGCAGTTTGACTTTGCCTTAAGTTCGCAAGTTGATGATACGCAAAATACGAAAACTATAGCCAAGTTTGCATTGCCATTTTCACGTTTGAAGTTTGGGATTGGGGTGGAATCTGATGCTGAAGCTGAGTGGGTTGATGATGAAATAAAGTTGGAGGTGCTAGTCGTATCACGACCAAAGTAAGATTCGTATCACGACCAAAGTAAGATTCGTTTCACGACCAAAACACAGTTTGCTTACCAATTAAAATCGTCAACCAACTAACTACTTGCTGAGTGGCACACCATAAAGCTCAAGGCGGTGACCAACTAATTCATACCCCAATTCACGGGCGATAATTTCTTGCAGCCGTTCAATTTCCTCATTATTAAACTCAATAATCGTCCCACTGCGCACATCTATCAAATGATCGTGATGGCTATTGCTTGTTTCTTCATAGCGAGATTTTCCATCGCCAAAATCATGGCGTTCAATCACTCCAGATTCCTCCAGCAACTTCACCGTGCGATAAACCGTGGCAATGCTAATATTTGCATCAATTGCGCTTGCCCGTTGATATAATGTTTCAACATCGGGGTGATCGCTTGCATCTGAAAGCACCCGTGCGATGATGCGTCGTTGTTCTGTCATTTTTAGGCCGATATCAGCACATTTTTTCTCTAAACTATCAATTTTCAAGTTATTAGTCTCTGAATTCTTAATCGCTGAACCCTTAATCGCTGAATTTTCAGTCATATGTGCAATCCTTATTTTGTTGCCATGTTTTGTTGAAATATTTTATAAAATAAATATTTTATTTTAGCAACTTATGTTTTTTTGATTTTTAATTAATGATTATTATGATATAATTAATTTATGATAATAGAAATTGGTGAAACCCTCAAAAATAATATTTTGAAAGATGAAGCATTCACATTAAAATGGCGTGATGTGTTCACGGTTGATGAATCTAGTTTCAAAAACAAAGCTGATTTCAACACTTTGATTGAACATTTGGATAAAGCTCAAGGCACTGTGGTGGGGCAGCAATTATTCCATAAAATTATTCCACAAAATAATTCAGAGGGAGAGGGGAGCAAAGTTAAAATAGCTCATGGTGATTCAGCAGCTTATGATGCAAATCAAAGGACTATATTTTTCAATACGAAGGAGCATAAAAACAACTTCAACTTAGATGAAAAAGGAAATGCTCACCCTTTTGGTAACTCTTTTGTGGGCTTGATTCATGAAATGGGTCACGCCGCTTATTATAATACAAAAAATCTGTCAGATATGTTACAATTAGATAGTAAAAAACTAGATGGAATTATCAAACAAACATTAATGAATATTAATGACAAACAAGAATCTTTTGGATTTGATGAACAAAGTTCTTTTTTTCAGGGTTTGACCAGTCAGCAGCAATCTGCATTAAAAGAATTGGAGCAAGCTAAGCAAAACGGAGTTATGCCTATTGAGTTTCAGACTATGCTAGAAGCCAGAAAAGAAATATTATTCTCAAATGCGACACTAAAACAAAGTTATGAATTAAATCAAGAAATAGAACAAACTATATTGAAGGCAGAATCCTCGGCAATGCTACCTGAAAATAACGTTGCCCTTGAAATCGCTGGTGATAAATCTGCTGCTCATAAAAATAGGTCTGTTTATGTTAATTCTATTGTAAGAACAGACAGCGAACTTCTAGAAAACCCAAACGTAACTATAACTCCTCGTGAAAGAGAAAATCTTGACATTGAGGTTAAAAAAATCCAAGCTATTGTTGGTAAGCTACCAAACGCCTCGCCCGATAATAGGCTTCACTGGGACGATCTTAATGAACCATTAAAACCAAATAACTCCATGCAGCATTTCATACCACCAGAATTGCAGCAGCAATTGAGCGCAATTAGTTCTGGTGCGGGATTTAATTTTAAGGATATTAAAGAAGTAGCATTGCTTAATTCGCAATCAGTATTGCCAGCAAGCAATGCAATGTCTTTATAGCTATAAAAACCAGCATCACACTCACATAATATCTTCATAAAACAAAACGATATTTATTTACATTTTTGCATTATGATATTAATATAATTTTATCATAAATATGGTAATTATGTTAAATTAGAAAAGAATATTTAATGAGAAAATGGTTGGTGAAATAATGTCTGCTAAATCACAACTTCATAAAACATCATCTGACGAAATTATATCTACTAAAATCTTATCTCTAACATTGGAGGAATATGTGCAGGAATCTTCAGCGTTGGCTCAAATAGATTTAGGCGTTATCTCAGATTCGTCCGTTAAAACTGGGTTATGCACTCAAGCGGGTTCAGGGTTTCGTCGTGGATTTATGTTTGTGCTTTCTTCGCCTTCGGGGGCTGGCAAAACCACGCTTTCACGCATGTTGCTTAGCCAAGTTTCAGGAGTTCGTATGTCTGTTTCGGTGACAACTCGCTTGCCAAGGACTGGGGAGGTTGACGGCGTTGATTATTGTTTTGTCAGTCACGCCCAATTTGCGCAAATGGTGGTGCAAGGAGAGTTGCTGGAATATGCAACTGTGTTCAATAATTCATATGGCACGCCCGCAAGTTTTGTGCAGCAATCGCTGGTGGTGGGTGAGGATATATTATTTGATATTGATTGGCAAGGCACCAAACAGTTGGCACAAAATTGCCGTGATGATTTGGTCAGTGTGTTTATTTTGCCTCCTTCAATGGCGGAGTTGGAGCATAGGTTGCGTGGGCGGGGACAGGATAGTGACGAGGTGGTGCGATTTCGTATGGAAAAAGCCACCGCTGAGATTTCGCATTGGAATGAATATGATTATGTGGTGATAAATAATAATGTGGAGCAAACTTCAAATGACATCATCAATATATTAAATGCAGAGCGCAACAAACGCTTGCGTCAAACAAGTCTGCCCGATTTTGTGGCGGGGTTATTTGATGAAGCAAAAAAGATGGGTTATTAAAATGGGTTGTTGATGTTATGTTACGGTTTTTCCATTGTCGGGTAGGCGCAAAAACTGAACTTGTATGTCAAGCATAATTATGGTAATATTTATATTATGAACACAATAACATTTGATACTCACCAATTTGTGAAGAAGTTGCAGGCGAAAGGTATATCTGAGGAGCAATCAGAGGCTATTGTTGATGTGGTTAAGGAATCACGCAATGACGCTGTTAATTCACTTTCCACCAAATCCGAGATGCAGCAATTCAAATCTGAGCTAAAATATGATATGTCACTGCTTGAAGGGCGGCTTGAGGCTCGGATTAAAGAAGAAATTGCTGGAGTGAAAGCTGATATTGCCACCGTGAAATCAGATGTTATATTATTAAAATATGGAATGGGATACTTAATCGCAGCGATAACGGGGCTTGGAATTAAAACAATATTTTTCGGGTGAAACATAAATTATGAACACTATAACATTTGATACTCACCAATTTGTGAAGAAGTTGCAGGCTAAGGGAATATCCGAGGAGCAATCAGAGGCGATTGTTGATGTGGTTAAGGAATCACGCAATGACGCCGTTAATTCACTTTCCACCAAAGCGGAGATGCAGCAATTCAAATCTGAGCTAAAATATGATATGTCACTGCTTGAAGGGCGGCTGAAAGAGGAAATTGCTAGTGTGAAAGCTGACGTTACATTGCTAAAATATGGAATGGGTTACTTAATTGCAGCGATAACTGGGCTTGGAATTAAAACAGTTTTCTTTGGGTAAGACATAAATTATGAACACGATAACATTTGATACTCACCAATTTGTGAAGAAGTTACAAGCGAAAGGAATATCTGAGGAGCAATCAGAGGCGATTGTTGATGTGGTTAAGGAATCACGAAATGATGTTGTTAATTCACTTTCCACCAAAGCGGAGATGCAGCAATTCAAATCTGAGCTAAAATATGATATGTCACTGCTTGAAGGGCGGCTTGAGGCATGGATTAAAGAGGAAATTGCTAGCGTGAAAGCTGATGTTACATTATTAAAATATGGAATAGGTTACCTAATTGCAGCAATCACAGGGCTTGGAATTATAGCAGTTTCACTTTTTAATTACTGATTTAATCAGGATTAAAAAGTGATGTACTGCTATATTCTTTAATGATATAGTGCTTACTTAACTTTTAATTTATCATGAAATGATAACAAATTAAAAGTGAAAGCACTATAAAACAATTTTCTTTGGGTGAAAGCTGAAATATCAAAATATCAAACACCAAAACATATACCTATAAAATATTAAAACCCAGTTTGTGGGATTTTTTCAGAACGATTAACCCAAGCATTAATCGCCAAGCCAAATGCCGCCAAAATACTTATCATGTTAGATCCACCATAGGAAACTAGGGGCAATGGAATGCCAACAACGGGCAACATACCCATCACCATGCCAACATTGACGAATAAATGCAGGCATAACATTGCCGCAACGCCATGCGCCATCAGCGACCCAAATAATGAAACATTATGGTAAGCTATTCCAATAATCAGCAAAATCAGGCAAGTATATCCCAAAATTAAGGCGAAACTACCAATAAAACCAAACTCTTCCGCTAGCACCGAGAAGATAAAATCTGTTTGTTTTTCGGGCAGAAAATTAAGTTGCGTTTGTGAACCTTGCAGCAAACCTTTTCCCGTTAATCCGCCAGAACTTATGGCGATGATTGATTGCGAGATGTTATAACCCGAACCAAGTGGGTCACTATCGGGGCTTAAAAATGTCATAACTCTACGTTTTTGATAATCATGCATGGATTGCCAAGCAACGGGGGCGGCGCAAGCAACTAACATGATTGCGATGATGAAATATTTGCGGTGAACGCCAGCAGCGAACAGCAACCATGTTACCATTGCGCATAATAAAGTTGCAGTGCCGAGATTTGGTTGCTTCAAAATCAATCCAACTGGAATGAGTGTAATTAAGGCGGGAATACCCAGATGCAGCACACCATTATTTTTCACGGGTGGAAAATTATGCAAATAACGTGATAATGCTAATATAGTAGCAATTTTTGCCAACTCAGATGGTTGAATGGTGATAAATCCGAGGTTAATCCAACGTTGCGCTCCCATACCAATATGTCCCATAATTTCAACTATCACCAGCAATATTATGACTATAGCATAAATCACATAAGCATAGCGCATCAATAGATGAATTGGGATTGAGGCGATGATAATCATACTAACTGCCCCAGCGATAAAACGCATAATTTGCGGTATCGCCCATGTGCCAATAACTCCCCCCGCAGCGGAATATAAGGTGATGAACCCCACTCCCGAGATTGCAAAAATCAGTGCAAGCAACGGCCATGGCATATTGCGCATAGCATAGATGATGTTATTAACAATAGAACCGCCAATCATCATAAATTATGCGCCATCACTTGAAACATACCACTCAGATATTATCATTCAAAAACCACGGTTTTATTACCATTTATCAACACACGATGCTCAGTATGATAGCGCACTGCACGATATAACACATTGCTTTCAGTTTCCTCACCAATGCTGACTAAATCTTCCGCTGTATGTTTATGATTAACCCGCATCACTTCTTGCTCAATCACGGGGCCTTCATCAAGATCTGTGGTGACATAATGCGCTGTTGCCCCAATCAACTTTACCCCCCGTGCATGTGCTTGATGATATGGCTTTGCCCCTTTGAAACTTGGCAAAAATGAATGATGAATATTAATCGCCCGCTCAGCAAAATGCGCACACATATCATTGGATAATATTTGCATATAGCGAGCTAGCACTAGCAAATCTACGTTATAACGGCTAGCTAATTGTTTGATTTGTTGCTCCTGCGTGGCTTTATCAGTATTAATTGGCAGGTGATAATATGGTATATCATACCATTCAACCAAGCGTTGCAAATCTGGGTGGTTAGACACAACTAGGGGAATCTCCACATGGAGCGAGTTATGCAATGAACGATGCAGCAAAGTGTTCAAACAATGGCTGGATTTGGAGACCATAATCATCATTTTTGGTTTGCGCAAAGCATCATGAATGCGCCAATACATATTATAACGATCCGCCACTTGCACTTGAAATAATTCGCTTAATTGCTGTTGGGGAGGAGTTTTTGCATCACCACGAAAATGAATGCGCTGAAAAAATATACCCGTATCAGGGTCACCATATTGATTGGCTTCCAAGATGAACCCATTTTGTGCAGCGATAAAACCCGCAACTGATGCCACAATATTTGGCACATCGGCGCAAGAAATTATAATGATATATTCTTTGTTCATGATATTGGAGCTAAGGGTTCTTGGGTTATGATTTCGGATTAAGGGGGGCTTGGCTTATGATGATTGGTTTTATAGTGCTGTATTGGTGACTGGGTTTATGGTGCTGTATTAATGGTGCTGACAATCTAATCTTTTATATTATGCTTCATTGATATTATAGATTTAATTTTTAGGCAATAATAATATATGTTTTGGGTGTTGTTATCATATATCAAGTCCTACTTGCACATTTCTACTTTCTTTGGTAGCTTTTTTGAAGCCGCTAGAATCAATTAATGGAATATGAGGCTTTGCTCCGTTCAATAAATCAGTGATAGTGAATATTTGCATTTTCGGATATTTACCATATTCAGTTTCATAGTAACCAAGTTTAGCTGCCTCTGCAATCATTGGTGTGGTGGGTGACACAAGCGTTATAAATATACCAATTTTTGCTCCTTCACGCTCCACCACATGCCCCAAATCACGTATCATGGCAACTGAAACATTCTCTCCACCTTTTACTGAAATAATAGCAATTTCGGTGTTTTTATTATCTGGTTTGAAATGCACTAAACCATCAATTCCCCCATCTGCACCTTTCTTTTTGCCACCATAAGGCACTGCTTGCTTGATGAGTGAAATTGCCCACCATTGAAACTGATATTTGTCTTTTTGCGCCAAAGCCCGTGCGCCTTCCAAATCTTTTGGCGTGCCATGCACTGTGAACCTCGCATCATTGAACGCATCATATAAACGTTTTTCAATTAGCGAGATAGCAAGATTGGTGATATCAATCCCAATCCACCTCCTACCCAGTTTTTCTGCAGCATGAATTGCCGTGCCACAACCACAAAATGGATCCATCACCGTGTCACCCTCTTTGGAAGATGTGGCAATGATGCGCTCTAATAATGATACTGGTTTTTGCGTAGGATATCCGAGATATTCCTTTGCATTTGCGCCTAGTGGTGGAATGTCCGTCCAAATATTGGTTACTAACAACCCTTTTTGCTCATTTAGATAACGCTTTAATGTTAATCTTTTATAATATTCTGGATTGCCTTCTTTATCTGCTGGATAATTAACTCTACCCTCATCGTGTAGTTGTTGCATTGTATCACGTTGATAACGCCAACCTTTTTTAGGATATCCATAGCCTTTCCATTCATACATCATATTGGGGCGTGGGCTAGGGCTTGACATATTATCTAACATATAAACGCCACGCCCATCGCCATCATCAAAACGATATGATTTTTTGATATATTCAGGATTATGTTCATTATATTGCGGGTTAAAATAAATATCCTTGCCTTTGCTATAAAACAAAATAATATCCGAAACATTGGGATATTTATTTTTAGAATCATTATGCGAGCCAGTTCGCTTCCATGTTATTTCGTTTCTAAAGTTGTTTTTGCCAAAAATACTATCCATTAATATTTTCAGATAATGTGAGGCGGTTGGGTCGCAATGCAGATATATGCTACCAGTTGGTTTTAGCACCCTATGCAGTTCCAGCAAGCGCACGCACATCATGGTGAGATATGCCATCATATCATTCTCACGCAACAGCGCACGAATTGCCCGCAACATAGTAGATGCGTCAGTATAAGTGCTGTGCATAACTTGGTCAAACGCATCTTCGGCTTCCATGCTCCACACCCATGTATCTTCAAAGGCTTCAATCTGTGCTTGGCTTTGCAGAGTTTTGCTTGATTTGAACAATAGGTTATAATTCTTTTTAGAATTAAATGGTGGGTCAAGATATATTAAATCCACGCTATCATCTTTAATATGATTGCGAATAATCTCTAAATTATCACCGTAATATAATTCATTATTCATATTTGTTCCTTGAAATATTAGTAACTTATAACGCTAATATTTAACATTCTCAATCGCTAATCCAACCGCCACCCAAAACTTTGCTGCCGTCATAAACAACGCAAGCCTGCCCTGCTGAAATTGCATATTCTGGTTGCAGAGTTTCAATTATTGCGCAATTAGCATCCAGCATGGTGATTAATGCGGGGCGCAATGCTTGAGTTGAACGCCATTTAATCATCATTTGCATCACGTTATTTTGTGCAATTTCGGCAAAATCTCCCAACCAATTAGTATCCTTAATTGCGAACTGAGTTTTGGCTAAATGCTCCCGCTCCCCCACAATAACTTGGCGCAATTCAGCATCAAGCCGCACCACATAAAGCGGGGTTGCATAAGCGATGCCAAGCCCTTTGCGCTGCCCAATGGTGAAATGCACAACCCCTTCATGTTTGCCTAATATAGTTCCATCAACATGAATTATCTCACCAGCTTGCAACGCATCAGGTCGGATTTTCTCAATCACCTTGACATAATCACCATTTGGCACAAAACAAATATCTTGGCTATCAGGCTTTTGTGAAACACTTAAGCCATAATGCACCGCCAAACGCCTTGTTTCCTCCTTGGTTTGCGTCCCCAAAGGGAAGCGCAGAAAATCTAGTTGCGGTTGGGTGGTGGCGAATAGAAAATAGCTCTGATCTTTGCCATCATCAAGCCCTGAATGTAGTTCGGCTTTGCCATCATCGCCAATCACTCGTTGCACATAATGCCCTGTTGCCATCACATCTGCATCAAGGTCTTGCGCCATTTTGAGCAAATCATTAAACTTAACTGATTGATTGCAGCGCACACATGGAATAGGTGTTTGCCCTGCAAGATATGTTGCCACGAAATCATCAATCACATTTTCACGGAACTTGCTTTCATAATTTAGTACATAATGCGCAATCCCTAGGGAATCCGCCACTGCCCGTGCATCGTTAATATCTTGCCCAGCACAACATGCCCCTTTTTTGCCAAGTGCTGCACCATTATCATAAAGCTGAAGCGTTATTCCGATAACTTGATAGCCAGAATCATGAAGCATTGCTGCCACCACGGAAGAATCCACCCCGCCTGACATTGCCACCACCACACGGGTTTCACTCGGTTTTTTATTTAGTCCTAAATCTATAAACATATCAGTTTAATACAATAAAAACTTGTTATTATCTAGTGCTATTTATTATGTTACGGAGTATTAAGATTTTGCTATTGCATATTAGTTTTTTGTTGATATGTTGCGATTTAGACATGAAAGTTTAATATCAAGATTTTAATATAAGGTTTTTTCAATGGATTTTACTAATCTCACCCCAGCTTTGAACTTCACTCCAGCATTGCAAAATCGTCGTTGCCATGTTATCGCAACGATAGGGCCTAAAACTGATGCACTTGCATTGTTGAAGGCTGGTGCTACGGCGTTTCGTTTGAACTTTTCTCATGGCAGCCATGAAGCGCATTTGGAGCGTATTGCAGCAATTCGTGCAGCAGAAAAACAATTTGGTAAGTTTGTGTGCATCATTGCGGATTTGCAAGGGCCTAAAATTAGGGTTGGAACATTTGAAGAAGAAATAATTACGCTAGTTGAGGGCAAGGAAGTTACCCTTGAAGTGAGCAAAGAAAAGGGTCGTGCGGGTTTGATTCGTCTGCCACACCCTGAAATTATTGCCGCAATTCAAGTGGGTGATTTAATCAAGCTAGATGATGGCTTGATGGTGCTTAGAATTATTCGCAAACAATCAGATTTGTTGGCAACAGCGGTGGTTGAAGTTGGTGGGATATTATCCGCTCGCAAAGGCGTGAATGTGCCAACTCGCCAATTGCCAATTTCTGCAATGACTGAGAAAGATAAGCGTGACCTTGAGTTTGTGTTGCAACATGGTGTTGATGTGATTGCGCTGAGTTTTGTGCAAACGGCTGATGATGTGCGTGAAGCGCAGGAAATTGTGAAAGGGCGGGCGTTGATTTTATCCAAAATTGAAAAACCATTGGCGATTGAGCATATTGATGAAATTGTTGAATTGTCAGATATGATAATGGTGGCTCGTGGTGATTTGGGTGTGGAATTGCCAACTGAGCAAGTTCCAGCAGCGCAACGCAAAATTGTCAACGCTTGCAGGCGTGCGGGTAAGCCAGTTGTTGTGGCAACACAAATGTTGCAATCAATGATTGATAATCCATCGCCAACTAGAGCGGAAGCATCAGATGTGGCAACAGCGGTATATATGGGCGTTGATGCAGTTATGCTAAGTGCGGAATCAGCGGTTGGGAAATATCCGATTGAATCAGTGGCGATGATGGATAGTATCATTAAAGCGGTGGAAGATGATGAAACTTATTGGGAAGATTTATATGCAAGGCGCAAACAGCCTTTGGCAGCAGATTCAAATGTGCTTTCAACTTCCGCCCGTGACATTGCCCGTGCTTTACCAGCGGAGGCAATTTTTGCTTTCACTCGCAGTGGAGCAGCAGCTTTTGCCGCCGCAAGGGAGCGTGCTTATTCACCTTTATACGCATTAACGCCTGATGAAAATGTCGCTCGCAGATTATCACTCGTATGGGGGGTCACTCCCGTGCTTTCACCTGAGCATAATGATTCTGATACAATGCTTGCATGGGCAGAAAATTATGCGCACAAGGAATTGAAGCTAAAGGCGGGCGCAAAAGTTGTGGTGCTAGCTGGAACACCTTTTGGTGTTTCGGGGACGACTAATACCTTAAAAATAATTAGTTTATAGCTATAATTTCGTTGTGATTTCCACAGTTACTTGCTGCAAATCACAGTTTAACTTGTTTTTTTCTCTCATGTATTTTAGCGCATTAGTGAAATCATAATATAACTTAAAATAACAATGAAATATTTTTTCTAAAGGCGTATTAACAACATATAAATATTTATATGCAATTATTAGCGAATGAACCAATCTCAACTAAATAAACAAAAAATTACCCCCGTTATTTTGTGCGGAGGAGTTGGTAGCAGACTTTGGCCACTCTCCCGAGCAAAACACCCAAAACAGTTTTTGGCGTTGTGTCATGAGAGCCACAGCATGTTGCAACAAACATTAATGCGGGTTGTGGGTGATGATTTTGCCAAGCCGATTATCGTTGCTAATGAGGAACATCGCTTTTTGATAGCGTCACATTTGCAAGAAATCAACCTAGAGGCGGATATTATCCTTGAGCCACAGGGGCGCAACACCGCAGCAGCAATTGCAGTTGCAGCAATGCACGCCTCGCCTGATGCAACATTGTTAGTGCTACCATCTGACCATATCATCACTGACATATCAGCTTTTTTGCAAGCGGTGCAAGTGGCTTATGGTGCAGCGCAACAGGGGCATTTGGTAACATTTGGCATCACCCCTGAATATGCACATACGGGCTATGGATATATCAGCCAAGGTGAATTAATCGCAGGATATGATAATATTTATCATGTTGCGCAATTTGTAGAAAAGCCAAACAAACAGCGAGCTGAGGAATATTTAGCCACTAATAAATATTCGTGGAATAGCGGTATGTTCATGTTTGCATCGGCAGTGTTTTTGGAAGAAATTGCAGCATTACAACCAACCATTCATCATCATGTTAAAGATGCGCTAAAAAATGCACAAATTGATGCGGATTTCATACGGTTAAGTCATGATTATTTTGTGCAATTACCTAATATTTCGGTTGATGTGGCGGTGATGGAACAAACTGACAAAGCCGCAATAATTCCGTTGCAATGTGGTTGGAGTGATGCGGGCAGTTGGGATTGTGTGTGGGCAAGCGTTGCGCATGATGCAAATGGTAATGCTAAACATGGTTTGGTGGTGGAGCAGGATTGTCGCAATAATTATTTATATGTGCAACAAAATGCGCCAATAATTGCAGCAATCGGGGTTGATAATCTTACCATCATCAGCACGCCAGATGTGGTGATGATTGCTAAGCAAACTTCATCGCAAGCAGTGAAGGAGTTATCTATCATTGCGCAAAATATTAGCACTGAATTATTGGAAAATCATGTGCGGGTGGTGCGCCCTTGGGGGTTTTATGAAACATTAATGCCGCAAGTTTCAACTCCTGAAATTGGCTATAAAGTTAAGCATATTAATGTGGCGGTGGGAGGAGAGTTATCAACGCAAATGCACCATCGCAGGCTTGAACATTGGGTGATTGTGCAGGGCAATGCAAGGGTGGTGCTTGATGCGGTTGAACATTTGATTGATGCGGGTGGCTATATTTTCATTCCACAAGGGGCGGTGCATTCAATTAGTAATATCGGCAAAACCCCACTTTATTTTGTGGAAGTGCAAATGGGTGATTATCTCGGTGAAGATGATATTGTGCGCTTTCATGATAAATATGGTAGGAATTGATGCAGTTGTTTAGCCTAAAACATTGCCAGCCTAAAACATTGAATTAATGAACATGATTAACTCAGAATATAAAAATATTAAAAAATAAGTCCATATCAGCCCAATTATAATCCCAATTATCACGGCTAAACCATCATGCATTAATATTCCCATTCCAATGATGAACATACCAATTGAAGGCACAAAATTGGTCAGAGGCCCAGGGACGGCAATTACAAGGGTGAATAATAGTAAAAAACAGGCGATAATGCGTTCAAACTTTGGTTGCAAAACTCCGCCAAGCCTTGGTTTGATGATTATTTCCACGCGTTTTATGTATGGTATAGATTTATTGATAACCATTTGCAAAGTCGCACGTTTTATTTGTTTTTTAGCGATAAAATTAGGCAATTTTGGTGCGTCATATTTCAACATCATTTGTGCAGCAATTATGATTTGCGGCAATGCAAAGGCGGTTGCCACTAGCGGGATAGCATTCAACATGGAAAATAGCAAAATTAACATTCCAAAACCACGATCATGCAGTTGCAACATTATGTCATTAAGGCTAATCATATCGTCATGAGAATTGTCGTTTTCACCATTATTTTCACCATTGCTTTCACAATTATTTTCATGTGGTTTTTGAAAAATAGTTGCGAGCAATTCTGATATTTTGAAAGGTGATGTCATGGTTTTTTTGCCGTATTGTTGCAGGTTTAGTTATATTTATAGCTCTAAACAGCAATAAAGCAATTATTTGTAATGTTCTATTAATATATTATATGAAGTGGTGATTTGATTGAAAATATCAGCAGCGTCGGCTTGTTTATTAACATCTGGGTGATATTTCTTAACTAAATATTTATATTGAGCTTTGATATTTTTCACCTCACATGGGTGAGTTAGCGCAAAAACTTCCAATGCTCCCCTGATTTCTTTGGAGATAACTAACGGAGCTTGTTTTGCTTCAATATGCAAAAAGTTCTCAAGCGCATGTTCAAGTTCCAGCAAGCGCAAATCGGGATTATCACCAATTTTCCATGTGGGGCGATGTCCTGTGATTGCTTCATGGCGAAAATTAACTATTGCATCTTCGTCCATTCCTGCAAAAAAATCATAGGATTTGTTGAACTCCTGCACATGGAGCAAACAAAAATGGTGATAATCCTTGTTTCCACCGCCTTTGCGCTTTGGTGCTTTATGCAAACCAAGCTCCAAGCAATTTGGTGCATCACATTTTGGCGCATTGACAAATGTTTCTGTAGCTTTTTTTCGTTTTACCATTATAATTTGTTTTATATAGATAAAATATCAAAAAGTGAATGGAAGAAATGACAAAAATGCAAATTAGCGAACAGATTTATGCGTTGCTTGAGGCGGAGTTTTTGCCTGATAAATTGGTTGTTGTGAATGAATCTCATTATCATGCGGGACATGCTGAAGCGGGTGATGGCGGTGATACTCACTTCAAAGTGCAAATATCTGCTATGTCATTGCGAGGCAAAAACAAAATTGCGCAACATAGGGCGATTTATGCTTGTTTGAGTGAGTTAATCAACAACCCAATTCATGCTTTGGCAATTGAGGTTGGTTGATAATGTTCAACATTGTCATGTGAAATATATTATCATGCAAAATATTGGCGCAGAAAATTATTTTCGCTGAGGCAATTTAATTGCTGCATTCGTCATAAAAATATAATATATTCATAATTACTTATGCAATCAGTTCATCAGAAAAATAATATTAATCAAAAAAATAATAACCTAATGCTAAGCCTGTTCGCAGTGGTGGCGGGAATGGTGATGTTGTGTTATGCTGCTGTGCCGTTATATAGTTTGTTTTGTAAAATGACAGGCTACGGCGGAACGCCAACAATTGGTGCAACCACGCCAGAGCATATTATTGGTCGGGAGGTGACGGTTAGCTTCAACACAGACAAAGCAAAAGATTTGCCGTGGCAATTTGAATCACTACAAAAAGCGATAACTTTGCCCCTTGGCAAGCGACAATTAGCATTTTTCAAAGCAACCAACACCAGCGATCACGATATCACGGGAATGGCAACTTATAATGTGACACCATTCAAAGTTGGGGAATATTTCGTGAAAATGCAGTGTTTTTGTTTTGAAAAACAAACGATAAAAGCAGGCGAAACTGTAACTTTTCCTGTGTCTTTTTATGTTGATAGCGCATTAAATGACAATAAATATATGTCTGATATAACAAATATTACTTTATCATATACATTTTTTCCGCTAAAAGAGAAATAACTTAATTAATTGAGGTTTTTTTATGAGTGCAGAACAAAATCACCCTTATCATGTGTTAGAGCCAAGTCCTTACCCGATTTGCACCTCATTCTCACTGATGGCACTTGCTTGTGCGGGGCTGATGTGGCTGAAACAACATGCTCTTGGAATGCCGCTAACCATAGCTGCTGCCATGTTGCTTGGGTCATGTTGTTTTTTGTGGTGGCGCAGTGCAATTCGTGAAGGGATTCGTGACCACGCCCATAATCATGTTGTGCAGCAGGGCTTGCGCTTTGGTATGGCGTTATTTATCGTGTCAGAATTAATGTTTTTTGTGGCGTTTTTCTGGGCGTTTTTTAATTCCAGCTTATATCCTCATGTCCATATTTCTGATGCTTGGGATATTATCACGGGCGTTGCTGAATGGCCACCGAAAGGAATTGAAACATTCAATGCTTGGGATTTACCATTTTTGAATACGCTGATTTTGCTATTATCTGGAACGACTTTAACATGGGCGCATCACTCATTATTGCATGGCAAAAACGATGAGTTAAAGCAGTTTTTAGCGGTTACAGTGTTTCTTGGCGTGATTTTCAGTTGCTTGCAAGCATTGGAATATTCGCACGCCGCGTTTAATTTGAAAGATGGGATATATGCTGCAACTTTTTATCTTGCAACAGGTTTTCATGGGGCGCATGTAATGATTGGGACGGCTTTTCTAGCAGTCAATCTAGTGCGGGCGCATCGTGGAACTTTAACAATAGAAGGGCATTTGGGGTTTGAGTTTGCTGCATGGTATTGGCATTTTGTTGATGTTGTATGGTTGTTTTTATTCGTATTCGTTTATTGGTGGGGAGCTTGATAACATTATAATCACTAATATTATAATTATTAACATATTGGTGTATTTTGCAAGAAACTGGGGATTATAATCATGGAAATGCGTGATAGGCGAAAAGATGCAAGGCTGCAACGTGAGCAAGAAGAGCTTGAAGCAAAGAAAAAGCGTTGGCATAATCCGCACTGGTTTGCATGGCTATTTATCATCGGTGCTGTTGGGTTGCTGTTCTCCTTGAGCGCGTGGCAGATTCAACGCTTGCAATGGAAAACGGGCTTGATTGCGGAGATAAGCTCGCACCACTTAAGCAAGGTTGGTAAGTTGCCTAAAGATGAGAATAAACTCAAATCTATGGGCAAATCTATGGGCAAATCTATGGGATTTTCTCGGGTGATGCTTGAAGGCGAGTTTTTGCATGATGACGAAATCCACCTTGTCCCTCGTTATTATAATAGTCAATTAGGATATCATATTTTAACGCCATTTCAATTGACTGATGGCAGGATTGCGTTGCTTAACCGTGGTTGGGTTCCGAACAAACAAAAAAATGATGAAGGGCGCAAAGCGGTGCATGGCAAGCAAACCGTGATTGCGATGATACGAACTGATGGTGACCGTAATTATTTCACTCCCAAAAATGATGCAATTAAAAATATCTGGTTTGGGCGTGATTTGAGTGAGATAGAGAAGGCGACGGGTTATGCACTTGTTCCTGTCAATATGGATTTGCTTTATGATTCTCCCAAGGGTGGGTTGCCAATTGCCTCAAACGGTTTGGTGGAATTGCGCAATGACCATTTGGGTTATGCAATAACATGGTTCTTAATCGGTTTTTGTGGTGCGGTGATTTTTTTCTACCGCCATTATTATGTGCCAACGCCTATACCAACGCCCGTGCCAAATTATGCTCCAAATACTGGGCAAAAATCGTAAAGTGAAACCTTGCATATTTCTGCAAATTGTGTAAATTACGTTGCTATATTATAATCAAAATTGAGCAATTTTTTCATGTCACAAACCAAACAGAATTATCCACAAGTGAAATCCGATGTTAGCTTTCCGCAGCTTGAGCGTGAAGTGCTAGATTTTTGGCAAAGAGAGCGGGTATTTGAGCAATCAGTGGCGATGCGTCCCGCTACAAAATCTATGCTCCCTGCAATAAATGGTGATAGTAGCAATGCTTATGTGTTCTATGATGGTCCTCCATTTGCAAATGGGTTGCCACATCATGGACATTTACTGACTGGATATGTTAAGGATATGTTCGCCCGCTATCAAACAATGAAAGGCAAACGGGTTGAGCGACGCTTTGGTTGGGATTGTCACGGGCTGCCCGCAGAAATGGAGGCGGAAAAGCAATTAGGCGTATCAGGGCGAGCAAATATCATAAATTATGGGGTGGAAAAGTTCAATGCGCATTGCCGCACTTCTGTGATGGCGTATCGTAATGAATGGGAGGAATATGTTAATCGCCAAGCAAGATGGGTGGATTTTGAGAATGATTATAAAACCATGGATACGCCTTATATGGAGTCGGTGCTATGGGCTTTTGCGGAGCTGCATAAAAAGGGCTTGATCTATGAGGGGTTTAAGGTGATGCCTTATAGTTGGGCGGCAGAAACAGTGCTTTCCACCTCCGAAATCCGCATGGACGATGCCACAAGAGAGAAGGTGGACAAAGCGGTTACAGTTGCATTTAAGTTGAAAGAAGTTCCAAAAAAACTAAAAGAGCTAGCTGATAATTTTCAAAATGGTGCAGAAATATATTTATTAGCATGGACAACAACCCCGTGGACATTGCCAAGCAATTTAGCGTTGGCGGTTAGTGAAAAGGTAAGCTACTCTGCCTTTGAGTGTTTCCATAAAAATGGAAAAATAGATTGGTTTATACAATATTGTAATGCAGGTAACCTTTCAGCTGCAAAAGAATTATTAGAAAGAAATACAAACTGTGAAATTGGACAAATAATTGATATAACTCATGCGAATGAAGATAAGTTATCTTCTTTGGTTGGACTTCAATATGAACCATTATTCCCCTATTTTGCGAATCACCCAAACGCTTTCAAAGTGCTTGATGGCAGTGATTTCATTGAGGAAGGGGCGGGGACGGGGATTGTTCACATGGCGCCCGCATTTGGTGAAGATGATATGCGCATATGCGCCGCAAACGGAATTGAGGTGGTAATTCCAGTTGATGGCGAAGGAAAATATAGCGATGCAATTTATGATTTAACCAGTATTCAAACCAAGCGTTGCATTTTGCGCACTCCAACTGATTCAGATGCAAGCAATTTTTTGCGGTTGCATACTAATCCACAAGTCATGGCAACGGTTAATGATGGCTTGATGAGTGAAGCGGAGGCAAATGAAGATTTCGCCCGTAATTTGGCGCATTTCAAGCAACATAGTTATGGTCAATTTGCGGTTTATAATCGTGATAATGGTGCATTTATGGGGCGTGCGGGTTTGAGTTTTTCTGCGCAAACTGATGGATTTCCCGCCCGTCCAACCTTGCGTTGCGCACTTCTGCCTGAGTTTTGGCATGGTGGATATGGTGGTGAGTTATGCGCTGCTGCAATAGAATATGGCTTTAATTATTTGGGTTTTTCGGAAATAGCGGGCGGTGCATTGGAGAATAATCCACGTTCACATGAAATGATGAAACGTTTAGGCATGAAATATGTGCAAGATGTGATGTTCAAACGTTCTATGGGACCTTATTTTTTGATAACTAAGCAGGATTTTGTTGGCGATAATGCTATTATAGTAAATATTTTTTCTCTTAAAGGGTTAAATGTTATTCAAGAAACAGAAAAATTGAATAAATTGGAAAAAGAAGACCAACAAAAATATGAAAAATCCAAATATAGTATTAAAAACTTAAATCAGTTTGGGCTTGCAAATATAAGAATTGCTAAATGGCTTAATGACAAAGGCGTTTTAATTAAAGAAGATAATGATTTTAGGCATAATTATCCGCATTGCTGGCGAACTGATAAGCCGATTATTTATCGTGCGATGTCTTCATGGTTTGTTGATGTGCCAAAAATCAAAGATCGTATGATTGAGCTAAATCAGCAAATAAACTGGATTCCTGAACATGTGAAAGATGGTAGATTTGGCAAATGGCTTGAGGGCGCAAGAGAATGGTCAATTAGTCGTTCACGTTTTTGGGGCTGCCCAATCCCCGTATGGCGCAGTGATAACCCTGAAAATACGCAATTATATGTGTTTGAATCAATTGCTGAGTTGGAGCAATTTTTTGGCGTTAAAGTGGAAGATTTGCATAAACCATTCATTGACACATTAACCAAGCCAGACCCAACTAATGCGAAATATACATTATCACGTGTTGATGAAGTGTTTGATTGCTGGTTTGAATCTGGCTCAATGCCTTATGCGCAGGTGCATTATCCGTTTGAGAACAAAGAATGGTTTGAGGCTAACTTCCCCGCTGATTTCATTGTGGAATATGAGGCACAAACACGGGGCTGGTTTTATAATATGATGGTGCTATCTGTTGCATTATTTGACCGTATTCCGTTTAAGAATTGTATTTGTCATGGCGTGGTGCTGGACGGTGAAGGGCGAAAACTTTCCAAAAAGCTCAAAAATTATGTAAGCCCGATGGAATTATTTGATGAATATGGCTCAGATGCGCTGCGCTGGTTTTTGATGTCATCAACCATTATGCGGGGCAATGAGTTGTTTCTTGACGCTGAAGGTGTGTTTATCCGTGATGCTGTGCGCCTATATATTAAACCATTATGGAATGCTTACAACTTCTTTTGCCTATATGCAAATGCGGACGGAGTTGTAGCTAATTTTGATTTAAGTTCGGCAAATATAATGGATAAATATATTTTGGCGAAATTAAAGGCGTGCGTGGGGGCAGTTGAGATTGCGCTTGATGCTTATGATACGCCAACGGCTTGTGCGATCATCACCGCATTTTTGGAGGTGCTAAATAATTGGTATATCAGGCGCAATCGTGGCAGGTTCTGGGGTGAAGCGGTGGATAGCGATAAAATATCCGCATATAATACGCTTTATTCTGTGTTGCATGTGATGTGCCGATTGGTTGCACCTTTATTGCCGCAAATCAGCGAGGTGATTTTTGCGGGGCTGATAAATGGCGGTGATTTTGAACGCAATCACAGCGTTCATTTAACAGATTTTCCAACTGAGTTAGCACAAATGGCAGATGATGCGAACATAATGCAAGCGATGGATCGGGTGCAAGATATATGCAATACCGCACATGCAATACGAAATGAGGTGAATATCCGCACCCGTCAACCACTGAGCAAATTAACAATTTATGGCGTGAAGATTAATGATAATGCGGATTATTTTAAGGCGTTGATAGCTGATGAAGTGAATGTGAAAGAGGTTATGTTTTCTGATGATTTGGAGGCGGTTGCAACCCGCAACCTGAAAATCAGTTTTCCATTAGTTGGTAAGCGACTACCAGCTAAAATGAAAGCGATTGCAGCAGCAGCAAAATCAGGAAATTGGAAAATAATAGATGCAAATCAAAATAATATATCTCATAATAGCGATAATGTATCAGTTAAAGAATGTCATAATCTTAACATGCAACGTGATATTAAAGGAAAAAAAATGATACATAACACTTTTTCTTATATCACAAAGTATTCAATTGAAATTGAAGGTGAAGTTTTGCATTCCAATGAATATGAGTTCACATTGCAATCAACCATTAAAGATGCAAAAGATGTTGCCGTGCGTTCGCTCCCTGCGCAAGATGGTTTGCTAGTGCTGGATACTAACTTAAGCGAGGCACTGATAAGCGAGGGGGTAGCGCGTGATGTGGTGCGGTTGATCCAGCAATCACGCAAAGATGCGGGGCTTAATGTGGCAGACCGTATTGCATTAATGATTGATGCACCCGCAAATGTGCTAAAAGCCATCACCGAGCATCAGGGTTATGTGTGTGAACAAACATTAACGGAGAGCCTAATTTTTGGGATAAGTTCAAATGTTGGAACAAGCGCAACGCAACATTCCGCAAGCCATAATTTGGGTGATGCAATTGTTGCTTTATCATTTAATGTGGCAGCGAATGATGCGAATATTAAGCAAATAAACGTTAAGCAAGTGGCGGGGTGAGTTATGAAAATACTGCCGATTGTGGTTTCACCAGACCCGTTGCTTAAGCAAAAATCATTACCAGTTGAGCAGATTGATAATAGTGTGAAAACGCTAATAGATGATATGTTCACTACTATGTATGCCTCCAACGGGATTGGTTTGGCGGCAGTGCAAGTGGGAGTGCTAAAGCGCATTATTGTGGTTGATGTGGATTATGGTTCATCTCGTTATGAAAGCCATGATAATAATAAAAGCAACCCAATTGCATTAATCAACCCTGAAATTATCCATAAATCACCCGAATTGCGGGATTATGATGAAGGGTGCTTGTCATTTCCTGCGCAATCTTCCAAGGTAATTCGCCCTGACAACATCACAGTGGAATATATGGATTTGCAATGGCAAAAGCAACGCTTGCACGCTGATGGGTTGCTTGCAACTTGCATTCAACATGAGATTGACCATATTAACGGCGTGGTATTTGTTGACCATATTTCAGCGTTGAAGCGTAGTGTGATTTTGCGCAAAATGCAGAAGGCGGAAAAATTAAGGGAATCTGAGTAAATGCGCATCATATTTATGGGAACGCCAAACTTTGCATTGCCAGCTTTGCGTGCATTAATGGCGAGCGAACATGAGTTGGTAGCGGTTTATACTGCACCGCCTCGCCCTGCCAATCGTGGTAAGAAAGTTAGTCGTTCGGCTGTGCATTTGTTGGCTGAGGAAGCATGTTTGCCAATATTTACGCCATCATCATTGCGGGGGGCGGAGGCGCAAGCGGAGTTTGCGAGCCTAAATTGTGATATTGCGGTGGTGGTAGCATATGGGTTGCTGTTGCCACAAGCGATTTTAGATACGCCAAAGTTTGGTTGTTTGAATATCCACCCGTCGGATTTGCCTCGTTGGCGGGGGGCCGCTCCAATTCAGCGAACCATTATGGCGGGTGATGCAACCACTGCTATTTGTATTATGCAAATGGATTCGGGGTTGGATACTGGGGCAGTTTGGAAACGGCTTGAGTTGGCTATTCCTCAAGCAATCACGGCGCAGGAATTGGAGGTGGAGCTGGCGGAGAAATCTGCGGACTTATTGCTGGAAGTTTTGGCGAAAATTGAGGATTTGGAGAAGGCTGGAGAGTTGGAGAAGTCTGGGGCGGGCGGTGATTCACCAATTCCACAAGCGCAAAATGGCGTGACATATGCGCATAAAATTGAAAAAAGCGAATATTTATTGCGTTTTGATATGCCCGCTCAATCAGTGTTGAACCATATAAATGCGTTAAGCCCGTATGGTTATGTGATGATAGGAGAAGAGCGGGTGAGAATTGTGAAAGCGGAGTTAGTTGTTGGCAGTGCTGCTAATGTTACGGCTCGGAGTGCTACGGCTCGGGCTGGTGAGTTTATTAATTCTCAATTCCATATTCAATGTGAAGGGGGGCAATGTGGAAGTGGGCGTGGAAGTGGGCAATGTGAAGGAGAGCGGTCTGCCACGGCTGGTGGTGCAATAGTTACTAATGAAGATTTAGCTATTAAAGCTGTTCATTTTGAAGGGATTGCTCGTCAAGATTCTCACTTAACTGCGATTGCTCCAATCATTGTGCAACGTGAGGGCAAAAAACCAGTTCACATTACTGATTTTCTGAATGGTTTGCGGGCGTGATTAACTTGCAAAAATGACTATATTGATTCAGAACCTGTATTCACAGCTTTTAGCTCCGCAGCCCTTACGGGTCAAAATGCCTGCAACATTTGATTTTTTGCGCTTCCGCTGCTCATGTATTTCTATATACACTGCGCTGCGGTTCTCAAAAATACAAACGTTTCGGCGGTTTTCAAAAACTGTTAATACTAGGTTCTAAACAATGTAATTCTTGAAGTTAGAGTATTTCTTAAAGTTTGAGGTTTTCTTAAAGCTCAAGGTTTATTCATATTTGCATAAACCAAAAAATAACATAAACTTAAACCCAACAAAATCAACCAACCCCTGCAAGTTGACCAGATTGCGCCATTTCTTGTTCTTTGGCACGCTGCTCCATAATTTGTTGTTGAATATTATTTCCATTACTTTTACGACTTTTATTGAGTGATGTGAACTTGCCCGTTCCGACCACTGCGCTGTTAGGATCTGAGTTTTCCATCACACCAGCATTATATGCGTTATTTAGTTGTTCATCAGCGAGAGCGGATTTTTGAGCTTCCAGCTCTTTTTTCTCATTAGATTCCAACATACCACCGACAACATTCGATGCAATGGCGATGGCGGGAACTGCCACCCAACCAACTGGAGTTGTTGCTGCGAGCAATGCTCCAACGGTTAGACCAGCCGCTCCCCAGTTTATTGTATCGTTTTTTGTTTTGTCAACTGAACTCACTCGTTCATTTTGAACTTCGTCATGTTCTCGCTTAACTGCCACTGCTGCATTCACGGCTGAAGCTGCTGCCATGCCGAGTGGAATATTTCCACCAGCAAATAGAAACCCCGCAACACCACCAGCTGCTAGGATTTTCCAATCTGTTGCTGCGCCCAGTGCCGCTTGCACATCTTGTGGTTTCTTTGCGAATGGATCTTGTTGAGTTTGTTGTTCTTGTTCTGCCATATCAATCAACACTTAAAAAATATAATAGTTTATATATATATTTATAGCAATTTTCTATGAAGGAATTATGAAGGTTCACGCTTTTTTAACCTAAACTCTGCTATTTATATAAAATAAATATTTCTGCACTAGATTATGTTCTTATTTCGCTGATGCGCTAGCGAAATCACAACGCAATCTATTATATATATTACAATACACACTATCATATAATATAACTCACAAAAGGTTTTTTTATGTCACTTGCCGCATTGCTTGGCGCATTACTCGGGGTTGGATTATTTTGTATATCCGTGTTTTTAAGCACCGATGATTATCTCTCATTTTGGGATTTCCCCAGCTTATTAATGGTGCTTGGTGGCACAATCGCCACTGCTTACATGAGCTATCAACCAAGTTACGTTAATATTGCATTCAAGGCGATTATTTGGATGTTTGCCAAGCCAAAAGCCACTCGTGAAAGTTTGAATACCGAAATTATGCGCCTTGTAAAATGGTCATATTTGGTGCAGAAAAAAGGCTTGCCAGCATTGGAAGCGGAGGTTAAATCTGTGCCTTCTTCTGATGCAATTATGAGCTATTGCTTAACTCTTGTAGCAACTAATCATTCACCTGAGGAATTGCGGGGCATGATGGAAACGGCGATAGAATCGGAGTTTGAGCGACGCACCGCCCCCGCAACTGTTCTCAAAACCATGGCTGCTGCTGCTCCTGCATTTGGTATGATTGGGACGTTGGTTGGGTTGATTGTGATGATGGGATCTATGGGAGAAGATTTAAGTTCTATAGGTTCGGGCATGTCACTTGCATTAATCACCACATTATATGGAGTATTATTTGCACGATTAGTATTTATTCCAGCAGCATCACAATTGCAACAAAAAGAGGAGATTGAACGCTTCAGAAACTTTATGATGATGGAGGGCTTGATTATGTTAGCAGAGAAGAAAGGCCCTAGATATATGCAAGATAAGTTGAATAGTTTCCTTGAGCCAGACAGGCATTTTGATATTGATCGCCAATTAAAACAATAAGCTAGTGTGGGCAATAGGTTAGTTTGGGTAATAAAATAATGATTTGGAATAAATAAATATGACTTACAAAAAATTAAAGAATACTAGTTCAGGCGAGGGTGAAGATGATTGGTTGGTGACTTATTCTGATGCGGTGACGTTAGTGTTGTGTTTTTTTGTGCTATTAATTTCCATTTCAGAGCCAAATGTCGCCAAGTTTGAACAAGTGAAAGAGCAGTTTTCCGAGGAAAAAAAGGATAAATCCAAGCCGTTTGAAGAATTAAGCCAAGAAATGCAGGCGATGATTTCAGAAAATATGCTTGATGAAACTATCTCAGTGGAGCAAACAGAGCGTGGAATTATAGTTGAGATTTCATCATCATCATTTTTTGAGAAGGGTAATGCGCAGTTCAAGCCAAGGGCTGTGCCAATTTTGTTGGATATGGCAGCAATTTTGGAAGATTTTGATTATGATGATTATCTGATTGAAGTTGAGGGACACACAGACGATACGCCTTTGAGTGGAGCAGGGCAGTTCCCCAGCAATTGGGAGCTTTCAGGAGCAAGAGCAAGCGGAGTTGTGCGTTTTTTCATTGATGAGGGGTTGAGCAAGGAGCGTATGAGAGTCAAGGCTTATGCGGATATTACTCCAAGAGTTCCAAATATTGATGAAGAGGGCAATCCAATTGAAGAGAACCGAGAAATTAACCGCCGTATAGCGATTAAGATTGAAAGAAATTAGTTTGTGTTGCAATTTTCGCTAGCGCATCAGCGAAATCACAATATAATCTAATAAATCAACATTAAATTATATTTATTTACTTGCAATAATATTGAGATATTAGTAAAAGATGTTGTAAATATTTTAAGTATAGGTTGTGGAATAATGGATGTTTCTATCATAATGTGGGGATCTTTCTTTGCAATAATTGCCGTGTTAATGGTGCTAGATTTGGGTGTTTTCAACAAAACAGATCATGAAATTGGCGTGAAAGAAAGCCTTAAAATGAGTGCTTTTTACATCACAATCGGGCTATTATATGGTTGTTTTGTTTGGTATCAAATGGGAGCAGTTAAAGGCAATGAGTTTTTAACTGGATTTTTAGTTGAAAAATCACTCTCGCTTGATAATATATTCGTGATTTCAATGATATTTACTTATTTCCAAATACCATCAAAATATCAGCATCGTGTGCTTTTTTGGGGTATCATAGGTGTGTTGTTGCTGCGAGGCGTGGCAATTGGCGTTGGTGCAGCATTAGTTGCTCGTTTTGATTGGATATTGCTAATTTTCGCCGCTTTCTTAGTGTTCACAGGGATAAAAATGTTGCTTGCTGCCGATGATGAACCAAGCGATATGTCAGATAATAAATTGTTAAAATTACTTCGTCGCAAGTTGCCAATCACTGATGAACTTCATGGACGCAATTTTACGGTGATGTTGCCAAGCGCTGAAAATCCAAACAAAAAAGTTAGATATTACACCCCGCTTTTATTATGTTTGTTGTTGGTGGAAGTAGCGGATTTAATATTTGCATTGGATAGTATTCCAGCGATTTTTGCTTTAACCACTGACCCGTTTATTGTGTTCACTAGTAATGTATTTGCTATTTTAGGGTTGCGCTCGCTTTATTTCGCCTTAAATGCAGTGTTGCATCGCTTTGAATATCTCAAATATGCGCTGTCGCTAGTGCTGGTATTTATCGGTGGAAAAGTTTTGGTAGCGCATTTCTTGCATATAGAAAAAATTCCGTCAAGTGTGTCACTCGGGGTGACCGTAGGGTTGCTTGCTGGAGGAGTGATTTATTCGGTTTATAAAACTAAGGATTTACCCCACGCAAAATAATATACTCAAAGGTAATATAAATTAAATAACAATCTATGAACCATGATCTAGCCTCCATTGAAACTATTATTGAAGATGCACGAGCGGGGCGCATGTTCATTTTGGTGGACGATGAAGACCGAGAAAATGAAGGTGATTTAGTCATTGCTGCTGAGTTCGCTGATGCAGCTGCTATCAACTTCATGGCAAAATATGGGCGTGGATTGATATGTCTGCCAATGACTGCACAACAGGTTAATCGCCTAGGATTGCCACCAATGGTCTGGTATAATGGTTCACGCCATGAAACTGCTTTCACCGTTTCAATTGAGGCGCGCGAGGGGATTAGCACGGGCATTTCCGCTGCTGATAGGGCGAGAACAATCGCCACAGCAATCCGCCCTGATATTCGCCCTGAACATATTGTTTCCCCTGGGCATGTGTTTCCGTTACAAGCCCGTGATGGTGGCGTGTTGGTGCGGGCAGGGCATACTGAGGCAGCGGTTGATATTGCTCGCTTGGCGGGGCTGAACCCATCTGGCGTGATTTGTGAAATTATGTCCGATGATGGCAGCATGGCTCGCTTGCCTGAATTGGTTGAATATGCAAAGATTCATAACTTAAATATCGCAACCATCGCAGATTTAATCGCATATCGCAGGCGGCGAGAAAAGCTGATAGAGCGGATTCATTCCGCCCCGTTTAGCAGTATTTATTGCAATGATTTGCACCTCCATATTTATGCGAATAAACTTGAATATGCTGAACATATTGCGTTGGTGAAGGGCAATTTGCAAGCTCACCCCGCACCACTAGTTCGTATGCACGCGGTGGATATTATGGCGGATTTATTGTTGGATAAATCCTGTAGCCGTTCGGGCGAGTTGCAAGCGGCAATTCAAGCGATTTCAAATGCGGAATGTGGGGTGCTGGTGTTGTTGCGCAATAATACGAGTAATATTTTGTCGCAGCGTATGATGTCGGGTAATCGTCCGCTCAAAGATATTCGGGAATATGGGATTGGTGCGCAGATTTTGCAAGATTTAGGTGTGCGCAATATGCGCTTAATGACAAACAATCCCAAGCAGGTGGTTGGGCTTGATGGCTATGATTTGAACATTGTGGAATATTTACCGATTAGTTAGATTGGCATCTCCATTAAAACATTGCATCACCCCCCCCCCTTAATTGTCAGCAGCCAAAATTGAAATCCATTGATAAAAACGCTTGACGGATTTTACTTAAGTTTATATATTATTTTTGCATTTATTTATTAGAATAAATGTGGGGTGTCGTAACCTCTTAATGGGCGGTATAAGTATGACCGTTATTCATGCTCCTCGGCTTTTTTATATGGTCGGGGAGCCGTTGGTATATGTTCAAGAGTTTTCTTTTTTCATAAAGTGAACTCCAAAAACCAGCGGAAATCTTCTCATTAGGTTTTACGAACTCCCCGATCACCAGTCAATTCAGATTGGTGGTCTCTGTTATCAATTTTAACGCGGGGACTTTCTTATGAAAAAATATATATATAGTATCATTGCAACATGTTGCCTCACCGCTTGCACCACGCAACGATATGGACGAGTAGTTCCAGTTTCTGGCGTTGAAAAGCAAGTAATGCAATGCAGGGATATAGCTCTTGAAATGGCAAAGACAGATGAGTTTTTAC
>JAYUJH010000036.1:0-15304 GCA_043765375.1 Alphaproteobacteria bacterium
ATTGAAAATATGTTTGGTTTTTGCTCCGCTGCCCTTCGGGTCTTAAGCATTACCGCAGAATCGCATCAAGATTTGGCTCCGCCGCCCTGCGGGTGACAAATTAGCAAGAAATTATCTATCGTTTATAAACATCGCCGCAACTCTAATATCGCTCAAATAATTACACAATAAAACCTATAATTATGCAAAAATTTCGAAGAAATTGAGAAAACCACAACAGGCTGGACGGCATTAATGTTTGCCAGTTGGAGCGGTCATTTAGCTATAGCTCAGTTGCTTATCGACAATAATGCTGATTTTAATCTACAGGATGGTAATTATAATACAGCATTGACACTTGCTATCCATAATAATCATGGAAAGGCAGCGCTTTTGCTTATTGCTGCAGGTGCGGACAGTGCTGATGATCAGACTATGAAAGCGGCGCAAGACTTGCTTTCATCAGCTGCAATAGATGATAAAAATTGATAACTCCGCACTTAAATCCAATGTCCTTTTATACGGGACATTGTTTGAAGTCCCCTTCATCTGTTCAGATCAATTAAACATACATAATCTGATCCTGTTTGCGTACTGCTCCTGAAAAGACCCTATCAAAAGGTAAGCATGTTCATGAAGAGGCAGACGTGATGCAAAGCATGTTAGCAATTGCCAAAAAACGAGGGAATAAAGAAGCAAAAGCGAAAATGGGGAAACGGCACGGAAGAAGAAAGGGAGTGATGCAAGGAGGGAGAGCAGCATAAAAAGAAAGATAAAGACGAAAGCAGGGACAAAAGAAAGGATAAGGGCTAACGCAAGGTGTGCGTGAACTACACGCTATATTCGCAGAGAGACGCTGCGCTCTCCCGTGCACCCTCTCTCTAGGGACTATTCTGAAAGTAATAGTTCAGACATACCATCTAATTTGGCTTTGATATGTTGCCAGTTCGGATAATGCCGCCCCAGTAATTCGTAATATTTCTTACTGTGATTACGCTCCCGCAAATGACATAGTTCATGCATGATTACATAATCAATGCAATCAACTGGCGCACGTATAAGCCATGGGTTAAGATGGATAACTCCCTCAGGTGAGCAGCTTCCCCATTGTTTTGTCATTGTAATCAATTTAATGGGAGGCACAACCTCGATCCAAGAAATATGTTCGGCTAAATGAGCTATTCTCTTTTGAAAATAGGCGAAGGACTTTTCTTTATACCATGCATTCAATCTGCGGCGAACGGATGCAGGATCGGCACTGCGTGTGATGACTTCAATGCGACCTGAGCGTAGTTCAACAGTCGCATATTCTTCGCGTGTCTCAATAATTTTCAGAGGATAACGGCGGCCAATATAAAAATGCGTTTCACCGCTGACATATTCTCTTATACAGGCGTGTTTTCGCACTTCTTCCGTCATCTGTAACTGCTTAAATATCCAGCGCGCACGTTTGCAAACAGCGAGACTGATTTCATTCAGAGGGTGATTCTCTGGGGCTTCAACCTCCACACGAGAATTTGGATGCACATGAATACGGATTTTTTTTGTGAGAGTTGGTGAGGTGACAATATTGTATGGAATATGCCTATCGCCATAGAGGAGTGATGCATTCATCATAAATCGCCTCTGGAAAGACCAATGCGCGTTACTTCGATAATCGTATCTGTCACTTTTTTTGCAGTTTCAAGACCAACCTCTTTGAATAATACGGGTAGAAGCCCTTTGCGGATAGCAGACTCAATATTTTGGTGATTAAGTGAGTTTTCAGCAACAGCATCGGTAACGATGCGATCAATCGTGAGGCTTATGCCAATGCGTTCAGCATCATTTAAAGTCACGTTTTGCTCCGATAACTTTATCTTCAAAATGCCAAAATATGCCGCAGCATGTTTATTCCCTTCAAGCTCAGCAGGAATGTCGCCTACTTCTCTTTTTTGAGCCTTTTTTTCCAACTCATTGAAAAGCGCATATTGCTTGAATGGATGCTCAAAAAGTGCTTCAGCTTCACGGATCGCACGTTTTAATAATTCTGAAAAAAACATTTGCGCATAAGGATCATCCGCCAACTCCTGTTCAATCGTTTTCTTAAGACGTGATCGGATTAAATCTGTTTCATTACGTAGCTTTTCCTTAGACCACTGAGCCGTATCTTTTATCCCCAGTTCATTCACAAAATAAACGCCATCAGCATCCTTTATCTCCTGTCCAATAACATGTTTATCAACCAGCTTTCGGATTTGCTCTTCATATGTAATGAAATCCACTGTTTCTTGCGCATCCTGCCGTGATATTTTTCGCAAGCCACTGAAGAATTTCAGATCTTTCTTATAATTAGTAATATCTTGCTCACTAACGCTGGAATCTTCAAAAAAGGATCTAGACCCTAAAGCCACTTTTAGGCATAGTCCAAATTCTGTGAAGGCTTCATAAAAATCCTCGCGTACCTTTTGATTATCATCAACAGATTCATCCGTTTGCTGCTCTCTATATTTAGGAATAAGAATCTGCCGATATTGCTCTAAATCGCCTTTGTTTTTAACGGCAGAAAAGATATTCCACAGCGCATCATGCAGTGCAGGAAGGCGCTTATATTCCGTTGAGACATCTTCATACAACCCCTTAAGGTCTTCAATGTCAAAGCCTCCTTGTGTTCGCTCCGCCAAATCATGATAGTCTTTAATGGCTGTATCCAGTTCTTTCAGAATTCCTCGATAATCAATCAGTAGGCTGTGTTTTTTTTCTTCATGTAAGCGGTTCACACGAGCGATGGCCTGTATGAGATTATGGTGTTTAAGCGGTTTATCAATATAGAGTACAGCATTCCTCGGCTCATCAAACCCCGTCAATAGCTTATCCACGACAATCAAAATGTCAGGCTTGCCCACTTCGCTAAAATCCTGAAGGATTTGTCGCTCATATTCCTCTGCATCAACCTTAACATTATTCAGCCACCATTCCAGAACTTCTGGCAACTCTGATTCATCAACATCTGTATGTCCTTCGCGACTATCTGGTGGAGAAATGACAATCGCACTGGAAACAAGTCCCGTTGCATCCAAAGCCTTTTTATAGCGTACAGCAGAGAGTTTACTATCGGTTGCCAGTTGCCCTTTGAGATTTTTATCCAAATCCTTGAAATTTTCCTTAAAGTGAAAACCAATATCCCATGCAATCAGCTCAATCCGGTTTGCAGAACCGTAAAGCTGTCCTTTTTTGCCATATTTGTCTTTCAAGTCGCTTTTTTGCTTGTCTGTCAGGCTCGCCGTAATTTTATCAAACCAGTTGTCTATTGCCGTATCATTAATATCCAGAACGGGTTTGCGCTCTTCATACAGCAGAGGCGTAACAGTGCCATCATCTACGGCGCGTTGCATGGTATAGGCGTGCACGATAGGGCCGAATTTATTGGTTGTTTTATCCTCTTTCAACAGCGGCGTTCCTGTGAACGCGACATATGAAGCGTTCGGGAGAGATTTTTTCATGCGCTCATGCGTTTCCCCATTCTGGCTACGGTGTCCTTCATCCACCAGCACGATGATATTTTCAGACGGGTTATAGCATTCGGGTAACTTTGCTGCCGTGCTGAATTTATTGATAATTGAAAAAATGATCCGCTCGGTTCCTTTTGAAATACGTTGTGCAAGGTCTTTTCCAGTAGAGGCTTTAAACTGGTTTTCTTCGCCTTGCCGTCCTACCCCCGATATGCCAAATGCACCGCCTGTTAAAAATGTGCGAGCAAGCTGTTTTTCAAGATCAATCCTGTCGGTCACGGCAATCACACGACAGTCGCTTAAGTTTTTATGTAGCAACAATCCTTTACACAAAAATACCATCGTAAAACTTTTGCCAGAACCAGTGGTATGCCAAATAACCCCGCCATCACGCCCACCATCAGGACGAACATGCGAAATACGCTTTATGAGTGCCTTGATACCAAAAGCCTGCTGATAACGCGCCGCGATTTTCCCATTTTTGCGATCAAATAAAATAAAGTATCGAATGAATTCGAGCAAACGTTCTTTGGAAAGCAGGCTAACCAATAACCGATCCTGATCGGTCACAAGCTGATCGCGCTCCCATAAAACATGGAAATGGCGTTGCACTGAAGCAGGACGACCAACCAATAATGCCTCTTGCATGGCAACTGAAAGTTTGGTGTTTTTGACGGCGGAGAAATAGGTTTCAGTCAGTTCTTCTTCATGCCATTTTGCCCAGAATTTTGTCGGTGTTTTGGTAGTGGCATATCGTCCTTCTATCCCGTTTATAGAAATTAGTAACTGCGAGTAAGCAAATAAATGTGGGATTTCATCTGTTTTCTGGTTACGGATATTTTGGCTAATGCCTTCTTCCACCATGGATTTATTCGGGTTACCGCTATCGGGACGTTTAGCCTCAATGATAACCAGCGGCAGGCCGTTGACATAACCCACAACATCCGGCCTGCGGGTGCGGGTGCCATCGGTGGTGAGCACCTCCAGCTCTTCCGTGACATGGAAACGGTTATTCTCAGGATTCTGCCAGTCTATAATGGGAATGGTAGGAGAATATTTTTTACCGTCCACAAATTCGGTCACAGTAATACCCAGTGTCATCGCATGATAGAGCCGCTCATTGGCAGCCGCCAGCCCCTCATGCATATCGGGAGAGGTCAGATCACGCACAATCTGGTCAATCGCATTGGGTGAAAGAGGATAATCCTGCCCTCTATAGACAAAGCGTCGTTTGGATAGTGCTTCAATCAGGACACTTTTTAAGACAACGGCCTTGTTACCACCGCGAAGCACCTTACACTGCATAGGCGAAAGATACTCCCAGCCAAGCGCGAGTAATGTATGCAAGGCGGGAACATGAGCACTATATATTTCGTCTGTGTTTGGGGTAGTGGTCATGTGTTTTTGCCCCAAACATCTGATGAAGCGGAATCAAAAAACACGACCTCTAGCGGTTTTTCTTGATTGCGCATTGCCGCCAGATCGTTTGCTCTACGGATAATGGCTTTGTTAGATTCTGAGCTTGGATCGCCGTAAAGGCCAATATACAGCTTCTTAAATGTACCTTTTCCAAGGCGACGCAGTATGTGATCGTCATTCTCTGCTAATGAATGCCCAAATATAAAGAAACAATGCCTTCCCTGACTTGCATTAGCAGTTAACACTTTAAATCCTTGATACAGATAGGCGTTATGTCGAATCTTGTTTTTTTTCTGTGTGCTCGTGCCCTCTGCCACAAATAGCGGAAATTTGTTTTCACTGAGTGCTTCACGAGCTTGCTCAACAAGCGGCGTACCTTTTCTTATCCATGTATATTTTTGAAGCTCCGATCCCGCATCAAAAAGATGTAACGCTCCATGCAGATAATGAATATTTGCACTATGAGCCGCTGTTTCTCCCTGCCATACGACATAATCCGCTTCTGGATCATCTTCATCATTGCCAAAGCCATCATTTTTCCCAAGCTCTTGTGCGTCCTCATCGAAAGGATTGTCATCATGCATGAGTGTCCAATAAAGCAGGAGATCGTAGTTCAACGTAAAGACATATCCACCCTTATCGGATGCCAAAAAATGGCTTAGAAACTCACGGCAATAGATAAACTCACCATCATCTATGCTATAGGGTTTGTCTGGATGGTTTTCGGCAATAGTCGCCACCAATATTTCTTTCAAAGCCTTGGCATGATCGCACATTTTTGATGAGGTATCTGATTGCCCAGTTGCGTATATTGGTAATAATGCAGAGGCGTTTTCTAAAGCTTTAATCGCCAGCTCAAAATCTTGCGTTTGCAACGCTTCAAACACCTTTTTTACTTCCGGCACAGATGAAAAATCAGCCTCGCCAAAGAGGGATGCATAATGGAATATCTCTGCACGGCAGCCAATACTAAAGCCATTTCCTAAGAGTAAATGCCGTTTTGAATACTGCTCGGAATCTGTAATGGCTTGATCGAATGAAATTACTTGTGTCACGCGGCCTCCGCCAAACTCTGTATCTCGGATATCTTCAAGATTATGGCCTCTGACCATAATTTATCATCCGATGTTTTTCTGGAGTCTTTATCCACCTTTATGATATAGACGCGCCCACGCACAGATGCAGGCAAACGCATTTTTTCTTCCAAAGTCTGCTTTAGCTTTGTTTCACTATCACCGCCCGTAGGCACAACCCAGAAAAATATTTTTCCTTCGTCTTCTATGAGTTGCCGAAACAATCCATTGATATGGTTGTCGTCAATATTGAAATTGTATCCTATGGCAATAAGCGCATCTGAAGCCTTTAGTTTATCAAAAAGATCGATGTACCGACGAGACATACTGATTGATGTAAGCGGCTTTACACCACTTTGCGTGAGCATAAAAGGTACATATATTTGATCCTTTGGAATTTCAGTGCTTTCAAATGTACGAACCGTATTTTTATACGCATTATAGTAATCATTAATGCTGCCATTAAGATGATAGATGGAGTCATTAGGAATATAATCTGATGCAATTTTACCTATCAAATTATTATAATTAGCCGTACCTACCCCCGTAATGGAATACTCTTCATTCGAGAATAAAACTAAGTCATCATAGTATCCCTGCCTACTTGCTTCGAAGTTATTTTTAAGTTGTTGCAACATGTAACTTCTGGTGGTTTGCAGAAAAATTACCATTTTCATGAATTTTGCCCAGTTTTCTTTTGGCGAATAGAGATATCGCCAATGACTATCGATTAAAGCTTGGTAGTCCAGAACTTCAATAAAAAGAATCTCAAGGATTTCTTTTAGTAATACATAAAAAATATCTACACAGGAAGAATTTGCATCAATATTACATCTCTCATTAGAATGAAGCAACAAATCCAAAGCCGTATTACCAATTTTATCGAATTCCAACCTGAACATACCGCTAATGTCGTCGAATATCGTAAGGTCATCAGGTGCTTCCGTAAATATTTCCTGATTCACTTTTTGAACAAGTTCCTGACCGTATGCGCCAATTAATAACTGTAAAATTGACGTAGCATATCTTTCAATTTTGCTACTGTTTTCATCTGAACGAATAATGTCCAGAACTGCTGAATAAAATTCAGATTCAAAGATTTTGACACTACTGGCAAGTGTTGCGTTAACCTTTATGAGTTGGCTATACTTATGCTCGCCATAAACTTTCTGTGTAATTTGGAAATATTTATCACTCACTATCTGAGCATTAATTCCACAATTTGCAATAGCTTTTTCTAACAAACTGTCAATGTTATTTAAACGCTGTATAATAATTGAACGGCGGTATTCAATGGATGATTCAATGAGTGAACGAAACTCTGTTTTGCCAAAAGCGTGAATGCGTTTATTAAAATAATTATCTGGTAGCCACTTGGTTGCATAAACGGAAGATTTATCGATTCCATTCAGAACGTCACGTAATAAAGCCTTCTCATCAGTGTTATCCTGACGAAATAAATCAATTGCAAACTTTCCGCCTAGGGGCAAACCATAGCCAACCTCGGCTCCAGCTCCAAAGAAAAAACCAAATTTCATACTGCAATCTCCTTATTGATTATTTTGACACGGCGTTTTCCAGTGAGGAGTTGCTGCATCAGGGCGGATTTTTCTGTCTTCAGGTGGGTAAGTTTTTGGGTGAGTAGTTCTATCTCACGGTCGGCATCCGAGAGGATGGCAGCGATAGCGATTTGTTCGGGAAGATATGGAGGAATATGGATATATAGTGATTTAATATCATTACTATTCACTGATTCAAAAGTGCTGCCCTGTGATAAACGAATCCATTTAGGCTCAAAATATAATAACCACTGATAAATATAATTTTGAGACGTGCTTTTTTTTGATCTAACTGCTGCGATGCCTCGTCCGATGCATGCATGATGTATTGAACGAGAGATTTCTCCTACTGGCGCTCTGACACTTAATAAAACATCATCAACGATACATTCTTTGGTTATTTGAGACGTGTATATTCTCGGCATAGAAAGTCTATTTTTTATATCTGCATTACCTTGCAGTAGGGGTAACCCTTCTTTAGCATCATTATATGCTTCTGATTTTGGGGATGACCCCATGATAACATCAGCTATTTTATATAACGCCACATTGCGCCACTCCCCATCAAACCCTTTCAGGCGTTTTTTGCCCGTGAGGAGCTGTTGCATCAGGGCTTTTTTCTGTAATCTGGCTGTGTCAATCAGAGCTTGTGTTGCTGTAATCGCACCGTCCCATGTGGAAAGGATTTCAGCAATTTTCTGTTGTTCGGGCAATGGAGGAAGAAGAATAGGAAACTTGAACAAGTCACTTAGAGTAATAGATACTTGGTTTGCATTGCCTCGAACTATGCTAGTGATAAAGTCAAGAAACACATCATTAGATATTGATAGATATAGAAAATTACTTTTAATATATTCATTAGCAGTAACTTTAACCATATTTTGATTAAGTAGACTTCCTGAGTTTTGCATACGAATACGTATTACCTTTCCTACCATGGAAGACCTTAAATGTGGTCTTGAGCCAACAGTATTAATGATAATATCGTTTGATTTAAGAATATATTTTTCTAACCCAATCAATTTTTCTTTTGGTAAAAATACAGAATTTTCATTTTTGATTCCAAACTCCGTTGTGTCAGTAATACGTATGATACGAATTCCTGCATCACTATAATCACTAGAGGAAAAAGCATACCCTTTGGTGTGCGTTATAACTTTTCCCAACTGACTTTCTTTCCAACCATCAGGAACTTGCATCGTCAGCCCCTTTATGTTTGAGGGGTTTGGGCTTACGCTTTTTCGTCAGTTTGGCAATTTCCTTTTCAAAGTCAGAATTGATCGCTTGCGTTTTGTTGAACTCGGCATAGTGCGCCAATGCTTTGCGTTTAGCTTGCGCATGGCTGCGCTTGCATTTACCTTCCAATATCCGAAATTCGTTAAACGTGAGGAATTTATCCACGCTTTTCGCCATATTTTCCATGGTCATAGCAATGCGATTTTCAATGATATTTTCAATATAATCAAAAAATCCTGATACGGTACGCTCCAGTTTCTTCAGATCGGACTCTGCCAGATAATTCTTGGCAATCGTTACATCCGTTTGCACAACCCTACCTTCTGGTGCATTTTTCCAAGTGGTTAGCCCCATATGCGGTGCATCTTTATGCGGTGCATCTTTGTCCGCTTTCCCAAAAACAATCTCCGCTGCAGTTTGCGCGGTTATCGCATAGTGGAATTTATTCTGCACCATGGCATAGAATTCTTTCGCCGCGCGGGATTTCGGATTGTAATCCGTACTGATCTCCGCGAAAATATCGGTGATTTGTAGGTAAATCCGACGTTCGCTGGTGCGAATAGAACGTACTCGTTCCAGCAATTCCTTGAAATAATCTTCGCCAAAAAACGTCTCGCCCTGTTTGAGACGTTCATCATCCATTACAAAGCCTTTTTTGATGTATTCCTTCAAGACATTAGTTGCCCAAATGCGGAATTGCGTGGCACGCTTGGAATTGACACGGTAGCCCACGGCAATAATGGCATCGAGGTTGTAGTGTTTAAGTATGCGGGAAACGAAGCGTCCCCCTTCTTCCTGAACTACCGAGAAATCCTCGGTAGTTGAAATTTCCTGTAATTCCAAATCGTTATATATGTTTTTTAGGTGAAGACTGATATTGTCAGTGCTGGTCTGAAAAAGCTCCGACATGGCGCGTTGTGTTAGCCATATAGTTTCTTGTCGCATCAATACGCGGAGCTTTACGTCACCGCTATCACCCGAATAAAGCAGAAAGGGTTGTCCGTCTTCCGTAGGGATCAGGTCGTTACTCATGCCCTATACCCCAGTTCTTTCAGGTAACCATCCATCTTGGTGTCCAACTCCGACAGTTCTGCTTTGAGCTTTTCGCGCATAGCACGCACTTCCATCAGGTCAATCTCTTCTTCCTGTTCAAATGTGTCGACATAGCGCGAAATATTAAGGTTATAGTCGTTTTCCGCCAGTTCCGCATGGGTGGCGAGATAAGCATATTTATCCACTGTTTTGCGGGCGTGATACGTTTCTACCATCTTTTTAAGGTTCTCAACGGAAAGCTGGTTTTGGTTTTTGCCAGATATAAATTCACGACTCGCATCAATAAACAATACATTGTCATCTCGCTTTTTCTTTCTGAGAATCAAAATCGCTGCTGGAATCCCTGTGCCATAAAAAAGTTTTTCTGGCAGGCCTATAACCGTATCAAGCAGACCTTCCTCAATCAGTTTTTTGCGAATGACGCCTTCAGAAGACCCCCGAAATAACACTCCATGTGGCGCGACCACTGCCATACGCCCTGTTTTTGGCTTCATCGTTTCAATCATATGTAGGATAAACGCATAGTCACCTTTGGTTCTTGGCGGAACTCCGCGTCGGAAACGACCGAATTTATCTGACTCTGCCGTGCCAATACCCCATTTATCCAAGCTGAATGGCGGATTAGCTACTACAATATCAAAATGTTTTAGGCTATCTTCTGTATCTATCAACTTAGGATTGCGAATTGTATCACCCCATTCAATACGGTGGTTATCCTCACCGCGCAGGAACATATTCATTTTTGCCAATGCCCATGTGCTGCCGATAGCTTCCTGCCCATAAAGTGCGTATTTTTTAGAACCTTTATATTTTTCTTGAATTAACCGACCGCATTTCATCAGCAGGGAGCCAGAGCCGCAGGTTGGGTCACAGATTTCATCACCTTCAGTAGGTTCCATTATCATCGCCATCAATTCGGATACTTCGGGTGGCGTATAAAACTCCCCTGCTTTACGCCCATCTTCCGCAAATTTCTTGATCAGAAATTCATACGCATTTCCAATAATATCCAGATTGCCAATGCGGCTTGGCGTGAGGTTCAGCGCGTCTTTGGCAAAGTCTTCAAGCAAGTCGCGTAATAGTTCGTTTTTCTGCGCTTCTTCACCTAGCTTATTAGAATTAAAACTAATATCCTGAAACACGTCACGTAGCTTGGAAATGTTAGCTTCTTCAATAGCATGGAGCGCTTTGTCAATGCGTTCTCCGTTGCCAGCCTCATGCCGTTTGGCATGGAGTGAGTAAAAGTTAGCTTTTGGTGGCAAAACAAAGCGTTCATTCTTCATCATTTCTTCAATGAGCGCCTGTTCATCACCATATTCCGCTTTGTAACTCTCATAATGATCCTGCCAGACATCACTAATGTATTTCAAAAAAAGCATCGTGAGGATATAATCTTTATAAACAGCGCCATTGACTGTCCCTCTGAAGGTGTCGCACGCTGCCCAAACCGCCTTATTGATTTGATCCTGGTTAATTTTTTCCGTCATGTTGGATGCCTTTTTTGTTATGGAATAAATCAGTAGCAATCGTTTCCATTTGTTGCTGTCTACTTACAATAAGTCTTTCTAATAAACGTTTTTCGGTAATTAAAGCCTGCTGCATCTTAACAATCAATTCTTGATTGTGTAGAGTGGGGGTGGCAATTTTTACGCTTTCCACAGCCGCACGAGGAATGTTCATCATGCTAGAGCCTTGCGCCATGTTTTTGAAATACTCTTGCGCTGGCCTTTGATTCATTTGCCAGCTTAGAAAATGAGGATTGATAAGAGTATGTTCTTTTACGCGAATAACAAAAAAGTGTGGAGAACAAAGCGTTTTTTCTGGGGGTGAATCAATTGTTACTGCAAAATTATTTGCACTACGGGCTGCAAATAGAATGTCACCATCAACAAGCCAAGCCTGAGATTTCTTTTCTGGAATCGAAACCCGATCAACATCACTCCAATCTAGCCTACCACTTGTTAAAATATTCCTTTGCTGAATCATGCAAACATCACCATCTGGCAATACCTCTGCTGAGGTGCGCAAAGCATAGCCTGCAGAGACTACTGCAAGATCACTTAAAAAATATAAATTGTGCGCACTATTGTTCATAGTGCATATATTATGCATGAATTTTTTAATTTTGTCAATAAAAAATTGCACTATCGTTAATAGTGCATATTAAAAATTACCGTTTTCGTGCCTACAGAGATGAAAGCTCCATCCTAATGCTCTCTCATTAATCATCGTACTTCTCGCGGTAATGTTAAAACTCGTCTTTTTACCACTCTCATAATTACATCTTGAATCCGCATGTTCAGCAAAATATAAGTGGTTGGTGAATGTGCTGCAACATGCTTCCTTTTTTGTGTGAAATGGGCAGGATTTCTCCGTGTTTAGTTGGGTGATTATTTATTGCCTTGATGGCTGTTGTGGATGCGGTGTTTTGTGTTCATGCCAGCGGGAGAAATTGGTGATGATATTCCTTATTGCCTTTCATTAGCCTTCAGCACTTTTTGTTATTTCCAGTAATTCGCAGCTTCTTTTTATGCCTCGGACTTATTGTGATGGTGCGGGTTTTCTCAACTGTCCTGATATCACTCTTTTCCTTCTTTTTTTGATTCATGTGGGCAGCTTACCATAGCTGCCCTTCTGTGCTGCTTCATGGCAGACGCAGGCGGGGTGGCAGGGGTCAAGATAACTCATTCTGATTTTTGCTACGCATAAAATATTTATGATTTTTTGCTACGCAAAAGGGGCAAGCCGGCATTTTGCGCCCGACCGCCTTTGCCTCTGCTTTTTATAACGTATCAGGGCAGCGATGGTAATTAGCCCAGCATTGAACTTTATAAAATATAGCACTACATAACTTTATTAACGCCCAATAATATGGGACTGTTAAAAAATGAAAGTGCTATAAAACAAAAGGAAAATATCATGACAACACAAAGCAAAAAACCATCACACCATGTCTATCCATGTCACACTCACTCAACCACTTGCATCTTGGCGATTGCACACAAATAATATGCGGTATTTAGCAATATTAATAATTATTTACTATATTAATTCCCAGAAATCAGAAGCAGTTTGGCAGAATTAAATTCTTCATCAGTAATGATTCCATTCTCTTTCATGGAAAATAATTCTCTAATCTGACCTACTATAGATTCTGGAAATGATTGCTTTAAGTCACTATTATTAATTTCTGTTTTATTTTTAGATATGTAAATTGCATTTGAAATATGCGCTGCAAATATCTCTATATTTGAAATAGCTTTTTCCACTTTTGGTGATTTTAATTTTGCTCCAACATTATCAATAAAAAAAGTGATGTTATGTATTGGAATATTATTATCGCAAACTCTTATTACCAAAGAAATATTATTAATACTTTCTAAAGATTTAGAAGTTTTAGAACCAGAAAGCCCACCTATTATAGCACCAACACCTCCTAAAGCTACTGCTCCTATTGCAGTTCCTAAGGCTTGAGAACCACGATTAGAAGATATAGATATGATAGTTTCTCCATTCTTTTTAATATCTACTGCAACAATATCATTAAATCTATATTCTGATCTGTAAGGGTTTTAACGTTTATTCTTTATAAGAAACCCTACGATAATTCTTAAATTATCAAAATCAATAACTAAATATGAAGAGTCTTCATTGCAAAAATGTACTTTTGCATTTGGAAATTCAACTTGAAGCTGCTCAATTAAAGATTTATTATATTCATCTAATCCACTTCTAATCCAACCACAAAATAAAGAAAGAACAATTATTGCAATGATAATAAACCATAATTCCATAAATAATCCTTACAATAAAACTATTAGTCATGATAAGATAACCATATTAAAAAAATATTAATTATTATTTGGCGATTACTACACGCCATGCGCTCAACCATCGCAGCCGTAATGGTGCTGTTGGCACTTTGCTACATTGCGAGGAAGCCTATTCACAGATTACCACGCTATATCAGGCGATACTCGCCTTGCATTGCAATGCGAATGCTATAGAAGGCTCAGAAGAATAGCCTCATTATTGCGCCATTAAGCCGCGCCAGAGCAATCTGGTGCAGCATTTTCGTGCTAGTCAGACAAACTTTATCGATCCAGCGTGTAGCCTTTATCGGGTTTGTGGTTGGTTGATTGCCGTTGACTGTATTCCATTTCCTATACGTGGACTTTTTGCATGAAGACGTGGCGAAGGGATTGGACGGTGTCATGAGGTTTCGTTTTCTCTAATTCAGAACTCATGTGTTGGTCTAATTTTTCCTGCGATGGCATATGTGGCGTGGGAGTTGGCTCGCGTGCGTCGGTAAAATCTAGTGTGGAGAGTTTATCTTCTGCTTTGCCAAGGGAATGGTAGAGTTTCTCTTTGGTTTTGCCCCGCAAGGGCGGCGAAGCCAAATCACGTTCGCTAGCGTAAAGTGTGACTTGTTCCTTATGACGTGACATGGCGACATAGGTGGTATGTCGATCAAATCTATTGTTGCACAGCACCCCCATCAGATGGCTGCTGTGCATGCGGGGTGGCCAGCACAAAGGTGCGATCCACGGTCATGCCTTGTGATTGATGCACGGTGTCTGCATACTCCAGTTGAAAGCGGGTGTATTCCTGCGGGGAGAAGGTGACGGCTTTGCCGTTATTGGCTTCGCCTCCCTGACGGGTCAGCGTCACGCTGAATTGTCCATCATCAATAGATTTTAATGTCCCAAACGATCCATTCATGACACCCATATCGCGGTTATTCTCTCGGAAGCATATGCGGTCACCCACGGCAAAGCCCTGCATTTGGCTTACGCCGCCCTTCGGTTCGGGTCCATGTATTCGGCTTCATTATCCTTAACCGTGACGGTAATGTTTGTATTTCTTGCGGACACATGACCGCGCATGACCATTTCAGCCTTGATCATAGCATTCAAATCAGCCACGTCCGCTCTGGTATAGGCCAGCACAAGGGTGGTTTGCTGTGGCGCATTCTGCTGTGCCTCTATCAAATCCGCCACCAGTTGCGCCTTGGCATCACTTCGTGTGTCGGCACGCTGAATGCAACCGTGCGTATCGTAAGCCTGTAATGCCTGCGCGACATTGCCTTGCGATAAATGCCGAGTAGCCGAGCGTTGCCACTCAGTATGCTGACGGCGGACTTCGTCGAGGCGTGCATGCGGGTTGCGCTCCAGAAGCGAACGAAACGCTGCGCCCGCTTCAATGGATTGCAGTTGTGCATGATCACCGACCAGCACCAGCTTTGCACCCGATTGGCGTGTCAATTCCATGATGTGCGATAGTTGCTTGGCTGATACCATCCCCGCCTCATCCACAATCAACACATCTCTGTTGGTGAGCATCACGCTATTGATAAAATCGCGCTGCCCTTGGGTGAGAGGCTTGCCAGCATTATCATCCATTATTTGCTGGGCAAGTTGATACGTGCTTCCAATGAATGCAGGGTTGGGGCGTTGATAGCGTTGGCCGCATCTTTGAGCGCGCTAGCTGCAAC
>JAYUJH010000037.1:0-1621 GCA_043765375.1 Alphaproteobacteria bacterium
ACTGAATTATCGCAACAAACATTGAAGTTGCAGGAAGCACAGGAGCGTGGGCAGGCCGTGAGTTGGAGCTTGTAGGTAAAACATATTTTTTTACCCCCCACGGCTCGGCTCTCGCCTCTGCTATGTTCAACCACTTTATGGTTGAACCCCGCAAGGGTGGAGCATTAGATTGTGCCGTGTTGCATCAATTATATTTATCCACATCTCCAACTTCACTCCCCCCTTTTGCATGTTTTAACAATTGAAAAACATAGCTCAGCTTTTATGCTCCACCCTTGCGGGGGAGCGGGTGAAACAAGGGCAAAGCCCGAAGTTGAAACGTGGGGGGATATTATTTTTACCCCTCCCCCCACCGTCAACCATTTTATGGTTGAACATAGCAGAGGCGTTAGCCGATGCGTGGGGGGTAAAAAAACAGCAAAAGCCACAGCAACAAAAAAACTTTTATTTTATAACGTAAATATTTGTTAATGTGTGTTACATTATGATGAAGGTTGCGTTTTACATTTGCCCCACCACCCATTTTATGTTACTATTAAATTGTTCCTTTTGCTTTCTTTTATTACTTCTTCATTGAAGTTATACTTGAATAGCACTTAATGTTACTTGATAACGTATATACAATCTCATTGCAAAATGAGCTAAAGTTTTGCGTTTCTTGAAACAGGGAACAATTCCAGAACTATAATTAAGAGAAAAACCATGCCTGTTACAATCGATCATCCATGTACTCTTTGCTTTCAAAACCGTTTTGGAAAATCCATTTCAACGGAAGCGATGCAAAAACTCAAGGCACTAGTTCATGTCGTTTATGATCGCCAGATTATTCAAATGACTGAGGCATTCAACCCTGAGCTTCTAGTATTGTGGGCAGTGGACAGTAAATTTGAAGTCGGTTCCATTTCTATGAAGGCTGGATTGTATATTCAAGTTTCTGATGAAATTTTGAATCCAATCTTCCAAGTTTGGCTCCAACACGAAGTTAGTGGAGAAGAACAACCTAGTTCTTCGGTTTGTGAAAAAGCCGCAGAAATCAAGGAACTTTATGGTATCGTTAAAAAAGAATATGTTCCTTCGGAAGCGAAAGAAAAAGTTCTTGCTTAATCTATAACTGAAATTGTCATGTAACCCTAACCCGCAAAGTTAGACCAAGGTTACATGGCAATTTTTTTGCCTAAAGTTTTGTGCGGTGCAAAATCCCGCATCACACTCCCGTCAATCCCTCCACCATCAACCCACCCACTCCCGTCACTCCGTCGCAGGACGGAGTCCATGGTGGCAAATATAAATATCTCATTGCAACATAAAATGGATACCAGCCGTGATTACTTAACCCCTCCCCCACCCCTCCCGCAAGGGGAGGGGAAGCTGGAGATTACTTAACCCCCCACGGCTCGGCTCTCGCCTTGCCCGCTCCCCCGCAAGGGTGGAGCATTAGATTGTGCCGTGTTGCCTCAATTATATTTACCCACATCTCCAACTTCACTCCCCCCTTTTGCGTGTTTTAACAATTGAAAAACATTGCTCAGCTTTCATGCTCCACCCTTGCGGGGGAGCGGGTGAAACAAGGGCAAAGCCCGAAGTTGAAACGTGGGGGGATATTATTTTTACCCCTCCCCCC
>JAYUJH010000038.1:0-14457 GCA_043765375.1 Alphaproteobacteria bacterium
GCGATAAAGCGAAATGCTAGCGCAATTTTAGTGGCGCAGGATTATGATATTGCGGACTTGCGAGATATTAATATTGCAATTTTAACTCACCCCAACCCAAGGCTAGCTTTAAGCCTGATTGCTGAAGCATTTTATCAACCGCAACCAACCCACAAAATCGCTATAACTGGCACAGACGGCAAAACTTCCACTGCTGAGTTCACTCGCCAATTATGGGAATTATGCGGCAATAATGCAATTTCCATTGGCACATTAGGGTTGAAATCCGCCCGAATAATTGATAATTTACCGACACTCTCAGACAATACCAGCCCTGAACCCGCACGATTTTATGAAACATTGAGCGAGTGCGCCAAACAAAATATCCAGCATGTGGTGGTGGAAGCCTCAAGCATTGGAATTGAGCAACATCGCCTTGCGGGCTTTGCTCCAAATGTTGCAATATTCACCTCATTTTCGCAAGATCATCTTGATTATCACGGCACAATGGAGGAATATTTTCAAGCGAAAGCAGCATTATTCACTCAATTACTGCCCCAAAATGAAACAGCCATTTTATGCACTGATTATGCACCAGTGAGGCAACTGGCAGAAAAGCTAAGATTGCAACATAAAAATGTTATAACATATGGTGATGCAAATATTGAAAATTGCTCCAAGCCTGATTTGAGCATTAATTCCATTGAATTATCTGCGCAAGGGCAAATCGTTAATTTCAATTATCAAAGGCAGGATTTTAGCATCGCCGCCCCGCTTTATGGTGATTTTCAAGCGTATAATTTGCTCGCAGCAAGCCTTGCGATTGCGACTGATTTGCAACTGTCGCTTGAAGATATATTGCAACATTGGCAACATATCACCCCAATCAAAGGGCGGTTGCAATTGGTGCAAAAAACGATTGAAACGAATAATAAATTGATTTTTGTAGCCAACTTAATTTTTGTGGATTACGCTCATACTGCTGGTGCGCTAGAGAAAGCCTTAAAAACTTTGCGCCCCTATGCCACCAATAAATTGCATATATTATTTGGTTGCGGGGGTGACCGTGATGCACTCAAACGCCCGCAAATGGGTTTGGTTGCCCATAATTTCGCTGATATTATCACCATTACGGACGATAATCCCCGCACAGAAAACGCCTCCGCCATCAGAGCGAGCATCAAAGCCACCTGCCCCAATGCAGTTGAAATTGCCTGCCGTGCGCAAGCGATTAAACATGCGATTTCACAATTAACAACGGGTGATGTGTTGCTGATTGCGGGCAAGGGACATGAGGATTATCAAATTATTGGCACAACCAAGCACCCATTTGATGATGCAATGGAGGCGCAAAAATATTTATAACGTGCAGAAATCTGATAAAAATATTATCCATTGTCATAAATTGTCACAAAAAAGCAATATTATGTTGGTAGATTGTTATTTGGTGATGTAGTATTATAGTCATTATGGTGGATATGCTAAACGTTGAATGCAAAGGCAAGATATTATAATAGCGGATAGTCACAAAAACATATGTCGCAAAGGCTTTAAGTAAATGGCAAAAACAACATTGGATATATTGAGTGAGGTTGTAAGGCAGTTCAAAGCTGGCAATTATGATGCAGTGCAAAAATTGTTGAATGATAAATCGTATAAAGCGATTGTTACAGCGGAGCAAGATGAAAAATTGCGGGATTCAGTCGTCAGTGTGTTTGAACATATGGGGATTGCAGTTTCTGAAAGGGTTAGTAGCAGGCTGAATGATGGGTTGCTTGGAACAATTGACATAACGATTAATCCAGTTCAAGAAAAAATTACCGCAGGCAAATGCACCGCAATAAATGTTAATATGTTAGCAAAGGCTTTAGACTCTTGCGTGCATAATATCAGCAATACCATGAAACAACAAGCTGAAGCATTAACTATTCATGAACAGGAATTATTTGATGATAAGGGGGCATTTGCTTATGCGGGGGATTTGATAAAAAGCCGTTGGAGTGGTGAACATCATGCGGGAGACAAAATTATAATTCCGCCCCCATCACCAAAACTGCGAGAAAAAACCATAACACTTGAGGGGAAAGCCCTTGAGGAGTTTGGCAATGTTAGATTGCTTGATGATGCTTGGAAAAAAGCAGGGGCAATCATCGGAACAGTTGCAGGAGTTGGGATTGTAGCACATGGCGCACGAAATATTTACCTCGCAATTAACCCAAATGAAAATGAACAGCTGGAAGTGGCAGAATTGGGACATGAAAAAACAAATGATGGCATAAATTGGTTACGCTTGGTGGTGGGAGCGGGCGAAGTGGGAGTTGGTGGTTTGGTTGTGGTGCGGCAAGTGACGGGCAGAAATGCTTGGGATTTACGCAACTCAGTTGTGGGCAATCACACTGAATTATGCAATCACGAAAAACCAGCAGCAAATGCTGGACGGGGAGCTTGAGGTTTTAATTATGTCAACCCCAATTGCAACCGAAAATACTCTGGTAAATGCAAATGATGATAACAAGCTAGGTAGCAGTTCATTAGGGCAGAAAGCATTTTATTTGAGCAATCACGTTGTTGCTTGCACCGCTGGTGACTTTCTTAATACTCCAATTGAATTGATAACTAAACATTATCTCAACAAAAAAATATCCGTATCATATTGTGGAAAATGTGTTAGTGGCGAACATAAAACAGGGTTGTTCTCAGCTGACCATGAAAATATCGCATTGCAAGCAGGCAGATGGCTTGTTGCCGAACAAATTGGTGATTGGGGCGGGGCTGTGCCAACATTAATGTTGCAACATTATGCACCACAATTTATGGACGGAATTGGGCGAATATCAACTTATATAGTGGGTGATGCTTTTCGTAGCGGAGCTGATAATAGTGCTAAAAAATGGGGGGCAGAAAATGGTTTGGCAAAAGATGCTCCCGAAATTAAGCAACGAGCTGATGAAGTTTATAGCCATGAGATGAAACATGTTTCATTGGCGGTGGTGTGGACGGGGTTCTCCACGGCGATTGCGCTGGCGAGCCTGAAGGTGATGGGCGATGATACTCCGCTAGCGGTGAATGCAGCAGCAAAATTGGCGGGCATTTCCACCAGTTTTTTGGGAGTGCTTGGCACAAGAGCCTTTGCACCAGAAGCAGCGCAAAAATGGGATAAATGGGGCAGTGAGCATATTTTTACTCCCGCCACCAGAGTTTTGGGCGATGTGTTTGGGATTGAGCAAGCCACAGTTGATAATGTGTTGCGAGATAGTGAATCTTATCGCTCGGGGAGCAAATGGCTTGGCAAAGTGAATGAGGCGTCGCTAGCTAAGGCGATTTAATATTTTATTCGGAAATTGGCAAATCGTTGCAATATTGCAATTATGGCACTCGGGCTTGCGAGCTTTGCATATATATCGCCCATGCAAAATCAACCAATTATGAGCATATTGCAGAAATTGCTTTGGAACTTTGCGGTGAAGTTGCAACTCGCATTGTAGTGTGTTTTGTGCCTTGCATAGCCCCGTGCGATTGCCAACCCGAAAAACGTGAGTATCCACGGCAATTAAAGGCGCGCCACGAACGCAATTTAGCCACACATTGGCAGTTTTACGCCCTACTCCTGCCAATTTTTGCAATTCATCAACCGTTTCTGGAATAATTCCACCATAATCATTCAATAAAGTTGAACATAACAACATGATATTTTTGGCTTTTGAATTGAATAAGCCAATCGTCTTAATATGTGATTTAATATTATCTTCGCCAAGTTCTAGCATCGCTTGAGGAGTTGGTGCAAGTGCAAAAAGGGTATGAGTTGCTTTGTTAACGGCAATATCAGTTGCCTGTGCGGAAAGCAAAATTGCTATCAACAAGCAAAACTCGTTTGGTGCTTCAAGCTCAGTGAGGGGGGCGGGATTTTCAAGCGCAAATTGAGTGAAAATCTCAATTATTTCTGGTTTTTTCAATAGTCGCATATATTAATTGTCTTGTTCATCATTATTTTTCTTTAGGCGGATATATTATATTGACATGTGCCATTTTTCGCCCCTGCATAGCATTCGCCTTGCCATATAAATGAACAAATGCGTTGGGGTTGTAAAAATATTGTTGCAAATCAAGGACTTCATCACCAAGCAAATTGTGCATCACGATAGGGTGGAGCAATTTTGGTTCAATCATTGGCAAGCCCGCACAAATGCGCACCAACATTTCAAACTGGCTGATATTGCAACCATTCATGCTGAAATGACCACTATTATGTGGGCGGGCGGCGAGTTCGTTAATTAACACTTCATCATTAGCTAAAATGAAACATTCCACCGCCATAATCCCTATTAATTCTCCCGCTTCGGCTATTTTTTTCGCCATTTGTTGCATAGCTGCACTAACCGCCACAGAAATATTAGCGGGGCAGATACTTCGGCGCAAAATACCATTTTCATGGATATTCTCAGCAATAGGAAAATATGTCACTTCACCTTGCGGGTTACGAGCAATTATGATTGAAGCCTCACACACAAATGGAACTAGTTCCTCAATTATCAATTCAAAATGATTTAATTCATTCCATGCGGTTTCACAATCGCTTGCATCATGCAGCCATGCTTGACCCTTGCCATCATAACCGAATGTGGCAGTTTTCACTAAACATGGAAAGCCAATTTGAGATGCTGCTATTTGCAATTCCGCAAGTGACTTGGCCTGCATATAATTTGCGGTTTTGCCACCATTAGCGTTAATAAAATCCTTCTCATGCAAGCGATGTTGACATATCGCAAATAATTTAGGTGATGGATATAATGGCTTTAATTGTGCGAGCAATTGAGCGGTGCTAGCTGGAATATTCTCAAACTCATTGGTGATGACGGCAATATTTGCGGCGAATGATTTTAATGCGGCTTCATCATCATAAGCGGCGATGGTGGTGAACTTGGCAACCTCAGAGGCGGGTGAGTTTTCCTCTGGCGTGAAGATATGCGCATGATAGCCATATTGCGCAACACTCATGGCAAGCATTCGCCCGAGCTGCCCCCCACCGATTATTCCGATGATTGAGCCAAGGGGGAGGGTTGAATATGTATATTTCATTGAGATGTCTTTGAGTTAATTTTTTTTAATATATTGAAAACTCTGATGAATATCCATATTATAAATGCAATAAATAATATTAATAAACTCATTAATAATGCTTGAGTTAAGGTAGCGAATAATACTTCCATGAAATTGCTTTGTAACCAAATATTTCTTGCAAAATCAACATTCTCGGAGAAAACTATTTGAGTGATAGCTAATGTAACAAGACCTAAATATCCGTCCACAACAATGAATTGAGGATTTGCTCCATATGATAGCTCTATTAATATACCTATAGCGCTCGCAGAAATGCGAATAATAAAGGCATATTTTAATGCTTTAGTGAAATATTTCTTGTTTAGTCTTATGTTTTGCCAAAACTCTCCAGAACTTGCGATTGTGTAACTTACTATAACAAGTAATATTCCAATTATCATCGGGGCAATTAATGCTTTACTGGTTAATGCAAGCATAAAACTGGGGTAAGCGGAAAGCGAAGTTACTATGCTCCACATCAAAAAATTGCGTTCTAGATTATATAATTGCATGAAATAACCTTTTTTTGGTGACGTTATTGTTGTTATCAAGGTTCATGGGGGACATTCTCCGTTTGTGCCTGACGATAAGCGTGCAAAGCGAGTTTTATTTGCGGATATTTATTGCCCAAAATTGCCGCTGCCAAAATCGCTGCATTAACCGCCCCTGCCTCACCAATGGCAAGCGTTCCCACGGGGACACCTTTTGGCATCTGCACGATTGAAAGCAAGCTATCCATTCCATCAAGGGCGCGGCTTTGCACTGGCACTCCAAGCACTGGCAGATAAGTGAGCGATGCAACCATTCCAGGCAAATGTGCTGCTCCCCCTGCCCCTGCGATAATCACCTCAAGCCCTCTTTGCTCTGCGGTGGTTGCATATTCAATCATACGCTGCGGGGTGCGATGCGCTGATATTATCTTCATCTCATATGGAATGTTGAAGCCATCAAGCAAATCTGCTGCATGTTGCATTGTGGTTGCATCACTAGTGCTACCCATGATAATCCCTATTAATGATTGCCCGAAATCATTTTTCATGTTCATTTCCTTGACGAAATTGTAAGTTAGCTATTATAATCGTAAATAATGAAAATGCAAATTAATGTTTTTTGTCATGGATTTGCAACAAGAAATGTTTATAATGTGTTTGGAATGGGTAATAAAAATCAAGATAATACTGATGATATTAATAATCAACTGCCAGTAGAATTTCGCTGGGGATTGGTTGCGAGTATGGTTGGGGGACTATTTGGTGGCACTGCGATTGTGGGTCATGAAGCGCAAAAAATGAAAATGATTAAATGGAATGAAATTGCACAAAAATGGAATGAACCATATATAGCGGATTTACAACAAGCGGAAGATTTTTGGCAAAAAGCTTTAACTAAATCATCAAGAATTCCTTTCTCGCCTTTCAATCATTCAAAACAAGATGATATTGGAAACTGGAAAATTATTAGAGAAGAATTGAAGCATTCTTTAGATGATTTTTTTCGCAATGAAGCAGTATTATATTATATTGGCTCTGCTCTGGTTGCTGGTGTTGTTGTTGGTGCTAGCGTGCATGTTTATAATAAAATAAAGCCCGAGAATCAAATTATTTCAAATGAAGCAACTAATGAAAAATTATCAATAGAGCAGTTAGATGTAAAAATAGGGAGTTAATCCCCCTATTTTAGTTTATTCGGCATAAGGGAGAAATATTTCTTCCTCACCTAAATCATTTGCAGCAGGTAGTTGAGCTGCCAAATCAACAATGATTAAAATTTGCTGCTTAGCTGTGTCTTGTTCCTTCAAAACTTCGTCTCGGAAATCTCTGGATTCAAAGATTTTATTCCTTTCTTTCCAAGTTTCACTGGCAGACCATGCGGTAAAAGCTACGGCTGGAATGATTGCTAATCCTCCTGAAGCTGCGGTTACAATGGTAATCAATAAGCCCCCACTAAACAATCTTCCTTTCTGATTGAGTTTGCCCCAGCGACTGTATAAGTCCCTGTCAGTGTAGATTGTATTGGTATCAAACAACAGAAATTGTTTGAAGTCCATCTCAGCAATAGCAAGCCAATCTTTTGCCCTGCTCACCCTCTCTAAGGCAACATTGCAAAAAGCAATGTATAAAGCAACATCTGCTTTGTAATTTACAAAAACTGGAATACCAGAGAACTGTTCGTATGCTAGTTCAAACATTTGTTTAGCATGAAGCAATTCTTGTTTTCTGTCTTCTGCTGAAATTTCACTGTCGTTAGCATTTTCCAAAGCAATTTTTGCAGCTCGAAAATTAGCTACAAAAATTTGTCCAACCATGCTTTCAATTGAAAACAGCGTTGCTTTCATGACTTCAGAGTTTTTAGAAAGTTCTTCAACCATCATTGACAATTCAGGACTAAAAGGAAAACCGTAAACGCCTGATAATCCCTTTAGAGACAACCCACCGATTTTAACTAAATCCATCTTTTTGTTCCTCAATTTTAAGGTCTTAATTGCAAATTTGTTTTAAGGCAAATCAACTCAACCAAAATAAAAGTCTTTAGGGGTCTTTAAGCATAACACTTAAAGGCACCTAAAGAGCAGGTTTTAGGTTGAACAATTCACCCTGAAACAAAACTTACAATTATATTATTAACACAAGTTACTTTTCTTTTGCACCTGCGAAACACGGATAAAACAAGTTTTGTTTTTGCGATTGGATATTAGGTATGCTATTAAATCTCTTATGAATGAACAAAATGATAATGATAATAATAATGCGGTGAGTGATGAGGCAAATGATTTGCTGGGGCATCGCTCCCGTTTGCGTGAGAGATTTTTGAAAGGTGGCGAGATTGCCATCGCTGATTATGAATTGCTAGAGATGGTGCTATTTGCTGCCAAACCCCGTGGTGACGTGAAGCCGCTGGCGAAAAAATTGCTGAAAACTTTTGGCAGTGTGGCGGGAGTGGTGCAGGCAAAACCCGCTGATTTGAAGGCGATTAATGGCGTGGGTGATGCGGTGGTGAGTAGTTTGAAAATCATTGAAACATGTTGCAAACATTTATTGAAAGAACAAATATATGCTCGCCCAATCATTAATTCTTGGACATCATTATTGGATTATTGTCGCCTAAATATGGAGAACTTGGCGGTTGAGCAATTTCGTATTTTATTTTTGAATACAAAGAATATGTTAATTGCTGATGAAGTGATGAATACGGGTACGATTGACCACACAATAGTTTATCCACGGGAGATTTTGAAGCGCGCGCTGGAGTTGAGTGCGTCGTCACTGATTATGGTGCATAATCACCCAAGTGGTGACCCCACCCCAAGCAAGGCGGATATTGACTTAACCAAACAAATTGCTGATGCGGGGTTGCCGTTTCATATCAGGGTGCATGATCATCTGATTATCGCCAAAAACAAGCATTATTCATTCAAAGGGGCGGGGCTGTTGTGAAGGGTGTTGACTAAGTGCTTTTCAAATACCACCACGATAAAAACTAATTTCTGCATCTCTTTCAACCCTAGGAATTGTCCCTTGCATAACTGCTTTTTCAATCAAAACAGAACTTGGAGCAGTTGTTATATCCTCAATGAAAAACTCGGTTAATACTGGGTCTTTGGGGCAGGACACAATTCCGTGTGCATCAACACTTGACAAGTGAATATCAAATGAAGCATTGCCATTTAATCCTTGGTTTTCTTTAATTTGCTGAATATCATAGATTCCACTTGGCAAGTCACCATAAAGATTATGTATTTCATAATCTTTGCCACTATCATCTATACATCTAGCTTTTAATATTCCAACCCCAACTTCATCAGTATTATCACGAGTATTGATAATATGTAATTGTTTGCCACCCATAAAAAAACTCCTCCTATATAAAAATATCATTTACATGAAAATAATAACATGAATTAATCGTAATGTTCAAGCATTTTTTGTGCAATGCAAAATAAAAAATGGCGCAAAATAAAAACATCATAAAATAAATCATAAAATAAAAATAAGTTACTACTTTCACCGCAAGCTGGTTTCCATCTTTAACTTATGGCTCGCCTCTATCCATCGCCATCATGATATATTTTGCTTGCTTGTGCAGTGCAAAGTAAAATATTAATAGATATATTGTAATTTATATATTCTGAGGCAAAATGAATAGCCAATATCAAGATAAATGTTGTGAAATTATTGAACGCATAATCAACATCATGCAAAATGATGCAACAACAACGCCAGACAAACTGGCATTCACTAAATGTTTTTATGAAAGTCTGTCGCTTGCTGATTTGCTGGAAGTTCCACTAGACATTGCCAATGATATTGCGGAACTGGTTTATGAGCAAGTCAAACGAGTTGAGCAACGGCAATTAATTCATATTAGCAACCCTGAGTTTATGCGTCAATATTTTGGGCGCAATCGTTTGGCGGTGTGCGTGATTAATGAGGATAAACCATTTTTGGTGGATTCCCTTTCAATTGCTCTGAAACGATTAGGCTTTACGATATATCGCATTATTCACCCCCAGCTTCATGTTGAGCGTGATGCAAATGGTAACCTAACCACAATTCATAACACGGCAAACAAAGCTATTAAGGCGGAATCTTGCATTTATTTTGAGCTTTCAACCATGCCCGAGGGTATGACGATTAATGATTTGTGCAACCAAATTAAGCATACATTAGAGTTTGTTAATCATGCAGTGGCTGATTGGCGCATCATGCTTGCCAAATTGCGGGAGGTGGGAACGCATATTGCCACAAATACCGCCTTAAATATTAATGAAACAACAGAGGCGCAAAGTTTTTTTGATTGGTTGCTGAATAATAATTTTATTTTCCTTGGTTATGTGCAGAATAATTTTGATGGAGAAATGACGAATGAACCAACATTAACTTCAAATATAAGTTCCGCCCTTGGAGTTTGCAAAGCCCTTGGAGCTTGCAAAACCTTTCACCCTCAACAACAATCAATAATATTAACGCCAGAATTGAAATATTTTGCTAGCCAAGAAGTGCCAGTGCAGATTTCCAAATTGAGTGAGCGTTCCATGGTGCATCGTGATGTGTTGATGGATTGTATCAGCATCAAACAATATGACGCACAAGGCAAAACTATTGGTGAAAATCGTTTTGTTGGGCTGTTCACCTCGCCTGTTTATTATCAACAAACATCAGAGATTCCTTATATTCGTCGCAAAGTTGCAAATGTGATAAATGCAGCACGGTTTGATGTGGGTGGACATAGTGGCAAAGCATTAAAGGCCGCATTAGAGTTTTTTCCACGCGATGAGTTGTTTCAAATTAATGATGAGGAATTATTGCAAATAAGCCTTGGGATTGTCTCACTGGAAGAACGCCCTGATATTCGCTTATTTTTGCGTCATGATAAGTTTGGCAGATTTGTCAATTGCTTTGTTTATATGCCCCGTGACAAGTTCAACACTTTTGTGCGCCAAGAAATTGCGGAAGTTTTGCAAAAAACATTAGGTGGAAAATTAGAGGGATTTTTTGCGCAAGTGACTGATTCTGCCCTTGCTCGGGTGATTTATATGATTAAAACCACTCCGCCCGCTGAAACTGATGCTGAAGTTAATAATTCAATCAATATGACGGAATTGAATGAGAAATTACGCTTTATCATCAATTATTGGGTGGATTCTCTAAGGGAATCCTTGCAAGATGAGCGAGGGGAGCAAGTTGGTGAGCGTTTGTTCCAAAAATACGCATCATTTTTTCCACGTAATTATGTTAATAACACGCCAATCACGGAAGCATTGATTGATATTGCTGAGATGGAGCAGGTGCTTGAGGCAAGCAAACCTCGCTTTCGCTTGTTTTTGAAAGGTAAGGTTTGGCATTTGAAAATGTTTTCCTGCGGGGCAGAAGCCGCTTTGTCGGACATATTGCCAATGCTTGAGAATATGGGGTTCAAAGTGCGAGATGTGCTACCGCATCGCCTGAAAGTGCTGCATGAAGGTGAGAAAATATCGTTATTAATGCGTAATTTTAGCTTAAATATTCCAAAAAATATCTCTAAAAATGATAATAATATTGCGAAGCTTGGAGATGCTAAACATGTGATTGAGGCAATGCTTGGCGATTTATGTATTGGTGTGGCGGAAAATGACAGGCTAAATATGCTCGCAGTCACCGCAGGGTTGGATAGCAGGCAAGTCATGTTGCTACGTTCTTATTGTGCATATGTCAAACAAACTGATATTGGGTATTCGCTGCAATATATTCACGATGTGCTATGTGGCAATGCGAACATAGCAAAATTATTAGCGGTGTTATTTGCTGCCCGCTTTGAATTAGAGGGCTTTGAAATAGATAGCTTTGAAATAGATAGCTTTGAAGTAAAGGAAGGATTTGAGCTGAATATTTCTCCTAGGCGTGATGAAGACGTAGAGGCGGCGCATCAAGTATTGCTGGAGCAGTTAGCAAATGTTGATAACATCGCTGAGGATAGGATTATAAGGGCGTTGGTGGATACGATACAAGCGACACTCCGCACCAACTTTTTTCAAACAACAGCAAATGAACCGAATATTGGGCAGCATAAAAAATATATTTCGTTCAAATTAGATTCCCACAAAGTTCCAAATCTTCCAAAACCATTGCCGCTATTTGAGATTTTCGTTTATTCACAAACAACTGAAGGGGTGCATTTGCGAGGTGGTAAAGTAGCAAGAGGGGGCTTAAGATGGTCAGACAGGCATCAAGATTTCCGCACTGAAGTTCTTGGTTTGATGAAAGCACAATTAGTGAAAAATACGGTGATTGTGCCAACAGGTAGCAAAGGCGGGTTTATTAGCAAAGCAATAATTACTGATGCAAATGATCGCAACGCTAAATTGCAAGCTGGAATTGCTTCATATCAACAATTTTTGAGCGGATTGCTGGATTTAACCGATAACCGAGTTGGAACTAGCATCGTTTCACCCGCAAAAATGGTGCGCTATGATGAAGATGATCCATATCTGGTGGTTGCAGCCGACAAAGGCACTGCAACATTTTCGGACATCGCCAACTTAGTTGCTCGCAATTATGGCTTTTGGCTTGATGACGCATTTGCATCAGGTGGCTCTGTTGGATATGATCACAAAAAAATGGGTATAACTGCCAAAGGTGCGTGGATTTCAGTTGAGCGACATTTTACTGAAATGGGGCAGGATATTCATAATAACAATTTCAGTGTGGTTGGAATTGGTGATATGTCTGGCGATGTGTTTGGCAATGGAATGTTGCTTTCAGATAAGATATTATTGCAAGCAGCGTTTAACCATTTACATATATTTCTAGACCCAAACCCTGATGCAACCATCAGTTTTGCTGAACGAACAAGGTTATTTGCACAAGCTCGTGGCAGTTGGGACGAATATGACGCAACATTAATTTCCACGGGTGGGGGAGTATTTTCACGCCAAGCAAAAACGATTATGCTAAGCAAACAAGTGCAACAATTGCTCGGCACTGATGCGGTGCAACTATCACCAAATGAAGTGATAAAATTAATTTTGCAAGCCGAGGTGGATTTGCTATGGAATGGTGGAATTGGAACTTATGTTAAGGCAAGCAATGAAGGGCATGAAGCAGCGGGTGACCCAAGCAATAATATATTGCGCATTAACGCCAATGAATTGCGTTGCAAAATTGTGGCAGAAGGTGGCAATCTAGGGCTAACCCAAAATGCTCGTATTGAGTTTGCTAGATTTAATGATGCCAGACTTAGTGTTAGTGGTAATAATCTTAGTGGTAATAATCTTTCTGGTAATAATGTTGGTGGCAGAATTAACAGCGATGCGATTGATAATTCAGCGGGGGTTGATTGCTCGGATCATGAAGTGAATATCAAAATTGCAATTGGCAGAGTGCTTGCCTCGGGTGAACTTTCGCTGGAAAAACGCAATGAATTGCTCGCCAGCATGACGAATGAGGTGAGCCAGCTTGTGTTGCGGGATAATCATTTGCAGAACATGGCGTTAAGCATTTCCCACAGCCGTGCAGCAACCATGATTGAATTACATTCTCGTTTTATTCGTGAATTAGAGCGGCGTGGCGTGTTGGATAGGGTGGTGGAGCATTTGCCATCAGATAAAGCATTGAATGATTTGAAAGCCGAGAAAAAAGGGCTAACTCGCCCCGAATTGGCGGTTTTGCTTGCTTATAGTAAAATTGATTTATACCAGACTTTGAGCGCATCAAAATTGGTGAACTCAAGCATTTATGAAGATTCCTTGCTTGGTTATTTTCCACAACAACTACAAACGCAATATGCTGATGAATTGCTAAACCACCCGTTGAAGGGCGAACTGGTTGCAACTTGTTTAACCAATGAAATTGTTAATCGGGCTGGAATAACTTATATTTTCAGCATTAATAATGATACGGGGCATGAGATTTGTAACATTGTTCGGGCTTATACGGCAGTGCGGGAGATTTTTGGCTTAAAGGAAATATGGGCGGATATTGAAGCATTGCAAAATGGTGATAAAGCAGGTGAAATGGTGGAGTTATTCACTTATGTCACCAAGTTTTTGAAGCGTATGAGTATTTGGTTTTTGAATAATATGGAGCAACCGCTGGAGATGGAGCAGGTTATTGCACAATATCAGTTACGCATTCAAGCGTATCGGTTGCAGATGCACGAGTTTGTTTCAGGTTCAGCACATGAATGGCGTATGGAAGCCAAAACACAATGGACAAAACGAGGCATTCCTCTTAAATTGGCAGAGAATATTGTCGCACTAGAAGGTATGATATCTGCCTGTGACATTGCAATGCTAGATGATCAATTACCGCAGGATTTAAGCACTATTGGCAAGGTTTATTATACGCTCGGTGCTAAATTACAATTAAGCTGGATGCGATTATTTTTGCGAGAGTTTGTTTCAGAACATCATTGGGATAGGCTGGCGGTGGCAAGCGCAATCAATGAATTATATGAACAACAACGCAGGCTAACACAATCTGTTTTGACTAAACATGATGCGAGTGATGATTTAGATAAATTGATGGAGGAATGGCTGGAGGCAAATAAAAATGCAACTAACCGCTTTGAGCAATTAATCTATGATATAAAATCAAGCGAGCGTCATGATATGGCAATTATCATGGTAGCATTGCGCCAAATTACGGCGATTAAATGAGGGGGGTAGTGGTTGATTATTAGAGATTTTCATCGCAAGCTCTCGCCACTCCTGAGAAAATTGCTTTGTTTGAGATTGTCATACCAGCGGAGGCTGGTATCCATGATGCACTAAGCAATGTTTGAACTTATGGATACCAGCCTACGCTGGTATAGTGATTCCTATTTTTAATTACCGATTTTATCGGTCATTAAAAATTAGGATAAATCACTATAAACATATGAGATATAGTGCTTTTTTCTAATTTT
>JAYUJH010000039.1:0-70224 GCA_043765375.1 Alphaproteobacteria bacterium
TATGGAAATGCTGGTTACGATACAATAATAGGTGGAGAAGGTAATGACACTATTTATGGTGGGGTGGGAGATGATAGCATTTTCGGTGGAGCTGGTAGCAACATCATCAATAGCGGAGCAGGCAATGATACTATTGACATGCAAAATGAAACTGCAACCACCACTGGGCTGGAAAATAATATTGTCAGAACCGAAGATGGCGATGATGTAGTTTATTCTGGTAATGGAAATAATAGCATTTACGCAGGAGCAGGCAATGATACTATTTATGGCAATTCAACTGTAGGTGGTAATTATATTGAAGGCGGTGACGGCAATGATTCAATTTATGGTGGTAATGGAGTTAATAATATTATTTATGGCGGGGCTGGTAATGATATTATTAGCAGCAATAATATCTCATTTGTGAGTGGTGGATTGGGAAATGATTTGATTTATGGAACAGGAACGCTCCAAGGCGATGAGGGTCATGATACTATCTTAGGCAGTTATGGTAATGATTTAGCCTCGGGTGGAATAGGAAATGATTCAATCCATGGTAGCGATGGCGACGATATAATTAATGGCGACAGAGGCAATGACATGTTGCTGGGCGATAACGGCAATGATACCATCTTCGGCGGAGCGGATAACGACACCATATTCGGTGGAGCTGGCAGAGATGGCATAAATGGTGGGGTGGGTAATGATTTCATCAATGCGGGAACAGGGCGCAACAGTGTTGCGGGCGGTGCAGGTGCGGATATATTCAACTTCGCTGCGGGTGACAGCATCAAAAATGTAGGTAGTTGGACAATAATCACGGATTTTGCGGTAAATATTGATAAAATAGACGTAAGCCCGATGGCATATTTCAATGCACTCACCAACGCATCAACTACTATTGCAGGCGAACTGAAAATGGAGTATAATTCCGCTTGGAACGCAACCTTAATCACGAGCGACCAAGCTAACTTCATTGTTCAACTCAATAATGGCAACTTCACAACTACGCTTGACGCTGGCGACTTTATTTTTTAACGGCTTTTTTCTAATTGATTAATTCCCCTGCCCTATCATATTTCATGTGGGTGGGGGGGGTGGTTTGAAGTTAGAATGAGTAAATTGTAATAATAATATGTAACCTGAAGTAAATTGAGTAACTTCACCTAATTGTCATAACAATAAATGCAAATATTATGCTATTATTATTATTGAATATAGTATTATGTCAAACAGTCAATCAACCTCATCTCAACCAGATAATGCAAAACCGCAACAACCAGCGGGAGCAAAACCTGTAACAAAAATGGCCGTTGCCGATGTGCTTCCCGCTGCGGACGGTGCAAAAACCTCCGCTCCAACATCATCACCAACACCTGCAACCACTCCGCCCGCAACTACTCCGCCAAGCAAAACTCTGAACGAACAAGCAGGGGACGCTGAAGAAAAAGATGGTGGTATCATGGGTGGGTTGGGTAAGCTCGCCAAAAACAGTATGTCACCATATCTGTTAATGGCAGCCCTTGCCGCAGCCTCGTTAATGGGCGCACCAATGTGGATGATTGTGGCTGGTGGTTTGGTAGGCTGGGCGATGATTGCTGCTGGACGAAATGGTGGCGAAAAACCACATGGCAATGGTGATGTAGCTTTAATGCCTCCACCAAGCCAAGGACAAGTTTTAGCTCAAGGTCGTGGACAAGCAATAGATGTTGAATTAACAAATGTTGGGGGGACTAATTTAGATGTGCAACTTGTTGCACCACCTCCTGCTGCACCAACTGGAAATCTAGCTGGAACAAGCCTTGATGTGGCACTGCAAACGCCCGCTGCTGCTACAACCCCTCCTGCCCCATGCGCCACTTCTCCTCAATCTCCCACGCCCGCTGCGCCTGCGCCAGCAACATTGCCAATTGTTCCAAAATTAAATGGCGTGCAATGTGATAATGCGAATAATAATATTATTTTACCTCCATCACCGCCACCAGCTGCTGGATTATTCCAATTACGAGATAAGCAAAATTGTTATGGCAACGGATTTTAATATGTAATTTTGATAAGGGAAAATGGATACTCTCCAGCCTTTGACTTACGCCTCCCTGCTGGTATCGCCCTTAGGATACAGGTATAACGAAACAGAAAAAATCCAATGGTCTATCATTTCGTAAAAATCACATCTTGAAATAATAATGCAATCACAATAATCAATTGCAACAACACAAGGCTGCGAAAAACTATTTGAAATGAAGTTTTTTTGGTTTTGTGGCGAAAACGTTGCTGCGCTATAATCGCCCCAAATGTTCCACCAATTATCGTTGCAAAATGAAAAGTTTGTTCTGGAATGCGCCACCCTTTGTCAATCGCTGCTTGCTTATCCATGCGATACATCCAGAATGTAATTATATTAATTAATGTTAAATAAAGCACAATATAAGTCCATGCGAAGTTTGCCAAAATAGCGTTCAAAAACAACACGATAGAATGGATAGATTGCATTATAAAGCCCTCGGAAGTTCCATATTAAAAAAGTCCCATTAAGAATATCCAGTTAAAAATGCCAATTAAAAATGCTTGGAAGTTGAGGCGAAATATTGCTCAATATCTTTAATTGAATCCGCCATGCTCACCATTATAACATGATCCTCTTCGTGTAATATATCGTTTTTGCTCGGAATAATTAGTTTGTTATCACGCCATATTGCTGCCAAATAAATATTTTTTGGCAATAATAAATGCCCAATAACCTTGCCGAGCAATTTGGAATTACTATCAATTTCCGCTTCAACAATTTCCACTGCACCATCAAGCAGTGAATGCACACCACTAATTTTACCCCGACGAATATAGCGCAATATGCTAGAAACTGTGGTTTCCCTAGGGTTAATTAACACATCAATCCCAAGATTTTCAAGCATAGGAATATAACTATTATTATTAACCAACGTCACGGTGCGCTTGGCTCCCATTTTTTTCGCCAATAATGATGCTAGGATATTAACTTTATCATCATTCGTTACTGCGACAAAAGTTTCTGCTGCATCAACATCACATTCGCTCAAAATGTCACGGTTCAATCCGCTACCATTCACCACGATGGTTTTATCCAGCACGCCAAAGATATATTCGCATCTTTCCATGCTTAGCTCAACCATTTTGACTTTAACAGATTTATTTTCTTCCTCAATTGATTGTGCGATAGTTAGGCCAATATTTCCGCCCCCTAATATTATAATCCTACGAGCTTCTTGTTCAGTATGTCCGAGCAATGTTAAAGTTTTTGCGGTATTTTCAACAGATGTCACCACATAAATCACGTCATTATCATGCAAAATACCAGAATTATTCGGCAACACAAACTTATTATTTTGCGCAATCCCAAGCAATGCAACATTATTTTTTACCAACCGTTCCTGCACAATTTTAAGCGGAAAATTGCTCAGTGACGAATTAGCTTCGCATTTGATACCAAGCATTTGCAATTTTCCATTCGCAAATGGCACAGAATCCACCGCTCCAGGGATATGCAACCGTCGCATGATGGAATCCGCAACCTCTGTTTCAGGCGAAATGATGATATCTATTGGCATGTTATCATGCAAATATAATTCCTGCCATGCAGGTTCAAGATAATCAGGGTGACGCACCCGAGCCACTTTAACTGGCACATTAAACAGCGATCTGGCCACTTGGCAAGCAACCATATTCACTTCATCAGAATATGTTACCGCAATAATCATATCGCAATCAGCTGCGCCCGCCATTTCCAGCACGGAGGGGTGGGAGGCATAACCAACAATTCCACGCACATCAAGCGAATTATTCAATTCAGCAATCAAATTATGGTCTTTATCAATAATCGTGACAGAGTTTTTTTCACGCGATAATTGCTGCGCAATGCTCTTGCCAACCTGCCCCGCCCCACATATAATTACTTGCATAATATTATTACTTGCATAGATTTAATACCAATTTGTATTTGAATAATTATCATATATAATTTAATTAGCATTGAAACAAGTTGTTTGTTGCAATTTTGTGTATTTCTATTATTGATATATTGATGAAGATTATATTTCTGACAATAATGACATGTATGTTTGGGTTGATTAGTAGCTTAGCGCAAGCGAATGATAATCAATTGCAACAAGCAAATGCACAAATGCAGCCCAAGGTTGAGCTAATTCCGCAATCAAACTTGCATATGCAGCTTTCATTTGCGCCCGTGGTGCGTCAAGCTAGCCCCGCAATTGTCAATATATATACCACTCATAAAGTTCAAGTGCAAACAGGATTTAATCCACTATTTAACGACCCATTTTTTAGCCAATTTTTTCAACCACAATCCCCGCAAATATTGCGTGAGAAAACCATTAATTCTCTTGGTTCTGGCGTGATTATTGATGCAAAAGGCTTGATTATCACCAGTTTGCATGTGGTGCGTGGTGCTGATGATATCCGTATTGTGTTGAATGATAAACGAGAGTTCTCGGCAACAACTATCACTGAAGATGCTAAATCTGACCTTGCATTGTTGGAAGTAAACATAGCAAAAAATGATAATTCCATCAATGAACCACTCCCCATAATCTCCATTGTTGATTCCGACACATTAGAAGTGGGTGACCTTGTGCTTGCTATCGGCAATCCATTTGGAGTTGGGCAAACTGTCACTAGCGGCATCATCTCAGGGCTTGCCCGCGCTGCACAAGGCATCAGTGATTATAACTTTTTCATTCAAACAGATGCTGCCATTAACCCTGGTAATTCGGGCGGTGCATTGGTGAATATGAAAGGAGAATTAATCGGGATTAACACAGCGATATATTCCAAATCAGGCGGTTCAGTTGGGGTTGGCTTTGCAATTCCCTCTAATATGGTAACCGCAATGCTCAAAAACCGCACCCCTGACGGTGATATAATTCGTCCATATTTTGGCGCATCTTTCCAAGATATTAACTCAGAAATTGCAAGCTCCCTTGGCTTGAAACGAGTTAGTGGCGTGCTGGTGCGTGACGTGGAAGATAATTCCCCCGCTGCAAAAGCTGGTGTTATAGCGGGTGATGTTATCATGGCTTTTAATGACAAAACTATTGATTCCTCCGCCGCCCTTGATTTTCGTATCGGCACATCGGCAATTAACACTGCAATCAACATAAGTTTAATCAGACAAGGGAAAGTTATTGCGAGCAAAATAACACTAACTGAAACGGCAAAATCCAACCCTAATGATCCAGTTTTATTGCAAGGAAATCATCACTTGAATGGCGTTGCGGTGCTTGGATTAAACCAAAATCTCGCCCTTCACCTTGGTATCACCTCACAAATTGATGGAGTGGTGGTTGCCCAAATCGCCCCCCACAACACCAACATAAATGCTAAAGTTTTTGTGCGCATCGGTGATATCATCACTGAATGCAATGGAGCAATCATTCGCACGCCCAAAGATTTGCAACAAGCCTTAACGCACAGCCAACAAATTATGAGCATTACCCTAATTCGTGGTGGCAACACTATGCAACTGCGCATTGCTAATTAAATATTTGCTAACTAATATATTTCACACTTTAAGGATATTTAACCCATGCAACCATTTGAAATTGAACAATATGAGCATAATTTGCGCCTTGATAAATGGTGCAAAAATCGCTTCCCCCATACGCCTTTTGGGTTGCTACAAAAAGCGTTGCGCAAGGGTATGATAAAAGTTGATGGTAAAAAAATTGAGCATAGCCATAATTTGCAAACGGGGGAAATTGTCACTGTGGCGGATAGCTTGGTGTATGGTAGCGATGTTGCAACGGCACAAAAGCCAAAATCGCATAGCAAGTTAAATAGACCATCAATTAACCCTCGCCTACTTGATGAAATCAGAGATTGGGTGGTGTTTGAAGATGCTCATTGCATCGCCATCAACAAGCCAGCGGGAATTGCGGTGCAAGGTGGAACGGGCTTGAGTGATTGCATTGACATGCGCTTGGAGGGTTTGATACATGAAGATGGGCAAGATCGCCCAAGGCTGGTGCATCGCTTGGATCGTGATACTAGTGGGATATTAATTCTTGGCAAAAGCAAAATTGCTGCGGCTGAGTTGACTGCTGCTTTTCGTCACAAAAATGCACAAAAGATTTATTATGCGCTAGTAATGGGAATGCCCGAGCAACCAGTTGGAACGATAGAATTACCGCTAGCAAAGCGCAACACTAAAGGCGGAATTGAGAAAATGTCAGTCGTTATAGATGGTGAGGGCGATGAAGCGATAACTCATTATCGCATTATCGCAACCAATGAACGCTATGATATTAGTTGGTTGGAATGTATGCCAATTACAGGCAGAACGCACCAATTGCGGGTTCATTTGCAAGCGATTGGTCACCCAGTTTATGGTGATGGAAAATATGGTGGCAGAAATGCTTTTCATGAACGAATAGATTTGCCTAAACAACTTCATTTGCATTCGCAGCATTTGCGTTTGAACCAACTTAATTTACCCAATATCCGCAAATATAAGTTCACCGCGCCATTGCCTCCACATTTTGTTGAAAGCCTAGGCAAGCTCGGGTTTGACAGCCGTGATAATGGAACTTCATTGCTTGACGTGTTTTGATAAAATATGTGCTCTGATAAAGCATTATAAATTATGATTTATAATGCTTTATCAATTTGTGTGTTCGTATTCACTTTTTATCTGCATTATTTTGGAACTGTAAAAACTTTTCTGTTAATATTTTCTCTCAACCATCAACTTTTTAATTTCAGATATTGCCTTCGCAGGGTTCAATCCTTTAGGGCAGGTCTTGGCACAATTCATAATGGTGTGGCAACGATATAGTTTGAATGGATCCTCCAAATCGTCCAACCTATCACCCGTGAACTCATCGCGTGAATCAACAATCCAACGATATGCTTGCAACAAAATTGCGGGGCCTAAATATCTATCCGAGTTCCACCAATAGCTTGGGCAAGATGTTGAACAACAAGCGCATAAAATACACTCATATAATCCGTCTAATTTCGCTCTATCTTCAGGTGATTGCAGCCGTTCGCCTGACGGTGGGGGGCTTGCCGTTTGCATCCACGGTTTGATTGAATTATATTGTGCATAAAAATGTGTTAAATCAGGCACAAGGTCTTTAATCACTTCCATATGCGGCAGTGGATAAATATTCACTTCACCCGCAACATCAGCAATTCCTTTGGTGCAAGCAAGTGTATTTGTGCCATCAATATTCATAGCGCAGCTACCGCAAATCCCCTCACGACATGAACGGCGAAAGGTTAAAGTTGAATCAATATCATCTTTGATATGCACAATTGCGTCAAGCACCATGGGGCCGCAATTGCTCAAATCCACTTCATAACGATCAATGCGGGGGTTTTTCACCACCCCTTTTTCATCAATATCCTCAGGGTTCCAGCGGTAAATATTGAACACCCGCACATTTTTTGCCTCCGCCTCAGCGGGAAAATTATTGCCTTTGGTGGGACGTGAATTTTTTGGTAATCTAAACTCTGCCATAAATTATTACTCCTTTATTTTCTTAAATTTTTATTTTCTTAAACTAGGATAATCTTTTGACAAAACAGAAGCATCATTTTTAACAATATTAAAATCTGGAACTAATGGCTTTTTGTTGATTTGTTTTAATTTAATTTCGTTAATCGTCTTATTCATTGCCACAAAACGTTCTGGATTAGCAGGGTGAGATTTGCCTACATAAATTCCATCAGGATTACGAACTGACATTCTTCGCCATAAATCTGGTGCTTTAGCAGCATCATAACCAGATATTGCTAGAATATACATACCAATGTAATCTGCTTCTTTTTCAAAATCTTGCGAATAAGAAAGAACATCAGCATTGGCACCAGTCTTAGTGAATAATCCCTGCGTATTTACCCCCTGTGATGCAGCTAGCACATCAACTACAACTCCAAATAATCCACCAACTATTGCATTATTTTTAGTCGAATCAGGGTGATTCATAATATTGTGTGCTAATTCATGCGAAATAATATAAGCGAGCTCCTCATCTTCTTTAGCAAATTGCATCATGCCTGATAATATAACTACTTTCTTACCGTCAGCATAAGCGTTTAGACCACCTTTCTTAGAAAGTTCTATAGGGTATATACAGGTTTTTTCTTCATTTGCTCCTATAATTTTATGACATAATTCTCTTGCATGAGGCTCAATCTTAACTGCAACCTCATGCAAACGTTGTTGCATATCTAACCTTTTTTTTCGTTTTCTTTGGCTAGATTGCAATTTCATTTCTTCATTCATACTTTGTTGAATGTGTTTTTCTTCTTGAATCTCAGCTGCATTAACAACGGGAGAATTCGTTGTTGCTTTTTGACAGGAGCAACACACAAATAATAACAGTAACAATATTTTTTTCATTATTAATCTCAATAAACTCGTTTTTTCGGTGGGAAATATTCCACATCGTTGGATAATGTATACAAGTGAACGGGGCGATAATCCAGCGTGACGTTGCCTGCACCATCAATCCAACTGATGCTATGCTTCATAAAGTTTTCATCATCACGATTTTGGAAATCTTCATGGGCGTGCGCACCACGGCTTTCTTTACGATTATAAGCCGAGTGAACGGTAACCGCTGATTGCCCGAGCAAATTATCCAACTCTAAGGCTTCAACCAAATCGCTGTTCCATGTTAAATTGCGATCAGCAATTTTAATATCATGGAAAGATTCAACTGCTGCATCAATTTTGCGACAACCTTCAGCTAGTGATTCTTCCGCCCTAAATACGGCGGCGTGTTCTTGCATTATTCCTTGCATATTACGCCTCACATCAGCAACTTTTGTGCCTCCGTCAGCATTGCGGATTTTGTCAAAACGGGCGAGTGAATATTCAGTTGAGTGCTGTGCTGGTTTGCGCTTCGCCATATTCGGGGTTAGCAATGATTTCGCCCGATGCGCTGCTGCCCGCCCGAATACCACCAAATCCAATAATGAGTTTGAACCCAAACGATTTGCACCATGCACAGAAACGCAAGCCGCTTCCCCGATTGACATTAATCCTGGAATTACTGCGTCAGGATCGCCCTCATGCAACGTTACCACTTCACCATGATAATTGGTTGGAATCCCGCCCATATTATAATGAACCGTTGGCAATACTGGAATTGGTTGTTTAGTTACGTCCACACCAGAGAAAACTCTTGCAGTTTCGGCAATGCCAGGCAAGCGTTCATTAATTACATCTGCACCGAGATGATCTAAATGCAAATAAATATGATCACCTTTTGCACCAACTCCACGCCCTTCACGTATTTCAATCGTCATAGAACGGCTAACCACGTCACGGGAAGCTAAATCTTTAGCTGATGGTGCATATCTTTCCATAAAACGCTCGCCTTTGGAATTGACGAGGTAACCGCCTTCGCCACGAACTCCCTCAGTTATCAAGCAACCAGCCCCATAAATACCAGTTGGGTGAAACTGAACAAACTCCATATCTTGCAACGGCAATCCTGCACGCAAAGCCATTCCACCACCATCACCAGTGCATGTATGTGCGGAGGTGCAAGAAAAATATGCTCGCCCATAACCACCAGTTGCTAACACTACCATGTGCGCATTAAAGCGGTGCATTGTTCCATCTTCCAAGTTCCAAGCCAAAATCCCACAACATTCACCATCATCATTCATCAATAAATCAAGAGCGAAATATTCAATAAAAAACTCCGCATCATGACGCAATGCTTGAGTATATAATGTATGCAAAATTGCATGCCCTGTGCGGTCAGCGGCGGCACAAGTGCGCTGTGCTGCTGGGCCTTCACCATAATTGGTTGTCATTCCACCAAATGGTCGCTGATAAATCTTACCTGCTTCAGTTCGTGAGAATGGCACACCATAATGCTCCAACTCAATCACCGCATCAGTTGCATTTTTGCACATATATTCAATTGCGTCTTGGTCACCCAACCAATCAGAGCCTTTGATGGTGTCATACATATGCCAACGCCAATCATCTTCACCCATATTTCCAAGTGCTGCACTAATTCCGCCTTGCGCTGCAACTGTGTGGCTGCGAGTTGGAAATACTTTAGATACACAAGCAGTTTTCAAGCCCGCCTGCGCCATACCAAATGTTGCGCGAAGTCCTGCGCCTCCAGCCCCAACAACTAGCACATCATGATAATGATCTATAATTTCATAAGATTTATTCATATATAACCTGTCCTTTAACCCATAAAATGAAGTGAAAATATTGACATAATGCTGATTAAACCAGCTACCAAAAATGTTAATTTACTCGCTAATAATCCTATTATTTTTAATCTGTGATTATGCACATAATCCTCAATAATAACCTGTATCCCGAGGTTAGCATGAAAGAATAATGCGCCAATCAACAAAAATGAAAGCATTGCATTAAGTGGATTTCGCATCCATTCCACCATATAAAAACTAGTTTCGTCTTGAGTGAACTTCATGATAGAAAATAAAAACCATAGTGATAATGGCGCAACAATCATAGCGGTCAACCTTTGCCAAACCCAATGATTAACGCCTTCTTTGGCGGAACCAAGACCTCTTGCATTTGCGAGTGGGGTGCGATATTTATTTTTGCCGTTCGTCATTTATTAATTTCCTATTAATTCTCGTAACACCTAATTTATAGCATTTAGTTTTTAACAGCAAATAATATATAATACCAAGTTGCTGAAGTTAAGATAGAAGATACCGCTAAAACCATTAACCCAGTTCGGCGAAGCGCATCCAACTCAAATCCCTTCCCCATATCCCAAAACATGTGCCTTATCCCATTGCACAAATGATAATAAAACGCTGCACTCCATGCGATTAATGCGATGCGCCCAATTATGCTAGTAAAACAATTATAAACAAATTCATAAGATTCCATGTCATAAGCCGCTGCATAAAACCAATAAGCCATCACCAGCGACCCAAGTGACAAAAACGCACCAGTCAAACGATGCAAAATTGACATAACGGAGGTTATTTGCGGTTTATAAATCTGCAAATGAGGCGAAAGAGGACGTTTAGATTTTATTTGCAATTTAGAACTATTTTCAGACATTATTAAAGCAACCTATTACATAATATATTTATCGCACAAAAATATAAGAAAATCATTATGTATTTTATTATATTTTTGCAATCTGTTGTTAACTAACAAATTATGCTAACAAACTATATAGGGCTTTGATTTGTCACTGCAAACCAAAACCCTATTTTTTAAGCGTTACCAACTAAAATTAAACTTCAGCTGTGGCTTTTTGCGTAATATCAATAGTCGGCACGGCGTCTGGTTCTTTTAGCACGTAACCCCTGCCCCATACTGTTTCAATATAATTTTCACCTTGGGAAGCATCGGAGAGTTTTTTGCGCAATTTGCATACAAATACATCAATGATTTTCAATTCAGGCTCATCAATTCCACCATATAAATGGTTCAAAAACATTTCTTTGGTGAGAGTTGATCCCTTGCGAAGTGAAAGCAATTCCAAAATTGCATATTCTTTGCTGGTTAAATGAATTGGTTTGCTACCAACTTCCACTGACCTTGTATCCAAATTAATCACCAATTTACCAGTGCGAATGATGGATTCCGAATGCCCTTTGGAACGACGAACAATTGCTTGAATACGAGCGATTAACTCACCTTTGTTGAATGGTTTGGTGAGATAGTCATCTGCGCCATAACCCAAACCTTTAATTTTCTGATCTGGGCCTGAAAGACCTGATAAAATCAAAACGGGGGTAGCAACTTTTGCTGCTCTAAAACGACGCAAAACCTCATATCCATCAATATCTGGCAACATTAAATCTAATATAATTAGATCATAATCATAAATGCGCCCAATTTCCAAACCCTCTTCACCAAGCTCGGTTGTATCACAAATAATCCCTTCTGATGCAAGCGAAAGCTCAATCGCTTTTGCCGTTGACGCGTCATCTTCAACTAATAATACCCGCATAAAAAACCTCTAAAAAATTAAAACTTCTATAAAATTAAAACTTGTAATCATAAATAATATGGTAACTAATAACACAGCAATAAGTTAATTATATATTAACGCAACAAATAAAAGCAACACACAAACATTACAAATGTTTAATGAAATCAAGCCATACCTGACAATAATCGTGATAATAAAATAATTAACAATTCAAATAATAATCAACTTGTTAATAAATAGCAATCATTTATATTAACATTTTAATAATAATTAGATTATAAGTGCTTCAGCACTGCATAACTTTACGAACTTTACATGTGTGAAATTATAAAGGTAAAATGTTATATTAGCGATAATATTTCCAACCACCAAGATAATAATCCAAAATTATCGGCTTGTCTAACTGATTAATTTTTGCATCTTTTGCTTGCAAATCCTTAGAAAACTTCATCATTTGCGGGATTAAATCTGCTGACAAATAACGAGTTGCAACATTAAAATGCGGTGATTTCATATTTAATTTAGCATTGCTTGCCAGAACAAAACCCCACTCACCAAACGATGGAACATTAACATGATACGGGTAAATATGCGCAAATCCAGCAGATTGCACCGTGTTTGCCACACTCCAAAAAGCATATGGTGCATAATATGGGCTGGTTGCTTGCGTCACTAGCAACCCTTGTGAGGTTAAATTATGCTGCGCTAAACGATAAAAATGCTTGCTATATAACCTCGCCAACCCACTATTATTTGGGTCGGGTAAATCAGCAATTATCAAATCAAACAAGCGAGAATTATCCTGCAAAAAACCAAACGCATCAGCATTAATAATTTTCACTTTATCCGCAAATAAACTGCGCTCATTCAACGCCAGCAAATGCGAATTATTGCGGGCAAGTTCGGTTATGGTGCTATCCAAATCCACCAAAACCACCTCGTCAATATCATGTTTTAGCAGCTCCCGCACCGCCAAACCATCACCCGCGCCAAGCAGCAATACTCGCTTAATTGGGGTTGTTGTTGTCGCAAAAGCCACATGCACCAATGATTCATGATAACGATATTCATCAACAGAAGAAAACTGCAAATTACCGTCCAAAAACAGGCGTATATCGTCACGATCTTTGGTTAAAATAATACGTTGATATTTTGATTGTTTGCTATAAATTATGCGATCTTCATATAACGCCTCGTCCCAATTTTTGAGGAAAATATTAGCAAAAATTATCATTGCAACCAGCAACAAAGTGATGCAAACACCTACCAACATCAATGATTTGCGCCGTGATATTTCATCTACAAACACATGCAGCACCACAAACCCAACTGACATATTCACAAAGCCAAACAATAATGATGATTGATAAACGCCAATCCAAGGCAGCAACATAAACGGAAATGCGATTGTTGCAAGCAATGCTCCAAAATAATCAAATGATAAAATATTAGCAATATTGATTTTTAAGGCAAAATATCGCTCCATTAAACGAGTTAAAAATGGTATCTCCAAGCCAATTAACACGCCAATGCTTATGGTGAAAATCAGGTAACATGCAATAAAATATGGCGTATAAGCATAAGCAAAATAAAGGGCGGGAACGCTAATTCCACCAATTAATGCTAGGGCAATTTCAACACGGACAAAATGGTTGAGAATGTTATGTTCAATATATTTTGAAAGCAATGTGCCAACGCCCATCGCCGCCATATATATACCAATGGTAAGCGAGAAAAACTTGACGCTATCACCTAAAAAATATGAGGCAGTTGTGGCGATTAACAACTCATATATAATGGAGCATAGCCCCGAAATGAACGCTGCAAATATCAGTGCATGTGAATGTTTTTTCTCAACTGACAATGTTATTTACCGATTTTATCCACCAAAATCATATGCTGAAATTATATCCTAAAATTGTTTTTTTGCGATTATTTGCTACAAATTATTTGACTATTTGCCACAACTATTTGCCACTTTCTGGCCCGCCCCCAATACGATTTGTGCCACTGACACTGCCCCCACGGTTGCTTCTGTCAAAATAAGTGCTGGGTGCGCCAAAATACCAAAATGACGGCGCAGAATGATAGCCATGATAACCCATATAACCATATCCACCCCTCGCTAATGGAATTAATGCGAAATAAATCATAGCTATTGCAGCGATTAACATAGTTTTAAGATTAATCATCATCACCTGCGCTTTCAACCGCTTTGGCGATTAATTTTGAAATGGTTTTTGCCCGCATTTCCTCAATAGCCAACCCACAAATTATCAAAACCAACCCTAATATAAAATGTGGAATACCGCTACCAAGCCGTTGACTAATGCGCAATTGTAACTCATCAATATTAGCATTACCTTGCGCTTTTATGCTCAAAAAATATTTGCCCGCCTCAGGAAAGGTGATTTTCATTTCATATTCATCGTAAGATTCCTCCCAATTGCCATCATCATAACCAGATTCATGCCAAAACTCATCGCCAAATGAAAATAGATATTGTTTGTTTTCGTCTAAAACTTCGCCTTCCACAAAAGCCCATGAGTTGTTAGGGAGTGAAGTTGAGATTTCAATACCAACCACCTGTTTTGCCTTGGTTATTTCAATTGGACCAATCAGCGCAATTTCTCTGCCGTCATCTTCGTCATCAGCGTTTTCACTTTGATAATTTTCACTCAAACTATAATTGGCAGTGTTAATTTTTCCGTCATATAATTTACTTGTTTCAAAGGTGAAAATCCAAGCGGTAAAAAAACATAGCAACGCCGCACAAATAAACAATGATGAAAGCGATAATAAATCGTGACCACGGCGCAATTCCATCGCTTTATTTTGGTGCAATCTATCCGATAAACGATAAGCCATAATAACAACCTTAAGCCGCAATCACCATTGAGGCAGAAATCACTAAAACTGCCTCCAAGAAACCAGCTCCGATATTTTTATCCGCCGATATTTCTTTAGCAAGTGAAATATTTGGCACAACATTATGGTTGAAAAACCAACGCAATCCCACCAAAAATGCAAATGCAAACAGATTTGAAACAGCAAACTCAGTCAAATCCTGCTGCCAATTGGTGAAATCACCAGCAGAAGAATGCATGATAATAATCGCAAGCGCAATCAAATTGCCCGCAAATGCAACACCCGCCGCTATGTTACCATTTTGCAATTCCTGATGCACATCATAAGGCGATAACTTCTCATAAATCTTACTAAATCCCGCCAATGAAAGTTGACCCAGCACAAAAAATATAATCGCAGTTAGCGCATTGCCACCCTGCCCCGAAACTGCCCCTGCTGCAATCACCCCCGTTGCGATATAAATACCACAATGAACTGCTCCAACTGCCACATTTCGTTGTGAAATCAACTGTTTAGTGTTGCAAAACTTGCGCAAAATTAACCGCTCATTAAACAAACGAGAGGCATTTAGTAGCAACAAACCCAAAACTGCATATCCCCCAACTATCAGCAAATCATGCAACAACCCCGATGACGGCCCAAGCAACGCTCCAACAAAAATCACTGCCGTTGCTAAATAATAACCACTCATAGCAACTGCTACCGCTAGATTATCAGTTGCCACCAGTTCCGCATCAATATTATACGAACAACAAGCATTTTTTAGCCATTTTGCCAACAAAAATATCAACAAATAAAGCCCAGTGAATGCACCGCCATTTAATATTTCAGCGACTAACTCACCCATATATTTTTCTCGCTCATATATTTTTGCTCGGCCACATTTCTTCAAGTGCGGTTAATTCATGATAAATTGTGGCGCATGCTTCAATCTCACCGCTAGCATAAACCTCAATTTCAATGGAAAACTCTCCGCTTTTATCCTCCAAAATGTAGGATTCAAACTTTTCTTGCCTCAACATTTCTTCGTCACTTAAATATCTCGCATCACCTTTCACGAAAGAGCCAACGACTTTATCATCAACTTCAGCATAATTATTGACCAACCAATCCTCAAAACCAGCGAGTTTCCACGCTAATTTTAAGTTACCACCCAGCCCCTTTTGCAAAATCTTCTCTAATGCTTCAACGCCAATCACGCTTTCAAAATCTGGCTTTGGTATTTTTTTGCAAATACCCAAATATTCATCGCCATCTTCCTCCTCAACCATCATATAAAATAATTCGCCCGCCCGTCCTTTTAATACAATTTCGGGATAACATAAATTGCCGTATATATAAGTATTTATTTGCGCAACCTCAAACTCTTTGTTGCTCAATTCTGCTTGCGGGAGATATGCAAACTTCAATATATCACCCGTACGAATGTCACGAGGGTGCGTCAAGCGTCGCTCCGTTGGAACCGCCGCCGCACTACCTCCGCTTGCAAAAATTGCCCTCAATAATCCTAACATTTTAATAGCCCTAACATTTATGCACTCTTTTTCGCTTTCAACGCCGCCAAAATATCATTAGCTTTGCTACCATCTTGCGTTATTCCTGCATCACGCAGTTTTTTCTCCAAATCTGCCCCATCAAACTCATCTTGCAAGGTTTCGCCTGCTTTGAGTCTATCCTCCAAATCATCCTGCTTTTGCTTAATACGATCCAAAGATTCCTTTGCTGTCAACAACTTAGAAGATCCAGCTGCATAATTTGCGGTAATCGCCGTTGTTGCTTTCTGCACGCTTGCTGTTGTTTTCACCATCACCAACTGACGCTGCATATCCGCCAATGATTTGCTCGTTTGCTTAATCAAGTTTTTCAAACGGGTTGCGTGTGCTGCAAAACTTTCCTGCGCTTTACGTTGAATATCAAGCTCACCTTGGATTTCAGCAATTTTTTGCGCAATTTCCAACGCCAAAGTTTCATCGTTTTTTTCCAACGCTTTGGTTGCATAATCTTCATGTTTTTTCACATCTTGCATCAAAGTTTCAATTTTGCGTGCTGCTTGCATTTCCTTCGCCATAACTTCCGTCAAGTCACGCTTGGCTTTATCCAACGCCAAATCGGCATCTTTAATTTCCTGCTCAAAAATCCTCACACTGTTGCTATCAACGATTGATTCCCCAAGCTCCCTTGCTCCACCACGAATTGCTGTAAATATTTTCTCTATTAATGACATATTATTCTCCTAATTTTTATAATAAATATCTTATACTAAATAATCTTTCATGGCGTTAATTGCTTCAATACTATTGCTGCTAAGTGTTTCAATTTCATGCACAATTTCCAATAATGATGAGGCGGTTGAAAGCGCACCATAAACCACATATTGCTCACCAATTTTGGCAAAAGATGAAAGCGGCATACTGACATTTGCGCTAAGCATTGCATCATTCATTTCCGCAATTTTTGCTGGTTTAATTTCCTGCATTTTGAACAAATATGCGATGCAAAGCACCTGTTCTTCACTCACAGAAAGAAAAATCGGCAATTCTTCACGATCTTCCACTTCAATGCGCAAAACTTCCGCCCCTGAAATCGCCTCAACATTAAAACCAAGCCCATGTTGCGCAATTTTGCCATGCAGTGCTAAGTCTGTTTGCAACTTTTTAATATCAATCATTTTTATTGTTCCTCATTTTTACTAATTTTAATTTTCGCACGTTAGCATCATTTTATCCCTCGTGCAATAGTTGTAATTTTGCAACTATTTGGCTGAAAATAAGCCTCAAACACTGGAATTGCCAGATTCGCATCACAAACCCCGCACATAAAAACATCAATCGCTGCATAATTTATTTCAGGCCAAGTGTGAATGCTAATGTGGGATTCCGCAAGTATCGCAACACCCGTCACCCCCGCTTGAACCTCTCCAACCTCATTAAATTGATGCAAATGCACCCCTAAAATTGTTGCACCACAGGCGTGTGCTGCTGCCCTAATTGCGCCTTCAATAGCATTTAAGTCAGTGAGTAATTTTGATGCAACGCCGCCAAAATCTAGCAACAAATGAATTGATGGCGTATGAATTGCGGAATCATTGGTTGCTGGAGCGGAGTTGTTACTGAGTGAAATATTTTTATTCATAAAATTATTTTCATTTATATATGGAAAGCAACATAATCAAACAATATTAGCAAGTCAAACCATAATATTCGCCGTGACATTTGAGTATTATTAAAATATTTAAGCAATTTTCACAAAATTGTAATGCAAATATTGGTGAGTATGTAGTAATATGTAATTATATATTTGAATGTGAGAGATTTATGGCAATACCTATAGTTGATGACGTAGTTGGTTTAGCAAAAAGCGGAATTGGGGCAGTAACTGGAACTTTTCAATGGCTAGCTCACACATTTATAGGAACACCCGTTAAACTAGTTCAAAATCTTTTTGGTATAGGAACATCTGGAGCGGAAGGAGCTATAGAAGGTGGACAAATGGGAGTTAAATGGGGGTTACTCGGAGGTCTTGCTTTCGGCGCATATCAAGCAAGCCAAGAAGGGAAAGACGTTGTAGGTGGCGCATTAGACGGCGCAATGAAAGGGGGGCTTGCCTTAGGGGCAGGAGGAGCTTTGATTGGAACAGTGGCTGGCGCAGCACCAGCAGCCTTGGAGACGGCAACAAACTTGGGTAGCAACGTTTCAGCAACGATTGGAGGATTATTCCCCAACGGTGGTGGAGTGCAAAATCTCCCATCTGGTATGCCCCCAAAAAGCAGTGGTAAAAACGTTGGCTAACTTGGCAATTCTCAAATGAAAAACTCTACTTCACAATAATAATCATTCAACCCCAACAATATTATTAGCGAAATCATTTGCATTAAATGGTTGCAAATCATCAATCCCTTCACCAACTCCAACAAAATGGATAGGTAAGCCAAATTGCTTGGCGAGTGCCACCACAATTCCACCCCTCGCCGTGCCATCTAACTTAGTTATCACCAATCCAGTAATATTAACCATTTCTGCAAATGCTTTAACTTGTGAGATTGCATTTTGCCCTGTTGTGCCGTCCAACACCATTATAACATGATAATTTGTGTGATAATTTGCACTCCCATCAATTACAATAGCTTTATCCAACACACGTTTAATTTTCTGCAATTCCTGCATTAAATTAGCCTTGTTTTGCAACCGCCCCGCCGTATCAATCAGCAACACGTCAACATTATTTGCTTGCGCTTGTTGCAACCCCAAAAACGCTACACTCGCAGGGTCTGCCTCATGCGCTCCCGTGATTATTGGCACATCAACCCGATTCGCCCATATCTGCAACTGCTCCACCGCCGCTGCCCGAAAAGTATCCGCTGCCACCAACATCACTGACTTGCCATCATTTTTGAAATGCGCTGCCATCTTGCCAATCGTGGTGGTCTTGCCATTGCCATTAACCCCAACTACCATGATTATGGTTGGTTGATTTTCCTTGGTTGCAAGCGTAATTTGCCCCTGAACTGGTGATAATATTTGCGCTATTTGTTTGGCAAGCAATGCTTTAATTTGATTAATATCTAAATCTTTTTCATATCTAGATTCAGCGAAATTATGGATAATTTGCCTAGCTGCATCTGCACCCATATCCGCCATAATAAGCAATTCTTCCAATTCTTCAAGGGTTAGCGAATCCAATTTTTTGCGGGTAAAAATCCCCGTAATGCCATCGCTTAAATTGTTGGAAGTTTTGCTCAACCCCGATTTCAAGCGTGAAAGTAGCGAGTTTTGGGTTGGTGCGTCTTGGATAATATCTTGCTCTATATCACCTGATATAACATCTTCAATTGCTATATTTTCCTCTATTATATCCTCTGATGATATATCATCAGAGGATATATCTGATTTTTTCTTAAAAAACTTAAACGCCATTTTTAATACTCATTTTTAGTTCCAAATATTTTTTAGTCCCCAGCATTTCTCAAATATATAATATATTTTACTGCCCAGTTATATTCTTGATATTTTGCATCAACACATCAGGTGATGCGGGCAATGATGAAATCACTTGTTGCGCCATTGGGCTTGGGTCAAGCTGAAGATTTTGCAATGATTCATATGCTTGTGTGTGATAATAATTGGCTGCGCCAAAATCCTGTTCAACGCCACCAAGCCCCCCGCCATAAATTGAACCGAGTTGCAATTGTGACATCACCCCATAATCTCCCACACCAGCGGCATTTTGCATAAACCCAATCCCACTCACATCGCCTTGCTCAAACAGCGAACTTCCAAATTGTCCTTGCGTCATCGCATATTTCATTTCTTGCAACTGGTTCTGTCCTGATTGCTTGAGTTCTTCATATTTCATATTCAGCATTGTCGGGTCAATATATGATTTAATTTTCTCTGCATTCAAGCCAACCCATGAAAGATGAAAATAATCCGTCATTTCCGTAAGCAAATCATCTTGATTCATTCCATCGGCGTATCCCGCAACCCCGAGTGCTTTATCTACCTTATAACTCACATCAACCATAAACATTTTGATTTTGCTGCAAAATGGTTGCGCTGAGCTCAACCCAACCATTGAGGTGACATCGCTGCAATAATCTCCCATTTTTACCGTATGTCGCCACATTGCCTGCCCAATACCCGTGATAAACAATACAAATAGCAACAACACCAAAATCTCAAGGCTAAAAAACCCTGCTTGGTTATTTTTCATTATATTTTTGTCATTTCTGCTTTTCATAACCATCATTTTAATATAAATATTTCAATCATGCCATATTTATTACGCACATATGAGGTAAATAATTCACAATTTAATATGATTGTTACTCGGCGTAAGATTAGCAAATCCATTATTTTGCGCTTTAATCAAAGCAAATCTGAATTGCATATTAGCGCACCAAGTTCCACCAAAAAAGCGGATATTGAAAAGTTTGTGCGGGCGCAACAAGCCAAAATTGAAGAGTTTTTGCAACGTAATATTATCCAAAAAATAGCCTTAAATGAAGGTGATATCATAGCAATTTTGGGAGTTAATCATCGCTTAATTCGCCCCCAAAATGCTGGAAAACATAACATTGGAAAGGTGAGTGACGTTTCAATGCCCGATTTCATTGTTAAATGCGATGGCAAACCGTTTAATCTCGCAGCATCAATCCAATTGCAGCGGGTGATGCAGCATTATTCAAGCCAAAAAATGCAACAAATAATGCTACTGCCACCGTTTGATCGCTTGCACATCACCCCCCATGTGAGCATTCGCAAAACCCATTCGCGCTATGGCAGTTGTTGCGCACAAACCGCCCGAATTATGCTCTGTGCCAACCTCGTATTTGCGCCTATTTCTGTGCTTGATAGCGTTATATTCCATGAAGCGGCGCACTTAATCCACGCTAATCATAGTGCGGAGTTCTGGGCGTTGGTTGCGCAGCTAAACCCTAGCTATAATTCCTCCAAAATGTGGCTAAAAAATCACAGGTCTGAGATATTTTGTTATGAGCTATAAAATATGTTTTCAATCTAATGTTAATAGTGTATGTATTTTTGACAAACTACTAATTTTATAAGGTGAATTACTATGAATAAATATTTAACACTTGTGACAGCTTCATTAATTTCACTTGGTGGATTGGCGGCAAATGCTGAGCATCACGTTGGTCACACTGCGGCAACTCCTGCAAACCATGCCGCTATGCAATCAAAAATTGATGCAAAGTTCGCAATGATTGATACCAACAAAGATGGCAAAATCAGCATGGAAGAGCATAATGCAGATGGCAAGAAAAAGTTCATGATGCGTGACACCAACAAAGACGGTTTCATTGACAAAAAAGAAGTTATGTCAGCAATGCACGCTAAGCATTCTACGATGGGTGCAGGCAAAGTTGCAGTTCCTGCTGCTCCAATGATGGGTGCTCCTTCAGCTCCTAAAATGCCAGTTGTTGCTCCAGTAAAACAATAGTTTCTAACGATTATTAATAAAACATTGCCGTTGTTAAAATAAGATATCTAATATGATAAAAATCTTACATATTGGCAACGGCAATGAAAAACATTTAGGCGCAAGATATTACGGAATTGAACGCAAATTGCAAAATGGCTTAGTTCGCTCAGGTTTTAACTCGTTATTTTTCAGTGATAGAGATGTCAAGCGAACTAGTGGATTATTCGGCACAAATTGGCGTGGTGCTAAGAATTGTAACAAAAAATTGCTTGAAGTGGTTCGCAATTTTCGCCCACAAATATTGTTGCTGGGTCACGCCAACATCATTACCAATGACACTCTAGAGCAAGTTCGGGCAATCATTCCAACTATAAAGATTGCACAATATAATGTTGACGCGTTGTTTAGGTTGGAAAATATATCAGCAATTAAAAACCGAATATCACATATTGATGCAACTTTTCTCACCACTCACGGGGTGGAAGCACAAAAATATGCAACACAATTAAACAAAGTTTTTTATATTCCAAACCCTGTTGATTGCGCTATTGAAACTCATCAATCATTCAATGCAGCAACTAAATATGACGTATTTTTTGCCTGCCGAGCAGCCAGCACCAAAGGGGCGCATGAAACTACTAATCGTTTGATAATTCCACATTTTTTGCAGACAAATGCTCCAGAATTGCGCTATAATTTCCATGGTTTCAATGGACGTGATGAACTTTTTGGTGCAGATTTTTATGACCAATTAAGCAAATCCGCCATGGGATTAAATATCAGTCAAAAACAAACCACTCGTGGCGAGTTGACTCAAGCAACTGCTGCACAGAAATATTTATATTCATCAGATAGAATCGCTCAATATCTCGGTTGCGGGTTGTTGGTATTTAGTGAACGTGGATTTGCACTGGAAGATTTTTTCGCTGAAGATAAACATATGATTTTATTTGAATCCGCTGAAGAATTGAAGGACAAACTCCAATTTTATGCTCAAAATGATGAATTACGTCGCAAAATTGCTCAAGCTGGTTGGCAATTTGCCCATCAAAATTGTAGCAACAAATTAATCGCCAATTTCATAGTTGAGGCAACAATGCAAATGGATTTCAGCGAAGATTATTATTGGTTACGATTTGGTTAAAAAACATCATCAATCAATTACCCCTACCAATTTAATGCGCAACTTTTGTGAATAATCGCAAAAAATTGGCAGTTGTTGCACCCGCCACTTCATCATAAGAAATATTTTTCAATTCCGCCACTTTCGCACAAACATGATGCGTAAAAGCAGGTTCATTGCGCCCCCCCCTATGTGGAATTGGCGCAAGATATGGAGAATCTGTTTCAATTAACAACCTCTCAAGCGGCAATTCTCGCACGGCTTGTTGCAATATTTCTGCCTTCTTGAATGTCACAATTCCTGAAATTGAAATATATCCACCCATCTCTATCACCGATTTGGCAAAATCCAAGCTCGCCGTAAAACAATGAATTAGCATCAAAAAAGGGGCAATCGCAAATTGTTGCCGCAATATAGCAAGCACATCATCATCAGCATCACGGGCGTGTATGATGATGGGCAGACCAGATTTTTGCGCTGCTTGAATATGATTAATGAAACTATTTTGCTGCGCTTGAATGTTGGAATGTTGATAAAAATAATCAAGCCCCGTTTCACCAATACCAATCACTTTGGAGAGGGCTGCACATTCCAACAATTCCGCTACAGTGACTAGTTCATTCGCAGCATCGTTAGTGTTATGCGGGTGGACGCCGACCGAACAATAAATATTTTCATGCGCAATTGCGATTGCATGAACCGCATTAAACTCGCTCATTTTGGTGCATATTGTTTGCATAATCCGCACATTAGCTGCCTTTGCCCGCTGCAAAATATCAGCGAAATCAGCAACAAACTCATCATAATTCAAATGACAATGCGAATCTATGATATAATTTTCAACCATGATAAAACTCACTATTTTTATATTGTGCAATCGCAAATCTCAGTAACACACCAAGCACAGCGGCGAGTGGCACGGCAATCAACACACCAACAAAACCGAGAATTGCGCCACCTGCCATCATACCGAAAATCAACCATAACGGGTTAAGTCCCACATGTTTTCCAACCAACCGTGGCGTTAAAACATAGCCCTCCAGTACCTGCCCGATGATGAAAACTCCAGCAACTAATGCAACTGATTGGATTTCATCAAAATGCACAAATGCAACGCATAACGCAATCAAAGCACTGGCGATTGTGCCTATAAATGGAATTATAATCATTGCACCAGACATAATCGCAATCAACAATGAATATGGCAATCCAATTGCGGCAAGTGCCACGGCGTAATATAGCACCAAAGTGAATATCACATTTAATGTGCCACGCAAAAAAGCGGCTATAGTTCGGTCAATTTCTTGCATTTGTAGGCGAATAATTGGTGCATATTGATGTGGTAATAAATCATCAATTTTTGTGACTAATTTGTCCCAATCACGTAATAGATAAAATGAAACAAGCGGGGTGATGAGCATCAACCCAATAAAATTAACAAAATTAAAACTGGATTTAAGCAATCCTTGCATCACCTCAACTATGATATTTTTAGCATAATTAGTTATCTCAGCGGTCACGCCTGAAACCGCTTTATCCGCATCAATATGGAAATTATCGGATATTTTCTGCAAATGTTTAGCATAATTATCCTGTAATATAGTTAGATATTGCGGGGTTGAAGCAAATAATAGCTCCAATTGGTCGCCAATTAATGGCACAAGGGCGATGATACTTGCGATTAATGTAACAAAAAATCCAACTGATATAATACTTGTTGCTAATGTGCGGTTCAGCCCCTTGCGCTCCAACTTATCCGCCAGAGGGTCAAGCATATAAGCAGCCCCCATACCCAACAAAAATGGGAGCAATATTGTGCTAATCAGGCTTATGAACCAGCCAAACAGCAAAATCACCACCAACCAAAATATTATATGTGATTTATTTTGTAACATCAAACTTCACCTCGCCATGGAAGATGGAACATGCACCACCCAATATTCATGCATATCGTTAATTTCAAACCCTCGCTCCAACAAAGATTTACGAATGATTTGTGCGTCACCTTTATATAATATAGTTGCTTGCGCCATTTGCACACCCACTGCGCCTAAATCTAGCCTCTCCAAATTAGGCAATCCCCGCATGGAATCCAACATATAACGCCATTGCTTGCCATTGGTGAACTCTGCCCGCACCACAATTGCTTTAAGTTGATTTGCTTTGCTTTCCCCAAATAAACTATAATCAGCTTTTTGTTTCTTCAATTTCAACGCAATCACATTAGCTGCCCGCTTAAGCATTGCCTCCAAAGTTTCAAATGATGATTGTTGTTTGAAATTAAAATCCAAACTCTCAGCTGCTTCACCTGCACGCCATAATTTCACTTGTAGCGAATTATCAATCCCTGTTGTAGCGGTTGCACTCGCTTTGGAGCTTATTTTTGCATAAGCAATCACCACATTTCTAGTGCCATAACGCCTTGCCATGCTTGCCAAACTTTGCTTTTCCCCTGCGATAACTGATTGTGGATTTAACATATTTTGATCCCGCACATCGCCAAATGGCATAACAAAATCCCCCCGTCCAACTTCCAGCGCAACATCATTGAGGGCATATCGCCATTGATTACCCTTTTCAAATAATAATATCTGATTACCCATATCATAAACGGGAATAATTAATAGCCCATCACCTGTTGGGTCTGCATCGTCATCATTTTGCTGTTCAATTCCGATGATATTATTGATTTTTTCCGCATTAAAACGGTAAATAATATCCGCCTCATAACTGCCATCTTTTGCCACTTCTCGGTTGATGGTATATGAAACTAAATATTCGTTCAAATCCTCCTTGCCTTGTTTGCTGGCAATTAAATTACGATAAATATTGCGGGCATTATTTGGAGATAATTTATTTATCACCTGATAAAAAGCCTGTTTTTGTCCATCATAAATTGCCATTTTTTTAACGGCTTCCGCATTTTGGCTGTCACCAATGGCGGTGTTTGTAGCAATATTTGCCGTGGTGGTGATTGGAATCTCTATAACCTTAGATTTCACCGGAACGGGTTTCACTAGAACGGGCTTCACTGGAACAGATTTTCCTAAAGCTGGCTCGGCAACTGCTAAGCCATAAACCGCCAAATCAAACAAAACGCACCATAACAACATTATAAATATTGACTTTATTTTCATATCTAATATCTTTAACCTAAATCAAATTAAATAACAAATATTTATGCGAAACTTTAGCGAAATATTGGGATATAAAAATGGAAGATAATAGTAAAAAAACAACTTATTCTGACGCAGGGGTGAATATTAATGCGGGTTATGATTTGGTGGAGCGCATCAAACCACTCGCCAAAGCAACTAACCGAGCAGGAGTTATGGGCGGGATTGGTGGTTTTGGTGGATTATTTGACCTCAAAGCAGCAGGATATGAAGATTGTGTGCTGGTTTCCGCCACAGATGGCGTCGGCACAAAGCTGAAATTAGCGCAAGCAACGCATAATCATGCAACAATTGGGGTTGACCTTGTGGCAATGTGCGTGAATGATTTGCTTGCACAAGCGGCTGAGCCATTGTTTTTTCTGGATTATTTTGCCTGTGGTGCATTGGATATTGAAGTTGCAACCGCAGTTATTGCAGGAATTGCCGAGGGTTGCAAGCAAGCTGGTTGCGCATTAATTGGTGGAGAAACGGCGGAAATGCCCTCTATGTATCATGATGGAGAATATGATTTAGCAGGATTTGCCGTTGGTGCAGCTAACCGAGGCGAATTGCTCCCCAAAAAACATGCCATGCAAGCAGGTGATGCGCTGATTGGGCTTGCATCTAGCGGGGTGCATAGCAATGGTTATTCACTAGTGCGTCGCTTGCTTGATAATGCGGGGCTTGGTTATGATGACATAGCACCTTGGAGCGTATTGCTGGAAAGTGATGAGGACGCAGCAAAACCCTTGAGTTTCGCTGACGCATTCCTTGTGCCTACTCGTATTTATGTGCGCTCTGTGTTGCCATTAATGCGCCAAAATGATGCAATTAAAGGCTTTGCGCATATCACTGGCGGAGGATTAACGGAAAATATACCCCGTATCTTACCTGATAATTTATACGCATCTATCAATTGCAACTCATGGGTTGTGCCTGCAATGTTTGGCTGGTTGGCGCAAACTGGTAACTTAAATGATGCTGATATGGTTGGAACTTTTAATTGTGGAATTGGCGCAGTGCTGGCAGTCGCCGCGGGTGAACGTGAAACAATTATGCAACAATTGCGTGATAATGGCGAACAGGTTTATCATATTGGTGAACTGAAAAAGCGTGAACATGATGCAATCACATCTAGCTCAATCACATCTAGCCCAATAATATTTAGTGGAGCTTTGCAATATGAATGAAGCGATTATTGTGACGCAAAAAGCTAAGGTTGCGGTGCTTATTTCTGGTAATGGCTCAAACCTGCAAGCCCTGATTGATGCTTGCGAAAAGCCAAATATTGAGGATAATTCTGATTATCCCGCAGAAATTGCCTTGGTTATCTCCAACAAACCAAATGCTTATGGTTTAGTGCGGGCGAAAAACCATAATATTACAACTTGCGTTTTGTCACAAAATGATTATGCTAATCGTGAAGATTTTGATGCTGCCATTCACCAACAATTAATTGCAGCAAATATTGATATTGTTTGTTTGGCGGGTTTTATGCGCCTATTAACTCCAGCTTTTGTGGCAAAATGGCAAGGAAGAATGTTGAATATTCACCCATCTTTGCTGCCCGATTATAAAGGCTTAAACACCCACGCCCGAGTTCTTGCCAATGGTGAAACAAAAACAGGGGCAACAGTGCATCATGTGGTAGCAGAAATGGACGCAGGCGAGATAATAATACAACAATCAGTTGCAATTGCCGCTGATGATGATGCGCAAACACTCCAACAAAAAGTGCATATATTGGAATACATAATATACCCTAAAGCATTGAAAAAAATAGTAACTCAATATATTAATGACAGGTCAAAATGAAACATAAACTCAAATTATTATTCAGCTTAATGTTGATTGTTGCAATCACCAGTTGCAGTTCATATGAAACCAAAGATTACGCCGCCAACAAACCAGTGTTGGATATTCGCCAATATTTGAGTGGAAACGTTACGGCGCACGGCATGATATTTGATTGGAAAGGGAAGGCAACAAGACATTTCATCGCAACAATCAAGGGGCAGTGGCAAGGCGAAAACGGCACTCTCACCGAGCATTTCACCTTCAGCGACGGCAAAACGCAAGAGCGTATTTGGCAAATCTCATTCAACGACAAACATAATTTCACTGCAAAAGCTGGTGATGTCATCGGTGAAGCTGTTGGATCACAACATGGCAATGCAGTCAATATGAGCTATGTTTTGCGACATAAGGAAGATGATGGCAGCACCATTGATTTAACCGTTGATGATTGGCTATTTTTAACCAATGAAGGAGTGTTACTCAACCGCACCAAATTATATAAGTTTGGGATAGAAGTTGGTGAAGTTTTCATCGCATTCACCAAGGAAAAATAAATGAAAACTAAAATATCCACAAAAATATCTGCCCAAAAAATGTTGGGCAAGAAAATATGGTTAATTGGGGCAACTCACGGAATTGGTGAAGCATTAACGCATTTATTAGTGGCACAAGGAGCATATATTGGTGCATCTGGCCGCAGCATAGAGCAACTAAATGCAATGAGCAGCGCACAAATATTCCCCCTGCCCTGCGATGTCAGCGATTTTGCATCAATTAAATCTGCTTATGATGCTTATATTGAGCATTTTGGCAAGCCAGATTTCATCATTTATAATGCAGGTTTTTATGAGCCGATGAACAGCTTTTCATTTGATTTGGTGCAAGTTGAACGCATGGTTGATGTGAACTTGATGGGTGCAATCCGTGTGGCAAACATTGCCCTGCCTGAAATGCAGCACGGAACATTTGCGTTGGTTGGCAGTGTTGCGGGCTATCGTGGGCTGCCAAACGCTTTTGGTTATGGCTTGAGCAAAGCTGGAATTATTCATATGGCGGAAAATATTCGCCAAGATTTGGGCAAGCGTGATGTGCGGGTGCAAATTATTAATCCAGGGTTTGTGCAAACTCGTTTAACTGCAAAAAATAATTTCAAAATGCCATTTTGTATCACCTCAGAGGCAGCAGCGAAGCATATTTTGCGGGGGCTAGAGCGTGGCAATTATGAAACTCATTTTCCCAAGGCTTTCACTTTGCCACTAAAATTGATAAGCGCATTACCGTCACGTTTATATTTTTGGATATCCGCCAAGATTCTTTAGAGGATTAAAATTATTGTGATATTTCACGCAACATTGGAGTGATTTCTTGCAAAATATGCTCCATCACATGTTGATTTTCACGAGCGACATCAAGTGCATTATGCGCCATTTGTTGATGCAAACGATGGTCACTCAGCAAATTATCAACCGCAGATTGCAACTCCTCCTCGCTATCAACACAAATAGCAGCATTATTTTTCTCCATCACTTCGCAAAACTCAAGGAAATTATTCATATAATTGCCATAAATTATAGCACAACCAAGCCGTGCAGCCTCTAGCGGATTTTGCCCGCCATGCGCAACCAACGACCCGCCTATAAACGCAATTTCCGTTAGGCGATAAAATAATCCCATCTCTCCCATCGTATCACCAACGTAAATATCTACATTATCATCAATATTTTGCGCTTTGCTACGCTGTGCAATATTCAAACTCATTTGCATCAATTCCGCTGCAATCTCATCACCACGAGCATTATGGCGTGGCACGATTATTGTCAAAAGATCTGGATATTTTTCCTGTAATTTCAGGTGGATATTCGCCGCAATCACCTCCTCCCCAGCGTGAGTGCTTGCCGCCAACCATACGGGGCGATCCGCAATTTGATTAGCGATATTTCTCACCATTATTTCATCAACAGATAAAGCGGGGGCAGAGAACTTTAAGTTACCATATTCTAATATATTACTCGCACCAAGCTGCTGAAAACGCAACGCATCAGCCTCGCTTTTGGCAAAAATCATGGTGAAACTTTGCAACATTTGCGCACAAAAACCACGAGCCATACGCCATTTTTTTGCTGATTTCTCAGAAATACGCCCATTGAGCAAAATTGCTTTCACTTGACGACGGCGCAAACCATGCAACATATTTGGCCATAATTCGGAATCCACAAAAAACGCAATTTTTGGCTGCCAATGGCACAAAAATCTCCGCACAGCTATGTGGGTATCCAGCGGTGCAAATTGATGGAAAACTCTCTCGGGCAGTTGCTTGGAAAAATGTTTCGCTGATGTGAGCGTAACAGTAGTTAATAATATATAAATATTAGGATAATCATCATGAATGCGCTTGATTAATGGCATCACAGATTGCGCCTCCCCCATACTCGCTGCATGAACCCAAATGACCGCATTATTTGGCTTTGGCAGGTTTGCTATCCCATATCGTTCTCGCAAGCGGGCTTTGTCTTCCTTGCCTTGCTTAACGCGACTTTGCAAATATATTGGAATAAATGGCGTAATTAACCACGTCATCAACCGATATATGATAAACATTTAGCCACGTCCACGATATGGCAAAACTTCCAGCGGTGCAATCCAAACGCTTTTAGGTGCATCAGCTGTTTGAAAAAACACGTCAATCGGAATACCACCTCTAGGATACCAATAAGCTGCCAAACGCAACCAAGCTGGGTCAATCTTTGCAATAATCCGTTTAGCAATATCCACGCTGCACGCTTCATGAAAATCACCATGGTTGCGATATGAACTAAGCAACAATTTTAATGATTTGCTTTCCACAATATACGCCCTTGGCACATAATCAATCACAATATGCGCAAAGTCTGGTTGCCCTGTTAATGGGCAAAGCGAGGTGAATTCAGGGCAGGTGAAACGCACAGAATAATCCACATTTGGGTGAGGATTTTTCACACGCTCCAACTCTGCTTCACTGGGAGATTTTGGCAGGGCAGTTTGGCTGCCGAGCTGGGTTAACGCATCATACATGCTTATTTACGAATACCCAAACGTGTGATAATTTTCTTATAACGATCTTCGCTAACGCCTTTAACATAATCCAACAAACGGCGACGACGACCAACCAAAATCAGCAATCCACGTCGTGAATTATGATCCTTCTTATGCGTCTTAAAATGCTCCGTCAAGTTGGTGATGCGCTCTGTTAGCACCGCAATTTGCACTTCGGGCGAGCCTGTGTCACCTTCTTTAGTGGCAAAATCTTTGGTTACTTGTAATTTTCTTTCAGCTGTAATCGACATCATATACTCCTATATGTTAAAAATACGCAAAGGAACTAACGCCCTATCTCGCCGATTAACTAGTGCAAAAAATGCGCCGTCTGACCAAGCCTGATAAAGCTCTGCATCACTTTCCGCATCATCATGAAACGCTGAAAGCGAAACATAACAATGGTGTCCATGGCGCAACCTTGTTGCCTGCATATTGTCAAGCGTAACCGCAGGGATGTCGTCTAGCGCACGCTCAACTGGTGTTAAGATATCCTCAAAATGAGATTTATCATCATTTGCATTCATAACATATTTTTCTAAATTGTCTAGAGAAATCGCATCTTGCTCATAAAATCCACCAACACGGGTGCGGCGCAATTCGCAAACATGGGCAAATCCACCGAGCGACAAAGCGATATCACGAGCGAGCGAACGAACATATGTCCCCTTGCCACATTCTGCTACAAAAACCGCATGATCCGCATCAATCCGTTCCAACATTTTGAAACTATGCACAATCACAGGGCGAGGCTGCAAAACCACCTCCTCCCCTGCCCGTGCTAAATCATAAGCCCGTTCACCATTTATTTTTAAGGCACTAAAAGTTGGTGGCAATTGCTGAATATCACCCGTATAATGTGGCAAAATCGCATTAATCGCCTCATCTGTGGGGCGGGCTGCATTTTCATGCAACACCTCGCCTTCCGCATCATCAGTGGTTGTTTGTTGCCCAAACTTCACCGTGAACACATATTCTTTGCGAGCTTCCATCAGATACTGCACTGTTTTGGTTGCCTCACCCAAGGCAAGCGGCAATATTCCTGTTGCTAAAGGATCAAGCGTGCCTGCATGTCCAATTTTTGCGGGGGATAATAATCTTTTAACCGCATTCACCGCCCCTGTTGAAGTCATATCAAATGGTTTATCTAGATTAATCCAACCATTCAAATGGTTTTTAACATGTTTTTGTTGTCTATTATCATTCATTATGCCTCATTAACAAAAAATATTTACTATTACAACTGATAAATATTTAAGTTTGGGCTGTGTTAATTCACATCATTGGTATAATCATTATTATTATCCAAAAAATCATAGGCACGCCATATGATTATGTCATCAAAATAAGCGGTTGCAACTTTGTTGATTAACTTAATGCTGGTATCACGAAATATTCCGCTGTCACTACAATTCAACACATCATTTGATGCACCACTGCAAGGGTTTGTGACTGTTCCAGCCTTGTTGGTTGCTCCTTTTTTATCAACCCCGTGGCTTACCACCACATAAGCAGGGAATAATTTATCCAATAATATATTTGTATCAAATACGCTATTGCCTGCGGAATCCTGCATCGCAATTCCACCTGCTACAGGCTTGGTATAATTAGTGAAAGCTATCATGGTAGTTGCTAAATTAACATTAATTGCATAAGTAATGCGCATACCCCATTCATCATAAGCATAATCATCAGGCAACCCCAAAGTGCGGGTGGGAACGGCACCAATGCGAACTTGTCCCGCTTGTGTTGTCCCCGCCACGGCAGCAATGTTGCAATCAGTAGCAACCGCAAAACTTGCTGAATTAACCGCAGCACTCCTAGGGGCAGGGCATGGTATAACCCCTGCTTTAATTGCATATTTTTGTAATGATTCGTCAATTGCTTTAATTTTGATTATTGTTGCGTCATATTTAGCACGGTCTTGTGATTTATTAGTCAACACCATCATTGAGCCGAGTATGGTTGAGATAATCACCAACACAACCGACATTTCAATCAATGAAAAGCCTTTATTATGTGACCGTAATTTAATTGAAAAAATATTAAACATCACAACAAAAATAACATTGTTTTAACTAATTATTGGTTAAAATAGGTATAAATATTTCTTAATTAATATGAGGAGTTCTCTCACATGACAATTTATCAAGCCCCACTTGCAGATTTCAAGTTTTTGCTCAATGATTATCTCAATATCCAACAATATGAAAATGTGCGGGGTTTTGAGGGCTTGAAAGAGCTTATCAACCCAATTTTGGAAGAAGGCGCAAAGTTTGTTGAAAATATTTTGCACCCATTAAATGCTAGTGGTGACCTTGAAGGTTGCATATTTGCCAATGGTGAAGTGAAAATGCCAAATGGTTTCAAACAGGCTTATGGTGAATATATAGCAGGCGGGTGGGCAAGCCTAACATGTGCGCCTGAATATGGAGGGCAAGGATTGCCCGAGGTTCTCAATATGCCAATGACAGAAATGATATGCTCGGGCAATTTATCTTTTGGGCTAACTCCGGGGTTGTCACATAGCGCATATAATTTGTTGGAACATTATTTGCCACAACATCTTCGCCCACTTTATCTGCCAAAAATTATCTCAGGGGAATGGACGGGCGTAATGTGTCTCACTGAACCGCAGGCTGGAACAGATTTAGGCTTAATCCGCACCACAGCGACGCCATACAATGAAGCCCCATATAATGACGCATATTTGCTAGAAGGAACAAAGATTTTCATTTCATCAGGAGAGCATGATTTAGCTGAAAATATTGTGCATTTAGTGCTGGCTCGCTTGCCAAACGCACCCGCAGGCGTTCAAGGGATTAGCTTGTTTCTGGTATCCAAGTTTCTGCTGGATAAATCAGGCGCAATAGCTGAGCGCAACCAAGTTCATTGTGCTGGAATTGAGCATAAAATGGGGTTGCACGCCTCCTCCACTTGTGTGATAAATTATGATGGAGCAATTGGTTATTTGCTAGGCGAGCCACATAAAGGTTTGCGGGCAATGTTCACCATGATGAATGCAGCACGGCTTTATGTTGGGGTGCAAGGGCTGGGTATCTCCGAAATAGCTTATCAAAATGCACTGAGTTATTCACATGAACGGTTGCAAGGACGGGCTTTAACTGGTGCAGTGAATAAATCAGGGGCGGCTGACCCAATCATCATTCACCCTGAGTTGCGTAAAAACTTGCTGCAAATGCGTTGTTGCATTGAGGCAGGGCGGGCATTAGTTCTTGAAGTTGCATTGCAATATGACCTTTCAAAACGGCATAATGATGCAGAAATACGCAAAGAAGCGGATAATTTTGTGCAATTAATGACGCCAATTATCAAAGCATTTTTAACGGATTTAGGGCATGAACACGCCAATGCAGCATTGCAATGTTTCGGTGGATATGGCTATATTCGTGAATATGGCGTGGAACAATTTGCCCGTGATGTGCGCATAACGCAGATTTATGAAGGCACAAACGGCATTCAAGCGTTGGATTTGGTGGGGCGTAAATTGCCACATGAAATGGGTAAATATTTAAGCACATTTTTTCACCCTGTTGATGATTTTATCACAGCAAATGAAGGGATTGAAGCAATGAAAGAGTTTGTGCAACCGCTGAAAAAACATGTGGAATATTTGCGCAAAGCATCATTATGGTTGGCAAAAGAGGGATTATCCAACCCCAACCAAGCAGCGGCTGGAGCAGTGGAATATCTGCGTATGTTTGGCTTGGTGAGTTTTGCATTTATCTGGGCAAAACAAGCAAAACTTTGTTTAAGTGATGATGTTGATTTAAGCAGCCAATATCTTAATGATGCAGAGTTCAAAGCAAGAAAAATTGAGAATGCACGGTTTTTCATGAGCCGTGTTTTGCCACAAACAATATCGTTATTATCATGTATAATAGCGGGCAGTGAAACTATTATGCAAACTGATATTTGAGGGATATTTGAGAAATTAACCCCTGCCCAGAATCAAGCCCGAACTAACTCATGATATTTAGCGGTTAATTGCTTGGTTACGTCACCAACCACGAAATTATAATCATCAATCGCCCCAACTGGAGTTATCTCTGCTGCCGTCCCCGTTAAAAAAACTTCATTTGCATCTGCCAATTCTTCAGGCAAAATATGGCGTTCAATCACCGTAAAACCCGCCTCACGAGCAAGTTCAATCACGGTGCAACGAGTTATTCCATTCAAAAAACAATCAGGTTTTGGCGTATGAATCTCACCATTTTTCATTATCAGAAAAATATTCGCCCCTGTAGATTCCGCTACATATCCCCGCCAATCTAGCATCAAAGCATCATTATAACCCGCATTTTCCGCTTGATGCTTAGACATAGTGCATATCATATATAATCCTGCGGCTTTGCTAGCACATGGCGCAGTATCAGGTGAAGGCTTCCGCCATTTTGAGGTTTTCAAGCGCAAACCTTTTTCTCGCAAACTAGGGTCAAAGTAACTGCCCCATTCCCACGCCGCAACCGCCACATGAACATGTGCATTTTTGGCTGAAATTGCCATCATCTCGCTGCCAAGCCACGCCACAGGGCGAATATAGCCATTCACAATATTATTACGTTTCACCGCTTCAATACAAGCTAGGTTAAGTTCATCAATGGAATATGGTATCTTGAAATCAAGCAATTCTGCGGAAACATGCAATCGTTTGGAATGCTCAACCAATTTGAAAATCTTGCCGTCATAAACCCGCAAACCCTCAAATACTGAACTCGCATAATGCAAGCCATGCGTTAAAACATGAAGTTTTGCATCACGCCAAGCAACGAACTTGCCATCTAGCCATATCTCACCATCACGATCATCAAAAGGTATTAAATCCGCCATATTAGACCCGTTATAAACATTAAAATAATATAATTCAAAATTATATAAACAAAAAAGCATCATTTAAGCAAGGAATTATTTTTTAGTTTTTGCTGTTTTTGTAATATTTATTTCACAATAATAATGTTATTATATAAATTATGGCATTTGACTTTGATTATAAAAAAGCTGCAAAACTGACAATACAATTCCTCACTATGGGAGCTTGTTTGGCGGTTGCACTACCTTATGTTTGCGATTTTTTAGGGTTTAGTGATAGTTTTATTGCGGATCTTGCCGTGAAGCAAACCCCCGTTTGGTCTATGACGTTTTTTGGCACAATGGGTGCATTGCACGGCGTTATTAGTGGAGTGTTGGATAATGTTCCATTTTTGAATAAAGAGAAAAAACCAACCGATATTAGTGATGAAATCAGTATCTCAGCCATGCCACCAATGATTGGGGCAGGAAAAGCAAATCAAGTTGGAGTAGCCAGCCAAGTAGCTGCACAATCCAGTGCTATTCAAACGGAGCAAATGGCACAAACGCAACCAAAAACATTTGCGATGCCGCAAATAAACGTAATTCATAGCGGTAAAATTGGTGAAATGGATAAAACATTAGAAAGAGTGTGAAAAACGCTTGAATTAATCACAAAAACATGGTTTATAAATTAATTAATGAACAGGTGAGCAACAGCTCGCCTTTTTTAATACTCATTTTTCTTAAACACCAATTTAACACCAATTTTTTGACATTCATTTTTCAGGGCAGCTTTTTTACAATATGGATAAAGATATAGAAACGATTATTCGCCCATCAATAGAGCATTTAGGCTTTGAATTGGTGCGAGTAAAAATGATGGACGCAAGCGGGCGCAAAGTGTTGCAAATCATGATTGAGCGCACCGATGCAACAGGGATTAATGTTGATGATTGCGCATTAGTGAGCAACACAGTTTCAGCTTTGCTTGATGTGAATGACCCAATAAAACATGAATATAACCTAGAAGTGACCTCCCCCGGGATTGACCGCCCGCTAGTGAAAATTGAGGATTTCAATCGTTTTGCAGGGTTTGAGGCAAAGATTGAAACAATGATTATGGTTAATGGGCGCAAACGTTGGCGTGGGTTGTTGCAGGGAATTGCAGACGATGATGTGCTGATTAATGTTGATGGCGAGTTGCATAATGTTCCATTCGCTCGTATTGGTAATGCGAAATTAATATTAAATGATGAGTTGCTGAAAGCACATGCTGAAGGGCGCATTAATCACTAATAAATAAAAAAATATAGAAAATATTGGAGAGAATTATGGCTTTTACATCTTTTGGAAGTTCGGAAATTATACAAATTGCAGACGCAGTTGCTCGTGAGAAACAAATTGATAAAGCAGCGGTGATTGATGCGATGGCGCAAGCAATCCAAATTGCAGGGCGCAAAAAATATGGCACAGAGCGAGATATTCGTGCGGATATTAACCCAAAAACAGGCGAGATTCAGCTTTACCGTGTCACCACAGTGGTGGAAGAAGTGGAAGATGAAATGCAGCAGATTAGTTTGAGTGATGCACAAAAATTAAAAGCTGATTATGTGGTTGGTGATGAAATCCGTGACCCACTCCCGCCAATTGATTTTGGACGAGTAGCGGCGCAAACGGCAAAGCAGGTGATTATTCAAAAAGTTCGTGATGCTGAGCGTAAGCGTCAATATGAAGAGTTCAAGGATCGTGTGGGTGATATTATTAGCGGAGTGGTGAAACGTATTGATTATGGCAATGTGGTGGTTGAACTTGGCACAGCTGAGGGAATTATTCGCAAACATGATTTGATTCCCCGTGAAACATTTAGGCAAGGTGACCGCATCAGAGCTTATATCTCAGAGGTGAGCAGCGAACGTGGAGGCAGTTCAATCGTGCTTTCACGCACTCATAATGATTTTATGCGCAAGTTATTTGCAATGGAAGTGCCAGAGATTTATGACGGCATGGTGGAGATTGTTTCAGTCGCTCGTGACCCTGGTTCTCGGGCAAAAATTGCTGTTCGGGCGAATGAGTTTGGCGTGAATCCCGTGCTTGCTTGCGTTGGTGTGCGTGGTGCAAGGGTGCAAGCCGTGGTGAATGAATTGCAGGGCGAAAAAGTGGATATTGTAGAATATTCAGAAGATCCAGCAACTTATGTGGTTAATGCGATTTCTTCGGCAGAGGTGAGCAAAGTGGTGCTTGATGAAGATGATAATCGTGTGGAAATAGTTGTGCCAGATGATCAGTTGAGCATGGCGATTGGGCGACGTGGGCAGAATGTGCGCCTTGCCTCAATGCTTACAGGCTTTAGCATTGATATCTTAACGGAAGAGAAGGAATCCGAGCGCAGAACGGCTGAGTTTTATAAAGTTTCAGCGATATTTATTGATGCTTTGAATGTGGAAGAAGTTATTGCACATTTGTTGGTGACAGAAGGATTCACCACAGTTGAAGAAGTTGCATTCGTGCCAATAGATGAAATTGCAAGCATTGAAGGTTTTGATGAAGATGTAGCAAATGAATTGCGCAACCGTGCAAGGGATTGGTTGGAAACGCAGGAGAATAAGTTTGCAACTGATGCAAGCGAACTTGGTATGACCAGTGATTTATTGGAGTTTGAAGGATTATCCGAGAACAAAGATTTGTTGATTATGTTAGGGCAAAATGGTGTTAAAACCCTTGATGATTTGGCAGATTTGGCGACTGATGAGTTCATAGAAATGATTTCAGCGGAAAAATCAGGCATGAATGCGAGTGAAGTTGAAGCATTAATTATGCGAGCGCGCAAACATTGGTATGATGAATAAAAGCTAAATTGCTATAGATTTAATCGTAATGATAGGTTATAAGCATAATTGATTATACAAAAGATGAATGAGAACACATGGTTGATAGCAACGAAAATAATACGACTAAGCCAACAATAACCTTGTCAAAGCCTGCGAAATTATCGCTAACAAAGACGGTTGAAGGTGGTAAAGTTACGCAAAACTTTACGCATGGTAGATCCAAACAAGTGATGGTGGAGGTGAAAAAAACTCGCACTTTCACTCGTAAAGATGCAACGATTACGGAAGAGCAAAACATTGAAACCACGCCAGAACCCGTTCAAGGAATTGGCGGTGGGGCGATGTCTATGATGCCACAAATTGATTTGGCAAGCCTACAAGTGCGAGATAAACGTCAGATTGATAAGGCGGGAACTGAGGTTAAAGTTCCAGAAATTGAGAAACCACAGATTGAGAAGCCAGAAATTGAAAAACTAGGCGATGACACAACAGCAAATAATGCGCCAGAAATTGTGGTGGTTGCAGCAGTTGAACAACAAAAAACAGAGCCTTTGGTTGCAATGAAAGCAACGGCAAAACCTGCCATAAGGCCTGTAGTTAAAGAAGAGGAAATGCAGGAAGTTAAGGTTGCCAAAAAGTTTGAAATGCAACCAAAAACCCGTGGCGGATTTTTGAACTTAAATAGTGCGGGTGAGAAAAAACCAGCTCCAGCACCAGAGAAAATCATTGAAGCAAAAATCAGCAAACCCACTGATGATGCGCAGGCGAAAGACAAAAAATCAGTAATTGGTGATACTGAAGATAAGAAAAAAATGCGCCTAAAAACTGATGATAACAGGCGTTCCACCAACAAATTGACAGTATCGCAGGCGCTGGAATATCAAGAAGAAAGAATGCGCTCGCTTGCATCATTAAAGCGTCAACGGGATAAATCCAAGCGTGATGGTGGCGGCAATTCACAACAAGACAAGGTTTATCGTGAAGTTATTTTGCCTGAAACCATCACAGTGCAGGAATTAGCAAATCGCATGTCTGAGCGCGCAGCAGATGTGATACGTGTGTTGATGAAAATGGGGACGATCGCCGCAGGTGCGCAATATATTGATGCAGACACCGCCGAATTAGTTGCAGGTGAATTGGGGCATACCGTAAGGCGGGTTGCGGAAGCTGATGTTGAGAATATTTTAAGCGATGAAATTGATGAAAATACATTGGATATGTTACCACGCCCTCCAGTTGTGACAATTATGGGACATGTTGACCATGGTAAAACTTCATTGCTTGATGCACTGCGCAAAACCAACGTGGTGGAAGGCGAAGCAGGCGGAATCACGCAGCATATTGGGGCTTATCAAGTTGAAGCTGGCGGACAAAAAGTCACATTTTTGGATACTCCGGGGCATGAAGCATTTACGGCGATGCGTTCACGTGGAGCAAAATCTACTGATATTGTAGTGCTTGTGGTGGCAGCAGATGATGGCGTGAAACCGCAAACAATTGAGGCGATATCACATGCAAGAGCGGCGGAAGTGCCAATCATTGTAGCGATTAATAAGGTTGATAAACCTGATTCTGATGTGCAGCGAGTCAAAAATGAGTTGATGCAACATTCATTAATCGGCGAAGAAATTGGTGGTGACGTGCAGATGGTTGAAGTTTCTGCTAAAACTCGCAAAGGATTGCCCGAGTTGGTGGAAACAATATTGTTGCAAGCCGAGATTTTGGAGCTGAAAGCCAATCCAAACCGCACTGCATCTGGTGTAGTGATTGAGTCACGTATTGATAAAGGTCGTGGAACAACAACAACATTACTGGTGCAACGTGGAACGCTAAATGTTGGTGATATCGTAGTGGCGGGAAGCAGTTGGGGCAAGGTTCGGGTGATTGCTAACGATAAATTAGTAGCACAAAAAAACGCTGTTCCATCGCAACCAGTTGAAGTGCTTGGTATAACTGAACCGCCAATGGCTGGAGATTTATTTGCCGTGGTGGATAGCGAAAAAACCGCCCGTGACATCACAGAATATCGTGCTAAAAAGGAAAAAGACAGAGTCACAACCGCATCGGCCAAAACATTGGATCAATTATTCATTGAGGCTGGCGCGAATATGGTAAAAGAATTGAATATCATTCTCAAAGGTGATGTTCAAGGCTCGGTTGAAGCAATCATCAGCAGCTTGAAAAAGTTTGATGGAACTGAGGTTAAAGTGAGAATTGTTCACTCGGCAGTTGGCGCAATCAGTGAATCTGATATCTCATTAGGGCTTGCAACTGGGTCAGTCATATTTGGTTTCAACGTGCGGGCAGCTGGTGGAGCGAAATTATTATCCGAACGTGAGCCAATAGATATTCGTTATTATTCAATCATTTACGATTTGATTGACGATGTCAAAGCCGCACTTTCTGGTATGTTAAGCCCTGAAAGGCGTGAAGAATTGCTTGGATATGCTGAAATCAGAGACGTGTTCAACATCACCAAAGTTGGTAAAGTTGCTGGTTGTTATATCACCGAGGGTGAGGTGCGCCGTGGCGCTGGAGTGAGATTATTGCGTGAGAATGTAGTAATTCATGAAGGCAAACTCAAAACGCTAAAACGCTTCAAAGATGAAGTGAAAGAGGCGAAACAAGGCTATGAATGTGGTATGGCGTTTGAAAATTACGATGATATCAAGGTGGGAGATATTATTGAGGCGTTTGAAGTGAAAGAAATCGCTAGAACGGTGCAAATCAAGGAAACGCCTAAGAAAATTGAGGAGTGAGTTATGCCATCAGGTTTGAAACCACCATCACAGCGAATGCTCAAAGTGGGTGAGGAAGTGCGCCACGCTCTCGCAGAAATATTCATGCGAGGCGAGGTTCATGCGCCAGAGTTGGAGGCGGTATCTATCACTGTTTCTGAAGTGCGAATGACTCCCGATTTGAAGTTGGCAACAGCTTATATTGCGACACTCGGAAGTGAATCGGTGGAGAAGTTGCTGCCAGTTTTGAATAAACAATATGCACACAACATTAGGCGTGCGTTGATTGGCAAGCTGCATTTGAAGTTTCTGCCTCAAGTGCGCTTTCGTTGCGATGAATCTTTTGATGAAGCGAATAAGATAAATAAATTGTTGCAAAACGCCAAACAAACAGATGGGCTGGATTAATAACCATTTGTCACTTAAATATCACTGTGTTTTTTACCTTTTGTTAGTTTGATTGGCGTATAAAGTGAAAGAGGAATTATAACCTTAAAAAAAACATAGCGATTCATATTATTTTCATCAAATCCTGAAGAACAAATCCCGAAAAAATCAACCTTTGAAAAATAATTATTGAAAAAACGGATTTTCAAAGGCTGACAAAAAATTAAAAGTGGTAAAAATTAGAAGTGCTATATGACAATAAATAACAAAGGCTTAATCATTAAATGAACTTCAATGCAAATGACGCTAGCAAAACTTCACCAGATATTAACGATACCAAAGCAGTTGCGAGTTACTTGCAGGAATTGCATAGTGCGGATTGCGTGGCGTATTTGCAGGAATATGAAGCGGTTGATATCGCTCGGGTGGTGCTTGAATTATCGCTAGAAAAGCAAGCAAGCATCATTAATTACATACCATTTGATGACAGATTAGAGCTTGGTGTTGCGCTTGGGGCGGAGCAACTTGGGCGAATTATGGAGCTGATGGCGCGCGATGACCGTGTGGATATGATAAAAGCATTGCCCGAGGAATTAGCGGAAACAACGTTGCAAGCAATGGCGCAATCTGAGAGGGAGGATATACGCCGCTTGGCTTTGTATCCCGAAGGAAGCGCAGGCGCAATCATGACAACGGATTATGCAACAATTTCTCTGGAATTAACCGCCCATGAAGCAACGGAAAAATTACGGTTTGAAGCACCAGAGCGTGAAGTGATTAACCGTGTTTATGTGATAGATAAATCTCGTAAGTTGCTTGGCTCGGTGCGCTTGCAAAGCCTATTATTTGCTCGTCCTAGCCTGCCGATTGCGCAAATCATGGAAGAGCATACACCAACAGTGCAAATTGATGATGCACAAGAATATGTTGCCAAACAAATCGCCAAATATGATACTATTGCATTGCCTGTGCTGGATCAAAAAGGCAGATTAGTTGGAATCATAACGTATGATGATGCGATGGACGTAATTCAACAAGAAACCACGGAGGATATATATAAAGGGGCAAATGTTGGTAAAGTAGCAGGAAATCTACGTTATGCGAGTGGATTTTTGCTTTATCGCAAGCGCATCATGTGGCTGATTGTATTGGTATTTGGCAATTTATTTTCAGGTGCTGGAATTGCATTTTTTGAGGAAATTATTGCATCTCACGTTTCATTAGTATTTTTTCTGCCGTTATTGATTGGCAGCGGCGGCAATGCGGGAGCTCAATCCTCCACGATGATGGTGCGCTCACTGGCAACTGGTGACGTGATGATGAAAGATTGGAGCAAAATGCTAGTGCGGGAGTTGCTAGTTTCGCTCGCTTTGGGGGTGACAATGGCAATCGCCGTTGCAGGAATTGGCTTATGGCGGGGCGATATGAATATTGCTAAAGTCGTATGTGTAACCATGTTGTTGGTGGTGATGATTGGCAGTATGATAGGAATGTTGCTGCCCTTTGTGTTAAACAAGTTCAAATGTGACCCCGCAACCGCCTCTGCGCCATTAATCACCTCCATTGCTGATGCAGTTGGGGTGGTGATTTATTTTAGCGTGGCAACCGCAATATTACTTTAAGGATACAATCAAGAAATACCACGAAATGATTGTTGCTCTAACTTTATTGATTCTTCTCTTTCTTTTATTATTGTTTTTGGTTCTATTTTAATTGACGTACTAATTCCAATTTGCTCAAAAGCCAAAATTATTTTTTCGTTAGCATCTATTAAATCTTTATATTTGGTAATCATAGTTTTTGATAGTTCGTCGTTTTTTGTATCAATTCCAATAGCTTCTATTTGATTTATTCTATTAACTAAACATTCAACATCTGGTCTTTTAGCAACATCTGCTATAAAATCCGTTGTTAATGTTACATTATTAAAATTTTGTTCTGTTTCAAAAACTTGTGCTAAAAAATATTTAGATTTCACCCACTCATTTACTAGTTGCTCTGGAGAAAGTTCTTGTAAAGGTTTGATCGCCATAACATCTGGCAAATTCATAGTTTTTTCTAAAGAAACTGATTTTCCACTGGTTCCTTCTCTAAAAAAATCAGGATATTGAGCAAAAATATCATTTACTCTTTCAACAAGATATGCAACTTCTGGATCTTTTTTTGCTTCTTTATAAATATCTGGCACATCTTGCCCTTCTGTAACCATTCCAAATTTCACTTCATAAGAATGACTACCTCTTAGTAATTGTTCCTCAGAAACGCTTTTTGGGTCTATAATTCCGGCGATTGCATACAAAAAATCTAATCTCTTGGCGTGAGGAACGTAATATTCCATGTCCAAATCTATTTTATCCATCTTTCTATATCTATCAAAATCAGTAGATATATTAATTTTATTAATCAAATCATCATCATAATTAATTTCTGCGGCCTTTAGCAGATCTTCTATCTTGAATGGAGTGCTGTTTTTTCTTGATTTGGAAGTTACTTCAAAAACTTCAAAACGCAATTTCTCTGGATTAAATAAATCACTCTGTAAATTAGTTGGATTATCTTCCCATTCTACTGAACTTTGAAGTTTTTCTATCGTTCCGCTTGCTGAGGTTACGTCAACTCCTCCGTTAATAACGATATTTGCGGATTCAAAAATAGAAGGATATTTTTCCTTGATGACTTCGGTCAACATCCATAAATTAATAACAGATTCTAGCATTAGCTCGTTATACTGCTCCCATTTTGGACAAACTTCATACATTTTATCTATAAAAACATCCCTTGCCTCTACCTTAAGAGATGCATATTCAAACATTTTCTTCAAATTATTTTTAACTTCTGGATCTTGCTCATTTTCTATAATTAGTCCTCTGAAAACAAGGTATAAATCAGATAGTACTGTTTCTTTGAAGGCATTTGCAGCGTTAACTTCATCTATATGCAATCGATTGTCATCTCTATTATAAACAGCTTGTAGAAAAAAATCCGCAATGTTTTCTCCGTTTATACCAAACGAATGAGTATCACTGATATGACAATCAACCCCTAAAGCATTTGCAATTATAATACCGATCCCATGAACTTGATCATGCTGTCCACGAATATAGACTTTATTACCAAATGGTTTTACGTGTTGACCATCACTTTCTCCTGTATAATTAAAAAACTGCGCCCCTTTTATAATCCCATTTGAAGAAGAAACTTTTTCCCCTACTCGAGCAGTGGTATTAGAAATACTATCTTGTTCTATCATTTTACTAAATCCTTACACAAAAAATTATTGTTAATATAATATTAATGGAATTTTAATTATATTTCAACGTGTGATTTGTTAAGAATTTATTTCAATCAACCCGAATATCTCTCAACATTATAAATCGCTGATTTCGCCCGAAGCCCAGCTATGATATTATTCATGTGAGTATCTCCCTTGACCTCCACATCAACTATTATTTCAAAAAAATCTAGGGTTCTGTTGGTGATTTTGAAGTTGTTAATATTGCCTTTTTCCTGTGAAATCACATTCGTCAAAGTTGCAATTGAACCCTGTTCATGCGAAATTGTCACTTTAATGCGCCCAACATAACTACCATCAGAATCGTTGGAATCCCATGCAACATCAATCCACCGCTCGGGGGTGTCGGTATAATTATCCAACGTATTGCAATCCATCGTATGAATTGTGATGCCTTTACCAGTTGTTACAATCCCCACAATTTTATCCCCCGGAATAGGGTGACAGCAACCCGCAAAATGAATCGCCATTCCAGATAACAACCCTTTAATTGGCAAGCTATTGCTATTATTTGCAACTTTGCTACGAAACTTTGGCAACAAACTGCTAGTTGGTTTTTTGTCTTTCTCTGGCGTGATACTCAAGCCCGTTATAATCTCATAAACCTTGTTGCGCCCGAGCATTCCCTCGCCTATATTCGCATAAACTTCAGCAACATTTTTGCATTTCAACGCATCTAACATTTTTTCTACAATTTTGTCGCTTAACTCAGCACCTTCTTTCTTGAAAGTTTTTTGCAATATAGCCTGCCCCAGAGTGATATATTCCTCACGTTGTTGCGTGCGCACAAACTTGCGTATCTCAGATTTAGCTTTACCCGTCACCACAAAACGTTCCCACGCAGGTGATGGAGTTTGTGTTTTTGAAATGATAATTTCAACCTGATCGCCATTTTTGAGCGCAGTTTTTAGCGGAACAATCCTACCATTAATTTTTGCCCCAACACAACGAAAACCCACGCGAGAATGCACTTGAAAAGCAAAATCAACGGGAGTTGCTCCCCGAGGCAATGCTTGAATATCTCCTTTTGGCGTGAAACAAAAAACTTGGTCATGATACATTTCCAACTTAGTATTCTCAAAAAACTCCTCTGCATCTTCAGCTTTTTCTAAAATATCCAGCAATTGTTTCATCCAGCGATATTGTTTGCCTTCATGCTGCCCCGCTTCTACCCCATTTTGTTTGTAAGCCCAGTGGGCTGCAACGCCATCTTCCGCCACCATATTCATGGATTGCGTGCGGATTTGCACCTCAACCCGTTGACGATTAGGGCCAATAACATTAGTGTGAATAGATTGATAGCCGTTAGATTTTGGCGTGGATATATAATCCTTAAATCGCCCTGGTATGGCGTGATATTGGTTATGAAACACCCCAAGTGCGGCGTAACATTCCCCTATATTTTCCACAATCACACGAAACGCCACCACGTCACCTAATTGCTCAAATGAGATATTTTTGCTCTCCATTTTGCGCCAAATAGAATATGGTGCTTTTTGCCTGCCACTCACCTCAATTGGCGTAATTCCATGCTTAACTAGCAAATCATAGAGTAATTTCTCCGTATCCTCAACTTCAGAACCGCCCTCCCCACGCAGAAAATCCAAGCGATTCACAATAGATTCCCGTGCATCAGCGTGCAGCACTTGAAAGCATAAATCTTGCAATTCATCTTTCAATCGGCTCATACCAATACGCTCCGCCAATGGTGCATAAATATCAAGCGTTTCACGGGCTTTTTTCAGGCGTTTTTCCTCTTTTTTCACATGATGCAACGTTTGCATATTATGCAACCTATCAGCGAGCTTCACCACCAATACTCGTAAATCATTGGACATAGCCAACACCAGCTTGCGGAAGTTCTCCGCCTGCTCCTCTTGGCTGCTGGAATCCGCTTTCAACTCTAGCTGGTTCAGCTTGGTTACTCCATCAACCAGCGCGCGTATTTCTGCACCAAATAGCAACTCAATTTGCTCCAATGTTGCATCAGTATCCTCAACAGTATCATGCAGCAAAGCGGTGATGACGGAGGAATAATCCAATTTAATCGTAGTTAAATAATAAGCAATTTCAGCGGGGTGAACAAAATATGGCTCACCACTAGCCCGAAATTGGGTTGAATGCGCCGCTTTGGCAAAATCATAAGCCCGAGTGATTAATTCAGCAGGAGCATCTGCATCATAACGTTGAATTGCTTCAATAATTTCTTCAGAAGTGCGCATGATTTATATTCCTTATAACGATTATAGAATATAACTACTAAACAGATTATACGCAACCATGATTAAATCTGCATGGCTTTATTTTGTGAAACAACCCTTCCGATTGATGCAATATTTTTCACTTGTGCTTGTGGCGTGTCCTCAATGCGGACTAATGCTCCATTTTTTAATGGACAATCTTCAATACGCACCAATGCACCAGATTTTAACTGTTCTAAAGCTGGTGCATATTGCTCTCTTATTTCTTGTAGATAATTATCTTTTCCCTGATGCCCTATAATTTCATTCATAGTTATACTTGTTATCATAACAAAAGTTTCTTTATCCATTTTATAATTTTCAATTAACGGAACGGAGTCTGAATAATCATTAATTCGTTGTGGCTCTTGATATTCCCGTTTAGCATTAGCATGTTTCACAATTATATTTGCAAAATCAATCGCTGGAGTTTCAACTTTTTTCACATAATTTGATGTTTTTGTATTATCTGAGAAATGAATACGCGAATTATTAAGATGGCGTTCATTACTTTCAGCTAGCAAATCTGCACAATTTGTATGGTCGTATATATCTGATAATAATTTTGTCTTTTCATCTTCACTTAAACTATTGTAATTCTCTGGAAGAAATCTGTTTATAATTTCTAAATTACTCTCTACATTGGAAATTGATATTTGCATTGAACTATATGCAAGGTTTTGTTGAAAAGAAATATTTTCTGGAGTATTAATATTTGGGTCAGCTGCATGATAAAGTTCATGTGCTAACACTCCAATGAGCGATGGCTTGAAACATTTTCGTAAATCATCTTGAAACGGTTGACCTAAATCTAAAGGTATGGTTATTCTATGCTCAAGCGAAGGAGAACAGCCATTTTCTTCAACGAATTGTGCTGCAGATACCAAACATTTAGGCATTCCATATCCTGCCATTATCTGTTCATTATCATAAACAATATCTAAAGTTCCCTTTCGGTTATAAGATTCAATAATCTTTTTTTGTCCCTCGGGGTGTTCCCAAATAATATCTAGTGCGCTTGTTAATTCTTGTAATTTATTATCGTCACAATAAAGGCGAACGTAATCACGGTAAGGTTTATCATTAATGTTTTGCACTTCTGACATATATTAAGTTTTCCCGTTCATTACTAATCAATTAAAATATTAACATAGAATTATGAAGAAATAATGTCATTTTTTGCTTGCAATATGTTACAATAATAATTATATCATAATCTTACTTGGTTATTCAAGCGGGTGTAGCTCAGGGGTAGAGCGCAACCTTGCCAAGGTTGAAGTCGAGAGTTCGAATCTCTTCACCCGCTCCAAATGTTTACTGTGTGAATGTGTATAATGCTCTCAAATAAAACCTTGTTTGTAAATATTATTGTTAATCACACAAAATATTTTCTAATTAATTGACCTTGATATAATTTTTTGATTTGCTAAAACGCTCCTCTATCACTCGTCATATCAGCGGAAGCTGGTATCCACAAACATAGTTTCAGTTGGTTTTAACATTCAAATTATAATGTCACTTTACAAATCATGCCTTCCCTAAACACTCATCGCCACTTGTTTTTCTGATGCTACCAACTTCTCAAGCGATTGACGTTTTGCATCAATTAAAATTGAGTTTGGCGTGACCGAAATCGCTGCATTACCCTGCACCCCCAATTGCTGCGCTCCATCTTGTTGCACCACATTTTGCTGCGTTACGTCTTTATGCCATGAATGTTCAACTTGCGTTTGTTGTGCGCCATCAAGCCTTGTCGCAAAATTGTCAAACGTAACGATGTTATTCGCTGGCTTATTGCCAAGCCAGGGGGAACTCGCCAACACTGCCACTTTATGGTTAATTTTACTCACCAAATCGTCAACAGTTTCACTAACATAATCATGATTGCCGAGGAACCCCGCCAAACGCTGCGTCACCGCTTTTTGCTGATCCACAGGATAATCATGCACCATATTTGCGCATATCTCCATGATTGGATCTAGCTCCAATTTGCTCCCATTATGTTTTTTGGTTTGCGTATATAACGCATAACCCACCGTATATCCCACCATAGATATACGATCCGCAATTACGGCGTTACCGTAGCGTTTATATTTTGTATCATAATCGTCTAAATGTTGCAACTCATCAAAAAGCCCTTTGGCTTCTGTGGTATATTTGTTAGCCCCATCAATATTTCCTTCGGTTAGGGCTGTGACTGCATTTGCCATTGATTCGTTACGACTAGCCTCAAAAATTGGGCGATTTTTAGTTTCCTCAACTCTAAACTCAGCTTCTACTATTTTGTCATGTTTTATATTTCCTATATATTTCAATGCTTGCTGCACCATAGCGAAACCACCACCAATCATTTGTGGATTAGCGGTTAATTTGGAGATTGTCTCACCAATAAAACCTTTTTTCTGCTCTGGTGGCTCGCTCACCTCACCTGATTTCCTACCCTCTTCATTGCCCAAAAACACTGAACTATGCTGCTCAACATGTTTTTCTGGCAACGCATTTGCCGCCAACAACCCAGTCACAGCGATTGCATTACCCGCTGTTTTCCAATAATTCCCCTGCTGAAATGCGCCTTGCGTACCCGCACTAATCGCAATCGCCTTGATTAAATTATTCGCCGTTGGACCATTTTCAAACACACCACGCTGCACATTATGGAACAAATCATTTGGTGCTTCCTGCTCCGTGAAGATTGACCGAACGTCATTATTAATACGCAAATTATTATTCTCGGAGAACTCGCGCAAATCACGATATAAATATGACATTTGCGTTTCTGGCGTTTGCTGCGATGCCCACATCAAACCAGCCGCTGGGAAAATTCCCACAAATCCTTGGGCTATTTCACCCACACTTTGCCTGATTGTGCCTGCTGCCAAAATAGCGGTGCTAGCAACGGCAAAACACGCGCCTGCCCCAAGCAATGCTAATTTTGAGTTATCACCTTTATCTTTTTTATGGTCGTCAATGGCAGTTTTTTCTGCCTTAAAATCACCAATAACTGTTCCGTTATCTGCCATTGTGCCAAGAAAATTATTAGCAGAATCAAACCCCGATATTTTCAAAACTGGTTTGCCTGCATCTTCACCCGCAATCACTTTATAACCACTTTGAACGATATCTTCCCTTATCCGTGCTGCATCTTCATTCGTCATGCTCTCTGGCGTTTGAAGAATTGCCTGCGCCTTTTTATCTGGCTTCGTTATCTCCAATTCTTTAATTGATGACTCATCATCGCCAAAGCTATATTTCATATCTTTCCTCTTATCCAATCAATATTATAGAACATAAATATTACATATATATGTCGGCTAGCAAATATATCATAAAATACATTATAGAAAATATTTTACGCTATAAAAACCATCAATCAAACGCCCACCATAATTGAGGATTGCATATTATTACCATACATTCTTTCTGCCAATTGACGATTTGCCTCCAGCTTATTATTAGGATTTTCTGGGGGATTTTCGGAGATATTTTCGGAGATATTTTCGGGGAGGCTTTCAAAGCGAGTTGCAGGCTGATTTATCTGATAAGCACTTTCTAACCTTTGGCGATTTTCTTCTATACTAATATCAGACTTCATATTTGCCACCCAATTAGATTGCGCTAACGCCTCAACTTTTTGGTTAATCTGAACCACCGCTTCATCAATATTCAATTTCACAAACTTATGATTGCCAAGGAATGTTGCAAGCCTCTGGGTTATCGCTTTTTGTGCATCATCTGGTTGCTCAAGCACAATATTTGCACACATCTCCATCACCGAGTTAATTCCACCGCTTTTCACCAAATCAGGAGCGTTATCTTTGTCCGTCGCCATGGTGAGAAAGTTTGAACCAATGAATGCCAAACTTGCTATATTTCCTAAGTTTGCTGCTCTATCACCTGCTTGATAAGCACGTTTAGTTTTTTCAATATTTTCTAAATCGGTTTCATTTTTTTTGACTTTTGCAATTGCTGCATCATATTCTTCTAATGATTTTTCTGGTGACTTTGGAGAATTACCTTGAAGACTCTCTTTTAACTCATCTTTTATCAAGGCTTGTTCTTTTAGCAATCTGTCTTTTTCTTGAAAATATTTTCCAACCACTGGTTCTTTGCTTGGTTGTCGCGTAATGCCTTGCGGTGCTTTTTCCCATATGTCTTTATTTACGTTTTCAAGCAACCATTCATCATCACCTATATGTTCAGCATTATTTTTGTTCAAAACACCATCAAAGTTTTTGCGGTTATCTTTGTCTGTAGTTTCAACCAACTTAATGAGGTTCTGCACGTTGGCAGCAAGCCCTGCAATACGCATTGGTCTTTCTTGCAACCAATTACCAAATCTCTCAACCACATTACCATCTTGTTTGTGAGGCTCTTCAACAATATTATTCCCTGCAGAATTATTTCCTGCACCTGCGCCCGCACCAGCAGAGAAATTATTCCCCGATGCAGCGACATTATTTCCCGCAATATTGTTCCCTGATACGCCACTCCCAAGCAAAGCAGAATGTTTATTTTCATGATGCTGCTCAGGCAAAATCGCCCCGAGCAACATTCCCGAACCCATAATCGCCGACGCTACCGCTTTATATTTATTACCCTGCTCCAACCCAGCTTGAACTCCAAGGCTTGCCCCGATGAACTCCGCTCCCGCAAAAGTTGTTGATGAATTACTATTGGAAAATCTCCTTACCTTATCCCACAAATTATTGTCACTTTTATGTTCATCTAGCAATGTTTGAATATTAGTTGGAACTTTAACATCATTTGCTAGCAAAAAATTATTCAAATCCTCATATAAAAACGGCATTTGCGTTTCAGCAGTTTGCATTCCGTCAATTATCAAACCAAGACCGGGCAAAGTCCAAGCTGCCCCCTGCCATGCTTCCGCCCATTTACCAGTTTCCATTCCACGAATAGTTCCAGCAGCAACTGTGCTTAAATTACCTATAGTATAACCAACGCCAGCAATTGTTTTAATCGTCCGTTTATTGGCATTAGCATCTTTGGATTTTGTTTGCGTATCATGCTCAGTTTCTGTAGCAACATAATCACCACTGACTGATTTATCCTCCGCCATCATCGCAAGCAAATTGCCAGCTGTTTGAAAATCAGAAACTCGCAGAACTTTTGCACCATTTGGCTCAATTCCAGCCATCACACCATAACGCCTTGCTTCCAGACTTTTTGTCACTTGTTGCAATTCATCTACGCTCGCATCATTTGGCATATAAAGCAATGCTTCGGGCGTTTCGCCATTATTAAAAACTTCAATATCTTTTATGATTGATTCGGAGCTACTAAAACTATATTTCATAATCTAATCCTTGAAATCCTTAAAATAATATTTTAGTCTTTACCGTATCTTAATATTTAATTTAGCATTATATGTTGCCGTGTTATTCGCATATTCATCTTCGTCAAAAAATATTATATTCTCAGATTGTTACAGATTTGTGGCAATGCAAAAAATAATATTACCAAAAATAAATCTTTGCGAATATTATTGCTTTTTTTCGCAATTTGCACCTTATTATGTTTTCTGAATAAACACACTATAAAATATAAAATACCATAAATTAAATAAACAATATAACTTAAATATGTATCAAATAATAAGGCTTATGAATAAAACACTTGTAATAATTGGAATATTTGCTTTGCTTGGTTGCTCAGCAATGTTGGTTGGAAAAAGTTATAATAGCTCAAATGATGCTACAATGCAACAGTCGGCTGCAATCAACTCGCCCCAACCACTCGCTTTCGCCAATAAATATGGTAATTATTTAGCGGGCAGAACGGCGAGCATTAATGGCGACCATCTGAATGCAGCCAAGTTTTTGGGGCATATCGCCCAGCTTGAAAAGAAAAAATCACCACCAATGCTAGGCAATCTCGCTATTCGCCATTATTTGCTTTCAGGTGAGATTGAAAAAGCAATTAAATTAGCTGATTTTTATGATGATAAAGCAAAATCTAATATATCCACGGCAAAAGCTAAAAATATTATTCCAGATGATGGCTATAATAATTTGTTATTAGTGGTAAGTGCGTTAAAAGACAAACAAACCCCAGAAAATGAAATAGTAGAAAATGAAATAGTAGAAAATGCAGACCTAAAAAAACAAGATTTCGCCATAGCTGAATTGCGTTTGAAAAATATAAATCCACAAGGATTTGCTAGCTTATTTGTTCCATTTATTCAATCATGGATTGCATTTGAGCAAACAAATAAAATAACCCGTGTCACCGTGGCAGATGCACTTCCACATCAACAATTGCGCAGTTTGCAATATTATCATGAAGCATTGCAACTTGAAATAAATGCAGAGATCGCCAAAGCAGCAGCGATTTACGAAAAACACACAATTAATATAGAAAAAACTCCCGATGCGATGATTTTCTCCGCATTACGTTTTTTTAACGCTAATAATTTATCCGCAAAATCATTAGAATTATTGGAGGAATTAAGAAGCAAACGCCCCCGTGATGCTTTTTGGCACATGCGCACCACCGAAGAAATGCTCAAAGAAATCGCCAATTGCGACTATCTCAAAATAAGCAACACAACGCAAGGAGTGGCGGAATCATTGGCTAATATTGGCTATATTTTAGCAAGCGAAGGAGCAGCTGAAGAAGGGCAGATTCTGCTCCAACTTGCTATTTATTTGCGCCCTAATCATGATTTATATAAATTAATATTGGCAGAATCACTGGAAGAATTAGATTATTTTGATGCAGCACTAAACCTATATCAACAAATAAAACAACCGCCATTCGTGGCTGACCTTGTGCAGATTTCAATCGCTAGAACCTTGCATAGCCAAGGCAAAACAGAGCAAGCGAAGGAATTATTGCAACAATTAGCCAAAACTCTCCCCGTGAAATATAATATTGAGGTGATGCTTGGTGATTTGGAGCGAGCCGCCAATAATGATGCACAGGCAATTGCACATTATAGCAAAGCACTTGAAATAATTGGCAAGCCGAGCAAAATTGATTGGCCGTTATTATTTCGCCGTGGTATTTTGTTGGATCAACTTGGTGAGCTGGAAAAAGCACAAACTGATTTCACCACCGCCCTATCTTTAAGCCCCAGCGAGCCAGAAATTGTCAATTATATGGCTTATAGCTGGTTGATGCGCGGTGAAAAACTGGAACAAGCTAGAGAAATGCTTGAAGGCGCAGTTGATTCCGCTCCAAATAATGCGCATATTATTGATAGTTATGGTTTTGCATTATATCTGCTAGGCGATTATAAAAAAGCATTTAATGTGTTGGAGGCGGCATTGGAGTTAATCCCCGCTGACCCAACTGTTAATGATCATTATGCTAATGTTTTATGGCAGTTAGGACGCAAAAATGAGGCAATATTTCACTGGAAACGAGCATTATTGTTCAAACCAAATGAAAAAGGGGCAAAATCAGCGATTAAATTGAAATTGAAAAACGGGTTAAAACCTTTGGTTAAATAATATATAAAAATCCACATTATCAATGAAACGACAAACAAAAGCTAAATTAAATCTATGCTTGCATATTGAACGACGGTTACCAAATGGCTATCATATGTTGCAAAGCATTGTCGCTTTTTGTGACGTGGGTGACATGATAGAAATCACAGCTGCTGATGATATATCAAATGATATCTCACTTGAAGTGACGGGGCGTTTTGCGCAAGAACTTAGTGAAAATAATATAATCATAAAATCTGCCCACGCTTTGCAACATTATTCAACTATGCAATCAGGGCAAGGTGCGCATATTATGTTAGAAAAAAATCTCCCCGTTTCATCAGGGATTGGGGGTGGTTCAGGTGACGCTGCAATCACATTGCAACTGCTCAATCAATTATGGCAATGCGGATTGAGTGATGCACAATTAGCTGAAATTGGTTTGCAAATCGGTGCTGATGTTCCAGCGTGTCTATATGGTAAAATATGCTACATGAGTGGAATTGGTGAAAATATTTCCCCCCTGTCCCACGCTCAACTACAATCTAGCTATGATGGTTTATACGCAGTATTAATCAACCCGTTAATTAGTATTTCCACCAAGGATATTTTTGCGAAACTGCCCCCTCCAGAATATGATGCAAACATAATATGGCATGATGATTTTTTGGCTACTATCCGTGCGAATAGTAATCATTTGCAACAAATAGCCATAAGCGAATGCGACGCAATCGCAACTATTATCTCCTACCTTCAATCACAACCACAAACCTTAATCGCCCGTATGAGTGGCAGCGGAGCAACTTGCTTTGCTTTATGTGAAACCGCAGATTTAGCGCATGAATTGATGCGTCACGCTATAAAATATTTCCCCAATTATTGGGTTGCTTGCGGTGCAATCTCATAACTCACTCACTTCATAACTCACTCACTTCATAATTCACCCATTGATTACGAATCCATGTTAATTGCCGCTTGGCATATTGACGGCTAGCAGCCTGCCCCATTTCAATCGCTTGCGCAAACGTGCAATCACCTCGCAAATGATTAATTAATTGCCGCACTCCAACCGCTCGCATTAACGGCAATTCATCGCTATAATTCTGTGCCAATAATTGCTTTGCCTCTTCCAATCCACCATGTTCAACCATATAAATATAGCGTGCATCAATATTTTGATAAAGCTGTTGCCGTGATAATTCTGTGATAATCACCCTAAATTGTGCATTCGGAAATGGCGCAATATTTGGTTGATTTTGCCACCATAATAATGATTTGCCCGTTGAGCGTATCACTTCCAAAGCTCTTGCCATACGCTGTGCATCATGCAAAATTAGCGCAATATCTGGATCTTCTTGCGTTAAATATATGCTCAAATCAACCGCATTTAACGCCCGAACTTGTAACCTTAATTGTGCATCAATTTCAGGAATTGCAACCATTCCTTGCATCATCGCCTTCAAATATAACCCTGTTCCACCCGTTAAAATGGGGGTTTTGCCCAACTCCCAAGCCGCACAAATATGTTGTTTGGCTAACTCAACATATCGCATCATATTGCAAACATCATCAGCTTTTAATGCACCATAAAGCATATGCGGCACTTGCATTTTATCATGCTCGGTTGGTTGCGCTGTTAAAATCGGTGCGTCAACATAAATCTGCATTGCATCAGCATTAATTATCACGCCATCAATTTGTTGCGCCAATTTCATCGCCACCGCTGATTTGCCCGAGGCAGTCGCCCCGCTTACTATCACGATTTTATTCAATCTCGCACGCCCGTGAAATGCGATAATTCCTCCATTATCAATGAATTAATCGCCGCTTGGTCATCAATTAAAAGCTCGTATCTATCCGCTAAAATCTTATAATCATTTAATGTGAGTTTCAAATCAAACGCCACCAAATCGTTCTCACTCACGCCAAGCCCAATCGCACGGCGCATCACATCAACCACTCTCATATCATTGCGCATTGCTTCATCAATTAATTTTGCTGCCATACGCAAATTGCAACGCACTGTTGCTAAATTATCACTCGGAGCGTTATTATTTGATGCTGTCACCATATTATTTTCAACATTATGAATTAGCGAAGTGTTTGGAAGAGATCTGTTTGGAGCTGGTATAGCGGATATATCCGATTTTTTAGGCGTTTTTTTGGTTAATATTGATAATATTTTTTCTTGATTATTTGAGTTAATAGATTGAGGCGCAATCGTTTGAGGGGTAACGATTTGTGAAGTAACAATTTGTGGAATTGTCGGAATATTTAAGGGAGCATTATTTTCATTCAATATATGACTAATTTCTGCGGGCTGCACCATATTAATGGTTGCATTATTGGCAATATTATTATTGCTAGGAGGCTTTGCTTGAGTGGAAGCAACGGGTTTGAAGTTCGCATGACGATGAGTTATGTTGATTATTTCACTCGCTGGAATAAATATAGTTGCATAAAAAGCACACTCACCCGAAGCATATCGCTCTATCTCCAACGCCTTGGCTCTGCCATTAGCGGAATAAAGTGAATAAGTGTAACTCCGCACTTCATGGGTGGTGCTGATGCTTGTGCCACGCACATTTTTCAAACGCAAATCATAGCGTAGGTTCAACCAATCGGACATTCCCGCAGTGTTTTCTCGCACATAAAGCTGGTTTGGCATTTCACCAATATTCAACAATTGGAAGTCTTCATCAGTGCATAAATGCGGTTTATGCGGTTCAGGAACTATTTTTGATAATGCTAAATATGGTTCTGCATTCTCTTGAGTGGCAATTATCATTGAGCATATTTTTAAGCCCTTATAATCCAGCAAGGAATGTGAAATAAACTGATTGCCCGCAAAATGATGGGTTGTTTGCGTTCCAACCACTAGTTGCTTATTTGATATTTCATCTTGTTGTAAAGTTGAAAAACTTAAACAGTCTCCTTCTCTGATATGCAATATATCATGAGTTTTACTTAATTCTACATTGCCGCTGTGCAACAATTCTTTTAATGATAAAGATTGTCGCAGCTTATTTAATAGTTTTACCATATCCAATCACTATAACGTTAATTCAAGTTAATGATTAGATTTTGATTAGTCAACTAAAATTATTGATGATTTTATCCTTGGCGAGCTTTGAAGCGTGGATTAACCTTATTAATCACATACATTCTGCCTTTACGACGCACCATACGGCAATGTTTATCACGACCTTTAGCAGATTTGAGCGAGCTTAATATTTTCATAAAAATATCCTTTGAAATTAAATTAATGAAACTAATTAGCAATCTACGCTGCTTTTGTCAAATGATTTAATTAGTGAAGCTAATTAATGGCATATAAAGATTAGTGAAGCTAATTAACATAAATACTTATATTAATGAAGTCTTGGGTTGTGTTGCGATTTGCAGCAAGCAACAGTAAAAATAAAAATATAGCCTAAGCAACGCCAATAATTTTATGTAGTTGCAGGCTTAAATGATAATTTTTCGCCTTAGATAACTTAATCGTATGTGACATATTATGCGCATTTTTCAGCGGGCAATATTCGTCCATCGGCTGAAGATAAATCGGCAGTGATGGAATGGCGGATTGCCCCACTTCTGGCACAAAATCATATGGCTTTTGTGTAGCGGAAATAATGAACTTGAGCGCATTCACACGATGCAACAAATCAGGGCGTAATGTTCCATAAAAACCACTTGCGGCTTTGGGTGAGCAGATTATCTCAACTAGGTGAGGCAATGCTTGAAATAATGTTCCATTTGTTTCAATCTGCACGACGTAACCTTGCGCAATCAAAGCCTCACATAATGGTGCAATATTTTGTCGCAACGGTTCGCCCCCTGTTATCACTACTAATGATGCGACATAATTCGCTGAACATGTCTGCACTTGCTGCATAATTGCTTGAATTGAAAGCGGTGCGAATGATTCAAACTCAGTATCACAAAATCCACAAGCGAGGTTGCACCCACCAAGGCGCACAAAAACTGAAGCTCGCCCCGCATGAGGCCCTTCGCCTTGCATAGTGGCGAAAATCTCTTGTATCTGTAGCACATCGCCATCATTTAATATTGGTTTTCTTTTTGGGTTGCGTCCGAACATTTTTGTGTATATCTGTTGTGAAACAATAATATAACACGGAAAAACATCATGGTCAAACGTAATGCTAGCCCCAAAGAAATTGCCACAAATTGGCGCACAGAAACCATGCAAGTTCGGGGTGGAACAATGCGGTCTGAGTTTGGTGAAACCTCTGAGGCAATTTTTCTCAATTCGGGGTTTTGCTATGATAATGCGGAAATAGCTGAAAGTAGGTTCAATGGAGTTGCAAGTGGATATGTTTATTCACGTTATCTCAACCCAACCTTGCACATGCTGGAAATGCGCCTTGCCATGCTTGAAGGGGCAGAGGCAGCAACTGTTATGGGTAGTGGTATGGCAGCAGTTTTTGCCAGCTTAATGAGCCATTTGAAAGTGGGGGATCATGTAGTGGCGCATAGGGTGCTGTTTGGTTCATGTCATTATATATTGGCGGAAATATGTCCTCGTTTTGGCATTGAAGTGAGCTTTATTGATGGCACAAAAGATGGATCTTGGCAGGAGGCAATGCGCCCAAACACTAAATGTGTGTTTATTGAAACGCCAGCCAACCCAACGCTTGAAGTGCTGGATATTGCGCATATTGCGGAAGTGTGCAAAGCAAACGGGGCCATGCTAATTGTGGATAATATCTTAGCGGGAGTGCAAACGCAAACTCCGCTTGCGCTCGGTGCAGATATAGTGGTTTATTCAACCACCAAACATATGGACGGGCAAGGGCGGACACTTGGGGGAGCGGTGCTTGGCAATGCGGATTTCATCAAAGATGTAATCACGCCATTTCATCGCCATACTGGCCCTGCTTTAAGCCCATTTAATGCGTGGGTGATATTGAAATCACTGGAAACTTATAGCTTGCGCATGGAACGACATAATAATAATGCAATATATTTAGCGAATATGCTGGAAGCGCAAGCAAATATCGTGCGGGTGAATTATCCATTGTTAAAATCGCACCCGCAATATGCGATTGCAGCCAAACAAATGAATGCGGGCGGGAATATGATTGCGTTTGAAGTGGCGGGAGGCAAAGAAGGAGCATTTGCATTTATGAACAAATTGCAACTGATTGATATTTCAAATAATTTGGGTGATAGCAAAAGTTTAATCACTCACCCAGCGACCACAACTCACGCTAATATGACGGCATCAGCACAGCTGGAAATTGGAATCACGCAAGGTTTGGTGCGGCTATCGGTAGGGCTGGAACACATGCTTGATTTGGAAGAAGATTTGCTAAAGGCGTTGAGATAAGTATATAACTAGTTGTCATATCAGCGGAAGATGGTATCCACAAAATATTTTCTTAATAGATACCAGCCTCCGCTGGTATGACTGTCAAACTTGGGACTTAATCCCAAAACTTAAATTACATTTACACGTCAAATAAATTATAACCTTAAATCATTTTTTGTTTGGCACTTTGCCCTTCATTTTATAAACATAACCAATAATTTTTGCCACCGCTGCATATTGTTCATACGGTATTTCTTTGTCTAGCTCCGCCGTTTCATATAACGCCCTCGCTAATGGTGGGTTGCGAAACACAGGGATACGATTATCCTCTGCCACATTTTTAATGCGCATTGCCACCACATCATAACCTTTAGCAAGCACAATCGGAGCTTTCATTGATTTTGTATCATATTTCAGCGCAATCGCATAATGCGTTGGGTTAGTGATAATCACATCAGCATTTGGCACATTTGCCATCATGCGCTTCTTGGCTTTCTCTGCCCGCATTTGCTTTAACTTACCCTTAATATGCGGATCTCCTTCTTGTTGTTTATATTCATCTTTCAAATCTTGCTTGCTCATACGCAGATTTTTCATAAACGCAAAATATTGATAACCATAATCAAAAGCCGCAAATATCATTAATATCGCAAGCACTGGAATCATAATCACGCTAACCATCTCGTTGGTGAAAATCAACATATCTGACATGTCATAATGTGGCAGCAGGTTCAACCGTGGGAAATGCGGCTCAAGCATCATATAAACCACAACGCCGACAATCGTAATTTTGGCAATTCCTTTGAGAAACTCAATCAAGTTTTTCATGGAAAATAATCGCTTAACTCCTTTGAGGATTGATATTTTCTCTAATTTGGGTTTGATGCGCTCCAATGATATGCCAAACTTTGTTTGCACCCCCGCTGATGCTAACGCAGCAAGCACCGCTAGCAATAATGGTATAAACATCACTGCACCAATATCTAACAATGTTTTTTTCATCAAGCTCAAAACTGCGGGTGCGCTCATTAAAAAATCATTCGGACGCTCAATAAAAGGATATATCACACGGTTAATATCCAACATGAATTGCTTGGCAAGAACAATCAACAACACGCCAAACACAGAGAGCATGAAAAAATTACCAATCTCCTTGGAGAAAATAACTTGCCCTTTTTTGCGTGCATCATCAAGCCGCTTTTGGCTGGGCTGTTCAGTTTTTTGGGAATCGTCATCACCGCCTTCTGACATAATTAAAAACCGTCCAAAAAATCTGCGAAAGTGCTAGAGAAAAAATAAACAAACTCCATCATCATGGAATTAAAAGTTGCCATTAATAAAAATAAACTAATGAATAATTGTAATGGCGTTATCACGAAAAACACTTGCATATTAGGCATTAAGCGAGCAAGCAACCCCGCCGCAAGATAAAGCAACAATCCAACCACAATGCTTGGAGCAGCAATTTGCACCCCCACACGAAATATATATGAAACCAGTGTCGCCAAATATTCTGACATTTGCTCAATAGGCGGGAACTCGTTGCTTGGCAGCAGACTATAGCTATCAACCACGCCCCGCAACATAATATGGTGCAAATCCATAGAAAAAATCAGCATCATGCCTGATAATGTGAGGAAATTGCCCAAAATAGAACCTTGGCTTGCTTGAGTTGCATCAAATTGAGTGGCGAGTGATAGCCCTGATTGGAATGAAAAAACCATACCCGCCACATGCAACGCATTTAGCAAAAATCGTGCAACTAGCCCAATGAAAACGCCAATAGTTACCTCCCCAATCAGCAACACTGCAAGCGCACCCGTGTTGGTTGGGATAGTTGGGAGATATCGCTCTAGCAGAGGCGCAAGCATCACTGAGATGGAAAGTGCTAGCAGCAACCTTGAACGGGAATTAACAAATGCTTCGCCAAAAATGGGAAATAACATCATAGCCGAGCCAAGCCGTGCAAACAGCACTAGCACCGCAAATAATTGCGAAATTAAAATGTCTTGTAAAATATTTCCTTCCACCAGCGCATCATATAGTTTTTTATTACACAAATCTATATTTTATTAAATATGATATAACCTTAAATTATTATGGTAATTTAGCAAAAATTATGCGATTAGTTAGTCATGAAAAATATAATTATCATAGGCGCAGGGTTGATTGGTGGGTCAATTGCCAAAGCGCAATTAAAAGCCAACCCTGATGCAATAATCAATGCAATTGATAGCAATTCGCAATCACTTGAGGTGTTGCAACAAGATGGTATAATTACATCAGGATTTGCTGAAATATGCGCCAATTCACTGCGTGATGCGGATATCATCATCATTGCCACGCCACCTCAACAATGGGCAGAAATTGCTAGCAAAATCAAAGATTTGTATGTGAATAATATGATAAATCCACAGCTCATCATGGACGTTGGCTCAGTGAAACAATATGCACTGGAATGTTTTGGCGAATTGCCAAACTTCATTGCCACCCACCCAATTGCGGGCAGCGAGTTTTCGGGCGCAGCATTTTCTACGGCAGAATTATTTCAAAATAAACGAGTGATTTTAACCACGTCAAATGATGAAAACAATCAACAATTAATAGATTTCGCCACCGCATTTTGGCAAAATATTGGTGCAAATTGCACCATCATGGAGGCAACCCAGCATGATTTGATTTATGCTTATGTTTCGCACCTGCCCCAGCTAATTGCATTTGCGATGGCTGAAGCATTTTTGCCACATTTGCGGGCGCAAAATCTGCCAGCTCAAACTCATAATTTTTATCGCTTATGCGGTTCATCACCAACATTATGGCATGGTATTTTTCAACATAATTCACAACTGCCCGATGCGATTGAAACTTTATTGCGTTTGCTTGAACATATGATAGGAGAATTACAGACTGGTTCACTTGAGAGTTCAACTGAAGGCTCTGCTCCCAATATGGAAATGGGGTTACTCCTCACGCCACGCATCATTGCATCAATCATCATTAGTTCCGCCAATTTATCCGAAAAAAAATATGGCATGTCTATGGCTCGCTATGCAGGATCAGGATTTGCCTCACTCACCCACCCCGCCATGACTGACCCTGCCGAGGATTTAGCCTTAATTAGCGAACATTCAGGCGATGTGATTTTTTGCTTGAAATTATTTGAACATAATTTGCGCCATTTAATGAACAATATCAAACAACAAAATTGGCAATTTTTGGAAACACAGTTAAACTCAGCGAACGCAGCATATCAACAATTTATTATGGAAGATGAAGATGAATAAAATATCGTTATTATTGTTATTATGTTTAATAAACACGCCATCGCACGCTATTGTGAGCATCGTTAATTTGAGTGACAAACCGCAATCTTTCAACATTAGCGAGCGCACAAATGAAACTCATATCATCACGGTTGCCCCGCAATTAACGTGGCAAACATACGCCCAGCAAGTCACTATATCACCAGTGGAGCAACCAGAAAATCAACGAATTGGTAGGGATTGGGATACATTCGCTTATTGGCCAGATGGTAATTTCAGCATTCAATTTCGCCGTCGTCGCCATGGCAGACATTAATCGCTAATTGTGCAGCAAGCAACATTAGAAATCACAACGAAATATATATTTAAGTGGTAATAATGACAATTTTATGATTATAATATATTTATGGATTTTTTTATCTCAGAATCGGCTGCCAAACGCATTTCCTACCTGTTAGTAAGCGAGCAAACTGGTGCAAAATTGCGTGTCGCCGTTGATGGTGGAGGTTGTTCAGGATTTCAATATAAGTTTGATTTTGATGCAACCCCAATTCAAGCTGATGATATAATATTTGCTCAAAATGGTGCAGAAATTGTCATTGATGAGATGTCGCTAGGTTTTGTTTCAGGCTCAATCATTGATTATGTGGAAGATTTAGGCGCATCTTATTTTGAAATAAAAAACCCAAACAGTAAATCCTCATGTGGTTGCGGCAATTCATTTGCTGTTTAATTACAAAACAATACTAATATAAAAAAGGTGGCAGGCAGAATATACCTGCCACCTAGATAACTCTATTTATGATTTTCGCACTTAATCGGAGTTTGTTGATTATTCAGCAAAAAATCCGTTGCACTCTGATGTTTTGATGCACATTTAACACATTCACAGTTTGTTTCCTTGCATTTTTGGCACTTATCGCAACCATCTTTGCAACAATTTTCCTTGTGATCGCAGCATTTCTGCTCAACTGTTGCTAAAGTTGTGTTTTGAGGTGAACAGGCTGTTACCAAGCCAATTAGGGCAATAAAGATAGCTTTTTTTGAAAAAGTCATAATAAATCCTTGTAAAAAATAATAAAATCAAAATATTAAATTATATTTTTTTCACAAGGTGGACGCTCAATTTTCAAAGATATTTGCAATAGTGAGTTTTGCAATGGCAATGTTATGGGAAGTGAAGAATGCTTACGAGAATATTTTATTATATTGGAAGGTAAATTACCCACATTATTACAATAATAACATAAATTACATTGCTCCATATCACAACATTGCATCTGCTCTTTTTGATTATCAGATTGATGACATGAAGGTTGCAAGTTCTCAAATGGCTGCGCTAGGGAGTTATTACTTGAAAGAAGCAACATCAATATAACCAAAAAATATCCTATTATCCTTCTCATATTATCGTTATATCATATATTCGGGTGGTTGTAAATATGCTTTATCATGTTGCAAAGTTGGCATGTTGGTGCGTATTTTTGTCACCATATCCATATCCAACTCCGCCATAATCACACATGGCTCAACCCCTGCTTCCGCAATAATTTCGCCCCACGGATTGATTATCATAGCGTGACCAAAAGTGCGTTTATCCCCCGCATGAGTTCCGCATTGTGCGGGTGCAATCACATAAGCACCATTTTCAATTGCCCGAGCGCGCAACAAAACATGCCAATGCGCCTCACCCGTCACTTGCGCAAATGCGGCAGGAATTGCCAATATATCAACACCATGCTTGGCTAAATCACGATATAAATGCGGGAAACGAACGTCATAGCAAATAGTCATACCGATTTTGCCCCACGGAGTGCTAGCCGCAACCACTTGCTCACCCGCTTGAATACGATTTGATTCCTTATAATATTTATTCTCACCAAAGCACGCATCAAACAGATGGATTTTATCATAATAATTGATGATTTGCCCTGACTTATTGAACAATACCGAACGATTATACCATTTTTGCTTGCAATCATTTTTCACTGGCACAAACACTGAACCAATCAATAACCATATCCCAAGCTCTAGCGCAATTGCGCTCATAAGCTGCAATGCGGGGTGATTTTCCATTGCATAAAGCGGTGCATCATCAGAATCTTTCGCCCGCATATAAAAGCAATTCTCTGGCGTGGCGATTAATTCCGCTCCTTGACTAGCTGCCTCCCTGATTAAGCGCTCAACTTCAAGCATATTTTCTTGCATGTCGTTGCTGGTGGTCATCTGAATGCAACCGACTTTAAGTTTCATATCACAAGGCAAAGTGAATGAAGTTAATTATCCAAAACGTAAGCGCAACTATGAATATTTTTTGTGCAAATGTTTTTTCCTTGTCGCATGGTTCGTGATGGCAAGATATCTGCCCCGCAAAATTATCTTTAGTGCAGTTGATTTTTGTGGCGATGAAGTTGGCAATGGCGGTAAGCAAAATCAACCCACCTGATGCGGCTATCATTACACCTTCATAATCATGAAGATGAGGAATGCTAAATTGGAGCGCACCATTCCAACCCGCCCACGCAGCAATGCTCACCAACCCGAGCAGCAACGGCAACCCGCAACAAAGCAGATGCACAAGGCTTGAACCAATCAACATTGTGGTCGTAATTTTTTGCAACATAAGTAAAAAACTTATAATATGTTTAATCAAATTGTCAAGAGTTTAGATGTGAGGAAAGCAATATGAACATTACCGTAATAAATATTTAATATAAATTAACTTGACTTTTCGAGGGGGGGGGTAAAATAAAATTTGTTCATAGAGTGTGTTTATGCGTTGCAATCTTTTTATTTAGACTTGCAACAATTAAAACGACATTTTTTCATATCTTAAAGTCCCAAAATATGGGCAAAATAACCATGAAAGATTTACTAGTTGTAATTGGCGGTGCGGTTGTTGTAGTTGGTGGATTAATTGTCCTACCAATGCTCGGCGCATTTTTCGGAGGCGTTGGTGGTTGGTTAGTAGGTATTGCATTCGGAGATGCAATTCTCGGAACTCTGGCTGCTTGTGGAATTAAAGGTTTATCCATGTGGCAACTAGGCGTAACGCTTGGTTTTCTATCTGGATATTTCAAATCCTCAACAACAGTAAACAAAGACTAATCATTTTTAGTTTTTACTCGGACAAATCCCCTTCAACCTAGTTAAAACAGGTTGAAGGGGATTTTTTTATTGTCATGTTGTGCAAATGCGATATAACTAAACTCTAAACCCTAAACTCTACTAAACCTTAGACCCTATAGCCCCCTAAACCCTAGTCAAACATGCAGCAAATATGGAATGAATTGCACCAACTTTGTCAACAAGCAAAAGCAAACGGTGAAGTGCCAGTGGCGGCGATGGTGGTGCGAGGTGGTGAAATTATCGCATCAGCACATAATCAGGTGGAGAAGTTGAAAAACCCAACCGCCCACGCTGAAATGCTTGCTATGCAGCTCGCCGTCAATATCCTCGGGGTTAAGTTTTTAGATGATTGCGATTTATACGTCACACTTGAGCCATGCGCCATGTGTGCGGGGGCAATTTCTCATTTTCGTATTCGTCGGCTTTATTTTGCCGCTTATAGTGTTAAGCCTCCACTAATGGACTTGTTGTCAAACACCGAAATATATGGTGGGATTCAAGAAACTCGCTTTGCCGATATTTTATCTGATTTTTTCGCCAATAAACGCCAATAAAAAATTGTAATTCTCGCAGATTAAGTTTTCACAGCAAAAATCGCCTCAAGGGATATGTTTGCTTCTAACTCCTGCGCCATCACCAAATGGGTCACGAGTTGCGGGTGACGGTGAATAATAGAATGGGCTATTTTGGGGACTGTTATGAGTGCTTGCCATATTTCTACCATTATTTCCAACATTTACGTTGCTCGCCGACATATTATTTTCTGATACATTATTCGCTAATATGTCACTCATGGTGATATCATTACCAACTTTAATTCGCCCTAAATTATCATTGCCACCATTATAACCAGAAAATCCACCAGAGGAATTATTATCACCTGCTCGCATATTGCCTGCTCGCAAATTAGCGGGCAGAAAATCTTGATATGAATAATTATGCTCACCATGAACCGCAATTAAATTGAGATACATTTCTGGTTTGGGGCGGTCAAAACACATTATATCCAATTGTGCTTGATAGCAAAAAGTGGCAGGCGGTGGCGCAACAAACTCCGCCACTTGCTCAACGGGTTTTTCACCATATATATAACGAGAAACTTTATAGCGAGTTGCATTATAAGCATTGCTAACGCCTCCGCCAGCCCGTGCGCCATTTTGCTGCATTGCATCACAACCAGCGAGCGTTGCAACCATCACCATCAACCATATAATTTCAAAATATTTCATATATACAAACCTAACAACATAATATGCAATTATTGTGCCAAACTGAACTTAAATGTTATGCTGATATTTAGGCAAAAAATATGTTGCAAAAAAATGCACAAATACATATTTTGGAAGAACATTTTTAACAAGAAATTATCCTTTATATGACATTATTATTTTCAATACCCAATAATATTATTATGCAACATTTATTGCCTAATAACCAATATTTACAACTCAATAATGATGTGCAATCAAAGGATAAAATAGCCTCACCAGTCAAGTCATCAATTACGGCAAATAACAGCCACCCAAAAAATAATATTGCGCTGCTTGAGCCACAAATAATCACTAAAAAACCACCAATGTTTCGTGTTATCATGTTGAATGATGATTACACCCCGATGGATTTTGTGGTGGACGTGCTGAAAAATATCTTCAAAATGACACATGAAGATGCAATCAGCAAGATGTTACAAATCCACCATCATGGTGCTGCCGATTGCGGAGTTTTCACCCGTGATGTTGCAGAAACTAAAATTGAGATAGCAATAAACTTTGCCAAGCAACATGATTATCCCTTGAAATGCACATTTGAACAGGCTTAAATAACCAAAAGATTTAGAAATATTATCAAAGTAATTATTAGTTAAATATTTGTTAAAACTTAAATATAGATAGTATTATTGTAATATTATTTATTTATAATATAGGTAATACTATTTGGTCATAATAATTTAAGTTATCATAAGCAATTTTTAATATTTATTTGTTAATGTGAATAGAATAATCAGGGAATATAGATATGTTATCAAAAAATCTGGAATCAACATTGCATCGTGCGCTTGCCATCGCCAAAGTGCATAGCCACGAGTTTGCGACGCTTGAACATTTGTTGCTTGCATTAACTGACGACCCAGATGCCTCAGCGGTTCTGCGTGGTTGCAGTGTTGATTTAACTGAGTTAAAGCGCAATATAGACCAGTTTTTGCAGCATGATTTATCGCCACTTGTGGTGGAAAAAATCAAGGAATCCAAGCCAACAGCGGGGTTTCAGCGAGCAGTTCACAGGGCAGCGATACATGTTCAATCAGCGGGTAAAAATGAGGTTAATGGCGCAAATGTGTTGGTTGCGATGTTCTCAGAGAAAGATTCCCACGCTATTTATTTTTTGTCCGAGCAAAATGTTGCACGACTTGATGTGGTGAATTATATCTCGCATGGTATTGTTAAATATGGCGATTATATGCGCATTGGAACGGTTGGCGAGCCCGCCAAAATACAAAATAATAATGATGAACCAGATAATTCTGCATCATCAAACTCACAAACTCCTAACGCCCAAACCCCTAACGAAAACATGATGGGTAATCAAAGCAATGGCACATTTGGGGCAAAAGAACCCGAGGAAGCTGATGCACTCTCACTTTATTGTGTGGATCTAAACCGCAAAGCAGCCGACGGCAAAACTGATATTTTGATAGGGCGAGAAGATGAAGTTGAGCGCACTATTCAGATATTATGCCGTCGTAGCAAAAATAATCCATTGTTAGTTGGTGAAGCTGGTGTTGGCAAAACAGCAATCGCTGAAGGGTTAGCGTTGCGAATTGTCCGAGGAGAAGTGCCAGATGTGTTACGCAGCACCGTGATATTTTCACTTGATATGGGATCATTAATGGCTGGAACAAGATATCGTGGTGATTTTGAAGAACGCATGAAAGCAGTTATCGTAGAAATTGAGAAATTACCCAAAGCCGTATTATTCATTGATGAAATCCACACCATCATTGGGGCAGGTTCAACTTCTAGCGGCGCACTTGATGCTTGCAATTTGCTCAAGCCAGCACTCGCACGGGGGCGTTTTCGTTGCATGGGGTCAACAACTTTCCGTGAATATGGTCAACATATTGAAAAAGATCACGCACTTGCACGGCGTTTTCAAAAAATTGATATTAGTGAGCCAGATGTTGAAACTTCAATCAAAATATTGCGAGGCTTGCAACCATATTATGAAGAACACCATAATGTTCGCTTCACTCCCGCTGCGGTGAAAGCTGCGGTGGAGCTATCCGCCCGCTTCATTCATGATAGGCAGTTGCCCGACAAAGCAATAGATGTGCTAGATGAGGCTGGTGCAGCACAAATGTTGCTACCTGAAGTTAGGCGCAAAAAAATCATATATCCCCGTGATATTGAGTTAATTGTGGCTAAAATCGCTCGTATGCCGTCACGCACCATCACAATGAATGATGCAGAAACATTGAAAAACTTGGAACAAACTCTGCGCCTAACTGTTTTTGGGCAAGACAATGCAGTGGAGCAAGTGGCAAGTGCCATTAAAGTTTCTCGGGCGGGATTGCGTGAAGCGGAAAAGCCAATTGGTAATTATTTATTCACAGGTCCAACGGGAGTTGGCAAAACTGAAGTGGCAAATCAACTCGCCAAAGCAATGGGTATGGAGTTGCTAAGGTTTGATATGTCTGAATATATGGAAAAACACGCAGTAGCAACCTTGATTGGTGCGCCTCCGGGATATGTTGGGCATGAAGAAGGTGGAGTTCTAACTGACGCAGTCAACAAAACGCCTTACGCCGTGGTGCTGCTGGACGAAGTGGAAAAAGCTCACCCTGATATTTTTAATATTT
>JAYUJH010000040.1:0-1551 GCA_043765375.1 Alphaproteobacteria bacterium
TAGCGTTGGCCAGCCTGCGTTGAAAGTAGCAGTGCGGCAACTGCAAATACGGGGGTTGCAATAAAGCCCCGGATTATGTGGCTCAGTTCGCCACCAACAGGATCCATGATCTGGTCACAAATGAAAAATATATAATATCCAAATGCGCCAAGGATCAAAAAACTCTGGGTTATGCGGAGCGACCCATTTAGATAATAGGCCACAAACCGCGCCTCAATTTCTGGATCAGAAAATTCGAACCCGTGCCGCGCGAGAAAATTCCCTAATTTTGGCGACTCATGTGCCGATAACATTTTCTGTGCTGACCCTTGTTGATTATCATGCATAGATACCGAAAGATCGCTACATAAAAAGGACGATTTGTATTTTTTGATAAAAACAGACTTTTTCCTCATACATGCAGGCTACGCAGCTCGTATGCGCTGATCTCACCGGCAACATCCTTAACTGTTATTTTTTGCATATGGCCGACCTTAGCGATATCGTTTAGTGCTTCAAAAACAGGGTCGGAGATTAGTATGGCCCCTATGGCGGCTTGCCCTTCGAGGGTCGATGCTGTCCGTATGGAATCGCCCCAGCAATCGAATGTTGGGCGACGATCACCAACGACGCCAACGACAACGGGGCCGATATGAACACCTATCCGCAAATTAATTGGATAGCCTGTTTCAGCGATAACCTTTGCTATCTCCTTCCTGATCTCAAGTGCAAATTGTACTGCGGCCATTGCAATATCGCGCCTTTTCTCTGGGTAATGCATCCCCCCTACAGCCATATAAGCATCACCCACGGTTGTTATCTTTTCCATACCCCAAAGCTCTGCCGCCCGATCAAATCGCGAGAAAATATCATCAAGCAAGCGAATCAAATCGGTTGGACTCAACCTTCTAGAAAGCAATGTAAAGTCCGCAATGTCAGCAAAAACTATGCTAACTTCTTCAAGAATGTCGGCAATATTCTTCTCTCCTGCACGAATGCGTTCAATCATCGTACCGGGTAAGAGTGATCCTACTAACGCTTCGGCACGAGCACGAGATTTTCCTAGCGCTCTGTTTGCGACGAACTGCGCACGTGCCCGCCGCTCTCTCGCAAGGGCTGCGACCATGCCAAGGGTAATGGCAGTTAATATGCCAATGGTGTTAACAATTATCCAGCCATTACCGCTATTGTCGGCAATAATATGTCCGCCAATCACACCAATTAGTGAAAATAATGCAATAAATAATAGATATGTGATTCTTATTATATAAGTTATCGCTCTGATTAGAAACATAATGGCAAATCCAGGTGCCGCATAATTATACCCCAATTCTAGGGTAGAAAAAATTACTGCTTGTGCAGATATTATAATAAACCCATTTACAACTACAATATATTCGATTTTTTTTCTAAAATATGGAAAAAAAATGAGAAATACGCATAAAAATATTAGCGGAGTTGAATAGTAAAATCGAATTGCGTTCGCTGTAAAATATCCTAGGGGATCAATTAATTTATCTACTGATACATATAGTAAAAATGTTATTCCACCAATTGCCATGAATATTTGTG
>JAYUJH010000041.1:0-67813 GCA_043765375.1 Alphaproteobacteria bacterium
GTTAAAAAATCTGATATTGTGGTTGAGCCTGTGCAAATTGCCCAGGTGGAACAGATGGATTTTAAGCGAGCAGATGATCGCCGTTTAAGCAACATTAAAAGAACTGTTGAGCGTGAAATGTCATCAGGTTCTTTTTTCGCTGTAAGTGACAACAGATTTACCATATTCAAAGATGCAAAATCAGGGCAATACATAACCCGCTTCACCAGTTTGCGTGATGGTGCAGTGACTTATGTTCCCGAGCCACAAATATTGAAATTATCTGGTGCAAGCGATTCATATTATGAAATAAACGCATAAATATAATTCTCATATAACTAAACTCTTTCATAATCGCTTTTGGCGCATGTAGCACCCCTAGCAAATATGTATAGCAAAACAATATTAACAAAACGCCCTTAGCAGGGTAAATCAAACAACATAACACTCACAAAACAAAAATAAAAAGAGCAGGTAGCCATCATGATAGCACAAATAAGCCTTGGAAATGTTTTCACCCAAAATGATCGCAAGGTTATAACGGGGGGAGCAAGCGGAATAGATATTGAGGGTTTAATCAAGGGCATAATGGACGCAAAGCGTCAACCCGCTGTTGTATTAGAAAAAAGCATTGAGAAAAACGTCAAAATCAGTGCTGCTTTTGGTGAAATGCGCACAGTATTGAACAGGTTCAAAGATGCTGCCAATTTATTGCGTAATGCTCCAGGTGTGCAGAACTCTAGTGATAATATATTTGAATATCGCACAGCATCGCTCAATTCAAACACAGCTATTGCCGCCAGCAATTATATGGGGGTGACGGTCAAGCCCGGCGCAAAGGTAACTAGTTATGAAGTTGAGGTTAATCAAATCGCCGTTAATAATGTGTATGTAACCAACACAATTGCCGTTGCAGATTTGAACACCGCAGTTGTTGGAGTTGGTGCAGGTTTTGCCATTCAAGCGGGAACGTTGAATATTGGTGTAAATGGTACGGCAATCAACTTGGTTGCAGGTGATACTTTAGCGCAAGTAACCGCAAAGGTTAATTCAGCAAAGGGGCTATCTGGCGTTGAAGCGGATACAATCAAAGTTGCAAATGGGCAATATCGCCTATCACTCAAAACTATAAAAACAGGCGCAGCAGAAAATTATAGTTTGACCGCATCACCAATTTTTAGCAATATCGGCTTTGCGATTACTCAAACGGCGACTAATGCAGTCATCAATGTTGATGGCACAAGTGTGCAGCGCAGTAGCAACTCATTTAGCGATGTGGTTGATGGAGTTGCATTTAATTTGTCGCAGGCAACGCCAGTTTCCACGAAAGTAACTGTGAAGGTTAAGGCTGATACGGAGGTTGCTAGGCAAGGAATTATGAACTTTGTTAATGCTTATAATGATTTCAAATTATTCGCCTCCAAGCAATCACAATTGGGTGATAATGGCAAGCCATTGAAGGAATCTCTGCTCGCTGGCAACCAAACATTAAACTTTGTTAATACTCGTGTTAATGCTGAGATTGCAAGTGTTGTCAACGGAATTGTGGGTGCGTCAAATCCAAACAGGCTTGCAGATATTGGCATTAAGTTCACTGATTTCCCTGGTGACGCAGATGCTCCATTCACCCGCAATATTTTAACAGTTGATGAAGACGCACTTAAAACAGCATTGGAATCCAACTTTGATGGTGTGCGAAAAGTATTTGAGTTTGATTATTCATCTAACAATACCGACTTTCAAATATTTAAGCGCAGCAATGATTTGGCGGTCACTAATTTTAATGTGAATATTGTTGGCACGACTTATACCGCAACTTACCTTGACAGCCTCGGGGCAACTCAAACTGCGATTTTGGACGGAACTCCAGCAACAGGTGGTTCTGGAGTGGTGTTAAATGGCAGGGCTGGAACGCCCCTCGCTGGTTTGGTGATGATTTATGGTGCGAATGGTGATGCAACAATTTCGGTGAATGCGTCGCAAGGTTTGGGTGATAGGTTATATAATAATCTGGAAGGAATGTTAAAAACTGATGTTGGTGCGGTTGATCTTGAACTCAAAGCAATGGCAAGCAAAGATGAACGCTCCAAAACTAGAATAACAACGATTGATTCGCAATTATCACGCTATCGTGACCAACTCCTCAACCAATATGCAGCGTTGGAAAAGGCAATCAGTTCCGCCAATACGTTGTTGCAATCGCTTGAAGCGCAATCTAACGCTCGCAATAATAGGTAGTTTGATATGCAGTTTCAAAATCAATATCAGTTTCAAGCATATCAGCAAGCAAGCCATAATGTGGGCAAGGGTAAGCAAATTATAATGCTCTATGATGGGGTGATAAGGTTTGTGCAACAAGGTGAATCAGCGCATGAAAAAGGCGAAATTGAGCAGCGCTTTAACTCGTTGCAAAAAGCGATGAATATAATCACAGGGTTACAATCAAGCCTTGATATGCAAAATTATCCTGAAATATCCACCTCGCTTTATGATTATTACGAAATGATTTACATCAAGTTAAACGGGCTTATCAAGGGTGAAAAAACAAATTATGATGAAGTGATTGGTGAGATTAAAAAAATGCGTGATGCTTGGGTTTTCGCTGATGAGAGCCAAGTTGTGTTGAACTCAAATGTTGCGAGTAACAACGCATTTATTGCTCCCATGGTTGCCAATGAAGCTGGAAGTTTTGCCATCACGGCGTGAGTATATTAAATTGTAACTATTATATAGCTATATATTTTACAAAATTATAATGATCTTTTGATCTTTAATCAGTTTATATTGATCAAAATTGAAAATACTATAATCACAAATCCCTGAGGAACTTCTCAAAATCATCGCTCTCATGGAAATTACGATAAACCGATGCGTAACGAATATACGCTACTTTATCAATTTTCTGCAATTCATTCATCACCATCTGCCCAATCGCCTGAGTTGCTATATCACCATCATTATTGCTCTCCAAATCCCGCACAATACGTTGCGATGCTTGCTCAATAATAGTGCTAGCGACGGGGCGTTTGCGCAAAGCAATTTGCATGGAACGCATGATTTTATCCGCATCAAATAACTTGCGCTCACCATTGCTTTTTATCACGTTAAACTCCCGCAATTGCACCCGCTCAAATGTTGTGAATCGGGAATCGCACTCACCACAATAACGACGGCGACGAATGGTTGCGCCATCATCGCTTGGGCGGGAATCTTTCACTTGCGTATCAGCGAACCCACAAAACGGACATTTCATGGGGTGTGATTCTCTTGTGGGGTTGAAGGTGCAGGCGCAACATTGCTTGGAATGGGCGGGTTAGCCCTCTCCATCGCTTGCGGAATATTGTTATTATATCTTACAAAAGATTCAATTTTTTTATCCATCTGATTTGTAATATAACTAATACCAAAAAACAATGCCGCTAAAATGATACCTATAACCCACCTTGTGTTTTCTTTAGACGATTTTTCTATTTTAGTTTCAAACTCTGCCATTTTAGTGCCAAATCCAGCTATTTTCACCTCCAAATCAGATTGAACTTTGCCAATTTTTACAGTCATATCAGCGTTTAATGTTGTTATTTGATTTTTCAATTCCTGCGATAATTGCGTAGCAATCTTGGCTGGCATGGCTTCAATGCTTGCTTCCAGCTTTTGTTGATGCTCACGCATATGTTCATAATTAGCTTCCAATTTACCAACTGTTTTTGCAATATCCTCACTCACAACTATTTTCTCCTCAACTTTTCCATAATACTCTATATCTGTTAAGTATTTATTAACTGGATTAACAGGCGCTGCGGAAGGTATTGTTTGGCTAGAAGGTTTGCTAGTTGATACTCCATTATCCCATTGTTTTGGATAAACAACGTTGTTTTCAATTTCTTCTTCATGCATCATAATCTTTTGCTATCATGTTAGATTTTTCTTTTATTTTATCAAAAATATTATCTATATTAGTTACAAAATCTAGCGTAGACCTCATTCTTGTTGCATCATTTATTTTTCTATCATAATTGGCGTTGAAAATAATCCCTTTTATTTCTGCGGAGGTTGGAAAAGTAACTCCTCCTGAATTAATTGAAATTGTTGTAGATTCTTGTTTTATTTTATCCTCATATACCAATGTATAAGAAGTTTCTGTTGGTTTTTCATTAATTGAAAAATGCAATTTGTTATTTAATACATCATTTGGATTTTCTTTTGGAATAATGAAGCTATAATTTAATCCCGTATGATTAATATTATATTTAATGGCAATATTGGAAAATTGTTCTGCAATTTGTATGATATTTGCGAAAGTGACATCTTGATTTTGTATAGCGTCCTGGCGTATTTCTGCAAAATCTGGTTGTATGCTTATTATAACGTTATTACGAAACTTAAATGATTGAAAGGGTATACCATCTGGGTGCAATTTTCCTAATATTTCCCAGTTATCATCTCTTTTAGGAATGATTTTATTTGGATTTGTTATGAAATCGCTAAAAGGAATAACTCCCCCGTTTTCAGGCGAAACTCTAAACGCAAGTGAAACAAAAACGTCTATTTTATCCATTGTAATATCTCCTACAAATCATAAATGGGGAAGCGGGCGCAAAGGGCTTGAACTTTGGCTTTGACTGATTGCTCAGTTGCGCCATTATTTTCGGGAGATTTTACTAATCCGTCCAGCACATCACCAATATATTCACCAATCAAGCAAAACTCCTCCAAGCTAAAACCACGAGTTGTTCCTGCTGGCGTGCCTAAGCGAATGCCAGAAGTTATCATTGGTGGTTGCGGATCAAACGGGATAGCATTTTTGTTACATGTTAATCCCGAACGCTCTAGGCTTTCCTCCGCTGCTTTGCCCGTTAATCCTTTTGGACGCAAATCAACCAACACAATATGGTTATCTGTTCCACCAGTGACAATATCCACCCCACGAGCAGTTAAAGTTTTGGCAAGCTCCCTTGCGTTATTGATAATCGCTTGACCATAAACTTTGAATGATGGTTGCAACGCCTCGCCATAAGCAACTGCTTTGCCTGCCATCACATGAACCAATGGCCCGCCTTGAATCCCTGGGAACACAGCTGATTGCAATGCGGCAGCTAAAGTTACATCTGCGCCAGATTTAGTTTTGCGCACTACCATATCAGGGTTGGTTGACAATATCATTCCACCACGAGGGCCACGCAAAGTTTTGTGGGTGGTGGTTGTGACAATATGCGCATGTGGCAATGGTGAAGGATATGCTCCAGCAGCGACTAACCCTGAAATATGCGCCATATCAACCAGTAAGTAAGCCCCGATTTCATCAGCAATTGCACGGAACTTTGCCCAATCCAACACACGAGGATAAGCCGAGAATCCTGCAATAATCATTTTTGGCTTATGCTCACGGGCGAGCGCTTCAACTTCTGCGTAATCCACCAATCCAGTATCTTTATGCACACCATAATGCACGGCGTTAAACCATTTACCTGATTGATTAACTGATGCACCATGAGTTAAATGTCCACCAGCTGCTAAGGATTGCCCCATTATCGTATCATGTGGTTGCAATAATGCGGTGAACACGGCTTGATTAGCTTGAGATCCAGAGTTAGGTTGCACATTGGCATAAGCGCAAGCAAACAATTCTTTCGCACGGTCAATCGCTAATTGCTCCACCACATCGGCGAACTCGCACCCGCCATAATAACGTTTATTGGGGTATCCTTCCGCATATTTATTGGTGAATACGCTCCCTTGCGCTTCCATCACGGCACGGGAAACAATATTCTCGGAGGCGATTAATTCCACCCCGTTTTTTTGCCGTTGATATTCATTTTGAATGGCGTTAAAAACTGCGCTATCACGCTCAGCAAGGGTTGCGTGGAAATAGCGAGGCTCAGTGACAGCTTGGTTATTGGTTTGTGGTTTAATTGCGGCATTATTCATGTTAAAAAAATCCTTGTTAATATTTGCGAAATGTGATGTTAAAAATAAATTATTAAATGATAACTTAGTTTATTTTGTTGCATTTGTCACTAACTCGCTTTGATTTTTTGAATAAAATATTGTTAATTAAACAAGTAATATTTGAAGTAATTATCTATTCATTGATTATTATTGTTTTACTTCATGAAATTGTCACTTTATTTGGTTATTATATATTTATGTTAGAACAGTTACTCGGAATGCTCACAAATAAAAAACCAGAAAGCAACGCCAGCAACAAGGAGGGAGGAGGCAATTCACCTCCCCCTGCACAATCCATGCAAGATATGGCAGGGAGTGCGCTCGGAGGTATTGCTGGTGGAGTGATTGAGGCGGTAAAGCCTGCCATTCTACCAATCGCAGCACTCCTCGGTGGCTTAGCAATATTCAACCCAGATATGCGTGAAAAAATTATGGGTATGTTTGGCGGGGTCATGAAAATGCTTGGCATGGGTGGTGGTGAGAAAAGCCCCGAGGAAACAACTGGTCGCCAAGATAGCCCAAGTAATTATGGAAACGACCCTTTGGCATCAGCCAAGACCTCTTTAACTAATGCAAAAGAATCTTTAATGGGTTCTAACTCCACAAAGTTTAATCCCGCTAAAGATGGAGTATCTTATGCTAGAAATGCAGGTGCGGAGGGCAGGGAGTTCCTAAACGCCAAGGATTATGAAGGAAAAATATCAATTCCACAAACTGTTATTGATGATGCTAAGGCTAAGAATAAAGATGTAGAAAAAGTTTATGCTATGATTACCATAGACGCAAGCAACAATAATGGTGTTGCGGTGGCACGTGGTTTTCATGTTTTTCATGATTTGGAGAAAAATACAACAAAATTAATTCCATTTGTTTCTGGTGGGGCAGCTGGCGTTGACAATGCTAAAGATTCTAAATCAGTAGAGGCAACCAACAGTGCGCCAATGCCCTTCTTGGTAACTGATGCAACCAAGAAAGGTGATGGAATTAATCGCATTGGTAAAATTGCAAGCGCAGATTTCAAAACTAATGACGAGTTTGGTTTTTTTGTTGAATATGATGATGGATTGGATAATAGAAGTGGAATTGGTTCGCATGAAAACTTAAGACATGGTAGCAAGGGCGGTCAGGGAATATCAAAAGGTTGTCCAGTTGTTCGTCCCAATGATGTTGGCAGTATGCAAACGCTAATGAAAGAATATGGCGTTGCTAGCGGAAGCAGTTTTTATATATTAGATTCAACTGAAACTGTGAATACTTCAGAAAACGCTGTGAAAAATATCGCTAAATCTATGGGCGGAATAACACATTCTGATGCTAGCACAGGAAACAAAATATCATCAGAAGTTCCTCAAGCTAAGCTAACTCCTGAACGAATAATAGCGAAATAACCTTAAAACAAAACATACGGCAAAACAAATTACAGGATTTTTAGATTATGATTTCAAGTTCAGAAGTTGAGAAAAAAGCAGTTAAGGGTGATATAGCCGCAACCGCCCGTGCAATGAATGGTTAGGGAATAAATATTATGGCAAAAAACGCAAGTTTTAATGGTATCGCATCAGGGTTGTTCACCGCACCGCAGGATAAAAACGGTGGTAGTGAGGAATATCATATTGATATGAAGTTCAAAGATTTAATTGCCAAAGGTGATTGGAAAAGCGTTGTTGAGATATTAGACACTGTATCTAAGCAATATGAATCACGTGGGCTGCATATGGAGTTTTCTAACAGTGGCGTTGGAGGAGAAAAGTGGAATCATAACGCCTCACCAGATGCAAAAATGGCACTCGCCAAGCAAGCAGTTGGTGCGCATAATCATAACCCAGCAACAACTGGTTTTTCTTTGGATTTCTATATTGTTCCACAGGGCAAAGATAGATTTGACGCTTCTGTTTCCAAACCAACTGAAATGGCTTTAGCAGTTCCCGAGGGTGGAGCAGTGCGCTATTTTACTGGTGGAGGTTATGGGAATAATGCGCAAGTTTTAGGAAAAGATGGCAAAGAATTATTCACCATAGGGCATGGAGGCACTAACAACCCATTGCCGAAAAACTTTGATGTTACCCCTCAATTTTTAGCTTCAAAAAACATCACTCCAGTTGGTGACCCAAAAGCTCCCGCACCTACGCCATCATCTGCGATTGCTGGAAAGCAAAATCTGCCAACTGAAGAAGAAGCAAAAAACAGCATTGAGAAGAAAGGAGCTAAAAACACATATCAAGATATGATGTCAAATATGTTTGGTGGTGGTAACGAGCAGGGTGGTGGTGGATTTTTAGGTTTCATGCTTTTTGCATTGGTTGCTATGGCATCAGGTCAAAACCTAGAAGGGATTCAAAAGCATGATACTGATGAAAAAAGAAATGCTGAATTAGAACGAATTGATGAACAAAGGAGGCAGGGACAATCCAAGCTAAATAACGACATTGTTCTTGCAAAGCCCGCGACAACTCCTTCTGTTCAATCTAAACAATCAAACGGCATTCAAATCTCACCTGATATATTACCAGCTACTCCAATATCCCAAGCGCAAACTATTGCAACTAACGAACCACCAGCATCAACTCCTCAAATTATAAGCAGCAATAGAGTGAGTGTAAATATTTAGCGATAACAATATCCACATCTATAGCATTTTCACATTTGAATGATATAAAATAGGCGTCATGCAAACGTGAAACCACTATAATATTGTTGCAAAATCATAATAAATTAATTAGTTTGTTGTTATAAGAATTATGTTTATAATATGTAACTGTGTTGCAAGTGAAAGTTTGCGATGCGGTGGGATAATTAGGATTTATTTATGAATGCACAATCTTCATTAGCGCAACAATTGGCTGGGCAACAATCAGCTGGGCAACAATTGGGTGAGCAATCAAGCAATCAATCTTTATGGGATTTGTTTGATGCAACTGATTATTTATTCAGTGGCAATGGTTTGTTCGTTGAGGAAATGTATAAGTTATATTGCCAAGATACCAACAATGTAAGCGATGAATGGCGAGAGTTTTTCAATAATTTGCAGGCGCAGTGCATTGTGAAACGCAAGCCATCATGGGCGGATTATAATTCGGGCATTATTGGCGTGCTTGACCCTGAGGAAAAGCGGGAGATTGCCAAAAAAGAAAAAGAGATTAGGGCGCAAGATGATACGGCGATTTTGCACTCAATTCGGGCGTTGCAACTCATTCATGCTTATCGTGTTCGTGGACATTTGAAGGCAAATCTTGACCCGCTAATGCAGGTGGAATCGCGCGACCGTTCGCACCCTGAGCTAAATCCGCTTAATTATGGGTTTTCACGTGATGATTATACTAAAGAGATTTTCCTTGGTGGGACTTTAGGCAAGCAAAGTGCCAGTTTGAATGAGATTTTGGATATATTAGAGCGCACCTATTGTTCAACCATTGGCGTTGAGTTTATGCATATTCAATATCCTGAACAAAAAGCGTGGATTCAAAATCGCATTGAGGCGATGCAAGGCAATCCGCATATTTCGCCTGCTGATAAACGTGAGATATTGAAAGATTTGATTGAAGTTGATAGTTTTGAGGAGTTTTTGCAGACTAAATATGCGGCAATGAAGCGATTTTCAATTCAAGGGGGTGATGCGATGATTCCGGGGTTGCAACAAATTATGCACACTTCGGCAAGGCTTGGCGTGGAAGAAGTGGTAATCGGAATGCCGCATCGTGGGCGCATGAACGTGCTAACTAACATTATGAAAAAGCCATATGTTGAGATGTTTTCATTATTCGCTGGTAATATGGATTTTCCTGAATCGGTTAATTCTTCAGGTGATGTGAAATATCATATCGGGGTGTCAAGTGACCGTGAAATGCCAAATGGTAAGATGATTCACCTTTCGCTAACTGCTAACCCTTCGCATTTGGAGGCGGTGAACCCTGTTGTTTGTGGCAAAGTGCGTGCCAAGCAAGATCAAAAAAATGATATTGAAAAACAAAAAGTCATGGGGATTTTGTTGCATGGTGATGCAGCATTTGCGGGGCAGGGGATTGTGCCAGAAACGCTTTCACTCTCGGAGTTGCGGGGTTATCGTACTGGTGGAACAATTCATATTATTGTGAATAATCAAATTGGTTTTACCACCGCACCACGTTATTCCCGCTTTACGCCTTACCCGTCAGATGTGGCAAAAATGGTGCAAGCTCCAATTTTCCATGTGAATGGTGAAGATCCTGAAGCGGTGGTATATGTATGTCGGTTGGCAGCGGAGTTTCGTCAAACATTTGGGCGTGACGTGGTGGTTGATGTATTTTGTTATCGTAAATATGGTCATAATGAAGGCGATGAGCCAATGTTCACTCAACCAATTATGTATAATACGATTAGGCAGAAAAAATCTCCCGCTTTGCTATATGCTGATGTGTTGGTGTCGCAAGGAGTGATTACGCAAGCAGGAGTTGATAGCGAATATAAGCAATTTACTGAATTATTTGAAGCGCAATTAGCAGCAGGCAAGGATTATAAACCCAATTCCGCAGATTGGCTAGGTGGAGCTTGGTCAAACATGACGGAAGCGGAAGAAGCCCGCAATCGCCAAACTCCTGATACTGGGGTGGATATGGCGGTGTTGCAGGATTTAGCGGCGCAAATGGCGGTGTTTCCCGCTGGCTTTAACGTTAATAAAAAACTCGCTCGCATCATTGAAACACGCACCAAAGCGGTGCTTGATGGTGAGGGGATTGATTGGGCGATGGGTGAGCATTTGGCGTTTGCATCGTTGTTGAAAGATGGGTATGGATTGCGTTTAACTGGGCAGGATAGTTGCCGTGGGACGTTCTCGCATCGTCATTCAACTTTTGTGGATCAAACCACTGAAGAACGCTATATTCCGCTGAATAATTTGGCAGGGGTTGAGCGCAAGGCGGAAATCGTGGATAGTTCGCTTTCGGAGTTTGCAATTTTGGGTTTTGAATATGGTTATTCGCAAGCTGAGCCTAACTCTCTCACCATTTGGGAATCGCAATTTGGTGATTTCGCTAATGGTGCGCAAGTGATGATTGATCAATTTATCGCATCTGGTGAGATTAAATGGTTGCGCATGTCAGGGCTGGTGATGTTACTGCCACATGGTTATGAGGGGCAAGGGCCCGAACATTCATCAGCTCGTTTGGAGCGGTTTTTGCAACTTTGCGGACAGGAAAATATGCAGGTGGTGAATTGCACTACGCCCGCAAACTTTTTCCATGTGTTGCGTCGTCAGATGCACCGCAAGTTCCGCAAACCTTTGATTGTGATGACGCCAAAATCATTATTGCGTCATAAGCGGGCGGTTTCAGTAATTAGCGATTTTGCACCAACAACGCATTTCAAAAAAGTTATTGGTGAGGTTGATGGAGGCATCAAAAACGTTAAGCGTGTTATCATTACTAGTGGCAAAGTTTATTATGATTTATTGCAAAAGCGTGAGGATTTGGGGCGTGAAGATTTGAGGCGCACTGATGTAGCAATTTTGCGCCTTGAGCAATATTATCCGTTTCCGCACAACCAGTTGAAGGCAGAGCTTGAGAAATATGGCAATGCTGAAATTATTTGGGTGCAAGAAGAGCCAAAAAATATGGGGGCGTGGAGCTTTGTTGCGCCTTATATTGAGGAAGTGCTGGAGGATTGCGGCAGGGCAGGGGTGCGCCCTCGTTATGTTGGTCGGGCAATTTCAGCATCGCCCGCAGTTGGTTATTTGAAAATACATAATCGTGAGCAAGAAGAACTTGTCGCAAAAGCATTTGAGGGTTGATTAATGATTGAGATAGGTAAGCAAGCACCAGATTTTATGGTGAAAAATCAAGCGGGTGAGCAACGCAATTTAGTGGATTTTGGGGGCAAAAAATTAGTGATTTATTTTTATCCCAAAGATGATACGTCAGGTTGCACGGTGGAGGCAAAAGATTTTAGCGAGTTGCTCCCACAATTTATCGCCAAGGGAGCGCATGTTGTTGGCGTTTCTCGTGATACTCAATCATCGCATTGTAAGTTCATCGCCAAGCATGAATTGGCGTTGGAGTTGCTTGCCGATGAAGATGGTTCAATGTGCGAATCTTATGGCGTGTGGGTTGAGAAATCTATGTATGGCAAAAAATATATGGGCATTGAACGAACCACTTTGCTGATTAATGAGGTTGGTGCAGTGCAGCAAATATGGCGCAAAGTGCAGGTCAAAAATCATGCACAATCGGTGCTGGAAGCAATATGACAACAATGCTGGAGATGGGCAAAAAAGCAAAAGCGGCTTACAGAGTTTTGTCATTAGCAGGTTCTGCGCAAAAAAACACGGCGTTGCAAGCATCAGCAAAGGCGTTGCTTGAACGAAATGCGCAAATAATCGCCGCTAATCATATTGATATGGACAATGGACGCAATAAACAATTATCCGCTGCTATGTTGGATAGGTTGCACTTGAACGAGGCTCGCATTAAAGCAATCAGTGATGGTATGTTGGCGATTGCTTTAATGCCAGATCCTGTTGGGTGTGAATTGGAGGCTTGGGATCGTCCAAGTGGGTTGCATATTCGTAAAGTCACAGTCCCGCTTGGGGTGATTGGTATCATCTATGAATCCCGCCCGAACGTCACCGCAGATGCAGGGGCAATATGTCTGAAATCAGGGAATGCAGCGATTTTGCGGGCGGGGGCGGATAGTTTGCACTCGTCGCAAGCGATTATGGAGTGTTTGCGCATCGGTTTGGTGCAATCTGGTTTGCCTGAAGATTGCTTGCAATTAGTGCAATCAGTTGATCGGGCGATAGTTGGTGAAATGTTGCAATTGGTTGATTATATTGATGTGATTGTGCCTCGTGGTGGCAAAAGCCTAACTGCACGAGTGGATAGCGAATCTCGCATTCCAACGATTTTGCATCTTGATGGTAATTGTCATATTTATGTTCACGCAGCAGCAGATTTAGCCAAAACTTTGCGAGTGGTGAATAATGCAAAATTGCGCCGCACTGGGGTTTGTGGGGCGGCAGAATCATTATTAATTGATGCAGAAATTGCGTCCGAATTTTTACCCGCTATCATTAATGCTCTTCCGCAAGTGGAAATTAGAGGTGACGCTGCCGCAATGACAATTGACCCTCGTATTGTGCCAGCAAATGATGAAGATTGGAGCAGTGAATATTTGGATAAAATTATTTCAGTCAAAATTGTAGCAAATGTTTGTGATGCCGCTAAACATATTAACCAATATGGCTCACATCATACTGATTGCATCATCACAGAAGATGCAAATATTGCAGCACAATTTTTGGCAAATGTGGATAGTGCAATCGTCATGCACAATACTTCCACTCAATTTGCTGATGGCGGAGAGTTTGGTATGGGGGCAGAAATTGGTATTTCAACTGGGCGTTTGCATGCAAGGGGGCCAGTTGGTGCGGCGCAATTAGTCACTTATAAATATGTGGTAACAAGTGATGGTGCTTTGCGTGCCGTTTAATATGGTTCATAATTTTTCACTCATTGCATTTTATTGATAAATAAAAATATGGTTGGTGCAATTATAGCTTGCCTTATCTAGCTCAATTGACTCACCTCACATATCGTAGCAATTCTGCTGCCATTTTCTCTGCGGAATCTTCTTGAGTAAAATGCGTGATATATTTACCAGTTTTGTCCATCAAATAGATAAAATCGGAATGATTAATATTACCATTTTTCGTAAGCAATTTCCCCGCTTCATAATAAACTTTGAATGCGTTCGCTGCTTGTTTAGTTTGCGCTTCCGTCCCAGTTAATGCCATGAAACTTGGGTGAAAATTGCTGATATATTCTCGCATAACTGAGGGATTATCGTGATTTGGGTCAATGCTAATGAAAATTGGGCGCACATCATCGCTTAAGTTACCAATTTTATCCAACGCATTTGTTATATTTCCAAGTGTAGTTGGGCAAACTGCGGGGCAGGAAGTAAAACCAAAATATACCAGTGAAAAATATCCCTGCAAAATAGATTCATCAACTTTATTTTCATTCGCATCAATCAGTTGGAACTTTCCTCCAATTTCAGCCTCGCCTGTGGTTGGAGATCGCCTATTTTGTTGCTTACCAATTCCTGCTTCACCCTCACCAATATTTGGTATGGGTTGAATTGTCCAAACGGCAAGCCCTGCTGCTGCAATCAACGCCAAACTGATAATCAAACTTAGATATTTACGCATATATGCCCCTTATGCTTCCTTATTCTTCACGAAATGTTATTCTTCACGGAATGATTTGCTAAATGAATCACGAATTGGCGAAAATAAATATTGCAACAAAGTGCGCTCACCCGTAACAATTAACACATCTGTTGGCATTCCGGGATATAATTCTACATTATCAAGATGGCTCAATTCATCGCTATCAACTACAACACGAGCTTTATAATATGATGTTCCACGTTGCAAATCATCAAATCTATCAGCTGAAATATTCGCAACTCGCCCCTTGATTGGTGGCACAAACCTTGCTTTGTAAGCACTGAGGCGCACACTTGCTTCCAGCCCATCACGCACTACATCAATATCTTGCGGTTGAACCATCGCTTCCACGATTAGCGCATCATCTTTTGGAATAATATCCATCAATTTATCACCGGGTTTAATCACCCCACCGACCGTATGCACTTGTAAATCCGTCACTTTGCCCGTTAATGGTGCAACGATATTAATACGGGTGAAGGTATCTTCACTCGCACGAATGCGCTCTTCAATGTCGGATAAGTTTGCCTGCGTTTCCTTGAACTCAACGTTCACCTCATTCAAAAAACTGTTGCTGGTATTGATTATTTCAATCTCAGATTCGCCAATGCTTTGACGCGCCCGAGATACTCCCGCTACCGCCTCGCCCAAAGATCCTTCCAGCGCAGATTTTTGCCGTTGCAATGATAGCAACCGAGATTTCGGCGCATTATTATTTGCCACCAACTGAGCCACTGATTGAATCTCTTGATTCACAAATCCAATTTGGTTACGGCTTGACGATGCTTGCGATTCCAATCCTCGTATTTCATCTTTATATTGCTGAATCTTTTGACGATGAATAGCAATTTTTCCTTTCACACTATTGCGCCTTGAATCAAATAATCTGCGCTGATTTTCTAGTGATTCCCTCGCCGTTATATCCGTTTGTTCAATATCAGTTAAATCTTTGCTAAATGGTATTTCACCCAAATCATCACGTTCGGCAATCAGCCTCGCCTCCGTTGCTTTGAGTGTTAAATATTGTTTGCGCACTAGTTCAAACCGAGCTTTAGCTGTTGTTTCATCTAGTCGCACTAAAATATCACCTTTATTAACCGCCTGTCCCTCACGCACCATGATTGCATCAACAATTCCACCCTCCAAATGCTGAATGGTTTTTTTGTTGCTATCCAAAATTACTCGCCCAGGTGCAATCGCCGCACTATCCAGCGGAGCAATTGCTGACCATAGGCCAAATACGCCAAATAACAAACCAATTCCAACCAAACCAATTGAAATTGATTTGCGGGCGAAATATTCAGGGGAATCAGGGTTGATTTTGCTTGGTAGGGGAGTCAACCATTGTGAAACCGCATCAATTTTCTTAATCAAACTATCCGTTGTTTTGTTTGAAACTGGGCTTGAAACTGCACTAGCTGAAGATTTTTGAGCAGGTAGATTTTTTGATGATTTAGCATTAGCGGGCAATTGAGGGGAATTATTATCCATGATATATACTCTGATATGATTTTATTTCTGCATCTATTTTTAGACGGCTAATATTTGCCAATTATGGTTGCTAATATTGAGATTTAAGTTTGTTGATATTGACGGATAACTTCGGCGTTAGGACCAAATCTATCAATAATACCGTTTTTTAGCACCAACAACATATCAACATTAGCAACGATTGTTTGGCGATGTGCAACCACAATGAAAGTTGTTCCAGCTTGTTTCATGTTTTGCAAAGCTATCAACAAAGCACGCTCACCATCACCGTCCAAGTTGCTATTTGGTTCATCTAGCAACACGAATTTTGGATCACCATATAATGCCCGAGCCAAACCGATGCGCTGACGTTGTCCTGGTGATAAACTATTCATGCGAGGATTTACCTTGGTTTCATAACCTTGAGGTAAGCGCAAAATCATCTCATGACATTCCGCCATTTTACACGCTTTGATCACTGCTTCCATTGGTGCATTTTTGTTCATTCTGGCGATATTATCCTTAATTGTTCCCGTGAATAAATCAACCGACTGTGGCATATATCCCACATATTGACCGAAATTAGCACGATTCCATTTGAATGTCTCCGCTCCATCTAAACGCACTGCTCCATGAGATGGTGGCAATAATCCGATAATCAACTTGGATAATGTTGATTTTCCTGCCGCCGATGGGCCAATAATTCCAAGCGATTGTCCCGCTGCCAAAGAAAAAGTAACTCCCTTGATGATTGGTGCAGTATTTGGTGGCGTAAATATGATATTCTCAACTGATAATGCGCCAGTTGGTTCAGGCAATTCTAGCGTTCCCCGCTCAATTGTTCTGCCATTTGATAATGCATTATTCAAACGATTATATGAATCACGGGCGGAAATGAAACTCTTCCACATTGAAATTGCATTCTCAAATGGAGAGAGCGCACGTCCAACCAATATTGAGCTGGCAATCATTCCACCAACCGTCAACTCATTTTTCAGCGACAGGTAACCACCAATTCCAGTCACCGCAATTTGCACCACCAAGCGCAACACACGTGAAACTGATTGAATTAGGTTAGCCCGACGATTACCGTTAAGATTGTGGATTGAGGCGGCATCTTGATGTTCTTTCCAGGCGAGCTTGACATTCTCCATCATTCCCATTGCTTCAATTGCTTCAGCATTTCGCCCCGCAATATCCGCTAAAAAATGGCTATTAATTTGCTCTTTGCTTGCTTCTTCAAACGGCTTGCGGGTGACAAGTTCATTAAGATAACCAAATAATAGCAAAATCACCAAGCCAATAACCGTGATGAAACCGAGTATCGGATTAATTAAATATACCACGATAATAAATATTAGTGACCAAGGAATATCCATTAATGTAGCAACTGAACCTGTGATAAAACTGCGAATAGAAGTCATATCACGTTGATGTTGCGATGCGTTCACATATGACCCAAGTGATGATTTCACTACTGCATCTGCCAACAAATTAGGTGATATTTCTTGATCTAACCATTCACTCACTGAAAGCAAAATAAGGTTACGAACAGCGAAAAACACTCCATAAAACACCAAACCAACAATCATGATGATGGTTAGCATGATTAATGTTTCAATGCTTCTGCTGGATAAAACCCGATCCAGCACTTGCAATGAATAAAGCGGCAATACCAACATTAACACATTGATGCACAAGCTAAATAACCCCGCATATACAAATGCTCGTTTGGCTTTGCGCATATAAGGTTTGAGTGGATTATCTATAGATGTGTCAAAAATATCATTCATACTCTGCAATCTAGCAAATAATATCAAAAAAGCCAATCAAATAATTTATATTTTTGTGAAACTGGTTTGCAAGCAAAATCCTTGTTCGTTGCTATGAGCGATGATTTCACCGCAATGTAATTTGATGATTGCCTGCACCAAACTAAGCCCCAACCCATTGCCTTGATGGCTAGTTCGGGCTGCATCAGTGCGATAAAAACGTTGAAAAATCCTATCCAAATGCTCCACTTGCACATGGCTACCACTATTTTTGATGGTAAATATTATTTCACTCGCATCACTTTGTAATGATAAATAAATATCCCCGCCTTCTGGTGCATATTTCACCGCATTATCAATCATGTTAGCAAATGCTTGAAACAACAAATGACGATCGCCGAAAAAATCAGTTTTTTGTAAGTTAATATGCAGATTTTGCTGTTTTTCTGCCACTAATGGCTCGTAATATTCTGCTACATCTTCAATTAATTTATCAAGTTGCAACGCCTCTCCTTCGCTTCGCCACTTGCCCGATTCAATAGTGCGAATGCGTAGCAAGGCGGCAAAAGTTGCAAGTAAATGGTCAGCTTCCGCAATTAAATTGTCAACATCTTCTTCAATTTCCAACCCTTCCAACTCACTTTTATCATGTAACATTTCCAACCGATTTTTCAGGCGAGTGAGTGGTGTGCGCAAATCATGAGCTATCATATCAGAAACTTGGCGAACTTCGTCCATTAAATGTTCAATCCGAGCGAATAATTGGTTGAGAATATCCGCTAATTTGGATAAATCGTCCCATGATCCAAAATATGGAATGCGCCCTGATAAATCACCAGTTTGAATTACTTTATTCGCCGTATTTGCGATAATATTAATGCGATAAACTACCCTATCCGCAATATAAAATCCCCCAATAGCAAGGAAAAACAATAATGCAGATACGCCCCACCCAAGTGCAGTTACCAATTTATGGTTGCCGTTTATGCTTGTTTTTGTATATGCCAAATCCATAAAAAATAGCAATATTAGCACAGAAACGGTTAGCAATAACGTGAACAGCAAAGCCAGTGCAATGCTGGAGCTACGGCTTGGAGTGATGGATTTATGTGATAATTTATCCATTATTATCGTGAATTAATCGCTGATGACATAACCAGAACCACGCACAGTTTTGAGCAATGGCTTAGGGAAGTCATCATCAACTTTGCGACGCAAACGGCTAATATGCACATCAATCACATTTGTTTGTGGGTCAAAATGATAATGCCAAACATTTTCCAGCAACATAGTTCGGGTGACGATTTGTCCTTTATTACGCAATAAATATTCTAGCAGGCTGAACTCCCTCGCTTGAAGATTGAGTTTTTTGCCCCCTCTTGTCACTGAGCGAGAGAGCAAATCCATCTCCAAATCACCAACTTCCAGTTTTGTTAATGCCTCGCCATCACCTTTATGGCGGCGAATTAATGCTTCAACCCGTGCGAGCAATTCAGTGAATGCGAATGGCTTAACAAGATAATCATCACCACCAGCTTTCAAACCTTGCACCCTATCATCAACTTCCGAAAGCGCGCTTAAAATAATGATTGGTGTGGTATTTCCAGCCCCTCGCAGGGTTTTCAAAATGGTTATTCCATCAATCGTTGGTAGCATACGGTCTAGGATAATTATCGGGTAATCATTAGTGGTTGCCATTAGCAATCCATCTTTGCCATCATGCGATATATCAGGCGAATGCCCTGATTCTCGCAAGCCTTTGGCGATATATTCCGCTACATCTTTTTCATCTTCAATAATTAAAATCCGCATATTCCCTCATTATACTTATATATATATCAAAAATTAACTTTTCATGCGCCAACCAATTGCGAATAAATGCTGCACCAGCAACCATAAACCCGTATTAATGCACAACATTATTATAATTCCTATATTGATATTGCCGTCACTATGCCCTGTCATTGCAAACCTAAACCCGTCTATCATATAGAAAAATGGATTATATAAGCTGATATTTCGCCATGTTTCAGGCAGGCTTTGAATGGAATAAAAAGTGCCAGAAAGAAACGAAAGTGGGGTGATAATGTAGTTAGTGAAAGCTGCTAATTGATCAAACCCACTTGCATAAACTCCGCCAAGCATTCCAAGCGAGGCAAGCATCATACTCGCTGTTATCACATAGAATATTGCAAGTGGAATGCTGTGAATGCTAAGTGGAACAAATATATATACCCCAATCATCACGGCGATTCCCACCATTAATCCACGGGTAATTCCACCCGCAACAATCCCTAAAGTTATCTCCCAACCTTTCAGTGGTGGCATCAGATAATCAATAATTACCCCTTGGATTTTACCTAATATTAACGATGATGAAGAATTGGCAAATGAGTTCTGCACCACTGCCATCATAACCAGCCCCGCTGCCACAAATTGGCTAAACGGCATTCCCGCAACCATGCGTTTATCCCCGCCTAATGCTAAGGTTAGCACAGCAAGGAATAACAAAGTTGTTACAACGGGAGCAATTATTGTTTGATTCCACACCTTCATGAACCGCCAAGTTTCCCTGCGATAAACCGTCCAAACTCCCAACCAATTTGCCCCTGCGCTGATATTATGCTGCATGTTGTTTGCCATAAAGTTACTTAAACCCAAGCTCTTCAGGTGAAAAATAAAAATAAACCGTATGTTTTTCTCCATCTGAAAGATAAACTTGTTTCTGACCTTTTATTTCTTTTGAATGTAATTCCAAAGAGCCATCTCTTTTTAATTTCCAATCTTTATTGATTGTAACCTTAGCTCCTTTGATTAAGCCAGCACGAACTCCTTGAAGAAAAATATTTTCAATTTCTTCGTCTATTCCTTCAGATAATTCATTAAAAAGTGAAGCGTTTATTTTTTCTTTTATTTTTGCAATTGCGTCCTTAAATCTTTCAGAAGGACTATAACCAACAATTCCAACAATATCTAAATCATTTTCAAATGTGCTTATTGCTTTTTCTAATGTTTTAGACGAACCCTTCATTTCATGATAATTATTCATATCTTTTTCCCATTAATTTAATTTTAATTATGCTGCACGTTGTTTACTCAATTCGTCACTTAAATATCTCGCAACTTCAAGCATTCGGCAGCTAAATCCCCACTCATTATCATACCATGATGCAATGCGCCCAAGTTTGCCACCAATCACATAAATGGAACTTAAATCCACAATGCTGCTGTTAGGGTTATGGGTGAAATCTATTGATACTAGCGGTTCATCACAAACTGAAAGCACGCCTTTCATTGCACCATTTGCCGCTTTGATACATGCTTCTTTGATAGCCTCAACACTGATTGGCTTAACCGCATTAAATGTCAAATCCACGATGGAAACGTTTGGGGTTGGCACACGAATTGCCGTTCCGTCTAGCTTGCCGTTTAATTCAGGTAGCACCGCCCCTAAAGCTTTAGCAGCTCCCGTTGATGTTGGAATCATGGACATTGCGGCAGCCCTTGCACGGCGCAAATCTGCATGTCCCGCATCAACGATATTTTGGTCATTCGTATATGAATGAATTGTCGTCATAAAACCGCTTTCAATTCCGAATGTATCATTCAATATTTTTGCCAGTGGTGCTAGGCAATTGGTGGTGCATGAACCATTGGAAATTATCAAATCATTTGCTGAAATTGTCTGATGATTAACGCCATAAACCACTGTTTTGATATCATCTTTGGCGGGAGCTGATAAAATCACCTTTTTTGCTCCACCAGCGAGGTGCAGTTTCAATTTCTCTGCGTCAGTGAATAACCCTGTGCATTCCAGCACAATATCCACCCCGAACTTATCCCAACCAATATCAGCGGGATTGCGTTGTTGCGTCACGGCGAAAGTTTGCCTGCCAAACGTTATTTCATCACCCTTATGTGAAACTCCACCATTAAATCTGCCATGAACTGAATCATATTTCAACAAGTGAGTTAGGCTCTCAATTGGAGCTAAATCATTAACCGCAGCTACTTTAATATCGTTATAGCCCTGCTCTTCCAATGCGCGCAAAACGCTTCTGCCAATTCTACCAAGTCCATTAATTCCAATCGTTACCATGATTTTTTCCTTTATTACAAATATATTTATGAACATCATTACAACATTTTGCAAAGTAGTTCAACTGCTATAACCAAGTTATACATAGAATTATAAAATTATTTTGATTGTATTTTTGCACAAATGTTTTAAGTGATATTTTATGGATAATATAGTTGAATTAATCACTGAACCCTTTGCACCGCCAACTCGTGATGCACCACGCATCAAACAAAAGATAATATTGCCGCAAACTTTGCAAAACCGCATTGCAGCGAAATTATTACCAATTGAGAATTGTTGCGGTTCAGGTTGCAGGAAGTGTAATTATGGCAGGTGGCTCAAGGCGGAAAACCGCAACTGGGTTACGCTGTTTCATGAAATCACCAAGCGCACCCCTCCGTGGATATGGTTGATATTAGTTATATGTTCATTTATATTGGGGTTGGTTTGTGGTGGATAATTATTATATTCATCATTTAAGCAACGAATATACGCTTTTACAAATTGATGTCCAGAACTCGTTGCGCAATTATAATTATCTATTGCATAATAACACGCAAAATATGACCATTGCGATTGATCCAACAAATGGCGCAATCACTGACATTGCTTTGAAACATCATAATTGGGGCTTGCATGAGATATGGCTAACGCACCACCATAATGATCATATTGGTGGGGTGAATCAATTGGTGCAGAATTATGGTTGCATGGTGATGGGCAATGCTGCTGATGCGCAACGTTTGCCTCCGCTTAACTGCCCAATTAATGCTGAACAATTTTCATGGTGCGGGCTTGATGTGAGTGTGTTGCAACTTGATGGGCATACAATTGGACATATTGGCTATCATATTCCAGCACTAAACTTGTTATTTGCGGGAGATGTGATTTTTTCACTTGGTTGTGGGCGAGTATTTGAGGGGACGCACAGCCAAGCATATCAATCATTGCAAAAAATTGCTGCCCTTCCGCCTGAAACAATATTGTGCATTGCGCATGAATATACACTAGACAACGCATATTTTGCTTTGCATGTGGAGGCGGAAAATATTTTGTTGCATAATGGAGGATTGCGTAATGTTTCATTGCAACAGCGGGTGGAAAATGTGCGGGAATTGCGGGCTGCCAAGCAACCAACCGTGCCTTCATTGCTGGAGTTGGAACTGGCAACAAATCCATTTTTGCGTGTTGATAATGTGGAGGATTTCACGATTCTACGGCAGTTGAAAGATAGCTTCCAACGCTCGTGAATTATGTGGAGTTGGAGTTGGTTCACCTGGATTTTGGAGTTCGTCATACCAGCGGAGGCTGGTATCTAAGATTTATAAATCATGTAACACTAGTTTGTGAATTGAAATGCAGGCAAAAAAATAAGGTAGCCCTTTGGGGGACTACCTTAAACCATAATCGTCAATCCTTATAGCTTACGCTTTAGGATCAACTTTTTCTTTTTCTTTTTCTTTTTCTGGTGGATCCCCTGTTGGATTTTCCTGCGTTACTCGGTGAGATTCTACTTTTTCTTGGTGAGACTCCACTTTTTCTTGAGTGGAATTGAAATCGGTCTTAAACTCTTCTCCGTCCGCGCTAGTATTTGTATCACTTCCTTGACCAATCTTTGTTGACATAATAAAAACCTCCTAAAGGTTTCTAATTTTATTCGTAACCGTAACCGAAAATAACTTGTGCCTGTTGATAATGAAAATCATTATCAAATGATGGCGAAGACAAAGTTATAAAAATACTTTACCCCTCCCCCCTCGTTAATGTCAATGTAATTAATATTAAGATTATGTGACAGGAGTTTCTCATCAAAAATAGCTTTGCATAGTTTGTTGTTTCTGTTATTAATTATGGTGATATTTTAACTTATATTTCAAAGACAAAATAACAATGCAGCAATCAGCCAATGACACTCAAAATAATGCCACTCAAAATAATTCTCCTGCATCAAAAGCCATATCAGATATGACGCTCGCCAACGCCATTCGCGCGCTTAGTATGGACGCTGTGCAAGCGGCGAATTCGGGTCACCCCGGTATGCCAATGGGTATGGCTGATGTGGCAAGTATTTTGTGGCGGGAATTTTTGCACCATAACCCCGCTAATCCCAACTGGGCAGGGCGGGATAGGTTCGTGCTTTCGGCTGGTCATGGCTCAATGCTGCTATATTCGCTAATGTATCTAAGTGGTTATGCGGACATCACCCTTGATGAGATTAAAAACTTTCGCCAAATGGGAGCAAAAACTTGCGGTCACCCTGAATATGGCGTGGCAAGCGGGATTGAAACAACGACGGGCCCCCTCGGGCAAGGCTTGGCAAATGCGGTGGGAATGGCTCTCGCAGAACGTATGATGAACGCTCAATTTGATGATATATGTGATAATTTCACCTATTGCATCGTGGGTGATGGCTGTTTGATGGAGGGTATCTCGCAGGAAGCAGCGTCTTTTGCGGTGCATTTGAAATTGAACAAGTTGATTGTGCTATTTGACGATAATGGAATATCAATTGATGGGGCAACCTCGCTTGCAACATCGGAGGATAATTGCAAGCGGTTTGAGGCGTTAGGTTTTGCGGTGCAAGCGATTGATGGTCATGATGCAACGGCAATTCGTAATGCGCTGGCTCAAGCACAAAAATCATATAAACCATCATTTATTGCTTGCAAAACTACGATTGGTTATGGCGCACCAACCAAGGCGGGGACATCATCAAGCCATGGTTCACCGCTAGGAGAGGCGGAGATTGCGGGGGCGAAAGCTGCGCTTGGCTGGGGTTACGGAGCGTTTGAAGTTCCCGCTGAAGTGCTGAATGAATGGCGAGTTGGGTTAGCCAAAGGCGCAGAGTTGGAGGAGAAATGGCAAGCTGCATTTGCAAAATTATCAGATGCTCAACAAACTGAGTTCAAGCGATTGACTGAAGGTGAATTGTCAAATGGCTGGTTGGAGATAATGCAGGAAACTAAGGCGAAATGGTTGGCAAATCCGCTGGTGCAAGCAACGAGGCAATCATCGCAGGAGTCGCTTGCAATATTAACTGTGGCAATCCCTGAATTGATTGGTGGCTCGGCGGATTTAACGGGTTCAAACCTGACTAAAGTATCGCAAACTATAGCATTAAATGCGGATAATTTTGCTGGTCGCTATATCCATTATGGCGTGCGTGAACATGCGATGGGTGCAATCATGAACGGGCTTGCGTTATATAGCGGATATATTCCTTATGGTGGGACTTTTCTGGTGTTTAGCGATTATATGCGCACGCCAATTCGCCTGAGTGCATTAATGCAAATTGGGGTGATTTATGTGATGACGCATGATTCAATTGGGGTTGGTGAAGATGGTCCAACGCATCAACCAATTGAGCATTTAGCATCATTGCGGGCGATGCCAAATGTGAATGTAATGCGTCCATGTGACCGCATTGAAACGCTGGAATGTTGGGAAATTGCGGTGAAAATGCGCAAAACTCCAAGCATATTGGCACTGACACGGCAAAATCTGCCGCAATTGCGGATTGATGGGTTGGAGAATGCTGTTGAAAATAAATCGGCTTTGGGTGGCTATGCGTTGCGCACCAGCAATGATGATGTGGCGGTGTTGGTGGCAACTGGTTCAGAGGTGCATTTGGCGGTGAATGCTGCTGATGAGTTAGCGAAAAATGGCGTGAATGTGCGGGTTATATCCATGCCATGTGTTGAGTTATTTTTGGCGCAACCGCAGGATTATCAAACAAAATTGTTTGGTGAATTGCCTTGTATTGCGATTGAGGCAGCGAGTTCATTTGGGTGGCATCGTATTATTGGTAGAAATGGGATATGTATTTGTATTGATTCATTCGGGGAATCCGCTCCTGCGCCAGCGTTATTTGAGCATTTTGGTTTGAGTGTTGCTAACATTATTAGCAAGGTTAAAGGGTTGATATAAGCACTGCGAATGATAATCATTCTCATAAATATGGTGAGAATGAGAATCGTTTGCAGTAATTTTGGGTGATTTTTTGATACCAGAGTTTTATTTGTGTTTTTTTGGCTGGTATGACGGCAGAATCATAGGGGCTGGTATGACAAAACAAAAAACCACCTCCACACAAAAAACATAATTATAAAAAAACATAATTATGGAAAATATATTTTATACCCTTCCAGCATCATTGAAAATATTGTTGATTGATATGCAAGTATTGGTTCTGTTGTGATTTTGCTAGCGTATCAGCGAAGTTATAACACAAGCTAACATGCAAGCATTTTTCAAAGGGTGAAATATTTATGGCGTCAATTATCTTATCAGCAGCGGGAGCAGCAGTTGGAGCAGGCTTGCCCGTGGTGGGCCCTGTGATTGGCGCAACCATAGGGCGGGCGATTGGTGCAAGCGTTGGCGGAGTGGTTGATAATGCGATCTTTGGTGAACCAACAAGGCAAACACAAGGGGCGAGATTGAGTGACCTTGGGGTGCAAGTTTCAACTTATGGCAAGGTAATTCCATTAATTTATGGCACAATTCGGCTTGCTGGTAATGTGATTTGGGCGACTAAAATCAAAGAAACTGCCACCACCACAACTAGCCGTTCGGGCGGTGGCAAGGGCGGTGGAGGGGTGAAAACTTCAGCGACAAATTATAGTTATTCAGTATCACTGGCAATTAGCATATGTGCGGGTGAGGTGAGCGAAATTATTCGCACATGGGCAGATGCAAAATTATTGAACTCCAGCTATGGAACTTATCGGGTTTATAAAGGGACGGAAGCACAATTGCCTGATTCACTGATTGAAGCATTTGAGGGGGTAGGTAAATGCCCTGCTTATCGTGGGTTGGCTTATGTGGTGATTGAGGATTTTCCGCTAGCAGATTTTGGTAATCGTATTCCTAACTTCACATTTGAGGTTAAGCGCAAGGTTCGCACTCCAGATTATGAAGGGCAGACAACGGAAGAAATGGTCAAAGCAATGACAATAATTCCCGGGGCGGGCGAGTTTGTTTATGATACTGTTAAACAAACAAAAATCCAAGGTGAATATGCGGGTGCGAGTTTTGCACAAACAGCTTTGCAACAGCCTATCAATTATCATACTAATGAAGATGATACGAATGCGATTGTGGCAATAAACCAACTTGCTGAAACATGTCCAAACTTGGAGTGGGTGAGTGTGGTGGTGACATGGTTTGGCGATTCACTCAATGCGGGGGCGTGCAAGATTTTGCCAGCGGTGGAATATAAGAATGCAATTTCAAGCCCGAATGATTGGCTAGTTGCGGGATATAATCGTGGCAATGCAAGGCAGATGACGTTGGTTGATGGCAGCCCCCGCTATGGTGGAACTCCAAGTGATGCAAGCGTGGTGCGGTTGGTGGCAGCATTGCGGGCGCAAGGTTATAAGGTGATGTTTTATCCAATGTTTTTTATGGATTTAGCAAGCAAGCCATGGCGGGGGCGGGTGACTGGTTTGCCTGCTGATGTGGCAAGTTTTTTCATTAAGCCAGAGGGTTATAATGCGTTTATTAACCATTATGCAGGATTAATGCAAAATAAAGTGGATAGCTTTGTGATTGGCTCAGAGTTGATTGGATTAACCAAAGTTGCATCATCGGCGGGGGTTTATCCTGCGGTTGATGCTTTAGTGGGGTTGGCTAGCACAGTGAAGGCGGTGATGGGGGCTGTGACAAAGATAACTTACGCTGCGGATTGGTCTGAATATCACCATAGTGATGGCGGGTGGTATAATATGGATTCTCTATGGGCATCGCCGAATATTGATGTGATTGGGATAGATGCTTATTTTCCGTTGACTAATTCTTCACAAGCAGAACTTGGCTATGGGTTGCAACCCGTGATGAATGGTTGGGGGCAGGGTGAAGGTTATGATTATTATTATACGGATAATTCACGCACCAACACTGCACCACTTGGGGCGGCTTATGCGTGGAAAAATATTGATTGGTTTTGGAGGAATGATCATTATAATCCAAATGGTGCAAAAACGGCGTGGGTGCCGCAATCTAAGAAAATATGGTTCACGGAATATGGATTTCCAAGTGTTGATGGTGCGTCTAATCAGCCAAATGTATTTTATGATCCAACAAGCTCGGAGAGTTATTTTCCAAGGCTTTCAAATGGGTTGGTGGATTTTCGGGCGCAACGAACAGCAATCACAGCAACGATAGCGCATTTTAAGAATAGTGCATTTTTGGAGCAAATGTTTTTGTGGACGTGGGACGCTCGCCCCTTTCCATATTTTCCTGATTTGCGTAATGTGTGGGCAGATGGTGGCGTATGGGTGACGGGGCATTGGGTGAGTGGCAAGTTTGGTATGTCAGGGTTGGCTGGAATTGTGCGTGATATTTGCATAAAAGCGGGGCTTGATGATGCACAAATTGATGTTTCACGCTTAACTGAGCAAGTGGAAGGCTATATTATTTCAGGGCGCACCACAGCTTATGATGCGTTGCAGGAGTTGATGCAAGCATATTTCTTTGATGCGGTGGAGAGCGAACAAACATTGCGGTTTGTGCCAAGGGGAGCTGTTGGGGCTGGAAGTTCTATAATAATTCAGGCAGATGAATTATTATTTGATGGCAAAAATGAAGCATTACAAAAAACTCGTCGTCATGAGTTGGAATTACCACATTTATGTGAAGTATTATATTTAAGCAGGGCAAGTGGTTATCAAATTGGAACTGCTCGGGCAACTCGGCAATTGACGCAAAGCAAAAATAAATACGCGCTTAATTTGCCAATTGTGATGTCAGCAACAGATGCAAGCGCAATTTCAGAGAAATATTTATATTTAACATGGCTGGCACGCACGGCTTATCGGTTTTCGCTTGATAGGAAATATAGTGCATTGCAACCAACTGATGTTATCACTATCATTGAGCAGGGTATATCATCGCAAATGCGCATCATTAAAATGGTGCATGATGCAGGGCGAACAGTGATTGACGCAGTTTCAGAAAATATTGCATTATATCAACCAAGCCGCATTGCGGAGCAATTACCACCATCAGTTGCAATTGCTGTGAAAATTGCTGAAACTGAATATGAATTATTGGATATTCCAGCTTTGCCAAGTGATTTATCCACCCAATCAGTGATGAGGGTCGCTGCTGTTGGTGTGGCAAGCGGTTGGAGTGGTTGTGCGATTTATTCGGCGCAAACTAGCAATGATTATGTGCGGTTGGGTGATGTTGCAAGCGGGAGCATATTCGGCAAAGTGCAAGCAATTCCAGCTAATTTTGCGGGGGGGAATATATTTGATGAAACAAGCGTGATTAGCGTGTTGTTGATTGCGGGGGGAGAATTGCAAAATGTGAGCGAACTTGCATTGTTAAATGGCGAGAATGCTGCATTAATTGGTGATGAGATTATTCAATTTATGAATGTGGAGATGTTAGGTGCGGGTAAATATCGGTTGCGACGATTATTGCGGGGCAGGCTTGGCACAAACTGGGCGATGAATATTCATAATGTGGGTGAGCGATTTGTGTTGCTGGGAACGGAACTTGGCAGCATTAGCGTTGCACCTGCAAATATTGGGGTGACAAAGTCATATAAAGCGGTCAGTTTTGGGCAAAGTTTGGGGGAGGTGCAACCACGCAATTTCAGTTTTAATGCGGTATGTCTGCGCCCTTATGCGCCTGTGCATCTCCAGATTTCAGGCGTTGCGGGTGGAAATATCAGTATAATATGGGTGCGATGTGATAGACTTTATGGTGCGTGGCGAGATTCTATGGATATTGGTTTGAGCGAGGCGCAGGAATTATATGATATTGAGATATATATTGGCGGGGTGTTGAAGCGCAAAACGCAAACGAATAATCCGTTATTTAATTATTCACCCGCAATGCAAGCGATTGATGCAGTTGTGGCGGGTAATTTAATGCTGGTTAAGATATGCCAAATATCCAATATAGTTGGGGCTGGATTATCAGTAGAATTAGTGCAGATTATTTGAACAATAGTTGATTTTAGCAATAATTATTTGCATTATGTTGCCCCTTGACCTTAAATTGTAATAATTAAATGGTAATGTAATTTTATTGGTAAAAATATTAATTATATATAGAGGTTGAGTGTTATGGCAGAAGATGGAAATTTTGGTAGAAAAGCTGGTGAAATTGCTAGTGATATAGGTAAGGGTATTAGCGATGTATTTGGGCCAGTTTTGAAATGGATTTCAACGGACGGTTTGAAGATGGCTGGCGATGCCTTAAAGACGGTTACTAGCGGTTTGGGAGATATGGTTCAATCAATTGCGAAATCTATGAGTGGTGGCAAAAAAGATAATAGTGATGTGGCACTTGCTCCAGAAGCGGCGGCGGCTGTTGGATTTGGTAATAGTGCAAAATCTCCTGCGGTGCAAAGCTCTGGTGGAGTTGCGCCTGCTCTATCACCTGATGCAACAGATAAAAGTGCTTCTCAACAAAGATAATAAAATTAATAAATATTGCGTTTGTGTTAATTTATGATGCGATGCAATGTTTTGTGGTTGCTTTTTGGTGAAAAAATGGTTATTATGTGCTTATTGTTAATGAATAGTTAATTATTAATTTGTTGAGTTAGTAAAGCATCAAATTAGTAAAATACTAAATTGATGAAATATTAACTGATAATTTTATATTAATAATTACATACAAACCATACCACACATAAACCATTAGGCACATTTATGAAAAAAATTAAGAAGGTAGTATTCCCCGTCGGTGGGCTTGGCACAAGATTTTTGCCAGCCACCAAATCTATGCCTAAAGAAATGATGCCAGTGGTTGATAAGCCATTAATTCATTATGCTTTTGAAGAAGCTCGTGACGCTGGAATTGAGGAGTTTATTTTCATAACAGGGCGTGCGAAAAATGCGATTTTTAACCATTTTGATCATAATTATGAATTGCAACGAATATTAAACGATAAAGATAAGCAAGAGGAATTGCATCAAGTTCGTGGTTGGATGACAGAACCTGGGTCAATGGTGTTTATACGTCAGCAAGAGCCAAAAGGCTTGGGTCATGCTATTTGGTGCGCCAGAAATGTGATTGGGGATCAACCATTTGCGGTGATTTTAGCTGATGATTTGATTATGTCGCAAACGCCGTGCATTCAACAATTAATAGAATTATCAGAACGTTATGATAATAAGGCGAATATTGTTGCGGCAACTCGTGTGGAGGAATCGCAGACTAATAAATATGGAATATTGCAACCAAGTGGAATTGATGGCAAATGCGTCACGGTGAGCGGATTGGTGGAAAAGCCAGCGCCCGCCGATGCACCATCTAATATTGCGATTATCGGGCGATATATATTGCAACCAAGCATTTTTAGCTATCTTGAAAATCAACAAACAGGGGCAGGCGGTGAGGTGCAAATCACCGATGCAATTAGCCGTTCAATTGGTGAACATCAAGTTTTGGGTTGCCTATATGAAGGAGAGCGATTTGATTGCGGTGATAAAGCTGGATTCATCAAGGCAAATATCGCTTATGCTTTGAAAAATGCGGAAATATCAGGGGCAGTTGCGGATTATATCCGTGAATTGCAAACCTCGCATCAATCGCTAAATATCAAGTTTGTTGATGCTGCTTAAAAGTTGTGGATTGCAACTTTTGCAACTAAAAACTTGTGCAAAACTTATAAAACGCATAATAATTAAGAATATGCATAACAACTAAGAATATAATTAATCACCATTTGAGGAAATAAATTAATGAAAATCGCAGTAATTGGAACAGGCTATGTTGGCTTGGTGAGTGGAACATGTTTTGCTGAGCTAGGGTTTAATGTGATATGCGTTGACAAAGATAAGCGCAAAGTGGCAAGCCTGCAACAAGGGATTGTGCCAATTTATGAGCCAGAACTTGAGGAGTTGATTAAGAAAAATGTGGCAGCGGGCAGGTTGCACTTCTCGGATAATTTGAGTGAATCAATCCAAGGGGCAGAGGTGATAAGCATTGCCGTTGGAACGCCTACTCGCAAGCAAGATGGCAATGCGGATTTGACTTATGTTTATAATGTAGCGCGTGAAGTGGCATCAAGCCTTAAACATTATGCGGTGGTGGTGACAAAATCAACAGTTCCAGCGGGGACAAATCAAGAAATTAAGCGGATAATTCAAACAGCGAACTCTAAGGCAGAGTTTGACATTGCCTCCAACCCTGAGTTTTTGCGTGAAGGCAGTGCGGTTGATGATTTCTTAAACCCTGAACGAGTGGTGCTTGGCACAGAAACAAAGCGGGCGCAGGAAGTTTTAGCACGGCTTTATGCACCAATTGAGGCGAAGGGTTCGGTGATTTTGCATACTGACATAACTTCCGCGGAATTGATTAAATATGCGTCCAACACATTTTTGGCAACTAAGGTGAGTTTCATCAATGAGATGGCGGATTTATGCGAAAAAGTTGGTGGAAATATTGAAGATGTAGCTCGTGGAATGGGAACTGATTCTCGCATTGGTATGCGCTTTCTTGCCCCCGGCCCTGGTTATGGTGGGTCGTGTTTCCCCAAGGATACTCTGGCAATGGTGCATATTGGGGAGCGTGCGCTAAGCCCAATCACCATTGTTGAGGCGGTGATTGCGGTTAATCGCTCCCGTCCGCACCGCATGGTTGCCAAGGTGATTGATGCAGCGGGTGGAAATGTGCGGGGCAAAAATATTGCATTGTTGGGGCTAGCGTTCAAGGCGAATACTGACGATGTGCGTGATTCGGTAGCGATTATTATTGCGGAGGAATTGGCTCGCCATGGGGCAAATATAGTGGCTTATGACCCGAAAGGAATGCCGCATACGAAAGAGATTTTGGGTGATTTAATCACTTATGTTGATTCAACTGATGCGGCGTTGACTGGTGCGGATTTATGCGTGCTTGCAACGGAATGGAAGGAGTTTGCACAATTAACGCCAGAGCGCATCATTGAATCGCTTAAACAACCATTATTGATTGATTTGCGCAATTTGTTTGACCCGCAAATAATGGCGGAGGCGGGCGTGATTTATCATTCGGTGGGGAGGCAATTTATCTGCCCTGTTGAAGTGAAAAAACAAATTGAGGCGAAAAATAATTCTCAGAAAGTGGCTTAATTTGTGCAAAAATAAGGTTTGTTGTTGAGTTTATCATACCGTATTGATGTGATTTTTGTTCTGTCGTCATACCAGCTCCCGATAGGGAAAAATAGTAAAAAGCTGGTATCTATAAGGGTTTTTATTTTATTATGGATACCAGCCTTTGGCTTCCCTTCCCTTCGGGGGCTGGTATGACAATAACTGCAAGCTGATTTTTTTACTGTTTTCCCTCATAGGGGCTGGCATGACGATAATTGCAAGTTGATTTTCTAACATTGTTTTCGTTCGGGATTTGGTATGACACGCACCAATATCTCTGGTGGAAATAATATTATATAATAAAAAAACATTGCAAGCTGTTGATTGCACTTCTATATATATGAGCCATGTTAGAGAAGTTAAAAAAGTTTGTTAAAAATATATGGGTTGTGGTTTCAGATGCCGTATCCATCGGGGTGATGAAGCATGATGCGGTGGAGTTGGCTGGTTACCTTGCTTACCTCAATATGCTATCGTTATTTCCATTTTTAGTGTTGCTGATTTTGGGGCTTGGCTATTTGGGTGAGTTGCAAGTTGGGGCGAACTTCATTCAAAAAATGTTTGAAAATCTGCCACCTCATGCAACTGTTGCGCTTAAGCCACGGATTGAAGAAATTATCAAGGGCCCGCCACAAGGGTTTGTGACGATTTCAATCTTGGCTTCCATTTGGACTGCATCTTCAACGGTGGAAGGTTTGCGCACCGTGCTGAACCGAGCTTATAGGGTTTATACCCCGCCCGCTTATATTTTCAGGCGATTGCTTAGCATGGTGCAATTGCTGATTTTGATGATTATTATTATCAGTGGATTGACAATTTTGTTGGTGATGCCGTTTATGCGTGAATGGGCTAGTGCTTGGTTGAGCTCGGGGACATTATCGGCGGGAACGTTACAGGCGGGGACATTAAGTTCGGGGACATTAAGTTCAGGGACGGGATTTGGTAATACGGTATTTTTGTTTAGTGTATTTGCATTATTCGTTGTGGTATGTGTTATATATTATATATTACCAAACATTAAACAGCGTTTCATCAATGTTGCCCCCGGAGCAGCACTCACGGTTTTGTTATGGTTATGCACTATCTCAATTTATAGTTATTATCTCTCCAAGTTTAATCAGGTTAGTGTTATTTATGGGTCACTTGGGGGAGTGATTGCGAGTTTATTATTTTTCTTTCTCGTTAATTTCTGTTTGATTATGGGGGCAGAGGTGAATTATCAATTATCACGCATATTTGGTTATGAATTGAAAGAGCGAGAACGCAAAGTTTCAAGGTGAGTATGTGACAGAAACAAGGTGATGGGCTAGCAAGTAAAGTGATAACCTAACAAAATAAATAGGTAAATAATGGAACAAAACATTATAATTAATCATGGTAAAAATACATTAATATGCGCAATGCAAGGGTTGCAAGCAGTGATTGATGGGTTGGACGAAAAGTTCATCGCTGCCGTGGATATAATCACTTCAGCTAAGGGGCGGTTAATCGTCACGGGTATGGGCAAAAGTGGGCATATTGCGCGCAAAATTGCTGCAACATTCGCCTCCACAGGAACGCCCGCATATTTTGTTCACCCCGCTGAAGCAAGCCATGGTGATATGGGTATGATTAGCGCAGGTGATGTGGTGATGATGCTTTCAAACTCGGGCGAAACAGCGGAACTTGGCGAAATGATTGCTTATGCGAAACGGTTTAATATTGCATTAATTGCGATTGTGCGGCGGGAAAAATCCATGTTGGTGGAAGTGGCAGATGTGGCGATTGTGCTACCAGCCATTCCTGAGGCATCGCCAATTGGTGCGCCAACAACTTCCACCATGATGATGCTTGGTTATGGTGATGCGCTGGCGATGGCAGTTTTGGCGCAAAAAGGTTTCACACAGGAAGATTTTGGCGTGTTGCACCGAGGGGGTAAGCTCGGCAAGGATTTATTGCGAGTGCGTGATTTGATGCGCCCGCTTGCTGAATTGCCTCGTGAACTTCCTTTGGTGCAAGCTGATGATGCAATGAAAAATGTGTTGATGATAATGACACGTTGTGCGCTTGGTTGTGCTATTGTCGTTGGTGCAAACAAACAGTTGCAAGGTATTATCACTGATGGTGATTTACGCCGTCATATTAATGATGATTTGATGGCAAAAAATGCAAAAGACATCATGACAAGTAACCCGATGACGATTGCACCAAATATATTAGCAGTGGAGGCTCTGGGGATTTTGAATGAGCGTTCCATAACTTGTTTGGCGGTAACGGAGGGATTGCACCTCGTTGGATTGTTGCATATTCATGATTGTTTGCGGGCGGGAATTGCTTAATAAGCATTATAGGATATGAATCTCAAATCAATTAAAACTTATTCCAATTTTGTGCATTTTAGTAAATTAGGCTTGAGTTTGCTGGTGATTATTGTGATGGTGTTTATGGTGGCTGTGCCGTTGATTGCCAAGCGGGGAAGTGATATGCGCCTCGCTTTTGCCTCAATTGAACAGCGTGATCTTGATGAACAACCAGCGATGATAGATCCTGTGTTTCAGGGAGTTGATGATAATAATCAACCATATAAAATTAGTGCAAAGACCGCTATTCAGCAAGGTGATGCTAACCATGAGGGGGGGGGAGGAAATCAATCAGGTGATTTTAGCCAACCACTGAATGAAACGATTGCATTGCAACAGGTGGAAGCGGAATTAACACTGGAAGATGGTAAATTGTTATTTGTGAGTGCTAACCGTGGGGTTTATCAAATGGCAGACGGAGTTTTGTTGCTGGAGGGTGATGTGTGGATTTATCATGAGGCAGGGCATGATATGCACACGGAAAGATTGCGCATTAGCACCAAGCAAATGTCGGCTTATGGCGATTCACCTGTGCAGATTGCAAGCCCACTTGGCAGGTTGCGAGCGGATAATTTTAGCATTGTGGAGCGTGGCAACAGATTATTATTTAACCAAAATGTTAAGATGTTATTGCATCGTTGAGATATTTTAGTTACAAATAAATAATGCGTTATTTGTTGATATTATTGTTATTATTTGGGTTAGACGCGACGGAAGCGCAAGCAAAAGGCGGAATTGGTGATGCACCAATATCTGTTGATGCGGAATCGTTGGAGGTAATTCAAAATGAAAATAAAGCAATTTTCACGGGCGATGTGGTGGCAAAGCAGGGAAATATGGTGCTGAAAGCCGCAAAAATGATTATTAATTACGAGAAGCAGAGTAACGGCGCAGGAAAAGACGTTGAGCAATCTTCAATGGGTGCGCTGAATAATATTGAAGTGATAGGCAATGTGCATATGTTGACCCCAACAGAAACTGCTGATGCTGAGCGTGGTTTATATGATGCGGTGCGTAAAAAGATTTTTTTATATGGCAATGTGGTGCTAAAACGTGAGCAAAATGTGCTAAATGGTTCGGCTCTGCAATATGATATGGTGACGGGTTCAAGCATTTTGACAGGCGGAGTGTCGCAAAATGGAGATGGCAAAGCCGTGAAACCGCAGCGAGTTCGGGGGATATTTGTCCCTAAAGCGCAGTAGGGTTGATATGTTCGGGCGAAATAATGCAAAGATAAGCAATTTAGGTGATAATAAATCTGGTAGCCCTGAAAAACATGAGCCTGAGAAACATGAGTATGAGAGACATGTTGTTGAAAAGAATGTTCTTGAGAAACAGGGCTTGGTGTGCGAGCATTTAGGCAAAAAATACGGTAAAAAATTGGTAGTGCGTGATGTTTCAATCAGCGTGAAGCAAGGCGAGGCGGTTGGGTTGCTTGGCCCCAATGGCGCAGGAAAAACCACTTGTTTTTATATGATAACGGGGCTGGTGCAACCTGATTATGGGCGCATAACACTTGCTGGCAATGATATAACCTCGCTGCCAATGTATCGCAGGGCTAGGCTTGGAGTGAGTTATTTACCGCAGGAAAGTTCCATTTTTCGGGGTTTGACTGTTGGTGAAAATATTATGGCTATTTTGCAAATTAGCTACCAAGATTCAAGCAAGCGTCGCCAGATTTTGCAGGAATTGCTGCATGAGTTTGCGATTGAACATTTGCAAAATGCACCAGCGAGCCAACTTTCAGGGGGGGAGCGTAGGCGGGCGGAGATTGCCCGAGCATTGGCGAGCAACCCGTCATATATATTGTTAGATGAGCCACTCGCAGGGATTGACCCAATCGCTGTGAATGATATTCGCCAAATTGTTGCAAAGTTAAAACAAAGAGCAATTGGCGTGCTTATCACTGACCATAATGTGCGTGAAACTTTAGATATTATTGATAGGGCGTATATTATCCACGATGGAGTTGTGCTGGTGGAAGGCACGGCGGAGGAAATCGTCACCAACCCTGATGTGAAACGGGTTTATTTGGGTGAGAGCTTTAACTTGTAATCATATTGTCATGTTTGTGTATTATCATATTGTTATATGCGTAATGAATTAAAGCCGTTTGAAATTATGCCCCCCGAGGTGCAAGCGATGATTTTGCAAGCGGCTGATGCAAAAGTGGCGAGCATTATAGAGGGCAAATCGGGATTGAAAGAAATTGCACAAATATTGATTGAGAGGCTTGCGGGGGATAGTAAATATTTGTTGCAAGCATATAACGCGCAGATTGAACCTGATGATTTGCGTAATGAAAATATCAATCATGAGCTGAAAGTTGAGGGATTGAAAGGCGAGGCAACAGAGAAGGCAAAAACTGCAATCGCTGAAAATGTATTGGTTGACCCTGAAAAATTATTGCCAAGATTGAACACAGAATATGTAAACTCGCAATATTCCACAGCGCAAATTGAGAAAATGGCGGTGATTGTAAAATTGATAGGCAGCAGCAAAATTGATTATGGGTTGGTGAAAAATAATAACGAGGAAGAGCAGGGCAGTGCGGCTGCAAAAACTTTGGGTGCATCGCTTGCTCGTGGCATTACTATACCTGAATCAGATGCAAAGAATATATTGCCGAAAAAACAAAAAGAGGAAAAAACGGGTATAGGTTGAGTGGTGGGGGGAAATATTGGTGGATAATAGCTATGGATACCAGATTTTTATCACGCCTCCCTTCGGGTGCTGGTATGACGAAAATGTAAATATCCCGTATTTTATATCTATGTTTTATATTTGACCTAGAGTTTTGAGGCGGGCTTTTGGGTGAATTTCATTTTGTGAAAGCACCACAGTGTTTGCACGAAACCGCTCAATGATTGAACGAACATAGGGCCGAATTGTTGGGCTGGTTAGCAATACAGGGTTTTCACCTTGCGATAGCGATTTATCAAAATTAGTGCGAATGGTGGTGACAAACTCCTGAATCTTGCTTGGTGCCATGCTCAGAGTTTTATCATCACCAACTCCATTTAAGGATTCCACAAAAACCTGCTCCCAATTGGGGGACATCGCAATAATCGGAAGCAATCCTTCGGCATTAATTGCGGCATAACAAATCTGACGGCTCAGGCGGCTGCGCACATGCTCGGTGATTAACATCAGGCTTTGCGTTGAATGCGAACTATCCGCAATCGCCTCCAGAATGGTGGGTAAATCACGAATGGAAATTAGTTCCTTCAATAGATTTTGCAACACACGCTGCACGCCATTGACACTAATTTGTGATGGAATAGTCTCCGCAATTAATTTTTGATGGTCTTTGCCTAAATCATCAAGCAATTTCTGCACTTCGGAATATGAAAGTAATTCGGATAAATTATCCTTGATAATTTCGGTCAAATGCGTGGTGATGACTGTTGGCGGGTCAACTAATGTAAGGTTGCGAAACAACGCTTCTTCACGATATTGCTCGGTTATCCACATGGCAGGCAAGCCAAAAGTTGGCTCAATCGTTTCCTCTCCGGGTAGCCCAATTTTTTCACCAGATGGGTTCATCACTAGCAACATATCAGGGCGTAATGTGCCATGTGCTGCCTCTAGCTCCTTCACTTTGATGACGTAATTATTGGCGGGTAGCTGCATATTATCTTGAATGCGAACAGATGGCATGACGAACCCCAAATCACGAGCAACTTGTTTGCGTAACGCTTTGATTTGCTCCGTGAGGCGATGCCCTTTTTGATAGTTAATTAGGGGCAATAAACCATAACCCAACTCAAGCCGCAAATAATCAATTTGCAATATTTGCGCCATATCTTCCGATGATGCTGGGCTTGCTGATGATTGCCCCGATGCGCTTGGTTGTTCGTTTGAACCTCCAGCGTAAGACAAGCCTCCGCTGCTATTGGGGCGATTAACTCCTGCATTTGTTCCTGATTTATTAGCAATTTTAACATGGTTTTTCATTTGCATGAAGCTAACAAACGCCATGATTGCAGCAAGCAACAAAAATGGTGCAGCTGGCATTCCGGGGATAAAAGCCATGGAAAATGCTAAAAATGCGGTAAGCCCCGTTGCGGCGGGATATTCGTTTAGCTGCCCAATTACTGCTTTTTCCGACGATCCAGTCACGCCCGCTTTGGTCACTAACATACCAGCTGCGGTTGAAACAATTAATGCGGGAATCTGTGAAACTAGCCCGTCACCAATGGTGAGTATGGTATATGTTTCTAGTGATTGCCCAAAACTCAAGCCATGAACGGTTGAACCGATGATGATTCCACCAATGAAATTGATGAAAGTGATTAGCAGCCCTGCAACTGCGTCTCCCCGAACAAACTTGGAAGCTCCGTCCATTGCACCAAAAAATGTGCTTTCATCTTCCAACTCTTTGCGGCGAGATTTTGCTTGTGCATCATCAATTAATCCTGCGGATAAATCAGCATCAATTGCCATTTGTTTCCCCGGCATTGCGTCCAAACTGAAACGAGCGGATACCTCGGCAATGCGCCCCGAACCTTTGGTGATGACGACGAAGTTAATGATGGTAAGGATTGCGAAAATAATTACCCCGATTGCTAATTGACCACCCATCACGAGGGTTGCAAAAGTTGAGATAACTTCACCAGCAGCGTGTGTGCCTTCATGTCCATTAGTGAGAATTAGCCGTGTTGAGGCAATGTTAAGTGAAAGCCGCAACATGGTTGATACTAGCAATATGGTGGGGAATGAGCTAAGCCCCAAAGGTTTTTCCACAAATATCACCGTCATTAGGATTAATACTGACAAAGTGATGGAAACGCCAAGCAACAAATCCAAAAAAGCTGGTGGAATTGGAATTAATAAAACTACTAATATTCCAACAATCGCCAAGGCAAAGAAAATATCAGCACGGTGCAATGCGCTATTAGCCCTGCGCTTGATATTAGCGGGCTTAAATCCGTTGGTAATGGTGATTATTGTTGGCAGATTATACATTTTTATTTGATATCATATATTTAAGTTTATCTCTATTAACCTTTTACCTCAACCCTCCCTCACTTGCGGGGTGAAACTGCAAGTGAGTTCACGGTTGGGGTGGGGGATTCAAATTATTCATATCTCGGATCGTCATAAAGGCGCAATTTATTACGCAAAGTGCGAATGGAAATACCCAAAATATTGGCGGCGTGAGTGCGGTTACCAAGGCAATGATCCAATGTTTTGAGGATTAAGTTTTTCTCAACATCAGCAACTGTGCGCCCCACCAACATGGATATTTCTGTGCCTTCATCGTCATGCTCGGCAATGATTTGAGTAGTGATTTTTTGCGCATCATTATTTTGCAAGATTATTGCATCAACATTAATTTCATGTTCACGATTCATTAAAATCGCTCGGTGCATCATATTCTCCAACTCTCTGATGTTACCTGCAAATTGATATTCCAACAATTTATCCTTAGCTTCTTGCGTTAATTGATGCACGGGAATGTTGTTAGCAGTTGAATATTTAGCAATGAAATGCTCGGCTAACATGATGATATCATCGCCTCGTTCCCGCAGGGGTGGCAATGCAATGTTAATCACATTTAGGCGATAATATAAATCTTCCCTGAAAGTGCCAATGCGCACCGCTTTCATCATATCACGGTTGCTAGTGGCGATGATGCGAATATCAATTTTTATGGGCTTTGTTCCACCCACTCTATCAATTTCACGTTCTTGCAATGCTCGCAATAATTTGGCTTGCAACTTCAAATCCATCTCGCTAATTTCATCAAGTAGCAATGTGCCTTTATCCGCTTCTTCAAACTTGCCAATGCGTCGCCCTAATGCGCCCGTGAATGCGCCTTTTTCATGTCCAAATAATTCGGATTCTAGTAAGTTCTCGGGGATTGCTGCACAATTAACTGAGATAAATGGTTTATCAACTCGCTTGGATTGCTTGTGGATATGTCGTGCAATCACCTCTTTGCCCGTGCCAGATTCTCCAGTGATTAGCACTGTTGCATCTGATGGTGCAACTTGGTTTGCCATATCAACAATTTTTTGCATAATTTTGGAGTTATAAAGCAATTGATGTTCATCTTGGGTGATTGCTTGCAACACGGCGGCGATTAATTCTTCATCGGGGGGTAGGGGAATATATTCCTTTGCTCCCGCTTTGATTGCTCTGACTGCTGCTTCTTTGTCCCTCGCAATTCCGCATGCCACCACGGGAATGGAAAATCGTTGCATTCTGATTGCGGCAATGAAACGGGCGATATCTTCCTTAACCGAAATCATGATTAAATCAGCACCTTTGCCCTCGCTTAATGCTGCAATGGCGATATCCGAGGTTTCACAATGACTGACTCTAGCCCCCCGCCTTGCTGCAATATCTGTTGCAATAGCTAATTGCACCTCTAAATCGCCAACAATCATTAACCTCATGTTGCCTCGCCTTATTTTTTATCAGCTTTGATGATTTCTGTCATAGTTACCCCGACGCGATCTTCTACCACCACGACTTCACCCCGAGCAACCAAACGATTATTAATATAAATATCAACAGGTTCACCAACTTTTTTGTTTAGCTCAATCACTGCGCCTCGCCCCAACTTCAGTAGCTGATGCACTTGCATTGTTGTTTTGCCAAGCACCACTGAAATCTGCACAGGAATATCCTGCACAGCCTCCAATGATAGGCTATCATCGTTATTTCCCAGCAACTCATTGCTAAAAGGATTATCCATTATAATTGCTCCTTAATTTTATTGATTTTAGTAATTGTTGCAACAGGCGCACGCACCGCAATGGTTGGTAGCGGTGGACAAATTGCATCTATCTCAGCCGTTAGCTTCTCAAGTGAACGCTCCGCATCGCCAAATTGCCACTCTATTCTGATGTCACCACGTTGCATATTTTCATCAGAGGCAACTTGTAACTCACCCGCATAGCCCGCATCGGAGATTTGTGCGTTAATATCATTCCAAAACTCAGACGCATCTGCCTCACATACCATGATTTTTAGGCTTGGATAATCCAAAATATGGGGCAGACATTTTTCAATCATCTCACGCAATAATGCAAGCGAGTTTTGTTCAATCGCTTGCCCGCCTAGTTTTTTCGCCACGCTAAAAGCAAGTTGCGCAAGGGTTGTATGTTGCGCCTCAATTTGCGTTTTGATAACATCATTTGCGTTGGTGATTTGTTCATTCAAGGCTTGCAATTGCTGATTTAAGCGCATTTGATTTTGCACCTCTTGCTGTTGATGCGCTGATATTGCTGCATTTCTGCCTTCTTCCACGCCACGTTCATAGGCTATTTTTTTCGCTTGCTCCAGCTCGTTTTCAGAAAATATTGGGGCAATTGGTGCTTGAATTACCTCAATTGGAACAATTTCTGGCGCATCATCAATCAGTGAGATTTCAATGAAATCCTCAGCCTTATTGAAATCCCGCAATGCAAAAAAATCAAAACGTTTTATTTGAATAATATCATTTCTCATATTTATCAGCCTTGATTGTTAGTTGTTAAATATTAGTTTAATATACAAACTGGTCTTCTCCATTAGCTTCGGCAATCATTATTTCCCCTTTGGTGGCGAGGTCTTTAGCAATTCCCACTACATACATTTGTGCTTCATCAACATCTTTCAAACGCACAGGCCCCATTGATTCCATATCCTCCAATAATATTTTTGCTGCCCGCTCCGACATATTACCAAAAAATAAATCTTTCAACACATCAGATGAACCTTTCAATGCCATTGCTAATTTTTCCTTGTCAAGGTTGCGCATCATGGTTTGTATGCCAGCTGAATTGATTTTGACTAAATCCTCAAATGTGAACATTAAATTGCGTATTTTTTCAGCGGAATCAGGGCTTCTCTGCTCCAAATGTCCCATGAACTTGCCTTCTGAATTGCGGTCAAAATTGTTGAAAATATCCGCCATCATTTCATAACTATCACGTTTTTGGGTTTTAGATATATTGCTCATAAACTCTTGACGCAAAGTTTTTTCCACCCCTTCAACTACTTCTTTTTTGACGGAATCCATGATAAGCATACGATTGATAACTTCAATCGTTAATTCTTCAGGCAGTGCGGTCAATACTTTGGCGGCGTGGTCGGGGCGTATTTTGGAGATAATCAAAGCAATTGTTTGCGGATATTCATTTTTCAGGAATGATGCTAGCACCTCCTCATTAACATTTGCGAGTTTGTCCCAAGTGGTGCGTCCTGCGGGCCCGCGGATTTCGTCCATGATTGAACCAACTCGCTCTTTGCCAAGGGCTTTTGCAAGTAATCGTTGGGTGGAGTCAAAGCTGCCAATCAACACACCAGCTGCACTCATCTGCTCGGTGAACTCGCTAAATAATCGCTCCACACATTCAGAATCAACTTTGCCTAAGCTAGACATCGCCGTTGAAATATCCTTGATTTCATCATCACCCATCATTCCAAACAATTTGCTAGCTGCCTCGTCACTGACGGACATCATCATAATAGCTGTTTTTTGCACTCCAGTTATTGAGCGATAATCATCTTTGGTGATAGATTTTGCCATTTATGCTAATCCTTATAAAACTGAATGACTATTTGAAATTAAATTAATATGTGAAATTAAATTATCATTTGAAACTGAATTACTATGTGAAACCGAGTGATTATTTTTAATTGTTATCTTCATAAACCCAACTCCGTAGCACTGTGAGGCTTTCCTCGGGGTTATTTTCAATTAAATCATTTATTTTGCGGTAAAGCGAGGATTTAATTGGCCCATTAATTTTGTCAATGGTGACGGTGGAATTATCATTTTCGTCAATGCTGAAATCCTCCAACAAGCCAGACATTGAAGGAGCAGAGAGGAGTTTTTGTAACTCCGCATCTTCCGCTTCATTGCGTTCTTGGTTGCTGATGGTTTTGTTGACAATTGGACGTATGATTAATAATATCACTAATATTGCCACGGTTGCTAGCACTAAAGTTTGAAAAATTGAGTTAAAATCACGCTTTAACCAATCAAATGCCGATTCTTTTTCTATTAACATACTGTCTGAGAATTGCATATTAACTACTTCAATCACATCTCCCCTGTCTGCATCATAACCAACGGCGGAGCGCACTAATGTTTCTAACTGCGCCAATTCTTCAGCACTGCGGGGTTGGTATTGTGAAACACCATCAGCATTTGCATTATAAACGCCATCAATCAACACGGCGATGCTCAAACGATTAACTTTTCCCGTTTCTTTAACGTGATTTTGCACGGTTTTGGATATTTCAAAATTAGTAGTTTCATCGGTTCGCTGCATATTGCGGTTGACATCAAGCCCAGCATTATCAGCTTTTTTGTCGGGCAGGTTATTTGCAACTGAAACATTATCGCTTTGAGTTTTCTCAGTTTCTTGCTCATTTTCTTCAATTGATTGCACAGATCTTGCAACTTGTCCTTCAGGATCAAACTTCTCGGAATTAGTGACAATTCTATCAAAATCAATATCCGCATTAACTTCGGCTTTCACTTTGCCATAACCAACGGAACGCTCAAGCAATGATTCAATGGTTGAAGTGAGTTTTTTCTCATAATTACTGCGAAACTCTTGGCTAGCCGCTGCCAAAACTTCAGGGTCATTTTCATCTTCAATGCCCTTGGCAAGCATTCGCCCTTGATTATCAATAATCGTGATACGAGTTGGCTTCAGCCCCGTGACTGATGTTGCAACTAAATGTTTAATTGCATTCACTTCCATTTTGCCAAGTTCAGTTGAACCTCGCAAACTTAATATCACTGATGCGGTTGGATCACGCTTATCACGGTTGAATAATTCACGTTTGGGAATAACAAGGTGAACCCGAGCCGAACTAACTTGTTTTATGGTGGCGATGGTGCGAGCTAATTCGCCCTCAAGTGCGCGCAATTTATTAACATTTAACACAAAGTTTGATGTTCCGAGTGCATCACCACTATCAAATATTTCATAACCAACGCCAGAACCATTGCTTGGCAAGCCTTTTCCAGCAAGCATCACACGGGCTTGATCCACTTTATCATCTGGAACGAGAACTTGTTTGCCACCAGCTGCTAGCTCATATGGAATGCCTAGTTGGTCTAATTCCTCAACAATTTCTGCACCATCTTCAAGGGAGATATTGTTGAATAATGGTGACATAGTCGGGCTGGAGGCACGCATTGAGATGAATACGAAAAAGGCGAGCAAAGCGAATCCAACTGCCGCCATTGCGCCAATTTTTGTTTTATTCATTTCGCCGAAAGATTGCGCAATAGCATTCACAATGAATATCTCCGCTTTAATAATATTTTTTATATATATTCCAATATTCACATGAGTTTGCAGAAAATGCAACCAAGTTTTTCGCTAAGCAAGCAATATTTACCTAGTAAGCTGATATTATATTGTAATTTTGGCATTTTTGCAACAATCATTATGATGATAATATGTTGGCTGTGGTAATTTTTGCCTAGGTTGTGTTGTGTTTTCTACTGTTGCTTGCTGCAAATCGCATTAACTAATTTTAGTAACTAATTTTTTTGGCTGCAATTATTTAATATTTTTCATGTATCACATTATAAGTTGACGCAAAACTGATAATTGCGTAATTCATTATATATATGAATGAAAAAAATAATATAAATGTGAGTGAGCAGAATGTAACAAGCACAGATGTGATTATCATTGGGGCAGGGCCTGTTGGGTTGTTTGCGGTGTTTGAGTTGGGCTTGCTCGGCTTGAATTGTGCTGTGATTGATATATTGGATAAAGTCGGGGGGCAATGTGCTGAACTTTACCCTGAAAAACCAATATATGATATACCCGCTTATCCTGTGATTTCGGGGCAGGAATTGACTGATAAATTGATGCAGCAAATTGCACCATTTGCACCACAATTTCATTTGAATCAAATGGTTGTATCATATGAAAAAACTGATGATGGCTTTGTGGTGCATACTGATATGGGTGAGCAATTGCGGGCTAAAGTGTTGGTGGTGGCAGCTGGAGGCGGGAGCTTTGTTCCCAAAAAACCACCGCTAAAAAATCTTGAGCAATATGAAAATATTAGCGTGTTTTATGCGGTGCGCAAGCGGGAGCAACATCAAGGCAAGCATTTGGTGATTGCAGGCGGGGGGGATTCCGCCATAGATTGGACGAATAATTTGGTTGATATTGCCGCATCAGTGACATTGCTGCATCGGCGGGCGGATTTTCGTGCTGCCCCCGATTCTGTGCGCAAAATGTATGAATTGGTGGAGGCGGGGCGAGTGCAATTGGCACTGGGACAGTTGAGCGGATTATATGGTGATGGCGAGGCTGGTGCGTTGAGCGAAGTTGAATATCAGGATTTGGAGGGAGTGGCAACCCGTATTTGCTGTAATAATTTAATCGCATTTTTTGGCTTGACTATGAAACTTGGAGCGGTTGGCAATTTTGGCTTGGAATTGCATAATAATTCCTTGATTAAGGTGGATACTGAAAAGTTTGAAACAAGTGAGAAAGGCGTATTTGCCATTGGTGACATTAACTATTATGCAGGCAAGCTGAAACTGATTTTGTCAGGATTTCATGAAGCGGCCTTAATGTCCCAACAAGCATTTCGCATATGTCGCCCCGATAGCAAATTACGCTTCCAATATACTACTTCATCAAGTGAGTTACAGAAAAAGCTGGGTGTTGCATGATTTTTTTGTGTTGTTATGAAAATGTTGTTATGAAAATATAGTGTAGCTTAATTATGACAATTAATTGCAATTAATAGCAATTAATTTCTATCATACTGTTGACATGTTGCCAAATTATAATGTATATTACTAATATTATGTCATTACAAAGTTTTTTATCAAAAAAAGGAATTACGCCCAGCAAATACGGCGATTATCAGGATTATATTGAGGAGAAACAAAAAACAATAGTTCCTTCTCTTTATCGCACCGATATTGCGCCTGTGCGTGGAAGTGTGCATTTGGCTATGGGGCGTGTGTGGAGTGCCAAGAAAATTAATGACAAATGGAATAATATTCGTTAAATAAAGTCCATATGGACCAATTTAAGCAACTGAGAATTGATAAAATTAATGAAGCATTATTGTTTTATGAAGAATATTTTACAAAATATTTTGCAACAGTAATATCTTTAACTGAGAAAATACCAGAGCAAATAAATAACGAGATAAGAAATGCTTTTTCTCATCTCGTTCGTGTTAATATTGCGCAGACAAAAGCAGAAATCATAGATGAGGCCGCTAAGGCAATAGGTCATATTGAGCGTGCATGTCGTGATTGTTTGAAAATATGTATAGCTGAATCATACGATAATATTAAATTGCAATGTGATTATGCTTTAACTTATTATAAAGCGATATCCCCTAACCATACGGCTGAAAAAAGATGGCTGATTGAAGAGCGAAAGAATATTAGCTTGGAAGAAATAAAAGGTGAAAAATCTTTGACTGGAAGATTTGAAGAACTGTTGAGCCGAATGCTTGCATTAAAAGAAAGCCTTGAGGAACAATATGGCTTACAACCGAGAAAAGCATCAAAAATAAAATTGCTGCTTACTCAATGGCTTGGTGCTGGGGTTGCTGCTGGAATTGGTAAAGTTGTTTTTATATTTATTGGTGCTGGACTAATGTGGTTAGCAAAATATTGTGAGTTGATATAAAATGCAAATAGTTAATGTAATTGTGACGGATATGTTGGGTGTGGAGCATAATTTGGAGGGGCTGGTTGGCTGGCGACTGATGGAGGTCATTCGTGATTATGGTTTGCCGATTAAAGCGGAATGTGGTGGGGCGTGCAGTTGCGCCACTTGCCATATATATATTGAAAGCGATATGGATTTGCCAATCATGTGTGATGAAGAATTGGAGCGGTTGGACGAAGCCTTTGAAGTGCGCCCAAACTCGCGCCTTGCTTGCCAAATAATCCTTGATGAATCAATGCAGGGCTTGCGAGTGAAGCTGGCTGCTGGCAGTGAACCATAAATATATATATGTTAAGTCGTATTGCATTATTGATTGAATATCATGGGAGCGCATTTCATGGCTGGCAATTTCAGCCTAATTTGTCAACGGTGCAGGGGGCAATTCAAGCAGCGATTTATCAATATTGCGGGCAGGAAGTGGAGTTGCATTGTGCGGGGCGGACTGATGCGGGCGTTCACGCAGTGGCGCAAGTTGCACATGTAGATTTGGCGGGGGTGCATCAACCTTTCCGTGTGATGGACGCTGTGAACTTTTATTTGAGGAATGGTGATTTTAACTTCAATAATGCACATATTAAACATGATTTTGCCAATAAAGTTGCCATCATTAATGCACAAAGCGTGCCTGATTCATTTCATGCTCGCTTTAGTGCAAAATCACGGCGATATCAATATCGGGTGATAATAAGGCGGTCACCATTAGTGTTGGAACATGGTTTGGCATGGCGCATTCAGAGTGAACTGGATATGGACGCAATGCGGGAGGCGGCGCAAATGATGCTTGGGGAGCATGATTTTAATTCATTTCGTTCGGGTGATTGTCAAGCGAAGAACTCCATCAAAAAATTGGATATATTGGAAATTATTCAAGTGGGCGAGCATATAATTTTTAATGTCAAGGCAAAATCATTCCTTCATAATCAGGTGCGGATTATGGCGGGGACGCTGGTGCAAATTGGCAAGGGGTTATATCCACCGAGTGTTATCTCGCAAATGTTTGCGGGTAATCATCGCCGTTGCGCTGGTATGACTGCTCCAGCTGAGGGGCTGTTTTTCATGGAAGTTGAATATGATGATTTGTCGTGGTGAATAGATGTATATACAATTTGTATATACATGATTGACTTTTAATGGGGAATGTTTTATTATTATAAGTGGTTAGAAATATAATAAATATTATATGACTATTTTTCAATTAAAATTATAATGTGATGGTGGGTATATGGAGCAATTATTAAATCAAAATAGGAATGTAAAATATGAATATCAGCTACTCACAAACGAAGAACCAACAGAACATAGAAAAGCATGGTATTTCATTTGAACTAATAGAAGAAATGGAGCAGACGACTTCATATACCAAACAAGATTTAAGAAATAAATATAACGAGCCAAGATTTATAAGTTATGGTTTTATTCGTAATAGGTTGCACATATTAATATGGACTTTAAGGGAATATAAAATGCGTGCAATTAGCTTGCGCAAAGCCAACAAAAAAGAAGAGAGAGAATATTATGACAAAATGGGAACAAGAGATTGAAGATGCAGATGACGCATGGGCTGATATACCATTAACGGACGAAGAATCAGCTGCTTTTCCAACTTATTTCGGGATAGATGGGTTGCCTGAAGATGCAAGAAATGCGTTTTTGAACTTTGTGGCAGAAATTAAAGAGCGCAAAAAGAAAGCAATTTCGGTGCGTATTGATGAGGATATAATTGCATGGTTGAAATCTTCTAGTGATGCTTATCAAACACAATTAAACATGATTTTACGCCAAGCAATGCTAAAAGATATTGCGGGCAAATAAGAACTTGGCAAAAACGATTAGCTGTTATAATGTGCAAATCATGGAAACAGATAATATTATAGCTTTTATGGGGGTGGCGGGTGCAAATGCTGATCTCGCTTGTCGCCAGAAGCAACCTTATATGAATACACTCGCATTGCCAAGTTTTGATGATGTGTTTGAGGCGGTGGCAGAGGGGCGAGCAAAGTTTGGTATGTTGCCAATTGAGAACTCGCAAGCGGGCAGGGTGGCGGAGATTCATAATTTACTACCCCGCACAGATTTGCATATTATAGGTGAGCATATTCAGCGCATTGAGCATCATTTGATGGGCGTTAAAGGTGCGGATATTAATAATATTCAATATATTTATTCGCACCCGCAGGCGTTGATGCAATGTCGTGATAATTTGCGCAAGTTTAATGCGCAGTTGCACCCGCATTCCAACACGGCAGTTGCGGCAAGTGACGTTGCCAAATGGAATGACCCAACCAAAGTTGCGATTGCCTCAGATTTGGCGGCGGAACTTTATGGTTTGGAGATTTTGCAGCGAAATATTGAAGATGCGTCGGATAATGTTACAGTATTTGTGGTGATTGCCCGTGAACCATCTGACCCTGAACCAAATGATGGCTTAACTTTGACATCATTATTATTTGAATTGCGCAATATTCCCTCGGCGTTATATAAAGCAATTGGTGGATTTGCGACAAATGGCGTGAATCTGATCAAGTTGGAGAGTTATATTCGGGGCGGTGGGAGCGTGGAATCGCAGTTTTTTGTAACATTTGAGGGACACCCTTCCAGCCCCAATGTGCAGCGTGCGCTTGAAGAACTTGGTTTTTATTCCCGCAAAGTCAAGGTTTTGGGAGTATATTTGGCGGATAAAAAACGTTATAAGCAATAATTTTTTATGCTTGTAATTAGTGGAATTATAAATTATAAACAGATTTCATTTTTGCCCGAATAGCTCAGTTGGTAGAGCAAAGGATTGAAAATCCTTGTGTCGCTGGTTCGAATCCGGCTTCGGGCACCATATTTATTCATTGCTATATGTTGGTTATTGTCGCTTGATTATTGATGATTTTGAGGGTAAGTTATCCCTTGAAGTAATTGGTGGAAGATAATTTTTAAGGTGCAAATGATGCTTGAACGGCAATCTGAGAATATACATGTTAATGATGTTATGAATGGTGATGTGGTCATTGAAAATGAGAATGGCGCAGATTTTGTGGAAAATATTTCGCTAAAAGATGATGTGAAAGATATTTCACCAAATAAAAATAACAATAAAAATAATAATAATAAAATAGCGAAATTATGTTGGGTTGCGGGTTTATGCGCCGTGATTTTTGGCAGCTGGTGGGTGGCTAATTTACCTGATGAGCAGAAAGCTCAAGCGCAACGCAAACAGCAATTTGCACAGGCGAAACAATTAGTTGCACAAAATCAACTAAACCGTCAGCAGGAGTTGGATAAATTAGGGTTGGATAAGTTAGAGGAAAAATCTGTTGCGAGCGGCATTAAAACGGGTGATGATTTGCCCGCAAGTCTAAATAATCAAGCTCCAAATATAGCAACTCCTAACCTTAAAATATTAGGCGTGCAGAATAATTCAGATGGTGGTGAAATATTAACAAGTGATAATGCAGCAACCTCGCTTATGAAGGAAGATGTTATTGCGGAGCAAAATCAAAGCGTGAAAGATGATATTGTGAAAGGGCAATTAGTTGAGGAGCAAGCAGTTTTGAAACAAAAATTAGTTGCAAAAAACTTGATAATCAAACAATTGCAAAGGGAATTAGAGCAATCAAAACAACAAAATATTGCATTGCAACAGCGAAATGTGGAGCAAGCTGAATTATTTAAGCCATATTTGAAAATTATTCCGCAAATTGCCAAATCCAAGCCATTGAATGAATTGTTGCAAATGGCAGTAGATGATTATTATAATCATAATCAGCAAGGTGGAATGATTGGTTCATTGGTGATGATGCGCAAAATTGGGGCGGATCATGCGGGTGGTGATGATGCTTCAATTATCGCAAGATTAGAGCATTATGCGCAAAATAATCAACTTAAAGATGCAGTTGAGTTGGCGCAAAGTTTGAGTGTTGAGGCATCGCCTTATTTTAAGAAATGGCGAAAAATTGCTTATGCACATTTGGAGATGCAACGAATGGTTGAGCAAAACTTAAAAATTGGAGGGGCGCAATGAAGTTATTATGGCGTTGGGGGGTGATTGCGTTGGTGGTGGCGTGCGTTGCATCAATTACAATTTGGTTGAAAAATAATGATGGTGGCGTGCAGATTAACTGGTTGGGTTATCAAATCAGCGCACCATTTTGGTTGTTAATATCGGCTATGATGGTGGTTTTATTCACCGTGGCAATGGCGATATGGGCGGTGATGCGCCTGAAGTTTTGGCGCAAAAAATCATCATTGCAACATAGTTTGAAAAATCAGCAAATGGGGTTGTCAGAGGTGACAAAATTGATAAGCTCGCTGGCACTTGGTGATGTGAAAGATGCGACAAAATATTTGCGTAATTGTAAAAAATTGTTAGGGTCGGATAATGGGTTATATCAATTATTGGATTTTTATGTGGCTGCTAAAGATGGTGGGGATTTGCCACAAAATAACTTGGAAAAACTAGAGAAATTGACGCAATTAGAAAATTATAGTGAAACAAAATTGCTTAGTTATAGTGCTAAAGCGAATATGGCGTTGCAGCAAGGAGAGTTGCAAACAGCGTTGACTGAAGCAAAAAAACTCTATGAAATGCAAGGAGATAATCCCCGCATTAATCAGCAATATTTGGGCTTGTTGTTGCAAAATGCAGAGTTTGCGTTGGCTGGGATTATGTTGAAAAAATCCCGTAAGAGTAAGGTTTTTACGGCGAAAAAACTGGATAAATTGCAAGCGATTATGTTTTTTATGCAGTTTAAGCAACAGCAGGAGCAGACTAGTTTATTGCAACAATCATTCAATTCATCACCAGATTTTGCACCTGCTTATGAGTGGATTATTGCAACGAATAAAACTTCGGCGAGAGATGACTTCTCTATGAAAGATGCGTGGAAAATGTTGCAAATAGCTTGGCAAGCGAACCCGCACCCTGAATTGGTGGAGATTATATTACAATATTTCAGCAATGAAGAACCACAGAAATTGCAAAAACAATTGCAGAAAATGAAAGATGCGCACCCAAATCATATTGAAACACAATGGTTGTTGGCGAACATGGCGATGGTTGGCAAGCATTATGATGTTGCACGAAACCATTTGAAGGCGGGATTGGCGATTTCAGCGCAACAACGTTTTTATGGAATGTTGGTGCGCTTGGAGGAGCAAACCTCCGATGAAAAAGCTGCTAAAATATGGTTGCAAAAAATGGCAAATGCAAAGGCGGATCCATCATGGTTTTGTGATAATTGCGGGCATAATCATTCATATTGGCAGTTAAAATGTGATAATTGCCATGTTTTTGCGGAAATGGAGTTTGGCGAAAATAATATTCATAATAGTAACAATAATATGTTGAAAAATCAGACTTATATTGGAATTATGTGATTTTATAATATTAGTAAAATCCATGATATATATAAAAATATTTGACAAATGCGTTGATTATAGGTTTGATGGTGGCTATGGAAAATGATGGCAAATTGAAATATTATTCATCTGAGCTGGAGCAGCATTTTGGCAAGCATGGTATGTATGATGCGAGTGATGAGCATGATGCTTGCGGGGTTGGTTTGGTCGCAGCGATTGATGGCAACCCAAGGCGTGAAGTGATTGATAAAGCGATTGCTGCGCTGAAATCTGTGTGGCATCGTGGGGCGGTGAATGGTGATGGCAAAACGGGCGACGGTGCGGGAATCCATTTGCAATTACCGCATAATTTTTTCGCAAGCGTTGTGCCAACATATGCACAAGCGATTGCTGAAGGCGCGCCTGTTGGGGTGGGAATGTTGTTTCTGCCACGCACAGATGCGGGAGCGCAGGAAGAGGCAAAACTGATTATTGAAACGGAGATTGCTCGCCTTAATATGCGCATAATAGGGTGGCGACAAGTGCCAATTCGCCCTGAAATTATTGGTGATGATGCTAATTTCACTCGCCCTGAAATTATGCAGGTGTTTATTCGTGGTGCTGTTGCGCCCCTTAAAAATATATTCACCCCCCCTCCCAACCTCCCCCCGCAAGGGGGGGAGGAGCCGTTTGCGAACGACCCTCCAGAGCAAAAACGAGGGGAGGAGCTGTTTGCGAACGACCCCCCAGAACAGAAAATGAGCTTTGCTTCTACGCAAAAAATGGAGCAGGAGTTTAGCGCAGACAATGCGCAGAGGGATAAAAATAATGATGAGTTTGAACGCAATTTATATATTATTCGCCGTCGTATTGAGCGTAAATTACGGCAAGCAGCGATTAATGATTGCTATATTTGCTCGCTTTCAAGCCGTATTATAATTTATAAAGGCCTGTTTCAAGCATCGCATTTGAGTGTGTTTTATCCTGAATTGAACAATCCGTTGCTTGTTTCATCATATGCTATTTTTCATCAGCGATTTTCCACTAATACCGCACCAAGTTGGGCGATGGCGCAGCCTTTTCGTATGGTAGCGCATAATGGTGAGATTAACACGCTTCGTGGCAATGTGAACTGGATGAGCAGCTATGAGGCTTGTTTTGGGGCGGAAGTTTTTGCCCATGCGATTGAGGATTTAACCCCGATTGTGCCACCGAGTGGTTCTGACACTGCAATGCTTGATGCGGTGATGGAGTTTATCACTTTATCAGGCAAGAAATTACCATTTTCAAAGTTGATGTTGATTCCGCCAGCTTGGCGCAAAGATGATGATTTGATTGAGGATTCACACAAAGCATTATATGAATATGCAAATTGTTTAATGTCACCATGGGACGGCCCCGCAGCGATTGTGGCGTGTGATGGTAATTGGGTGGTTGCAGGGACTGACCGCAATGGGTTGCGCCCTTTGCGTTATGCGATAACTAAGGATGGGTTGCTTACCGTTGGTTCAGAAACTGGAATGGTAGCATTAGCGAGTGATGATGTGTTGCACTTGGGGCAGCTTTCACCAGGGCAGTTGATCGGGGTGGATTTATGCACGGGTAAATATTACGGTGATGTGGAGCTGAAAAATTATTTGGCAAGTGCAGCTGATTATGCAGACAAAATCGCTAATATTAAAGAGATTAGGATTGGGGGGGTTAAGGTTGTTGAAGATGATGTTAATCAAAATGAAGTATTAAATATATCTGAGAATGATAATCAATCGCATGATGTTAGTTCGCTATTAAATCAGCAATTTGCAGCGGGATTTTCGGCAGAAGATATTGATATGATAATATTGCCAATGTTGCGTGATGGCAAGGAGGCTGTTGGTTCAATGGGTGATGATACGCCTTTGGCAGTGATGTCTTCACATTATCGTGGGTTGCATCATTTTTTCAGGCAGCATTTTTCACAAGTAACCAATCCACCGATTGACCCGTTGCGTGAGGCTCATGCGATGAGTTTGGCGACAAAAGTTGGTATGGTGCGCAATATTTTGGGAGAAAATCCAGATTTATCAGCGATAGTTCATTTGGATACGCCAATTTTGATGCAAGCGGAAATGCAAGCATTGCTCGCACATTTTGCGGGGCTTCATTCATGTGTGTTGGATTGCACTTATGGCGCAAGCGATGATGCAGATGCGTTGCGTAATGCGATTGATGAATTAATCATGCAAGCTGATGACGCAATCAAGCATGGGGCGCAAATGCTGGTTTTATGTGATATGAACGCGGGGGCGGATAGGTTGGTTATTCCAGCAATTTTGGCAGCGGCAGCCGTGCATACTCATATGGTGAATCTGCGCAAACGTAAGCAATTATCAATTATTTCACGAACATCATGTGTGTGTGATACTCATAGCATGGCAGTGCTGATTGGCGTGGGAGCAACGGCGGTATATCCATATTTGATGGAGCAAACGGCTCGGAGTTTATGCGATGCTGGTAAGGTGAAATATGTAACAAAAACTTTACCAATACAATCTTCAGTTATACCCTCTCCTCAACCCACTTTTCCCTCTCCCCTAGCCCCTCTCCCAGAGGGCGAGGGGAACTCTCTCAAAAATCATATTGCCCTCTCCCCACCAATTACCTCACCCCTCACCCCTACCCTCTCCCAAGGGGAGAGGGAGGCACTCAATCAGCAGCATTACTCTAAATTAAGCCGATATATGGTTGAGTTTGCTAGAGAATTGCGTCAGAACTCCTCAAACGTGCAGCAAGCATTATGGCAAGTTTTACGCAATAGTAATTTACAAGTCAAGTTTCGTAGGCAACACCCGATTGATAACTTAATTATAGATTTTTATTGCCATGAATTAAAATTAGGAATTGAGATATTTAAGGTTAAGGCAGAATTATCAAAACAACAATATCTGCAAACTAAAAATATTAAATTATTACAATTTGATAATCAAGAAATGCTGAAAGATGTTGGTAAGTTCATAAATATCATTATTGATGAAATTGAAATGCGCCAGAAACTCAGCATTCAAGATAAAGACAGCATTCAAAAATATAGTTCTGGATTTAGCGTTCCCTCTCCCAAAGGGAGAGGGCAGGGTGAGGTTATCTCCCCTCTCCTCATAGGAGAGGGGCAGGGGGTGAGGTCTGGTAGTGATATTTCTATAATTGAGTTTGAGCAAGCTATTAAAAATCTGCGTCATGCTTATGAACAGGGTATGTTGAAGATTATGTCAAAAATGGGCATTTCGGTGATAAGTTCGTATCGTGGAGGGCGCAATTTTGATGCAATTGGTCTATCACGTTCACTGGTGGCGGAGTTTTTTCCGGGGTTGGTTTCTCGCATTTCGGGGATTGGGTTGCAGGAGTTGCAGCGTAAAATCAAGGATTTGCATGATGTGGCTTATAATAAAAAAAATCCGTTAGCAATTGGGAGCCTACCAATAGGGGGCCTACCAATTGGAGGCCTACCAATAGGAGGATTTTATCGTTATCGCAATAATGGTGAAAAACATGCTTATGAAGGTGAATTAATTCATCGTTTGCAAACGGCATGTGCTACGGGGAGTTATAAACAATATCTAGATTTCGTCAGTGGAGTTGCTAAGCAAGAAGCAATTCACATACGTTCACTGTTTGAGTTTAACTCGGATCGCAAAGCAATTTTGTTGCAGGAAGTGGAATCTGTGCAAAATATTCGCAAGCGTTTTGTTGCCCCCGCCATGTCACTTGGGTCGCTAAGTCCAGAGGCACATCATACGCTAGCAATTGCTATGAACCGTATCGGAGCGGCGAGTAATTCGGGCGAAGGTGGTGAAGGAGCAGAGCGATATTATCCGTTAGCCAATGGTGATAATCCTAATTCTAGCATCAAACAAGTTGCATCGGGGCGTTTTGGGGTAACAGCGCAATATTTGCAACATTGCTCGGAGATTCAAATAAAGGTGGCGCAAGGAGCAAAACCGGGTGAAGGGGGGCAGTTGCCATCATTCAAAGTGACGGCTGAAATTGCTCGGTTGCGCCATACAACTATTGGCACAATGTTAATTTCACCACCGCCACATCATGATATATATTCCATAGAAGATTTAGCGCAGTTAATTTATGACCTTAAACAAATTAATCCGAATGCGATTGTGTCCGTCAAGTTGGTGGCGCAATCAGGAATTGGGACGATTGCAAGCGGGGTGGTGAAAGCGTTGGCGGATAAAATCATTATTTCAGGGCATGTGGGAGGAACTGGTGCAAGCCCGCTTTCTAGCATAAAATATGCTGGTGTTCCTTGGGAAATGGGGCTGGCGGAGGTGAGCCAAGTTCTTGCGATTAATAAACTCCGTCATAGGGTGCGGTTGCAAACTGATGGCGGTTTGAAAGTTGGGCGTGATATTGTGATTGCCGCTATGCTTGGTGCAGATGAATATGCAATTGGAACACTTTCATTGGTGGCGATGGGTTGTTTGATGGTGCGACAATGTCATAGCAACACTTGCCCCGTTGGGATTTGCACGCAAAATGAGCAATTACGCAAGCATTTTGATGGCACGCCAGAGAAGGTGATTAACCTGATGAGCTTTATCGCTGAAGATGTGCGTCATATTTTGGCAGATTTGGGTTATTCCTCGCTTAATGAAATTATCGGCCGCACTGATTTGTTGCGGCAAATGGTGCATGAAAATGCGGATATTAATATGTTGGATTTAACGCCGTTACTCACCCGACCAACTTTACACAATGCAGAAATGAAGCAAGATTCACGCCCCTATAACCCTGTTGCAGATGCGTTGGATAGCAAGATTATCGCTGAAGCAGGAGAATCACTAAGGTTGGGGCAGAAAGTGCAGTTGAATTATACGGTGCATAATACTGACCGAACCATAGGAGCGGGTCTTTCACATTATTTGTTGAAGCATCATAGTGATATGAGTGGTGATATGAGACTAACAGATACCATGCTAACAGATAATTTAGTGCAGCTTTCATTGCAAGGGACAGCGGGGCAATCACTTGGAGCATTTTTGGTGCATGGCGTGGTGATTAATTTGCAAGGTGATGCGAATGATTATGTTGGCAAAGGGCTTTCAGGCGGGCGAATTATTGTGCGCCCTGACCCTGCATCGGGGCTTGTGAGCCAACAAAATGCAATTATTGGTAACACAGTGCTTTATGGCGCAACTAGTGGAGAATTATATGCGGCGGGGATTGCGGGTGAGCGTTTTGCGGTGCGTAACTCGGGGGCGATAGCGGTGATTGAGGGTTGCGGTTCAAACGCACTGGAATATATGACTGGTGGTGTGGTGGTGATACTCGGCAAAACTGGTAATAATATAGCAGCGGGAATGACGGGCGGAATTGCTTATATTTATGATGAAACTTTGATTGATGGGCGGGGATTATTACCGCAATTAATTAATAATGAAAATGTGGTTTGTAAAAATATGGTTTATAAAAACATAGTTTATAATGGGGTTTCAGATGCGGAGCATATTGTGAAATTGCAGCAATTAATTGAAAAGCATGTGCGCTATACTGGTTCAATATATGCGCAAAATATTTTGGAGAGTTGGGAGCAAAGTTTGCAATGCTTTTGGGTGGTGCAACCAAAATAATATGTTGCGAAATACTTATTTTATAATATATAATGGAAAATAAAATATTTTTTAGGTAAATAGAATGCATAGTTTTTCAATTAATAGTAAATCGATAGTTTTTATTTCAGAAGCTGTAGGTAATATTGTTTCACAAAATGGAATAGATATTATAACATCATCGAATAATTCTATTGATAATAAAAAAATACCAGCATTTTATGTTAATCAATTTGATTTAAGTGAAAACAAAGTCATAGATAAAACTTGGGAAGAAGAAGAAAGACCAGTTTATACCGGGGTTGAAGCAAATATAATTTATAAAAATGGAATAAATATTGCAGCGCAATTCAATAGATTAATGGTAGCTAATAATAAACAAGATATATCTGACACAGTATTCACGACTAAAGCAAAAAATTTGTATAAAATGCTTAATGATAAAGAAATAAAACCTAATCAAATAGGATTAAATTTTTTCATGTTATTAAGTTGTGAAAATTGCGATGATTATATTAATGATAACTTTTTGAATAAAAGCGTATTTTCAAAACTAGGAAAATCAGTGTTGCAACCTTACGTAAGAGTTTCATATGAAATTACAGAATATGAAAAATTAAATATAGCAATTTACACAGCTAAAAAAGAAAATATCAAGAACAACACTATGTCGGGAGATGAATTTGTTGTGCTTGAAGCCAATTATCATTATGAATTAAAATCTGAAAATACCTCTGCAAACATTATAATAGATAACAGCAAGAAAAAATTAGATTTACTTAAAAAGTTATTTTCCATAGAGTCTTAAGCAATGAACTCACCAACAATACCTACAGGAACAGTTACTAACCCAGCATTATCTTCAACCGCAGCTAGTGCAAGTTTCACAGTTTCACCGCCTCAATTAACACAGGTTCCTAATCAAGGTAGCAAAGGCTGGATGAAATATTTTAATAACACTCCTGTTATTTCCGTAATTGTATGTTTAATTGCAACTATAATAGGCATGGCTATTAATATTTACTATAAGGATAACAGTCAAGTAACTACAGATATTGTAAACTTGGCTGATAAACTTGAGACAATAAATAATAATTTGATAAACAACAATAATTCTATTAATGCAAAGATAGATAATCTGGATGTTAGATTAACTCATAGAATAGATTTGCTTTTTCAAGATAATAAAAACAAAATAAAATGAAACATGCACTAATCACGGGGGCGGCGAAACGAGTTGGGCGAGAAATTGCCTTGCATTTGGCAGCTAATGGCTATGATATTACTATTCATTATAATGATTCATATGATGAAGCGTGCCAAACCAAGCATGATGTTGAATTGCATAATGTGAAATGTTGGTTGGTGCAAGCTGATTTGAGTGATTTGCATCAGGCTGGTGAGATTGTGCAAAAAGCATATGCGCAAGGTGGGGAAATAACTTTATTAATTAACAACGCATCATTATTTTTGAAAGATGATTTGGCAAATGTTACAGCGCAATCATTGCAATCCCACATGAATATTAATTGTTTTAGTGCGGTGATGTTGACGCAAGAATTGTTGAAACAAAAAATGGAGGCGCATAGTTCGTCACTCAATAATTTGTCACCGACGCAAGTGATATGTTTGCTTGATGGTATGAATAGTTGGAGTATCTCGCCTAATTTTTTGGCTTATTCACTGAGCAAGCAAGCATTGGAGCAGTTCATAAAATTGCAAGCGGCAAGCCTTGCACCGCATATTCGCCTGAATGGAATTGCACTCGGGGCAACCATGTGCGGGCATATGGATAAGGAAGATACATTTGCAAAAATTGCTGAATTAAGCCCGCTTAAACGAGTTAGCAACCCGCAAGAAGTGTGTGACGCTGTGATGTTTTTGGAGAATATTCCAACAATCACGGGGCAGATTATTTCGCTCTCAAGTGGGTTTAATTTGCAATCAATTAGTGGTGCTAGGTTTTAGTAAATTAGGGGCTAGGGTTTAGGGTTTAGGGTTTAGGGTTTAGAATTACCAGTCACCGCAATAATTTTGCAATAATGTTAAGCCCGCCAAAGCTGCGGTATCAGCTCGCATGATTCGCTTGCCCATGTTGAGTGGGTGCATGAACGGAAATTGCTTAAATAATGCGAACTCAGATGCAGAAAATCCACCTTCGGGCCCAATTAGTAGGGCGAGTGGCGGGTTCATATTATGCAATAAATCTGAGGCTACCCTGCCTTGCCCTGACTCATCACCATAAATTAATGGACGGATATTTGGTTTTTCATTTAGGTTGTCATTTAGGTTTTCATTAGGGTTGGTATCTGGATTTTCATTTGACCAATCATAAAGTAACTGCTCCAATGTTTGATATTGCAGCACTTGCGGCACATCAACCCGCCCTGATTGCTCGGCTGCTTCAATTGCGTGGGCTTGCAACCGCTCCACATTAACCCGCCCTAAAATAGTGCGTTCAGTTTTGATTGGCAATAAGCGTGAAACTCCAAGCTCGGTTGCTTTTTCCACCAAAAAATCAATCCGCCCCGCTTTAATGGGAGCAAATGCAAGCCATATATCGGGTGATGAGGTTTGAGGCAAAGTTTGTTCTGTCACTCGCACATTCACTTCTTTTTTGCTGATTTGAGTAATTTTTGCTAGCCATTCACCGCTAATTCCATCAAATAAATGTAAATGCGCATCAATTTTTAGGCGCATAACATGTTGAGCGTAATGCGACTGTGCTTGCGTTAAGGCGAACTCTGCTCCAAATGATAGTGGCACATTTTCAATATATAATCTTATTTTTTGCATTATAGCATTTTCCATTTTTGTTTATATGACATTTTCCTGCGGGTTCGCAAGTGCGCACGTATTATAGTGCTTCCGAATAATTTTTGGACACTATGTGGCAAAAATTATTTGGACAAAAGCACTATAAATCATATGTTTATAGTCATTCCGAAAAAAAATTGAACAATTTTTATTCGGAATGACTATAATTATACGCTTACGCCTTACTCACCTTGCAAAATACAATCTAAATAAAAAGCGAAAAAGCTGTAAGTTCATCATTAAACCATTTTTTTGCAAAAATAAATTGCTAATTTGAGTTCATATATTTAATATCTATTTTCTAATAATTCATAACCCCCTTAAAATATATATGCGATTTTCACAAAGCCTTATCCCACTAATTAAAGAAACGCCTTCAGAAGCGAAAATTGCCTCGCATCGTTTGATGTTGCGCTCGGGAATGGTGCGTCAACATTCAGCGGGGATTTATAGCTGGTTACCGTTGGGGTTGCGGGTGTTGAATAAAGTTTCCAACATTATTCGTGAGGAGATGAACAAAGCTGGGGCAGTGGAATTGCTAATGCCAACCATGCAACCAATTGAATTATGGGAAGAATCAGGGCGGGGTGGCTATGGCACGGAAACGCTCAAAGCGGTGGATAGGCACGACCGCACTATGATTTATGGCCCAACACATGAGGAAGTTATCACCGATTTATTCCGCCGTAGTGTGAAATCATATAAAGCATTGCCTTTGAACTTATATCAGATTCAATGGAAGTTTCGTGATGAAATCCGTCCACGGTTTGGCGTGATGCGGGGGCGGGAGTTTTTGATGAAAGATGCTTATACTTTTTCGGAAGATGGAGATTCGCATCAGGCTTTATATGATAATATGTATGCAACATATTTTCGTATTTTTAGGCGCATGGGGTTGCAGGTAATCCCGTTTAAGGCGGATACTGGTATGATTGGTGGTGACCAAAGCCATGAGTTTCAAGTGGTTGCTGGCACAGGCGAGAGCGACATTTATTATGATAGAAAATTGGAGCAGTTAATAGCAGCGGAAGAATTGGATATTGATGCAATTCGTGCAAGCTATTCGGCGGCGGACGAAAAGCATGTTGCAAGCGAATGTGGTGTTGCGAGTGATGATTTGGTGGCAGCGAGAGGGATTGAAGTTGGGCATATATTTTATTTTGCGGATAAATATTCCAAAGCGATGAAAGCGATGATAAAAAATGCGCAAGGCGAGGAAGTTCCTGTGATGATGGGGGCGCATGGAATTGGCGTTTCTCGGTTGCTTGGTGCAATCATTGAGGTTCATCACGATGAGAAGGGGATTTTGTGGCCAGAATCAGTTGCGCCATTCAAAGTTGGATTGATTAATATTCGCCAAGGTGACGTGGTCTGTGACGCATTTGCTAATGAAGTTTATGCTGAATTAAATAAGGCGGGAATTGAGGTGCTATATCATGATACGGACGAGCGAGCAGGGGGCAAGTTTGCCGCAATGGAATTAATCGGAGTGCCGTGGCAAGTGGTGGTTGCGCCAAACTCAGCGCAAATGCGCAATATTGAATTGAAATGTCGCAAAAGCGGTGAAACTCAATTGCTTGATTTGAGTGAGTTGATTGCGAAGATGATTTGAATATGGGTTTGGCTGTGGTTTTTGCAAAAAACGTCAATAATCGGTTTGTGAATTAGGTTGAAATTATTTGCGATAAATTGTTGCCGCTATCTATGTTGCCACTATCTATGTTGCTACTATCTATCGCAATATAATCATCATTGAACTATAAACCAGTTATAATCGTCAATATACTGCCTTATGATGCGGCTTGAACTTCCTGCTCGGCGAATGAACGAATTAAATCAGCAAAACGCTTGCGAGTTTTTTCATCTTTAATGCTATAATATGAGCGCACTAACTCCAAAGTTTCACGGCTATATATTTCATCATATTGATAACCAGCTTCTTCTTCAGCAGCTCTCGCACTGATATATGACGTTGACGGGTTATTATCATTGGCTTGATAATCCATTCCTTCAAAGAAATGCGCAACTGGTGCATTAAATGCTTTGCTAAACTCATATAATCGGCTGGAAGCAATGCGATTTGCCCCTCGTTCATATTTTTGGATTTGCTGGAAACTTATTCCCAACATTTTTCCAACTGCATCTTGGCTTAAGCCAAGCATAATTCGCTTTTCGCGCAATTTGTTACCAACAAAAACATCAACAGGGTGGTGGGACATAAGCTTAACTATACCTATATTTGAATTATATTAATTTTATTTACCAAGCAATTAAACTAAATTATTTTCATACTCAAGTAACTTTTGTACTCAAATGATTTTCAGAATTGAAAAATATTTAGACTTTACTGCAATAAGTTAAATATATTATAATTTTTGTATCATGTCACGCAATTTATTCATAATAGTTGCATATTGAAACAAAACTTTAACAAAACTTTAGGACTTCCGCATAATTATGTCTGTGGATATTGTTATTTCTACTGTTGCTTGCGAAAATCAGAACGCAACTTAATCAGAACGCAACCTAATAAAAATCAGCAAAGGGGTTATAAAATAACATGAATGAACAAAATATCTATGAGTTGGAGCAGTATTTTTCGCAATTAATTGAGAAATCTTTGGGGGATTTGCGTGAAGATTTGCTTGATAAAATGAATGAGTTATTGCAAAATCTGAATGGTGCGCCAGATTTTCAAGCGGATTTATCTGATGGAGTTGTGAAGGCTGGTGCAGATGATTTCGGCAGTAAAACTTTTGATGCGTTTGGTGATGTCATTAGTTATGCAGCGATTTCTGCCGTGTTACCAAATATTAATTCTACCGCCCGCTTGCCTCGGGGGCTTGATGGTAGCGTGGTATTTCGCCCTGCATTGCGCAGAGTTGGAACATTGGCGGGGAAAACTATTGCTAGCACAATTTTTGATACAAGTGGTGGCAAAATTAGTTACGGCTCTAGGCAGCTGGGAAGCAGCATTTTTGCGGAATTATTTTCAGGGTGATGATTTGTTTTTGATTTTATTTAATCCCTACCGTTGGCGTTTTTTGATATTAGGGTCGTATATTGCAAATATTTTATCATCAAGGGGAAGGTTATAAGTTGCATTATCAAGGGCGATGGTGGTTTCTTCGCCTTTTGCATCACGGGTTAAAATATTTTTCAATATATATGGGCGTTCGCTAAATATGAAACTTATTTCGCCTTCATCGGGGGCTTTGCGGGAGGTGATGCGAACAACTTGCACGCCATCAATGCTACTTGCTTCTAGCACTTTAATTTGTTTGTCAGCGAAATTGATGTTGTCGCTAGCGAGGTAGCTAGCAATTGTTCCTGCAATTGGAATATCGCTAATTTGCTCTAATTCACGGTCATAATAGCGCATAAATGTTCCGCGCGTCACCATGGTGATTGGGGTTGGTGGTGCATATTCCCAGCGCATTTTACCCGCTCGTTTGAGATATAGCACGCCTGAGCTAATTTGTCCGTTTGGCGCAATTTGGGTGAAGTTCGCTTTTAATGAACGTATGTTATTGAGATGTTGTTGCGCTTGTTTTAGCACATTTGCTTCAATTTTTGGTGCAGCATAAACGGGATTGGTTAGTAACATAAAGAGAATTATTAATGATAAACCCCTCACCCCAACCCTCTCCCGCAAGGGGAGAGGGAGAAAAGGAGTTCTCTCCCGCAAGGGGAGAGGGAGCAGAAGAGTTCTCTCCCGCAAGGGGAGAGGGAGCAAAAGAATTCTCTCCCGCAAGGGGATTTGTGGCGAATAAGTTATCTGTTTCAATGGAAGATGAAGGCATGAAAGGATCCTGAAAAAACTATCCCGCCCACTGCACGGTTGAAACATAAAATGCTTGACGTTTGGCAGGATTGGTGGCTTATATGTCGTGATAGGTTTGTAAAAAACATTCAAAATATTAAATCGCATAACGAGCCTTCATGGCGGCGGCTAATGTTCCATCATCAAGATAATCCAGTTCGCCACCGATTGGGATTCCTTGCGCTAATTTGGTAATTTTAATGTTAGCAAATTGTAGTTCATTAATCGTATCATGCAGATAATGTGCGGTGGTTTGCCCATCTGTGGTGATGTTAGTCGCCAAAATAACCTCTGTGACATTGTTGGTTTTGATACGGGCAAGCAACTGATTAACGCCTAAATGCTCGGGATTAACGCCATCAATCGCTGAGAGAACCCCGCCTAATACATGATAAACCCCACGATAAAGCCCTGAACGCTCCATTGCCCATAAATCAGCAATATCTTCAACTACACACAAAACATTATGTTCACGCCGTTCATCTTCACAAATATGGCATGGGTCGCATACGTCAAAATTGCGACAAATGCTGCAAGTTTTTATGTTATCCGCTACATTTTGTAATTGAGCGATTAATGGCAATAAGGCGGATTCTCGCTTGCGCAACAAGTGAAGTGCAACTCGGCGGGCGGAGCGTGAGCCAAGGCTTGGCAGACGTGACAGCGAAAAGATTAGCTGCTCCATGGCGTTTGGGGTGAGTTGTTTCATAAGTGACAATATAAATATATTTATATAATAAAGCTAGGATATTTTTATGGATTTGTTAGAGTAAATATAATAAGGTGATTTTTGGTTATTATAAAGGGAATAAAAATAGTGTTAGTGGAAATTAAATAGTTATAATGGGGATAATATGGGCAAAATTATAACTTTTTACAATCACAAAGGCGGAGTTGGCAAAACCACGCTGGTGCATAATATCGGTTTTGCGTTAGCAGATTTGGGTAAGAAAGTTTTATTGATTGATGCTGACCCACAAATGAACTTAACTTCGGCGATGTATGGATTATCTACCGCAGTTGAATATTCAATGAATGAAGGAGCTAAATGGAGGGAATATACTGAGCAATATACTTCATTTGTTGACCACATAAATGAATATTTGCTTGATGAAAAATTGAATGATTCTGAAAATAGCAAGGAAATATTCCAAGTTAAATCTAAGCATAATCAAAATGGAAAAATAGATTTGATATCTGGTTCTATTTTGATTTCAAATATTGAAGCTAAGTTTTACAATATTATAACTAATAAAAACGATTATAACACAAATATTCCATATAAGTTTGAGAAATTAATTAGAGAAAAGGCAAAAGACTATGATTTGGTGTTGATTGATACATCACCAAGTGCAAGCAGCATTATCAACGCATTATCTGTGATGACTTCTGATTATTTTATTGTTCCAGTATCGCCCACTTTTTTTTCGTTACAGGCAGTTGATAATTTAACGCAAGTTATAACTAATTGGAATAATTTACTAAGGGATTATCAACAGACTATTGGTAAAAAAGGGATATCGCTAAACTCTAAGTTTTTAGGTCTAGTAATTCAAATGGGAAAAAGATTTAACGGGGGAGCTGTTAACAATACAGGTTATTCAAAATCAACTGAAGATTGGATAACTGAGGTTAATAAGAGCGTCAAAAGATTTGTAAGTGACATTAATAAATATGAATATGCTATTAGCTCAAATGATTTTCAAGAAATATTTTCTGCAAAAAATCCATATATTATAGAAAAATGTTGCGATTTCACCGCAAAACTAAGAGCTATAGCTGAGAAAGAAGGCGTGCCGGTCATATATTTAACGCAAGATATTTGTGATAAATATAATAAAAATGTTGATGTAACTATGCCAACAAGGCAATATGCGCGCTCACTAACAAGCATTAATCAATCATACCGATATATTGCCGAAAGTTTAACTAAATTATTATAAAGGAATATAGTGCATAAAATGAAGCATGAACACGGAGTTATCGCCATTAGGGGCGCAAAAGAACATAATTTGAAGAATGTCTCAATAGAGATTCCTCGGCAAAAATTGGTGGTGATTACGGGGCTTTCAGGCTCGGGCAAATCATCGCTTGCGTTTGATACGCTTTATGCGGAGGGGCAACGCAGATATGTGGAGTCACTTTCAGCTTATGCACGGCAATTTTTGAATATTCAAGATAAGCCAGATGTGGAATCCATTGAGGGGTTATCTCCTGCGATTGCGATTGACCAAAAAACCACTTCCAAAAATCCACGCTCCACGGTGGGGACGGTAACCGAGATTTACGATTATTTGCGTTTGCTTTATGCGAGAATTGGTGTGCCATATTCACCGACAACAGGCAAGCCAATTTCAGCAATGACGGTTAGCCAAATGGTTGACGCTATTAATTTGCTGCCAGAAGGGACAAAATTGCATTTGATGTCACCAATTGTGCGGGGACGTAAGGGTGAGCATAATAAAGAATTGCAGGATATGAAAAAGCGGGGATTTACTCGGATTAAATGTAATGGTGAGATTTATAATCTTGATGAAATGCCAGCCTTGGAGAAAAATAAAAAACATAATATTGAGGTGGTGGTTGACCGTATTGTGTTGAAATCTGATTTGGGAAATCGCCTAGCGGATAGTATTGAAATGGCGTTGCAACTTTCTGATGGGTTGTTAAATGTGGAGATTGTTGGCGTTGTGA
>JAYUJH010000042.1:0-13387 GCA_043765375.1 Alphaproteobacteria bacterium
ATAGTGCCTTATAGCTGAATTTTTTGATTCAACTAATGCAGTTTCTTTCTTGCTCATCACATGTTTTTTGGCAATTTTATATTTACCATAAACCGCATAATAATCGCTGGTTGAAATATTATAGTGCTTTAGCTTTTTAATTTTACATTTCACGTAAAATTAAAAAGCTAAAGCACTATAACTTATAAATAATATAGCACTACATAATTTTATGGATTTTACATATGTAAAATTATAAAAATAAAGTGCTATAATATCATAGTTTTTTACCAACCGAAAAGCGAGTGGTAAATAATCACTAAACTCTCTGGATTTGGTTATTTCAAGGTCAACAACTTGATTTGGCTTGCGCCTCCCTTCGGCTCTGTTCCGAGCAACTCTTGCCATATGTAGATTTTGTTAGTTTTTTTTGGCAATAACTGAACATCTCATCAAGCTCTAAAATCTGGATATTTTTTGCATCTTGTGGTATTTCTACCTTATCTAGTTCATGGCGTAATATAGTGCTTATCTCAATTTTATTTAATTGTTATTTTTAAGTGAATAAAATTAGAAAAAAGCACTATATTTCATATGTTCATAGTGATTTTATCCTTATTTTTAATAACCGATAAAATCGGCAATTAAAAATAAGAATTACTATATCTCAAAATCACCCCCCACCACCACTACCTCCCCATCAATAAATAGTTAAACCATCAGCGAGTGCTGCAATTCTAGTTGCTGCGAGTGCATGCCCTATGGCGGATAAATGTATGCCATCGCTAGTATATGTTGCACTTAGCCACAAGTTTGTTGCGGGATTTTGCAATAAATCGTTGCAATTCCAGTAAGCATCAAGATAAATAACTCCGTTAGCGGATAAATCACCATTAGCATTTATTTTCTGCCCCACCACAGATTGCGCCCATAAATTATATTGATCCCGCAACCCACCAACTTCCCAACCAACCGCCACCGCAATGTTGCTAGCATTGGTTGTGCGTGGCAGTGAAGACAACTGAATGGTGCGTAAATTGCGTGTTTTTGCTGCCTCCCATGCAATAACCGTGAGTTGTTTCATCATGGCAAGTGATGTGCCAGCCCCGATTGAATTACCACTTAATTGTTGCAATAAATGCGTATGATATTTCATGGATTCAAATAATTGCGGCGCATTCCCTGCGGTATATATCCCCAAAGTTCCACCAGAGCGTGACCAATTGCTTCCTGCCGTAACGCCAGATGCGGTGCTGCGTAACCCTCGTTCAATATAGCCAACTGCCCCCTGCCCGTCACCAAAAGTTGCGTCGCCAGTGCCATAAGCATTGCTATCGCCTATTACCAACACAGCAACTTGCGGGCGTTCGCTATAACCCAAAATGCAAGCGGCAGTATAAGGAAATAAAGCATTTGCAGCGTTGGTTGGTGCGTAAGAACCTATTGCCACATTATTATGCACTCTGCCACCGCAATTTGCCGTTTCATCTATGGGTATGATGCTATCAGTGTGAGATTTGCTTAGATCATAAGTCAATGAAGCGGATAAATTACCACCAATTATTGTATATCCAGCAGTTGAAACTTGCGCAGAAAATCGCATTAAAAATTGTGTATTCGCTGCAATATCCATATCAAAACCATAATCAGCGATGATAGTTGCGCCTTTGCTAATAATTGGATTTAACTCGCTTTTGAACGTATATTTGCGGGCAGTGCCTATCAACGGGGTTAATATTGAAGCAGCGATACGAATAGAATTAGCTCCCTCAAAAATGCCTGTGCTATCCAAACGCCAATTAACCATCATCGGGCAGATGCCACCAATATTGCCACCACGCCCTGCGACATTATATAATTTTTGTGCCTCAACGCATGTTCGGTTGCCATCAATTGCGCCTCCGTTGATGTTGATGGGAATCCGCCCGCCAAGTGCAACACATTGCAATGTTTTGGCGTTACCAATAATTTGTTTATAATGTTTGGGTTTTTTTCTGCTCATGATTAATTATACTCCGTCGGTTATGATTATGTTTTCATCGGTGCAAATTGGTTGCAAATCATCGCTGATTAAGCCATTAATTGTAGGTTCTATGATGATTGATTGCTCAATTTCACTCAAATATTCGGTGATAATTGGAATGATAACTGACATGAAACCCCCTCAAAAATATTCATTCAAAATATGTGCGTCTAAAAATATATGTGATTATGTATGAAATATGTAATCACATATATTTGCGAAACATACACATGCACATATGCACTTGGTTAAGTGCTATATTATGAATATTATGAACGGGCGGAAGTGGTGAATGTTGAAGATGTGTCGCTTAAATGGACTCCGTCCTGCGACGGAGTGACTGGGGCGAAATGTTAAAGTTAGTCATGCCAGCACCCGAAGGGAGGAGTAGACAAATGCTGATATCCATAAATTCAAGTTATATTTGTTGCCATGGACTCCGTCCTGCGACGGAGTGACGAGAGCTAAATGCTAGAGTTAGTCGTACCAGCACCCGAAGGGAGGAGTAGCCAAATGTTGGTATCCATAAGCGTATGACTAATCACATTTACATGTTCGTCATATCAGCACCTGAAAAAAAACGCTATTCCACAGAAAAATCAAGCTCTAACTTGTTGAGTTTGGCTTTGCTCAATTTGCTTTAGCGCTGCAATGCGTTCTTCGTGCGATGGGTGCTTGGCGTTTAATTGTTGCAACCAGTTTTTTTGCTTATGTTCAGTGATAATATGTTCGCCAACATGACCATTATTTTTGGCGATAATTTTCTGTTCCAACACCTCAATCATGGGAGTTGCACCGTTTATCTCAGCACTATTTTTATCAGCATCAAGCTCTTGTTCACGTCTGAAAGCGGAAAATAATGGCTCAGTCACAGCGGAACTTGCCATAATCGCAACTACAGCAACTATTGTGGATATTCCAGCGGCAATATAAGAGTTGGTAGATTGTTTAATAGTTGGATATGTTGCTAATGCGGCGGCGATTCCTGCGCTAACTTCCAGCGTTGCTCTACCACATGAAACAGCAAGCGACTTTGCATTTTGTTGTTGATGTCCCATTTCATGCGCAATGGTTGCTGATAAATGTTGCGGAATTGATTGCTCAATTTTTGCGGTGGAAATCCCCAAACTATTATTGCTCAGGTGCATTGCACTAGCTTTATTATCTTTAGCATCGTAAATCATGATTTTCACAGGTGAAATCTGCATTTTGTCTGATATTTCACCCACCACATCAAGCACATACGCATCTTGTAGCGATTGCGGTTGATTTGTAGCAATTATATGGGCGGAAGTTGCATTTTTGCGCATTAATGCTTTGTTATCCAACCATGTCAAATCATTTGGCTGCGGGTTGCTTTGCTCACAAACTCCGACAAAAGACTCAATAATATCTTTTACTAAATCTATCATTAACAAATAATATAACATATAAATATGAAAATATGCAAAAAATAATTGCTTTATTAATAGATTTATAATTATGATATGAGATTATAATTCAGGAATACTTTGTCTGTAAAAAATTAGGTTTATGAAAATTAGGTTTATGAAAATATTTAGGTTAATTGCTATCACATTAATTGCAACAATATGTTTTTCGCAAAACTCTGATGCGCAAACCACCAAGCCTCAAAAACCAAAGATACAAGATACATACTGGCAGGAGAATGGTAGAAATATTGATCCTATGAAGGTGAAAATATTATTTTTCACTGATGGATTAATGAATGGTTATGGTTTGCCAGATCAAGGATTATCCATCAATAGCAAAATTGTGGCAAAAACCGCTTATATGCGGTTGCAAATGCCCCCCGCCATCAAAACAATGTCATCAGATGGAATGACAACTTCTTCAGCAGTTACCAAAGTGAAAGACGTTATCATGGTGCGCCCACATTTGGTTATTTTGAGTGTTGGAATTAACGATGCAATCAAAAATGCTGATACTGACATAATCCATAATAATCTCTCAATTGTGCTAACCGAGTTGCAACGGGCTGGAATATATACCATGATTGTGGGAATGCAATCCACCCCGCAAATGGGAAGCTATGAATATATGTCTAGCTTTAATAGCATTTATGCTAAACTAGCAACGCAATTTGCAATTCCATTCATGCCGTATATTTTAGAAACAATAACGGGCGACCCGCTCAAGTTTCAAAATAATAATATATTTCCAAATGCTGAAGGGGCGGAGATTGTAGCAGAGAGTTTTGTGCGAAACAATTTGTCCCCTGCTGCTGGAAAAATTGATACATTATTACTTGATAATCGTACGAAATTACAATTGCAGAGATATAGAGAATGGAGTGGTGAATCTACCAATAATCGCAAAAAAAATACTCTCAGGCAATAATACAAAACAATTCCGATGTTATAAAATCATATTCCACAAACTTTTTTCTCCCAGTTCCAAGCATGTGATATAATGGTTTCTATATTGCTTAAAATCGGAACCCAACCAAGTTCAGCTTTCGCTTTTGCGCCATCAGCAATTAGTGCATAAGGGTCACCCGCACGCCGAGGTAGCATAGCGTATGGAATATTTCGCCCCGTTATTTGCCTAGTTATTTTTTCAGCCGTCTGCAATGCTTGCCACACACTCACTTCACAACCACTGCCTAAATTATATATTAATGGCTCTGCACATGAGTTTGATGATTGTTGCGATGATTGTCGCAATTTATCAGCCAACAGCAAATGCGCATTCGCTAAATCAACCACATGGATATAATCACGCAAAGCTGTTCCATCTAGTGTTGGATAATCATTGCCATAAATCTGTAATTGCGCCAACCGCCCCGATGCTGCTTGCATTATCAACGCAATCAAATGAGTTTCAGGAATATGACTCTCACCATTGCTTGCGTCAATCGCTGCACCCGCTGCATTAAAATAGCGCAACACGCCATAACGCAACCCATATGCAACGTGATAATCAGCTAATATTTGCTCAATCATCAATTTGCTTTTACCATATGGATTAATTGGGTGCTTGGGGTGATTTTCATCAATTGGTAAATATTCTGGGTTGCCAAACACCGCTGCCGTGGAAGAAAAAATTAACGAAACATCAGGAAAATCTCGCATCACCTCTAGCAATTGCAACATTCCTGCCACATTATCATGATAATAAATTGCGGGGTCACGAACTGATTGCGCCACTAGTGAACGGCTCGCCATATGAAAAATTGCTTGCGGATTATGCTGTTTAATCACCGCCCGCATGATTGATTGATTGCGATAATCAGCCTCAATAAACTGCAACCCAGCAACGGACTTTGCAAATCCAGTTGATAAATCATCAATGATAATCGGGTTTTTGCCTTGCTCTTTCAAATAATGTGCCAAATGTGAGCCAACATACCCTGCCCCACCAATTATTATAAAATTATTTTCTTTCATATTAGCACAACTTAAAAATATTCATAATGGCAATAATTCATAGTCCTTCAATATAATGACTAAAGTCATAGTCCTTTAATATAATGACTAAAATCATAGGCTTTCAAACAGCTGCAAATAATTATTTGCGCACTCAAAATTGCTTGGTGGCGGGGTGATTTTGCCACTTAAATTGCTCCATAATCCTGAATCTTGCATCGCCCGCTGCATTGCATCGGCGAGGCTGCTAGCACTCCCCACTTGAAAATGTAACCCGCTTGTTTCATGTTGCACAAACTCCGCCATTCCACCAATATTGCTGCATATAACGGGGCGAGCATGATAGCGTGCCTCGGCAATCACCAGCGGGGCATTCTCCCACCAAATGGAGGGCATCACCACCCAATCCGCCTCTTGAATTAATGCGGGCAGATTATTTGCATCATATTTACCATGAAAACTGATATAATCACTATGTTGCTGCACTTGTTCATGAAAGTTTTGCTTGAACTCATCTGTTTGCATCGCAATATTGCCATTAATATTAATCTGAAAATCATTCACTCCGCGTTTTATCAAAATCCGTGCTGCTTCTAATAATATATTAATACCTTTATAAGGTGAAACTTGCCCAAAAAATGCAAATTGATTGCGCGCTCCACGAAAAGCCAGCTTGCGGGCAGGTGCGGGTGAGCTTATTTTTGTGCCATTTTCAATCACATATATTTTGTCAGGGTCAATCCCCCAATCAACATAACGATTAGCTAAAAACTCACTTGGTGAAATAAACGCATCTATCATTGCAAAATGGGTTTTGATAAAGGTTTCCCGCAATTTGAACATTGGGGGAGAAATCTCAGGGAAACATTGGGCGCAATTGCTTGGGCTTGATTTGCTACATAATTCATTAGTATTTTTCTTGAGCATCTGCCCATCACGGTGACAAATAGGAATAAAATCATGCAAAGTCAGCGCAATTTTCACTTTTGGCAAAATGCGGCGCATCACAGCGATTGCCTCCACGCCAAAACGCAATATATGGTGCATGTGAATAATATCAGGCTTAATTTCTGCCAAAAAATCAGCAAACTCATTGTTCAAAATATCCAATTGCATGTTGGATTGATTGAGATAATTAAACGCATCATTATAAAACAAATATTCGTCATCAACGCCGTCCATACCCAAAAAAGCCGTGCCATTATGTGCTTTTCGGCTGATTGATCCCGTTGCTGCGAGGAAAATTGCGCTATATCCTGCGGTGGTGCGCATTTGTTTGAATACGTCATATGCCATAATCTCGCCGCCCCCAGGGAAAAAAGCGGGGTGGTTATGCGCAATTACGAGGATTTTTTTCGCTGCCCCAGCTTTAGATTGGGCAATAGAGGTTGGTTTTGTGCTACGAGCCATGCAAATCATTATATTGATTTTTCAAATTAATGAAATGATTATTTTTGGCATTATTTTTATGGCTAGCAACCATCAATCACAACGCAACTGTAATCGCCACCCAATTTGCACCACGAAAAACCAGCAACTGACGCACATCTTCCGCCCAAATGATGCTACCTGTTGTTGGTGCAATAAAACGCCATATTTGTTCAAAATAAGCAATTTTCCTAGCCTTTCCCAACCATGCGCCAGTTGGTGAGCTGCCAATAATATACACATTTCCAGCAACGGGGTTAGCGGGTGGAGTGTTGCTATTGGAGGTGAGCGCACCCGCATTTAGCAACGCATCAATTTGAGCCAACGCCATATTGACCGTTACCTCTTTTTGTGCTTGCGCTTGTTCCAATAATGTAATTTGCAAATGTGTTGTGTTTGCCATGAAATAATATCCTCCATTTTTGTTATTATACGAATATAAATGCAACAATAACTAAGTCTGCGGAAGGGTAAAATAACGGCAAAATATAAGTTGATGTTTATAATCCTTTAATATTATAGTGCTTTAATGTTATTGTGATTTAATATATATCTAATTTGATTTAATATTGAGATTAAATAATGCCTAGCTATGAAGAGATAAAAGAACAAATCAAGCTGCTCCCCAATCGCTATATTTTTTATACTAAGCGAGAGGTGAAATATCTGCCCAACATCATGATTGAGGGCGAGCTAATTCGTGGTATCACCTCGGGATATTATAACAAAAAAACTATTCTCGCCGTTTGCACCAATCGTCGGGTGATTTTCCTTGATAAGGGTATGTTTTTTGGAATGAGGCAATGGCAATTAGCCCTTGACCGTATTCAATCCATTGACGGCAGTTATATGATATTATTTGGTAAAATCCGAGTTTGGGATGGAGCAGCACCAATTCAGATGGATATGGTATGGGCGAAATCAATTGACCCATTCATTAAATCTGTTAGAGAAGCGATTGACGAGTTTAGGCGCATTTCATTTCAAGAAGTCACAGGCGCAAGAACGCAGCAACCAGCTCAACAACAAATCATTCAACGGGCATCAGTGGTGGACGTAGCAGAGCAGTTAGAGAAGTTAATCAAACTCAAAGATGCGGGGCATCTCACTGAAGACGAGTTTCAACAGCAACGTAGGAAAATATTAGGATAATTTATGATAAAAAAATATGATGTGATTGGTATAGGTAACGCTATTGTTGATTGTTTGGCTTACGTTGATGAGGATTTTTTGCAACAACAGCAAATGGTGCGTGGCTCAATGCAGTTGATTTCCGCACAACAAGAGTTGGAATTACGCACCAAGTTAATCTCGCCAAAATTATGCTCGGGCGGATCAGTCGCTAACACCATCGCCGCACTTGCATCGCTGAATGTTCGCACCGCTTTTTTAGGCAGAGTTGCTAATGACGAAGTTGGAGCTAGTTTCACCGCTGATATTTGCGCAGCAGGAGTGTATTTTGCTCCAACTCCAGCAACTAAAGGCAAGCCAACCGCTTGTTGCATAATTTGCGTCACCCCCGATGGTGAACGCACGATGAACACATTTATCGGAGCTTCATCAGAGTTCACCGTGGCAGATGTGAAAGCAGAAGTGATTGAACAATCAAAAATATTATATTTGGAAGGATATTTGTGGGACGCAGAACCAGCCAAAGAGGCTATTTTGCAAGCAATACATATCGCTCGTGATCATGGCGTTAAAATCGCATTTTCTGCATCAGATACATTCTGTGTTGAGCGTCACCGTGAGGAGTTTTTGCATTTAATTAATGAACATGTTGATGTCTTATTCGCCAATGAGCATGAAGCTAAAGCATTATTGCAACTTGAAAATATTGAAGATGTGGCGAAAAGATTAGCCCCCAAAGTTGATTTTATTGCAATCACTCGTGGCGACAAACCAGCAATTATTGTGCATAATCAAGCCATTTTGAGCGTTGCACCCGTGGCAGAGATTAAACCAGTTGATGCAACTGGTGCAGGTGATTTATTCGCAGCAGGGTTTTTGCATGGAATATTACAAAATTGCGATGCTAAAAAATGCGCCGAATTAGGGCATAAATTAGCAGGGCATATTATTCAACAACTTGGCGCACGCAGCGCAACCCCGTTACCATTGCTCGCTGCCTGAAGATGGCAACAAATCATTAAACAAATCACTAACGGGGCAGTTATTTATGCGTAAAACGCAATACCTTCATATATAAAACTATCGGCCATATTGGTGCTAACAAAGTCACGCTCTCCTTCACTTGCTGTAAAGAAATGCCCTCCAGCTTTAGTGTTATAAAACCGATATATTTCTTCAGAATATTCATTTTTAGTTGGCGATGCTTTGAAAGCAACTCCTTCATAAATATAATTAGATGACATATTTTTAGCAACATAATCTCTCTCAGCAACGCTTGCCGTAAAAAAATGTCCACCAGCTTTAGTATTATAAAATCTGTATATTTCTGCGCTATTGACTGCATTAACTCCGCCTGCATAAAAAGCTGTTCCTTCGTAACTAAAATTATCAAATAATTTTGTCGCTACATATTCCGCTTCTTGTGTGCTGGCTGTAAAAAAATGACCTCCGCTTTGATTATTATAAAATCTATATACTGGAGTTTCATTATTTTTCCAATCGTCCTCAATACCATTTACTTCAATAAGGGCGGCTAAGTCCAATGTTGTAAAATTGGCGGGATACCCATAAGCCATAATAGTTTCTGTGGAAGAAATATTTTTATCAGCAGGTAGGTAACCAAAATTATCAAATGGGTGTTTAAGCCCAAGAGTATGACCTAATTCATGAGTTGCCGTTTCTTTATAATATTCATAATAATTAATGTTATTTTGAATTGAATCCTCATATAATGCCGCTACATTTATAGCAATATCAAAATAGCCATTATAGGGGTTTCCATCAATATAATCAGCATCTCCCAAAACATCAGTTCCACTTTGAAATATTTCATTTATTGAAATAGATGCATTATAATAATTATTAGTATAATAAAAATCAACGTCAATGAGATTATCTAATTCGCTCAAAATCTGATTCCATATCTGATATTCAGGAGAATAATATGGTATGGACTGATATATCCCCACTTTTTCGCCAATGCTAATGGCGGGCTGCCATGGAGCTATTAAAATAGATGGATTGTTTTTCATGTAATATCTGCTATAATTTAGTTGAATATTTTTATAACATTATCATGTATCACATTCACGCAACCACGACAATGTATATATTAACAAAATGAAAAATTATCAAGCATTTTCAATCCAAAAATTGTTCACGTCTGATGCGTTCTTCCAAATTATGCTCGGGGTCAAATAGCAATTTCAATGAGATTTTGCTTTGCTCACTGACAAAAACCGTTTTCACATCACGCAACTCCGTAAAATCCGCAACCGCACTCACGGGGCGTTTTTGCGGGTTCAAAATATCAAACATAATGCTTGCATTGCGCTCCAATAATGCTCCTCGCCAACCACGGGGGCGAAATGGTGCAATCGGCGTTAGTGCTAATATATTAGCGCAAAGTGGCAAAATTGCTCCACCCGCCGACAAATTATAAGCCGTGCTGCCAGCTGGAGTTGCAACCAATATTCCGTCACCAATCAATTCTTTAATACGCACCACATGGTCTATCGTCACACGGATTTTTGCTGCCTGCCTACTTTCACGAAACAGCGAAACCTCATTGAAAGCGAGTGCCTCAATTTCTTTACCTCCCACCGTTCGGGCAAACATTGAAAGCGGAAAAAGTTTCACCTCCCTTGCTTGTTGCAGGCGATAATCCAACGTATCACAGACAAAATTATTCAGCAAAAACCCTATAGTCCCGCAATTCATACCATAAAGCGGTGTGCCTAAATCAATATAGCGGTGCATGGTTTGCAACATAAACCCATCACCCCCAAGCACAATTATCACATCAACATGGGCATTATTTTCCACCAAATTGATGATGCTGGGATTGGCGTGCAATAATTGCTTAAGCCCCTCCCTTGCGTTGCTGGTGCTATCTGCAATTACTCCAATTTTTTTATATTTATTCATTATATTTATGTATATTCATTAAAATGTCATGTTTTGTCAATATAATATGTATAGTAAAATTAATTTAATTAAATTACAGGGGATAAAGAGATGGCTTTTGAGTATGATGAAAATGAATATAATAAAGATGATTTTAGAAAAATGTTAGAAATAGTTGCAATTGCTGATCCGAAAGATGAATATAATCTGATTTCAACATTACAAACAAACCGATATGACGACAGATATAAAGGAACTACGCCTAAACCTTTTAACAAGCTAGAAATAATTACAGGTGATTTATGTGAATTAATTGCTGATACAAAACTTTCTTATAAAATATTTCAAATATTGGAAAAAACGGAAAAAGAATACCCAGAAATAATTGCAAAATTACCTAGAGAAGTTAAAGAAGCCATAAGCGACGTAGCAAGTATAAAAATAGATTCTCAAACAAATCGTGACTTTGCAAAATTTGCTAATGCTAACGAAGATTTCATGCAAAGAATGGCTAATTTGGATGAAAGTCCAATCGTTTCACCAAACGTTTCTACTATTAATGCTCAAAGCACAGCAGTTCAAACCTCCTCCAGAGGCAAAGGATAAGAGATAATATAAATAACTTGGAACAATCTTACAAATCTGCATAAATATGTTTTTCTGTTGCTGCTCCGCCGTGAGTTACTGCACCATTTTCGGCAGTGCCAACTGTTTGCGCATATTTCCAAATTGCGCCTGATTCATAATCAGTTTTGCGTGGTTGCCAAGCCTTGCGCCGTGCCTCAATTTCAGCATTACTCAAGCGCACATTTAACGTCCCCAATTCTGCATCAATCTCAATAATATCACCATTTTTCAGCAATGCAATCACTCCACCAACGGCTGCTTCTGGCCCTACGTGACCAATGCACATACCCCGAGTTGCCCCTGAGAAACGTCCGTCCGTGATTAGCGCGACTGTGTCCCCCGTTCCTTGCCCATAAAGTGCTGCGGTGGTGGAGAGCATTTCCCGCATTCCAGGCCCTCCCTTGGGGCCTTCGTAACGAATTACGATTACATCACCTGACGCATAATCACGACGTTCAACTGCTGCGAATGCGTCTTCTTCGCAATCAAACACCCGAGCCGCCCCTGTGAATTGCAATTGCTTCATACCAGCCACTTTCACGATCGCTCCTTGCGTTGCTAAATTACCACGCAAAGTTACCACTCCACCTGTTGGAGTAAGTGGATTATTCACCCGCTTAATCACATCTTGCGCATCATTAAACCGCACGTTTTGCAAGTTTTCTGCAATAGTTTTGCCCGTTACCGTTAAGCAATCGCCATGCAAAAATCCGCCCTCAAATAATGTTTTCATCACCGCTTGCACGCCACCCGCTTCATACATATCCTTGGCGACATATTTACCCGCTGGTTTCAAATCCGCAATATAAGGCGTGCGCTTGAATATTTCACCAACATCATGAATATTAAACTCAATTCCCGCCTCATGTGCTATAGCAGGCAGATGCAATGCTGCATTGGTTGAACCGCCTGTTGCTGCCACCACTGCCGCTGCATTTTCCAACGATTTGCGGGTAACAATATCACGGGGGCGGATTTTATTGCGTAACAAATCCATTACCACTCGCCCCGATTCAAAACATAATATATCACGGGATTCATACGGCGCAGGAGCCGCCGCTGAATGAGGCACAGCCAGCCCCAGAGCCTCTGAAACGCAAGCCATTGTGTTGGCGGTGAACTGCCCCCCGCATGACCCAGCACTTGGGCAGGCGACATATTCTAGTGCTTGCAATTCTTCATCACTCATTAATCCAGCCGAATGTTTGCCAACTGCTTCAAACACATCTTGCACGGTTACATCTTTACCATTATATTTTCCAGGCAAAATTGACCCACCATATATAAATACGCTTGGCACATTGAGGCGCACCATCGCCATCATTAATGCGGGGAGCGATTTATCACAACCAGCAATGCCAACGATTGCGTCATAACAATGCCCACGCATGGTGAGTTCCACCGAATCCGCAATCACCTCTCTAGATACCAGCGATGCTTTCATACCAGCATGACCCATCGCAATGCCATCTGTCACGGTGATGGTGGTGAACTCCCGAGGGGTTCCACCTGCGCTTGCCACCCCTTTTTTCACAGCTTGCGCTTGCCGTCCGAGCGAAATATTGCAAGGTGCAGCTTCGTTCCATGTGGTTGCAACGGCGATTAAAGGCTGATGCACTAATGTTTCACTCAACCCCATTGCATACAAATAAGAGCGATGTGGCGCACGCTCAGGCCCTTCCGTTACATGACGGCTCACCAGCCTTGATTTACCATATATTTTATCATTTTTAATTTGTTCCATGCAAAGAAACTTATTATTGATGTAATGTAATGTCAATGATTTTTTAATTTCAATGATTTTTAGGCATTGACAATTAAAGATATATATTATTTATGGCGAAGTCTTTTTTTATCCATAGATATACGGAAAGCCTGAGCATTTTGATAGATTTGGAGTATC
>JAYUJH010000043.1:0-4147 GCA_043765375.1 Alphaproteobacteria bacterium
TTTTCAAAATGCCTGCAACATTTGATTTTCTGCGCTTCCGCTGCTCATGTATTTCTATATACACTGCGCTGCGGTTCTCAAAAATACAAACGTTTCGGCGGTTTTCAAAAACTGCTAATACAGGTTCTAATTTCTACTGTTGCTTGCTATAAATCACAAAACAACCTAAACTTAATGTTAAGCGGTTTTTAACTCGTTCATTTCCGTCACATCAACCAATATTGCATCATCACCCAACTGATAATAATCATTCATTAGGCTTACATATTCCACATTTGGTGGAATTATTGGCGTATTAATCTCACCAACCACCATATTATGCAAGAACCAATCATTCAATTTGCTTGCATCACTCGCCAATTGCAACGGCACAACATAACCCGCACCAGCACCAACTGATTTGATGCGCTCTGCTTGCGCTCCAATATCAAACACCACGGGCATCACTCCAAACCGCCAAGCGATTGAAAGCGTATAACAATATGTTTCTGGCAATGGCGTTGGAATGAAAACCAAATCAGGTTGATTTGCATTAATTAACGCACCAACTGCGCTTTCCTCATATTTACCAGTGACATGAAAACGCTCCAGCCCTTCATGCAAATCCGTGCGATCCGAATATCCGATTAACACATATTCAATATTCAACTCACGCTTATTTGCATCATCAACCAAATCATGGAGTATCTTTGAACCCTTAAATCCACTAATCGCCCCAATAATTGCAATTTTCAGGCGTGCATTTGGCTTGTTATTTCTCACTATTTTCACATCATTATCAAACCGCTCAAAATGGGGGCGAACCGTGATATTCAAGTTGTGATAATAACGATTTATGCGCCTAGCCACATCAACATTTGGCGCAAAACTCTGCCTTGCCTCCATCAGCAATTGCTCAAAATTATCCCGCCATTGCCAAACGGTTGCGCCCGCTGCGTGTGAATGATTACGGTGGATACATTTCTCGCACTCGCTAACTTCTGGTTCACCGCAATATTTATTTTCATAATCAATCAAATTAATGCGGGGGCAAATGCTATAATAATCATGCAAAGTTACGTCATATCGCACTGATAATTGCTTGCTAATAAAACGCAACAAATTAACCATACGAGTGGGAAAATTAACCAAGTGATGCAAATGAATATGAAACACATTTAATTGACGCAAGCAATCAATCAATGCTTCCCTATCATTTTCCATGGAAAATACTAGATTTGCGGTTCTGGTTGCTTGATAATGCTTCAAACTGACCATACTATCGCCTAAATAACAAGGCTCAAGCACTACATAACCTATATTTTCATTGGCAAGTTTTGTGCATAACTCACGCACATGGCGTTCCGTCCCACCGCCCATTTGATGGTTTATCATTAATATGGTTTTGTTATTATTGGTTATATTGCTTTGCTCAGCAGCCCCAATCATTCCAGAATTAGCCCCGCTATTAGCCCCAGAATTAGCCCCAGAATTAACCATATTCAACCTGACCACATCAATGGCTCGGCGATGATTGCGTATTTCATCTTGGGCGATAAAATCACGCACCAAAGTTGGGTAACTAGGGTGCAATCCAACCAAAACTTCATAGGCTTTGCGGCAACGTTTTTGCTTGGATTTACCAAATGAAGTTCCCCCAATGTGGCGCACGAATGTGTCACATAAAGCAACATTGCGCCAACCCTTCTCAAATGCACGCATACAAAAATCGTTTTCTTCGCCGTAACCCTGCCCAAAATGCTCAACATCAAACAAGCCAACATCGTTGAGTGAGGCACGCGAAATATACATACAAAACCCAACTCCCGTTGGCACATCAACCACCACGCCCGCATTAACATTTGCGGCAATTTCATCTAACTGAGCATAGCTAACTTCCAATTCTCGCTGGTTATTTTGCACAAAATACGGATAGCTGCATATTTCTGCATTATTTGAAAGCGGAGTAACAGTTGAAATGCTAGCATCAGCTCTTGCTGCATTTACCATCTTGTCCAACCAATTATTATAAACTTCCGTATCCGCATTTAGCAAAATCACGTCATTGCTTGGGTTCAGGCTCATACCCTTATTAACCGTTGCAACAAACCCCAAATTTTGCGCATTCACATGTAATTCAAACAATCCATCTTTGCTTAAATTAAGCAATGCTTTTGAAAGTGCTTTATCAGGGCTTGCATCATCAATCACGATCACATTATATGATGTGCGATTATGCGAACGAGTAGCAAGTGCGCAATAAATCGCATTCAAACTTTGTTCATAACCACTATAAACTGGCACAATTACATCAATTTGATTGGGAGCATCAATTTGAGTGGGAGCATCAATTTTAGGAGTATTATTTTGGAGCATTTCATCACGCAACTTTGCCCATTGTTGCGTTGTGGGAGCAGGAATATGCGGCACATATTCGGCTTCATCATCAGCACTTTGCGTCAATATATATTGTAATTGCGCCGTCCCCCCACCATTATTAATACGCCATTTTTGAAAGCGATTAGTATGCACCACCAAATGCAATAATGATAAAAAGGTCAAATCCTTAATCAATATTTTCATTTTTTGCGGCAATGGTATTTTATCCAACGTGACAATCAACCAATCAAATAATGCTTTAATGTTGCTTAAAATCACATGGCGGCGATGCCAAATTGGACGCAATATAAATCTAATAACTCTTCTCATGCTCACCTATATGATGATAATTATGCGCTTTGGCAAGCAAATAATGGTCAGCAAGCACGCAAGCAAGCATCGCTTCACCCACTGGAACTGCCCGAATACCAACACATGGATCATGCCTTCCTTTGGTTTGCACCATCACATTTTCGCCCGCAACATTGATTGAGGGAATCTCATGCAAAATTGAACTAGTTGGCTTCACAGCAAACCGAGTGATGATTTGCTGCCCCGATGATATACCCCCCAAGATTCCCCCCGCATGATTGCTTGCAAATTGTGCAACGCCTTCATTGGCGGATATTGCATCAGCATTTTGCTCGCCCCGCAGGGTTGCACTCGCAAATCCATCACCAATTTCAACGGCTTTCACCGCATTAATGCTCATCATGGCACTGGCAATATCAGCATCTAATTTACCATAAATTGGCGCACCCAAGCCCGCTGGCACGCCGTCCGCTTGCACTTCAATCACCGCCCCAACGGAAGAGCCATTTTTGCGGATATCCAACAAATATTGCTCCCATATTGTTGCAGCATTTGCATCAGCACACCAAAAAGGATTTTGCTTCACTTGCTCCCAATCCCAATTGTTACGGTCAATCCCATGTTCACCCATTTGCACCATTGCACCCCGCACACTCATTCCCGCCTGCGCAATTATTTTGCGGGCAATTGCTCCAGCAGCCACTCGCATTGCGGTTTCACGGGCGGAAGATCTTCCTCCCCCCCGATAATCTCGTATCCCATATTTCGCTTGATAGGTAAAATCCGCATGTGACGGGCGGAATGATTGGGCAATATCACCATAATCATGCGACCGATGGTCAGTATTGTGAATTATCAAGCTAATTGGCGTTCCCGTGGTGCGCCCCTCAAATGTGCCAGACAAAATCTGCACAATATCATCTTCTTTGCGTTGAGTGGTGAACTTGGATTGCGCTGGTTTGCGTTTATCCAAATAAACTTGGATATCCGCCTCGCATAACGAGATATTTGAAGGCACGCCATCAACCACGCAACCTATCGCCAAGCCGTGACTTTCCCCCCAAGTGGTGAACCTAAATACCCTACCGAAACTATTCCAACTCATATTACAACATTAATTATTAATATCGTGGTTTATATTCTAACTCCAGCATTTTGTCCAGCACGTTCTACAGCCATACTTTTTGCAGCGATTAAATCTCTATCTGGCTCTACCACAGGAGATTTCTCATAAGCTCTTGCTAAAAGCGCCCTTGGATTTTCCAAGATAGCTTCATTTTGGGAACTAATAACTCCATTTTGATTATTTTGATTGGCAATAATAACATCATTTTGTGCTTGTATAACTTCTTGTAGCAAATCGCCATGCCTAGCCTCAGAGGCATTGACAATTAAAGATATATATTATTTATGGCGAAGTCTTTTTTTATCCATAGATATACGGAAAGCCTGAGCATTTTGATAGATTTGGAGTATC
>JAYUJH010000044.1:0-56954 GCA_043765375.1 Alphaproteobacteria bacterium
CTACACGACGCTCTTCCGATCTGAGAATGGTTTGTTCTGCCCTGTGCTGGAAGGGAATACATAACCAAGCCCACCAGAAAATGGCTTTAACTGCTCCAATAATTCAATCACTTGCGTGCTAAGTGGCACAATATGCGGTCGCTCCATTTTCATACGCACATCTGGAATCCGCCACTCGGCTTTAACAAAATCAAACTCATTCCACGTAGCAAAGCGCATTTCACTGGTGCGCACCATAGTTAGCAATAAAAACTTAGCAGCGATTTTAGCAACAATATAGCCTTGATAATTATGCAACTTATGCAAAAACTCTGGCAATTCCTTTTCTAACAAATATGGATTGTTTTTTGGTTTGTATGATTGCACCGCCTCCGCCATACGATTGGCTGGATCATGTTCAACAACCCCGTGAATAATCATCCAGCGATATATCTGGCTGATGATGCTAATAACACTTTTGCCTGTATATAATGCTCCACGTTGCTCGCAATTTTTCGCAATAGCAAGGATATCTTTTGAAGTGATAGTTTTGACTGACATATTGCCAATCACAGGAAATACACTTTTGTTAAATCTTTGGCGTGTGCGGCGGACATAAGCGAGGCTAACCGAGTTTTTTTTGGTTTCCAGCCATTGCTCAAAATAATTTACAAAATATTCATTGCTGATTTCATTATTACTAACTTTCGCGTTAAATGGATTTATACCTTTTTCAAGCAATAATTTTGCTTCATTCTTTTTCTTTCGTGCTTCGGATAAAGTGATTTTTGGATAAATACCAAGTGCGAGCATTTTTTCTTTTCCGTCATAGCGATATTTTAATCGCCAATATTTGCTACCATTTGGGTGAACAAGCAAAAGTAATCCTTCCGAATCATATAATTTATATTGTTTATCTGTTGGTTGCGCTGCTTTAATTTGCCTATCAGTCAAAGCCACCTTATACCCCCTATTATACCACTAAAAGATAGTTTCTTTTAGTTTTGCTTAATAATGCTTATTAATATATAAAATGAGGCAAGTCAACGTTTTTAGAATGATTAGTGAGGTTTAATAATGCTTGGTATAACTCAATTTAGGTTTTGTAGGGCGCACCAAGTTTTAATATCCTTTCATCAACTCCGCAATATCTCGCCCCCATTTAACGTGATGCAAGTGCGCATTAATATGATAGCGAGCTAGACCAGAGCTTTTATTCTCATTCATGGCGTGATCATTCATGGATTGGCGTTCAAAATGCAACATTTCCACTTCCGCCAAATAAAAACTATGATAGCCTAGTTGTAATAATTTTAAGCATAAATCGGAATCTTCATAGTCACCCACCACGAATCCATCACAAAACATTCCAACTTTTGCAAATAATTTGCGGTTAATCATGATGCAAGCGGCACTGACTGCGGGGGTGCAACGTGATTTATTTGCGGGTGGATAAAATGAGGGAAAGCCTTTATAATAATGTTTATTTTCATAAAATTGTTGTTTGGAATCAAAGCTAAAAAACATTCCCGCATGTTGAATTGAACCATCTTCATAGAGCAATTTGGGTGCAACCACGCCAATTTTTGGGTTCTCCAACAAAAAATCACTCATGATTTGCGCCCAATTTTTGGTTTTTGAACTTTGTGGTGAATATTGTGGATTTTGCGGTAAAATATCAGAGTTCATCATCACCAGCCACTCGCCCTTGGCAATTTTTGCCCCAGCATTGCTTGCCAGTGCATAGCCTCCATTTTCAGGCATGATTAATAATGTGATTGCGATATTATATAATTTTGTGAATTGCTGCAATTTTTTCTGCACAAACTCCGCTTGATTTGGGGAATCCAACACATATATAATTTCTGCTTTTTTCATATCATCATCAGCTGCAAATGTGGCAATTTGCGCTTGCATAAACTCTAGGCGTTTGTAAAGCGGAATTATAATTGAGAAATTATAGTTTTTTATGGTTGAGTTTTTTGGGGATTTAGCCGTGTGATTATAACGAATAATTTCAGGGGGCTTAGAATTGATTATATCGGCAATATTTTGTTGAATGATGGTTAGTTTTTCAGCCAAAAATTGTATGTTGGTTGAATTACTGCTCATATTGTTATTAACGAATTGTGCGCCAATATTTTTTAGCACATCTTGGCGCATTTCCCAGATATTTGGTTGTTTGGTGGCAGTGGTGATGGCGTAACTTAACCCAGATTTTAGTTGCAATTCCGCACGAATTGCACATGGTGAAATATTATTTGATATATTTTTAGCTATGTTTTCACTAGTATTTTCTAGCCATAACATAAAACCATATTGATGGGCGTGATTATTAAATTGATTGTTATTTTCTGATGTAAATGGTGAATCAGCATAAAGTTTTTCAATATCTGCTCGGGCAAAACGTATCAACGATACTTGCTTACCATTAAAATATTTTTTGCCATAATAATTACCGCAATCATCGGTGATGCTGATATGTTCCAGCAATTCTAATGGGTCAAATATCCAACCAGCAATTAATAATCCCCCTTTTAATGGCCCACCTTTTAATAGCTCGCCCTTTGATGCCCCATTAATCGGGGCGACTACTTCAATATTCAAGCCAAACGGTTTGGCGAAATCTGAAACAGAAGAATGCACACTTGGCAAATATAATTGCAACGCCTTGATGATTTCTGATGCTTGAGTGTTATTGGATAACTCGCTATTTGAAGATGTATCATTTGAAATCCCCAAACTTAAGATAGCTCGGCTTAACCCGCCTCTTAACTTGAACATTTCCGCTTCATTTTGCTTTTTCAAATATGTGATAAAGCCATTAATTTTGCTTTCACTCAAATCTTTAATCGCAGGCGGAGGAGGGGCGATGGCGATTGCTTGGTCGCGCAATAATAATGTCATGCTTTCATCATGGCGCATTGCTCTTGCTGCATTGGAAAATTGCACCAATAAGCCAATCACCTCATTTTTATCATTTGATGATGTGTCTTTGGGAGCGAATACGGGGGTAAAATCATTGAAACGAACGCCATTTATTGAACATAACATAATTTTTGCTCGCAACCAATTAATGCTATCAGGCAGTTTGGCGGGAATAAATAGCAAATTAGGTTGCAACCATATACTATTTTTCGCCTGCAACTCACTTGATTTTAACGATTGACGAACTTGATTGCATATTAACCAATATTGCTGTGAGAGCATTAAGCTCGGGCGAGAGTTGCTAAATTGTAACAGTAGGTATAGTATTTTTGCAACATCACTGGGGGATAGCAGCTTGACAACCCGCTCTAATTGGGTGATATTTTCATCAATTTCACCCGCAAAAGTAAAAACATACTTATCTAAGTTATTAACGAATACTACTTTTTCAACCGCATTAATTAAGTTATTTTCGGGCAAATGCAATATTATACCAAGCATTGCTTGCGCAGCTGATTGCAATTTTGCCACCAAATATGGCTTGTGCATTTCCAGCCCATCAAGCAGGATATTCTCCTTACCAATAGGCAAATATTCAGTTCTAGCTATAGCGAACACCGCATTTTCATTGATGCGTGCAACATAAATTATTGGATTTTTATCATTCATATCTACTAATAAACCCTAAATTGTATAAAATGGCAAGAATTGATTAGTTAATTAAAAATGTATAAAAGTTAAAATTAACACTTGCATTGCGGTGCAATAATGTGTATCTATAAATCTCTTAGTATAAATAATGTAACTTTTAATAATGTGAGGTAAATATGTCTACAGTTGTAGGAGCAGCTTTTGAAGAGTTTAGCGACTTGTCACAAGCAGAAATTGATCAAGCAGTATCGTATATCGGTGCTTCAGTTGAATTAGATGATAATAATACAATCATAACAGATACAAACGTTGTGCTTCCTGCTGATTGCAGTGTTGATAACGTAATTCTGCAAAACGGTGTTGATGCAAATGTCGTTGCTAACGATTGCGATAATATTATTGCTGGAAGTGATGGCAAAAACTATATCAAAGCGAAAGATGGCGATGATACAGTTTATTCTGCGCAAGGCAATGACACAATTCACGCTGGCAAAGGCGATGATGTTGTTAATGGTGGCGGAGATGATGATAAGATTTACGGTGACCAAGGCGATGACGTATTAATTGGTTGGAGCGGTAATGACCTTATTTTCGGTGGAACTGGTGACGACACACTTTATGGCGGTTCAGGTAATGACGTTATAAATGGTGGAGCTGGTGACGACGAGATTTACGGTAATACTGGAAATGACATAGTTTACGCTGGAACAGGCGATGATACCATCTATGGTGGTGCTGGAAACGATTCAATTTACGGTGATAATGGCGATGATTATATCGTTGCTGAAACTGGAAATGACATCGTATTTGGTGGCAATGGCGATGATAGCATTTTCGGTGATAGCGGTGCTGATACAATATCAGGTGGCAAAGGCGATGATACAATCATAGCTGGCGACGATAATGACAGAGTGTTCGGAAACGAAGGCAATGACATTATTTCTGGTGGTAAAGGTAATGATGTTCTTTATGCTGGTGCTGGTGACGATTCTGTTGTTGGTAACTCAGGTAATGATGTTATTTATGCAGGCGCAGGAAATGATACGATTGAAGGTGATTCAGGCGTAGACGCTATTGATGCTGGTGCTGGTGACGATTATATCACTGGTGGTTCTGCTGGTGATTTGTTTGTATTTGGTAATAATTCTGGTGATGATATCCTTGGTGATTTCCAAGCTGGTTCTGATACAATCAGACTTGCAAGCAACATTAATGGTTCAGGAATATTCACTATTGATGATTTGTTTGATAATGCAATTTCACAAAATGGTGCTGACGTCGTTATTGACTTTGGTGGTTCAAACAGCTTGACCCTTGCTGGTCTTGATGTTGCTGACCTAGATAATGGTGATTTTGTTATTGTATAATGATTTTGCTTAATTGCTAGGCGAATAATTCGTTGTTTAAGGAAAACTGATGCTTTTTAATTAAAGCATCAGTTTTTTTATGCGATGATTTTAGTATGATTATTTTTAGAAAAAAGACTATACAACATACAGTTATAGCGTAACTTTCAAAATAAAATCATATCCGTAATGTATGAACTTACTTTGAATGCGCTATAATTATTGACAAATAATTTACCATTTTGCTGATATAATATAGCAATGTTAGTATTAAATACACGCAATAATGAAGCAGCAATGTTGGTGCTACAAAATAATGCAGCAAAGCAATTGCGGTTAATTGCGGCTGATAAGGAATTATTGAAGATAATTGCTCTTGATGATGGTGGCGCAGATGATGTTGATTTTTTGCAACTTTTAGCTAAAAAACATCAACAATATATCACCGAAGAATTGCAATATGATTCCACGCAAAAAGATTTGCTTGAAATAATGCACCATATGCAGCAACTTAACTTTTATGGGTGCGATGAAGCATTCACATTTCATATGGTGCGTGAATTACCGCAAGGAAAAAATGATGTTTTTCGCATTATTTTATTGCAATCAAATGGCAAACAACAAAAATATGAATTGTTGAACGCCTTGCAGCAAAATATGGCGGGGCATGAGGTGATAGATGCAATGAGTGGTCTGCCTGATGCTAGTTCAATATTGCAATTTGTAGAGTTGGCACGAAATTACTCCGATATTGAGATGGCTTTTGTGCATGTGAAAATCACTCCGAGCAACTTAGAGTTGCAAAATGTCATTGCTCAAGCAATTCGCCGCAATGTGCGCAAGGACGATATTGTCGGCGTGATTGATAAGGGCGAAGTTGCCATTTTGCTAGCTGATGTGAATATGGAATCAGCTAACTTAGCTATTAATCGTTTGCGCACAGCGTTGCAGCGTGACCCTTTATTGGTGCAAAATCGCATTTCATATCATTTGCGTTTTGCTGGCGTGGCAATTAATTCCGAAAAAAATGCGAATGAAACCACGGCTTTAGCAAAAAAAATGCTCGCAAGTGATGCAACTAAAGACGTGATTATTATGCGTTAGCTGCGCATCGTAGCAATCATTTTTTCAGCCATTGGTTGCACTGTAGCATTTTGTGGATTAATTTGTTGCATTGGCTCATCTCCCGCTTGATAATTCTGCACGGAAGGGTGAGTTGTGCCAAGCCCCACAAAACTCACAGGCCTCACATCACCAGCGGGGTGCAAAACTGTTATATTTTCATCAATTTTTTCATTCCATGGCGCAATATCTAGTTTGGTTGCATCAGGTAAATTGAAATTATTTTCAAGATTAGCGATATTAGCATTAATCACCGCATCAGCTTTGCTCGGTTGATTGGCGTAAATATAATCCAACCGACGCTGCAAATGTGGCATATATATTTCATCATACATTTTTGTAATATTTGGCACAATGAAATCAATAATTTGCGGTCTATCTACATATTCTACAAACTTTATTTCTGCAAATCGGGCAGGAATTTCACGCCATCGTGCGTCAGAATCTTGATAAGCCCCAATGCGGTTATAAGATGGGGATTCAATTTGCAAATATTGAAACGCCTCATTGACCGCCCCCAAAAAAACGGGAATAGGAACGCCATCTAACATTTCGCTAAATCGCACCCCATTAATGGCATATTGCGGGGAATCAAATGCGTTTAGCACCTCTTGTTGCGCCGCAACATCGCCAGCAACTTGCGCTATTGAATATTTTTTAGCAAGCTCTTTGAAAATGTTTAAGCGCACTTCATCACGATTTAACAAATTATCAGCATAAATTGCTTCATTAGGCGAAATATTTTCTGGAAATAGCATATGGTGCATTTCATGCACAATCGTTCTGTTGGTGCGGGGCAGCCCTAAATCACCTGAGATAAATATCTGGTTAAGAGATTGATTTACATCATTTTTTGATTGATAACTAAGGTTAAAACCAGTTGCTGGTTGGTTGATTACATTATATAAATCCTGCTCTTGCGTCATAACAAACTGCCCGCCAATTTGAAAAAACAATTCTCGCAATAGTGGCGGGGCGAGGTCAGTCGCTGAAGCAAGCAACATTTCACTATTTATTTGGCTCGGGACTGCTCCCAAATCCTCTAATTTTGTTTTATAAGCAGCGATCATTTGTGTGATTCGCTCCTGCTGCCCAGCATCAATTATATGCGCAATATCAGAATTGGGGGCAGTAATTTTTCGCCCATATTCCCAATTTAGCACATCATTTAACGGAAAACTCTGATTTTTGGAATAATCCATCAAAGCAACTACTTCATTGACGAGATTGGGATCAATTTTCAGCAATTCCGCCACTCCTAGCACCCCACCATCGGCGGCGGTGCGCACAAATTGCGTTGTGGTCACCCCGAGTGCATCATGCAATTCATGGATTAGCTGGTCAATGCTTGGTTGAGTAATCCCCCTATTTGCTAATTTTTCCATCGTATCTTGCAGCAAATCGGGGTAGCCACCTACATTTTCATCAGCTTTATTTTTGCTTGCCAACTTATATTCTAGCAGCAAAAAAATAGCATTTGCATCACGATAAACGCCTTGCTCCGCCTCGGTTAGCAACTCGGGAAATGGCTGCCCATTAACAATATGTGCGAGTGGGGCATTGAACGAGCTAGTTGAAATTGTAGGAGCAAACGGATTTTTCGGTTGATCATCATTCAGGGTTGGATCTTTTTGTAATATCCTGCGAATGGCGGCAGTGAAAGGTTTGCGCACATCTCCGTCATGATATGAAGGGTATGGCATTGAAGTGAGTGGCTCAAGTTTTGCCCGCAGATTTTGTTCACGGGCTGGGTCGGCAATGTCACGCGGGTGCAACCAAATATTAGCATTCACTTTGTCACGAAACCCAACTTGCTCTGGAATAATTCGATTATCAATAACAAATAGCAGTGATGAATCTCGCCCTAACGGTTTTTTTTCGGAGGTGGGGGCTGGTTGAATTGGAGTTGATTGCGCTAATATTGGTTGCGTCAGCTCATTTTGTGCAGCCGTATTGTTTGAAATATTAGTTATTTCACGTGGAAAATCTTGGGTAAAATCCTGCGCTATTGATGTGTTTTTGAGATTGCGTAGAATTATATTATTTTGTGGAATATTCTTATCTACTTCACTTCGCATTATATTATTTTGCAAAACATCTCTAGCTGGATTATTCAACTCTTCATAAAGTGCAGCGAGCATATTAATATCCGCTTGATTAGGCAAAGTAACTTTGCTAGCCGATTTTGATAAACCTTGCTCATTTTTCAACAGTTCATTTTGTGGCGCAGTCGGTTGAATAATTATATTCATTTTTTTCTCTATCAACAAATATAATAACCTCATTTTTCAAATAATGCGAGTGACAATAATGTGAAATTATTAAAAATCATCTTAAATAATAATGTTATTATATGTTACTTAACGAATTGCAGTTATAATTTTACATTAATTGGAAGTTAATGTGACGCTAATAACAGAAAAATCAGCAACAAAAATATTAGGCAATCACGGTGTTAGGCAACGCATCACTGAGCAACTTAAAGATAGTTGGGAGCAGGCAAAAAATGGCAGAAATTTCCCGAATGAAGCTGATATTAACATTATCGCCCTTGGTGAAAGCTGGCAATCTTGTTTTTTGGTGAAATATGATATTAACGCCGAGAATAATTTCTCCTATATATATTTAGGGGAAGAATTGATTGCAGCTTATGGTGATGAGTTTCATCAACGTGAGATTTGTGAAAAATTGGTTTTTCCATCAAATAATCCTATGATATATCAGTTTGAACAGGTTGTGAAAGCACAAAATTGGGTGGAATATGACGATAATTTTATTAATTCTAACCATCTTTTAGTTCGGTATCGTTCAATTATAATGCCACTTGGTAAAAATGATAATAATAATAATGAAATTGGATTTTTATTGGGGGCAATGAGATGGAAGGCATATCTTTAATTAACTTAGATGAATTATTACCGATTACAGAACGAAAACATTTAATGGATATGTCCGTTAAAAAATATGTTATTCCCATTGTACCAATTGATACATATAGAGTTTTTTACCGTGACAAAACATATGAAGATGTTCAGGCAGAAAATGCGTTTGAAGTAAAAAATATTTGTAAGAGAAAAGATATTAACAAAATAGTTGCTTTTAGAGCCTGTTATCCTGAAATATTATCTGCGAAACGACATGAGATTAATAATGTTGCTAATATCCCTCTTTCATCAGTTAAACCAGTTGAAACTATTTTTCACGAATATGATTTGAGTAAGTTTAACGAAGCGTTTGAGCTATTAGATTTAACTCAATATCAGCAATTATATAGTAGTTAATTTTATGAGCGTAATATTTTCGTGAGCATTATATCTATTTAATCAATGTGGATCATTCAATAAAAACCCCCTCAAATATTATATGAGGGGGTTTTACGTGTAGGGTTATATTTATAACCCAAGCACCATGATTTTAACATCAACACCAGCAGGCAAGTCTAGTTTGCCGAGAGCGTCAACCGTTTGTGGAGTTGCATTAATGACGTCTATCAATCTTTTATGCGTTCTAATTTCAAACTGTTCACGTGATTTTTTATCAATATGCGGTGAACGGTTGACAGTGAAACGATTAATCCGACGTGGCATTGGAACTGGACCATGAGTCTGCGCTCCAGTTCTTTTTGCCGTATTGACTATATCCGCCGCTGAACCGTCTAGTAAGCGGTGATCAAATGCTTGTAAGCGAATGCGTATTTTTTGATTTTGCAACATAATAATTACGCAATCACTTTGCTAACAACGCCAGCACCAACAGTTCTACCACCTTCACGAATAGCGAAACGCAAACCTTCATCCATAGCAATTGGAGCTATTAATTCAACTTCCATGCTCAAATTATCTCCCGGCATCACCATTTCAACACCTTCAGGCAATTTAACTGAGCCAGTAACATCAGTTGTGCGGAAGTAAAATTGTGGACGATAATTGGAGAAAAATGGAGTGTGACGACCGCCTTCTTCTTTGGTTAAAATATATGTTTCAGCCATAAACTTCGTATGCGGGTTGATATGCCCTGGTTTTGCAAGAACTTGTCCACGCTCAACTTCTTCACGCTTAGTTCCACGCAATAACACACCTACGTTATCACCAGCTTCACCACGATCAAGCAGTTTGCGGAACATTTCAACACCTGTGCAGGTTGTTTTGATGGTGTTTTTCAAACCAACAATCTCAACTTCATCACCAACATTCACGATACCAGTTTCGATACGACCAGTTACCACAGTTCCGCGACCAGAAATAGAGAATACATCTTCAATCGGCATCAAAAATGGACGATCAATTTGACGTTCCGGCTGAGGAATTGAAGCATCTACTGCTTTCATCAGTTCCAAAATTGATTGCTTACCCAAAACTTCGTTTGAACCATCAAGTGCTGCCAAAGCTGAACCTTTGACGATCAAAATATCATCACCCGGGAAATCATATGAAGTTAGAAGCTCACGCACCTCCATTTCAACCAATTCCAACAATTCCTCATCATCAACCATATCACATTTATTGAGATATACAACTAATGCGGGAACTCCAACTTGGCGAGCAAGCAAAATGTGCTCACGAGTTTGTGGCATAGGTCCGTCAGCGGCAGAGACTACTAATATTGCTCCGTCCATCTGCGCCGCACCTGTAATCATGTTTTTCACATAATCAGCGTGACCTGGGCAATCTACATGTGCGTAATGGCGAGCTGCTGTTTCATATTCAACGTGTGCAGTTGCGATTGTTATTCCGCGCGCTCTTTCTTCAGGTGCGCCGTCAATTTTATCGTAAGCAGTATAAATTGCTCCACCAGTTTCAGCTAAAATCTTTGTGATTGCTGCGGTTAGCGATGTTTTTCCATGATCAACGTGACCAATTGTTCCAATATTACAATGCGGTTTGTTCCGCGCAAACTTTTCCTTAGCCATTACTAATAATCCTCAATTTGATGTATGTTATTTTTCGTATATTATTTTATTTAATATATTACAATTTCTGAAATTGGTAAATATCTCATTTTTCACCAAATAACAACTTAAAAAAGCAAATATTTACATTTTTCTTACAATAAAAATCAATTCATCTGCCAACCATGCCATAAAGCCCCGTGTCCTTTGCCAAAATTGGGAGCATTTATAATCGCTCCACGAACATAAAATTGTGCTTTTTCAACGGCTTGCGGCAATTTTTCACCTTGTGCAACGAGTGCAGTAATCGCTGAAGCCATGGTGCAGCCTGTGCCGTGAGTGTTGCGAGTATGCAGGCGTGTGGTTGGATAATGAAATATTTCACTACCATGATTTTTATGACTATGATTTTCATTACCATAATATAGCACATCAACTAAATCATCGCTTTCTAAATGTCCGCCTTTGAGCAAAACATTTTTAGCACCTAATTGTTGCAATTTTATCGCAGAATTAGCCATATTTGTGGCGTTAATATCCTCGCCCAGCAATGATTCCGCCTCGGGGATATTGGGTGTTATCAAAGTTGCAAGCGGAATTAAACGCTCTATCAGAGAGTTTTGTGCCTTAATATTCAACAAAGATGCACCTCCTTTTGCCCGCATAACTGGATCTAATATCACTGGAATATCAGGATATTGCTTCAAAGTTTGAGAAATTGCAATAATGGTTTCTGCGTCACCGAGCATACCAATTTTAATTGCATCTGCCCCGATATCATCAAGCACAGCCTTTATTTGCGCAACAATAATATTGGCAGGAACAGGGAATATATTATGCACGCCTAGAGTGTTTTGCACCGTGATTGCCGTGATTGCCGTGGTAGCGAATCCTCCAAATGCAGCTATGGTTTTGATATCCGCTTGAATGCCAGCGCCTCCGCCAGAATCTGAACCCGCAATAACCAATACCCGAATAATCATAGCGAATACCTCATCATATTGAAAAACCTCATTATTATCAACATGAATTAGCTATGTTTTTGGCGGCAGTTGCGGGGCAGGTGGCTTGCGTAATTGGTCGCCCTATCACCAGATAACTAGCTCCTTTTTGTATTGCTTGGGTGGGAGTCATTACTCGCTTTTGATCGTCAGTATCGCACCCCAAAGGACGAATCCCTGGAACAACTAGCAAAAAATCATCGCCTAATTCAGCTCGCAACATTTCAATCTCATAAGATGAACAAACCACGCCGTCAAGCCCCGCACTTGATGCCAAATCCGCCAAACGTTTGACGTGGTCAGGTAAATTATCGCGCACTCCCGTCATATATAAATCATCTTGATCCATGCTGGTTAGGGTGGTCACACCAACAATATAAGGACGAATTGATCCCGTTATATCCGCCACTCGCATTGAAGCATCAATCGCTGCACGCAACATTGCCTGCCCGCCAGAAATATGCACCGTTATCATAAAGCTGTTAATCCCAAGAGTTGCCTCAATCGCTTTGGCAACTGTGTTGGGTATGTCATGGAACTTCAAATCTAGGAATATTGGAATATTAAAATGCTGCAATTGATGAACGCCAGCTGCACCATTTGCCACGAAATATTCAAGCCCAAGTTTAATTGCACCAACATAAGGCGAAACCGCTGCTACTAATTCACTCGCTTGTTGAGTATTAGTTGTGTCTATGGCGCAAATTATTGGTGATTTAGTCAAGTTTTTTTCTCGGTTAAATTATAATCGTATCATTTTATGAAAAAATACCGTGGATAGCAATAATTTATTTATTTATTTTGCTTATATGATATAAAGTTAAAATGATAAAGTTAGTAGCGCAATATGTTTGTATGGAATGTGGAACAATTCACGCAAAATGGGCGGGAATGTGTAGCAGCTGTGGCAAGTGGGATAGCCTAGTTGAAGAAGTGGTGGAATCTGTGCCAAAATCAATGAAAATATCCCCCGCTAAAGCAAATGCAAATGCGAATGGTTTGCAGATCGTCAATTTGCAAGAAGAAATTGAGCCAGCCAAACGGGTTATTTGTGGTATGGACGAAGTGGATAGGGTGCTTGGTGGCGGGCTAGTGGCGGGTAGCGCAACCTTGATTGGTGGTGACCCAGGGATTGGTAAATCCACATTATTATTGCAACTTGCCGCCATGTTATGCAAGCAACAACATGTTTTATATATCACAGGCGAGGAATCAACTCCACAAGTGCAGCTTCGGGCGAGGCGTTTAGGGCTGGAACGTGCCGATATTCAACTTGCTAGTGCAACTTCAGTGCGGGATATTTTAGTTGCAATTAAAAAAGCTCCAACCCCATCTATGGTGGTGATTGATTCTATCCAAACGATGTATGTTGATAATATAGAATCAGCTCCAGGGACAGTGGCGCAAGTGCGGGCAAGTGCAGCGGAGTTGATTCGCACCACCAAAAAACGTGGCGTGACTTTGATATTAATCGGACATGTCACCAAAGAAGGGCAGCTTGCGGGCCCCCGTGTGCTTGAACATATGGTTGATACGGTGCTTTATTTTGAGGGGGAGCGCAACCAGTTTTATCGCTTGCTTCGGGCAACCAAAAATCGCTATGGTGCAGCAGGCGAGGTTGGAGTATTCACTATGGGAGAGCTTGGCTTGGCAGAAGTCACCAACCCCTCATCATTATTTTTGTCACATCGTAACCATGCAGTTAGTGGAGCAGCAATTTATGCGGGGTTGGAGGGAACTCGCCCTGTGCTTTTAGAGATTGAAGCATTAGTTGCACCAAACCATTATGCCACACCACGCAGAGCAGTTGTTGGTTGGGAAGGCGGAAGGCTTTCAATGTTGTTGGCAGTTTTAGAGGCAAGGGCAGGGGTGAACCTCGCCGACAAAGAGGTATATTTGAATGTTGCAGGTGGTTATAAGTTGCAAGATAGCAATGCGGATATGGCAGCAGCAGCTGCTTTGATTTCCGCCAAGTTGGATATTGCCCTGCCGATGGATACGGTTTATGTGGGTGAAATTGCGCTTTCAGGAGATTTTCGTCCCGTGGCACAGCTTGATTTGCGTTTGCGTGAGGCAGCAAAACTTGGCTTTAAGCGAGCGATAATTCCGTATAGTGAGAGCGTCAGTGGGAGTGCAAAAAATGGCGGTGGAGTTAGTGATGCCGAGGTTAGTGGCAGGGTTAATATTAGCAAAACTCCATTAAAATGTCAGCCAATCAAACATGTTAATGAATTGCTAAAATGGATTACTGAATTGTGATGTTTTGCGTTTTTTATAACATATATGTATGATGTTTTGCGTTGCTATTGCAAAGCGCACCCGTGATTAATATTAATATTAGCTGATATGATAAATAGCAATTAATTTTTTTTCCTCAATGGATACCAGCTTTTGGCTACGCCTCCCTTTGGGTGCTGGTATGACGAACTGTAACATAGCAATGCATTATTTTAATATTTCTATGACAACAAAACTCTGACATCACACTCCCGTCACTCCACCGCAGGCTGGATTCCATAAGAGCGGTAAATATTAATTTTAACTGATATAAATAAAACTCCATCAATTAAGTTATACCTTCCATGGATACCAGCCTCCGCTGGTATGACGAACTATGATATAGTAACTAATATAACGAATTATATCCACACACTCCCGTTACTCCAGCGCAGGCTGGAGTCCATTTGAAAATCCAATTAGTTGAAAATCCAATTAGTTGAAAATATTGCGTAATTTTTGTGATGCTTTACGACATAACACATAAAATATTGGTGTGAAAATTAAGCCAAAAATAGTTACTCCGATCATGCCAAAAAATACGGCAATCCCAAGTGCTTGCCGCATTTCCGCCCCTGCGCCATTTGCCATAACTAGCGGAACAACTCCGAGAATAAAAGCGAGTGAAGTCATGAGAATAGGTCGCAATCGTAACTTAGCTGCATTAATCGCTGCCTGAGCCGATGTTTCACGCACTGAAACCTCCCTTAACGATTTTTCACCTGATAAATGATTATCCCGCAAATCAAAATTATTTTCTTCTCGCTCCTTAGCAAACTCAACAATCAATATTGCATTTTTGCACGCTAGCCCAATCAACACCACCAAGCCAATTTGCGTTAATATATTATTATCCTTACCCATCAACCATACCCCGCCCATCGCTGAGAGCAAACATATTGGCACAATCATGATGATGGCAAATGGCAGCACCCAACTTTCATATAGTGCAGCGAGCAACAAAAACACAAATATAACGGCTAGTGCGAATGCTATCCCCCCGCTATTACCTGCAATTTTTTGTTGATATGATAGATCCGTCCACTCAAAATCAATCCCATCAGGGAGGATTTTCTTGGCTGTTTGCTCCATATATTCCAACGCTTCACCTGTGCTTTTGCCCGCCATCACACTACCCTGCAACTCAGCTGCATTATATAAGTTATAGCGAGGTTGGCGTGAAGGGCTGGATTTATCCACAAAATTAACGAAACTACCAATTTGCACCATCTGCCCTAAATTGCTTTGAGATAGATTATTTTGAACTAGATTGCTTTGAACTTTGATGCGAGCAATATCATCAGGGTTCATACGGAACTCGGAATCTGCTTGCGCAGTTACACGATAAGTCCGCCCGAGATAACTAAAATCATTAACGTAAGCTGAACCTAAATAAATGCTTAATGCTTCAAATATGCGCTCCAACGGCACGCCCAGACGCTCGGCTTTTTCACGGTCAATATCCAAAAAAACGCTCGGAGTGTTAGTTTCATAAAAACTGAAAACTTGGTTGACAATTCCAGATTGATTTGCTGCTCCAGCCAACGCCCACATGGAATCACTTAGCGCATCAACCCCAAGCCCACCAACATCTTGCAGCATCATTTTGAAACCACCACCATTGCCAATGCCACGAACTGGAGGGGGCTGAATGACAACGATAAACGCATCATCAATTTTACCCATTTCTGCCCACATTTGCTTCATGATTCCTTGGAATGTTAAGCCTTTCGCTTGCCGTGCTTTGAAATTATCCAACACAGGAAATATCGCTCCAGCATTGCTTGCATTAGTAAAAGTTGCGCCGTTAAAACCCGCAAAACCAACCGCATTAACCACGCCATCAATTTTCATCAATTTCGCAACGGCTTGCTGAATAACTTTATCAGTCCGTTCAAGCGATGCTCCCGGTGGCAATTGAATCCCTACAATCATATATCCCTGATCTTGCGGTGGAATGAATCCCGTTGGAACTACCCTGAATGAGCCATAGGTCAGAGCCATTAATAGCGCGTAAAATATTAGCATCAACCCGCTACGGCGCACTAACTTGGTGAGTGCATTACCATATCGGCGTGAAAACCCTTCCATCATATTATTAAAGCCATTAAATAACCATGATATTGGGTTGCGTGAATGTTTGATATGGGTTTGTTCTTTGAGCAATAATGCAGCAAGTGCTGGGCTTAAAGTCAATGAAATTGCTACTGAAAACGCCGTTGCAACCGCAATCACTACACCAAATTGTTGAAAAAAACGCCCTGATATTCCACCAATAAAGGTAGTTGGTATAAACACAGCAATCAAAACCAAGCCGATTGCAACTAATGCACCACTCACTTCGTCCATAGTTTGGTGAGCCGCATCACGCACTTTCATGCCTTTTTTGATTAGGCGTTCCATGTTTTCAACCACGATGATTGCATCATCAACCACAATCCCAATCGCTAGCACCAAGCCAAATAATGTAAGGTTATTAAGCGAAAATCCAAGAGCAGACATCACAGCGAATGTGCCTATTAATGAAAGTGGAATTGCTATAATCGGAATGATTGCCGCTCGCCAACTTTGCAAAAACAACAAAATAACCAGCACCACCAACAATATCGCCTCAATGATTGTGCTATAAACCGCATCAATAGATTGTTTGATAAACTTGGTTGGATTATACGCAATATCATATTCCAACCCTTGCGGAAACTTTTTGGCAAGCTGTTTCATGGTTGCTTCAATTGCATCAGCGGTTGCTAAGGCATTGCTGTTGGGGCGTTGGAATACAGGCAATGCAACCGCTTTTTTATCACCCAAATAACCCTTTGTGCCATAACTTTCTGCGCCAAGCTCCACCCTACCAATATCACGAACTCGCACGATGCGCCCATCTTTGCTTGATTTAACGATAATATTCGCAAACTCCTCGGGCGAAGTTAAACGCCCTTTGGCTTGAATATTTAGCTCAAAAGCGTTTTGTGATTGAGTTGCGTTAGTATTGCTCTCATCTTTGCCATAATTACCAATTGGTTGCTGCCCCAAATTGCCTGAAGCCACTTGAACATTTTGTTGTCGGAGTGCATTTATTATTTCACCAGCACTCATGTTGAATGCAGCGATGCGAGCAGGGTCAAGCCAGATTCTCATGGAATATTGGCTTGCTCCAAATATTCTGATATCACCAACTCCGTTGATACGCAGCAACTTATCTCGCAATTGCAAAGTTGCATAATTAGCGATATAAGTTTGGTCATAACGCCCGTCGGAGAATAAATTGACAACCATCATTAAATCGGGCGAGTTTTTGCGGGTAGTTATACCACGGCGACGAACTTCCTCGGGCAATCTTGGTTCAGCAATTGCCACACGGTTCTGCACCAATACTTGCGCTTTATCCAAATCAGTGCCAAGCTCAAACGTGATGGTAAGGCTCATATTACCATCATTGGTTGATTGCGATGACATGTATAACATGTTTTCTACGCCGTTAATTTCTTGTTCCAGCAAAGTCGCAACAGTTTTGGCGACAGTTTCTGCATTTGCTCCCGCATAGCTTGCATTCACCACAATAGTCGGCGGAGTTATGCTTGGATATTGTTCAATCGGCAGGTTGAAGTAGCTAATCACCCCAATAATTAGCGTGATTATCCATATCACACTGGCAAAAATCGGACGTTCAATAAAAAAATGCGCTATCTTCACGATTTTCCTGCATCAGTTTTTGGTGTGGCGTTGGTGGAAGTATTATTTTGCGAGGTGATATCTTCTATAGTCACCGCCATTCCAGCACGAACCTTAGCAAGCCCTTGCCATATTATTTTATCATTTGGGTGCAATCCACTCTTCACAATTCGCCATTTTTGCATTATTGTTTTTTGTTGTGACGAGTTTTCCTGCGTTTTTTCCTGTGATAATGTTGCATCTTCATGCAAGCCACCAAGCTGCACTGGGCGTGATTCAACTATGTTTGTTTCATTCACAATAAACACAATTTTTTGGTTTTGATTAGTCGCAATCGCCTCATCAGGTATCAACATCGCTTCATATTCATCACTCGCCGCAATACGCATTCGCCCAAACATTCCAGCAACCAGAGTTGCATCTTTATTGGCAAAAATTGCTCGCCCTTGAATGCTACCAGTTGCTTTGTCAATCTCATTATCCACAAAATCCATGTTACCATCATGTGAAAACTCGGTTTCATCTTGCAATTTCACCTGCACATTTTTTGCCCCATCTCTGAAGTTAGAGCTTGCATTATTATGCGCATTATTCTGCTTGCTAAGCCTGATATATTTCAGCAAATCCTGCTCGCTTGCCTCAAAATAAAAATGGATTGGATTTTCCGCAATGATAGTGGTGAGCAAAGTTGCATTTTCATTGCCGCCAGAAATTAAGTTGCCAACATCAACTTTATGACGGCTTACTCGCCCATTAATCGGTGCTTTTATTTCGCTAAAATCTAACTCTAATTGTGCATCTTCAAGGGCGGATTTATCTGTGATATAAATATTATTCACACGCTCCAAAGCCTGTTGTGAAATGACGTTACCATTACGCAAACCCTTGGCTCTCGCAAGTTCTTTGCTCGCCAAATCATAACGTGATTGCGCCCGAGTTAAAGCAATTTTCAGCGGACGTTGGTCTATGATGAATAATATCTGCCCTTTATTAACCATTTGCCCATCTTTGAAACGGATTTCTTGCAAATATCCGTTGATGCGTGAGCGAATATCCACCCGCTTTGTTGCCTCAAATCGCCCTGTATATTCATCAAGTTCCACAATTTTTTGCATTTTTGGCGCAGATATTTTCACCACTGGGGCAGGGGGCGTTTGTGCATTTGCCACATTTTGCCCGCATAATAACCACAAAATCAACATTACATATTTTTTCATGTCAAAACATATAGCATATTATTTTAACTTTTGCACAAACTCAGTCACAAAAAGACGTAATTTAGCCACATCATTTGCATCTTGTGATTGAATTGCTACATTAATCGCCTCAATTAGCGATGAACCAACCACCACCCCATCTGCAATTCCTTTCAATGCTTGCACTTGCGCAGGCGTTTTAATGCCAAAACCAGCCACCACTGGCAATGATGTAAGCGCGCGTATCTCATTGATGCGTTGTTGCAATTGAGTGTCATTCGCACTTAATCCGCCTGTGATACCCTTCACATTAATATTATACACAAATCCGCTTGCATTTTTCAGCAGTTTCTGCAACCTATCCCCAGTCGTAGTTGGAGCAATTAAGCGCACAAAATCAATATTATTCATCTGCAAAAATGGCTGTAATTCTGCCTCTTCCTCGGGTGGAAGATCAACTATAATCACACCATCAACCCCTGATTTTGCTGCATCAATTGCAAATTGTGCGTAACCATATTGCATGATTGGGTTGGTATATCCCATTAAAATAATTGGCGTGGTGGAGTTTGTCGTGCGAAAATCTCCACATAATTGCAACACGGATTTAAGCGTTGTCCCACCCTTCAAAGCACGCAATCCTGCTTGTTGAATGGTTATTCCATCTGCTGTTGGGTCTGAAAATGGTATGCCAAGTTCTAGTAAATCCGCTCCACCATCACATAAACCGTGCATAATTTCAAGGGTTGCTTGTGCGCTTGGGTCTCCCGCCATGATATACGGTATGAACGCTAATGATTTAATGTTAGCAAAAGTTGCGGTTATGCGGCTCATATTTCAACTCCTAAATGTTGCGCCACATTGTGAATATCTTTGTCACCACGCCCACATAAATTGATGATAATTGCATCATTTTTGCCATAATCCTTAGCGATTTTTTGCGCAAATGCAATCGCATGGCTTGGCTCAAGTGCGGGAATTATTCCCTCCATTTTGGCGCATAAACTAAATGCGGCTAGTGCCTCCACATCAGTTGCGCTAACATAATTTACCCGCCCATTTTCATATAACCAAGCATGTTCGGGGCCAATTCCGGGGTAGTCTAATCCCGCTGAGATTGAATATGTATTGGTGATTTGCCCGTCATCATCTTGCAACAAATAAGTTTTATTGCCGTGCAATATTCCAGCTCTGCCCTTGGCTAATGATGCCGCATGTTGTCTGGTATGCAAGCCTTTTCCTGCTGCCTCCACCCCATAACATTGAACATTTTCATCGCCTAAAAACGGGTGAAATAGCCCAATTGCATTTGATCCACCCCCCATACACGCCACCAAGGCTTTTGGCAATTCCCCATGTTGTGCTAAAATCTGTTCACGGGCTTCCCGCCCGATTATTGCTTGAAAATCACGCACCATTTGTGGATAAGGGTGGGGGCCTGCTGCCGTTCCAATCAGATAATATGTATCATCAACATTTGTCACCCAATCACGCAACGCCTCGTTCATTGCATCTTTGAGTGTGCTTCCGCCCGCTGCAACTGCAACCACTTCTGCGCCAAGCAATTTCATACGAAACACATTAGGTTTTTGCCGTTCAATATCCTTAGCCCCCATATAAACTACGCATTTCAGCCCAAAAAGTGCGCACACAGTCGCAGTCGCCACGCCATGCTGCCCCGCTCCAGTTTCTGCAATGATGCGACGTTTGCCCATATGGTTCGCCACCAAAATCTGCCCAATACAATTATTAATTTTATGCGCACCAGTGTGATTTAACTCATCTCGTTTAAGATAAATCTTCGCACCGCCAAAATGCTCGCTTAAACGTTTTGCGTGATAAAGCGGGCTGGGGCGACCGACATAATGCTTGCATAAATCATCAAAATCTTGCGCAAAACTTTGGCTTTGTTGCATTTGTGCATAAGCCTGTTCCACTTGCAAAATTAGCGGCATTAATGTTTCTGAAACATATCTGCCACCAAATTGACCAAAATGTCCATTCTCATCGGGATATTTTTGGTTGAGAGATATTTTTTCAGAAAATGCTTTGTTGGAGTGATTATTCATTATTACCTGTTATATAAAATATTTGTTATGTAAAATATTTTATTTATGTGTTTTTGATTTCGTATTATAATATTTACTTATTTACTTATTTACTGTTTTTTGGTGAATAAAGTTAAAAATTATTATTTTTTGTTGAAACTATCAATTAAAATGGATGATTTTAGGCAATGATTTGAATTAACTATATTCATGAAATCTGCAATTTTTGCTACATCTTTAATCGCTTTTTGCGTTTCCAAATGCGACGAAACATCAATATATTTAGCCACCTCCATGGCTGCAATAACGTTGTGCGCACCAATTCCACCAGATAAAAACCACGGAATATTTATTTTTAAGTTAGCAATTTTAGCCCAGTCAAATGTTTCCCCTGTTCCACCAAAAGCGTTATTCGCTGTTTGTGTATCAAACAATAACATGTCAACGACATTTTGAAAATGTTCAATCTGCACCGCCATCTCACCATTCGCAGGGATCGCTTTGATGATTTGTATGTTATAATTTTGTTTTAGCGTCACAATAGTTTGTGCCGTTTCACTGCCATGAAGTTGCAAAAAATCTGGCTTCCAAACCTCAATATATTGGCTGATTAATTCGTGATTTGCATCAACTGTCACCAGCACGCATTTCACATCAGCATTTAATTGAGATGCTAATTGTTGATATGTTTTCGGGTTGATATATCGTGGTGATTTATCATAAGCAATAAATCCAGCAAAATCAACATGTTGGCGGTTAATTTCTGCTATAGCTTCGCTTGTTGTTAAACCACATATTTTAACGTTCATCGTATCTCTTTTAATTGTTGCAAACCATTTTTTTCCGCATTGATTGCGCTAAGTTGTTGTTGCAATGATTTTTTTTCCAACTCAACTTTGCGCAAATTATTTTTAAGATGACGTATTTTTCTTTGATAATGCACAAAACATGATGCAACCCCAACAAATATTCCAACAAACAAACATATAAAAATTAAAATACTAACACTAATTTTCACAATATAATTTGGCGAAAATAAACGCAACTCCGCCTGCTCCATATTTTGGGCAGTCAGCAAAATTGTTGTGACAATAACAAGTATCAGCAATATTAATTTAATAATTAATTTCATTTGTTAGTTCTTTCACGCAACCCTTTGCCCGCCCTAAAGTAAATTGATGCACGGCTTTCAACCTGAACTGTTTCTCCGTTTTTGGGATTGCGAGCTTCATGCGATTCACGATTTCTAAGCGAAAATGCACCAAACCCTCTTAGTTCAATGCGATTTCCTAGCATCAGATTGTCAGATATTCCCGATATCACTTTATTAACCACGGCTTCAATTTCTTTCTCTGACAATTTTGGAAAGCGCATTTTCAATTTATAAATTAATTCAGATTTAGTCATAAATATTATAACTCTGGTTGCCAAATTAACATTAACCTACTTGAAAAACTACTATTTCTGAAAAATGGAAGGCTTGACATTCCTGTTATTTCTGCAAAAGTTTGATTAAAATCTTTTTTAATTTCAACGTCAAATATCTCTAAATCTGTTGAAATATTTTTATTCTTTTGCAACCATTTTAGCGCATCATTTTCATCACCAATTTCATCAATTAACCCCAATTTTAATGCTTTATTTGCACTATAAACACGTCCGTCCGCAATTATTTTAACTTTATCCTCATCAATCTTGCGATTTATTGCCACCATTTTCACAAATGTGAGGTGCAATTCATCAATCATTTCTTGCAATGTCTCGCGAGATTTTTCACTAATTGGTTCCGCAATGGACGGATTGCCTTTTAATTCGCCTGATTTGATAGTTATTGGCGTAATTCCTATTTTTTTTGCCAACTTTGAAAGTTCCGCCGATTGCAAAATCACTCCAATTGAACCAGTTATCGTTCCATTCATGGCATAAATCCTGTCGGCTGCAACGGATATCATATAACCAGCTGAGGCACAAACGGAACGCATTGAAACCACAACGGGCTTTTGTTTTTTCAACATTATGATTTTGTTAAAAATTGCTTCTCCAGCAACTGCAACTCCACCGGGAGTATCCATCTCTAATATAACTGCTTTAACGTGTTTATCATCAGCGACTTCATCAATCAAATCATATATTTTTCTGTCATCTTCAATCACATCATGAAATGAAATGCGTGCTATATAGTCGTTTCCGCCACTTGAAATATTGCTATTTTTACCAATAAATGAGAGCAGCAACAAAATAATGACAACAACGCTTATAACCCGCCAAGAGTTTAGCTTGCGCTTCAGCAAACTTCTCTCAATAAAATTATCACTCGTCATTGCCATTATTCAAACTCCATCTTGCAATATCAAAATTATTTAGTATCAACTCTGCTCAATGCTGCTCCTAATATATCACCAAGTGTTGCACCACTATCCGATGAACCAAACTCTTTAACCGCTTGTTTGTTTTGCTCAATTTCCAACTGTTTGATTGAAAGCGACACTTCCCCTTTTTTATCAATGCTAATAATTTTTGCGTCAACTCGGTCACCAACGGCAAATCTTTCAGGGCGTTGTTCTTTTCTGTCGCTGGAAATATCATTTTTCTTGATAATTCCATGACTGCCATCGCTTAACTTAATTGTCAAATGTTCTGCCGTTATTTCTGTAATTTCACAGGTAACGATTTCACCTTTTTTCACAACATTTGAGGCTTCTGGCTGCTCGCTCAATTGCTTAATTCCCAATCCAATGCGTTCTTTTTCTGGATCAATCAATAAGATTTTCGCTTTCAGCACATCGCCTTTTTTATAATCCTTAACGGCTTCTTCACCATTTTGTGACCATGAGATATCCGAATGATGAATTAATCCATCAATATCTTCCGCCAATGAGATGAATAATCCAAACTCAGTGATGTTGGTGATTGAAGCCTCAACCACGTCACCAATATTATTTTTCGCTGCAAATTGCTCCCACGGATTATCTTGACATTGTTTCATACCAAGTGAAATGCGATGTTTAGCTGGCTCAACTTCAAGCACCATCACGTCAACTGCGTCGCCAATTGCAACTATTTTGCTTGGGTGAATATTTTTCTTGGTCCAGCTCATTTCAGAAACATGAACCAATCCTTCAATTCCATCTTCCATTTCAACGAAAATACCGTAATCAGTGATGTTGCTAACTTTTCCACCAAAACGTGCGCCAGAAACATAAATATGTTCTGCGCCGTCCCAAGGATTTTGCTCAAGCTGCTTCATTCCAAGTGAAATGCGCTTTGTATCTTGGTCAAACTTAGTCACTATTACCTTAATATTATCACCAAGTGAGAACACTTCTGATGGGTGATTAATACGTTTCCATGAAATGTCAGTGACGTGTAACAAACCATCAACGCCGCCCAAATCAATGAATGCGCCGTAATCGGTAATGTTTTTCACCATTCCTTCCATCTCATCGCCTTCACGGATATTCTCTAGAATATCCTCGCGCTGCCCTTGACGAGATTCTTCCATAATTGCACGGCGAGAAACTACAATATTTCCACGAGCCCTATCCATTTTCAATATAATAAATGGCTGCTCAATTCCAATTAATGGCGTTATGTCTTTAATTGGGCGCACATCAACTTGGCTACCTGGTAAAAATGCGATTGTGCCGTTCATATTAACGGTAAATCCACCTTTGACCTTGCCAAAAATAACCCCTTTAACATGAACGCCAGTTTCAGCTGCATCTTCCATATCAACCCAAGCTGCTTCACGCATTGCACGCTCACGGCTCAACACTAATTCACCATTTTTATTCTCTAATTTCTCAACATAAACTTCAACTCTATCGCCAATTTTGACATTTTCACCTTGTTGTTGAAACTCTTTCAAATCAATGCGGCCATCTGATTTCAAGCCCACGTCAATGAATACCAAATCGTTTTTAATAGCGATTACATTGCCTTTGACAACATCGCCTTCTTTAATATCGGATTCTGATAATGATGCTTCAAATAATGAACCGAAATCCTCAAATCCACTTTCTTGTTGTTTTTCTGCTAACGCCATAAATATTATATTCTCCTTTTTTGCGTGTCACCCTTCAGAGTGAATCACTACAATTTTTCTATCAATCTAGTATTCATAAGGAATAACTCAAAAAAAGCAAGCATTTAATCTGTTTTTGTTAAAGTTTCTTTAAGACGCACTTTTTTCTTAAGCGTCAATCTCTCATTTAATGCACCGTTCAAATCTGCAATTATTTTGCCAAAATCTAGATTATCATGATCTTGGTTTTTATAAATAAATAACTCAGAGCCATTAATTGCCTCATGCAATTTTTGCGCTTGTGATATGGGTATCAGTAAATCATCAGCCCCATGAAAAATGAAAGTGGGCGAGGCAATTTGTGACGATTTTGCCATAGAATCAAACTTATCAACCAACAAAAAATCAATGGGAATATATGGATATTGTAATTTTGCCACATCAGCGATTGAACTATAAGGTGATATGAGTGCGATTGCTAGCGGCAGGTATTCCGTTGCAATTTGCACCGCCACGCCACTGCCAAGCGAACGCCCTAAAAATATGATATTCTCTAGTGCAATTTTCCTATGTTGCAAAAAAGCTACAGCTGCCCGTGCATCATTATATAAGCCTTGCTCCGTCGGTTCACCTTTATTGCCACCATAACCACGATAATTAAAGGCAAGCAAGCCATAGCCTGATTGAATAATTGTTGCGTAAAAATCTTGATGCAAATGTATCCCGCTCTTATTGCCATTAAAATATAATATATATTTGTCATTTTGAGATGGAACAAACCAAGCAGTGAGGCTTAAACCATCATCAGTTTTGATGGTGATTTCTTCAACATTAGGCAGTTTTTGTGCATCTGGTGCAACATACGCTTCATCGGGAAGATAAATCAAATTACGTTGAAATATAAACAAATAAGCACATGCTGCACCATAACTTAGCACCAATAAACATATTAATATGGCAAAGATTTTTTTCATCGTAACCTAGTGGAATTGTGCTTCCTCAGTTGAACCTTTCAATGCTGCGGTTGACATATTCTCACCCATTACTGTTTGTGCCACCAAATCAAAATAGCCCGTTCCGACTTCACGTTGATGCTTGACTGCGGTGAAACCTTGTTTTTCAGCTGCAAACTCTTTTTCCTGCAAGTTCACATATCCAGTCATACCGCTTGCTTTATAAGCACTTGCCAACTCAAACATGCTATAATTGAGTGAATGAAATCCTGCTAGTGTGATGAATTGGAACTTATAGCCCATCGCCCCCAACTCACGTTGAAACTTGGCGATTGTGATGTCGTCTAAGTTTTTGCGCCAGTTAAACGATGGTGAGCAATTATATGATAACATTTTATTTGGGAACTTTTTGTGCATTGCTTCTGCGAACTTTTTAGCCTCATCAATGCTTGGAGTTGCCGTTTCGCACCAAATTAAATCGGCGTATGGTGCATATGCCAAACCACGAGAAATGGCGCAATCAAGCCCGCCTTTCATTTCATAATATCCCTCAATTGTGCGATTTTTGGTGACAAATGCTGCATCATACGGGTCAATATCGCTGGTGATTAAATATGCACCATTTGCATCAGTGCGAGCAAGCACAATGGTTGGAACATCGCACACATCAGCTGCCAAGCGAGCCGCTTTTAGTTTTGCGGTTGCTTCTTGGGTTGGAACTAAAACTTTTCCGCCCATATGTCCGCATTTTTTGGCAGATGCGAGTTGGTCTTCAAAATGCACACCAGCTGCGCCCGCATCAATCATATCTTTCATCAACTCAAAAGCGTTCAAGTTGCCACCAAATCCAGCTTCTGCATCAGCGACAATTGGCTGCAACCAATCAACGTCATGCTTGCCTTCGGAGTGACAAATCTGATCCGCCCGCAATAATGTTGCATTGATTTTGCGCACTACTGACGGCACAGAGTTCACGGCATAAAGGCTTTGATCAGGATACATTTGTCCAGATAAATTAGCATCAGCTGCAACTTGCCATCCAGATAAATAAATCGCTTTCAAACCAGCTTTAACTTGTTGCATCGCTTGGTTACCCGTTAGTGCGCCAAGTGCATTAACATAAGGCTCGGTTTTGAGGTAATTCCATAATTTTTCTGAGGTAAGGCGGGCGATTGAATGCTCCACATGCACGCTTCCACGCAGACGGTCAACATCATGTGCGCTATAATCACGAACAACGCCTTCCCATCTTTTTGAATTATCCCAATCTGCTTGAATCTCTGTTGCTTTGCGCATATTTTTCATTTCCTAATATTATTTGTTGTTCGTTATCTGAAAGCATTGTTGCATTGCAAAAGTTAAAAAACAAATAAAATCTAACAAAACGAATTACATATGCAAATGTTTTTCGTGAGGCAAGCAACATTGCAACATATAATTTTGTTGACAATATATATTTTCATTAAAATGTAATGAATAGCGGTAATAATTCTGTTATGATGTTCTTTGTTATGAAAGATTATAAAACAAAAGATGATAAAGAAAAAAATTATGTTGCTGAATCAGTTTCAGCAGTCGCTGGCTTTGCTATAACTAATAATATAGTTTATAAGCAGGTTAGTGTTAATTTGAATGAGAAATTAGACAGCATAACTCTGCCTAAAGTTGTGCAGGCGGGAAAAGACCTTGGACTTGAGATTCCAAGTTTAGAAAAAGGCTTTGAAATTTTAGAGGAAATGCTTGAACAGAAAAAATTGCTTGATAAAAAATTTCCATTAAATGAAAAGGATTTTGATTTTAAGGATAAAGCCAGACAAATCATTAATGCGTTAGAAAAACCATTTGTTGAAGCCTATCATCAAGATCAAAAAGATAAGCAAACATCTATGAAATATGGCATCATTGCTGGAATGGGTGCTGCCTTGGTTGCTGGGGTGGTTGTTTATGGAATAAAAGAGATATTTTTTAGTCAGGATACCCCTGAAACGCAAATATCCTCTATTGATGTAGAGGATAAAAAAACTGTTCAACCAGAAAGATCATCGTTAATTAATAAGTAATTTTTTCTTAAAAAAAATCCCACTGATCACCATCGGTGGGATTTAGTAATTATTCTGATAGTGCTGGCAAATCTTTAATTATTTGCTGCACCTCTGGCAAAGCTTTGCGAGCTTCGGCTTTTTGCTGCCTGAACAAGCAAATCTTGTGGTTTTTCGCAGCATTATCAAACGCCTTATTTTCAGCCGTTTTCAAAGCTGTTGCCGTGATGGTTGCACTTCCCAAGAACCATGGTAATGCTGCACCAGCACTAACAAAAGTCAAGCCACCTAAAACAACAGTTGCTACAATTCCACGTGAAAAAACTTTGATTGCAACTTCTTGCAAGCCTTTGTCCCCTTCACTAGCTCCCTCAGGGTCTTTTGCAGAGATTAATTCCGCAAAATCATCTGCGCTTGCTTTAAGCCAATGTCTCATTAGATCTTCTCGTCTGAGAAAACAATGACACATTGAAATTGCAAAAGCCACTTCTGCCTTGTAAGATCCCATAAATGGAATATTACGAAGCTCCGCATAACATAACTCAAACAAATATGAAGCACGCAACACTTCATCATATTGTTGTTGTTCTGTTAAGCTATTAAACGTTGAATTGTTAAGAGCAGTTTTGCCAGCGTCATAATGAGCTAACACTTGCCCTTTAACAATTTCTTCAACATTTGATATTTTTCCAATGAATTGGTTGGAGCCTTTATAAAGCTCTTCCACAATCATTGAAAGTTCTGCAATAAAGCCTCCACCAGTCATTTTTGAAATAGCACCTAATGCTAATCCACCAGTTCTAACGTAGTCCATGTTAGTTCCTTGAATTTTACTGCCAATTCATTTTTAAGCGAATAAATGCAACCAAAATCAAAGCACAACTTAATTCAAGTTATGCGTAAAAGTTAGGCTAAAATTAATTCAACCTAAAAACAAATTAACAACTATATAAATAACATAGTTTGCTTTTTTTGTAACTAATAAAAATCATTAAAAATGGTCAAAGTTGTGTAGCAACTTTATGATATATATTTTCATTAAAATGTAATGAATAGCGGTAATAATTCTGTTATGATAGTTGTTATATGTTTAATCCTTTAGATGACGCATCATTATTTGGCAAAAAGATAGCGGGGTTTGTTTCTGGCAGGGGAGCATCAACCACCGCTGTGGCTTTCGCTGCGCCGTTTGTTCCAGCGGCGCAATTGCCCATGGTTGGGCTTGCCGTTGGTGTGCCAATCAAAGCTGCGGTCTCAACCATTGAGCATTATCACCGAGAAGATGAGGTATTAAACAAGTTTCGTGATGAAATTGCCGCATCATTTGGGATTGATGTTGAAGACGTAACTCATGATAATTTGCGGAGCCTTGCATTTGGTAACCCTAAAATTGGGATTGAACCGCAACCATTTTTTCAAGAAATATTAGAGCAAAATGATAAAAAAAGATGGATTGATGTTGGTGCAAATGTCGCTGCGAGTGCGCTTACTATGGGATTTGTTTTTTCTCAAGGAGATAAGATTGCTGGGGCTTTATCTAGCCTTGCTTCAAGTTCGGGGATTGCATTATTTGTTGGAAATCCTGCTGCGGCAGGTATTGCTGGCTTAATAGGGCTTTCAATTGCTGCTGCTTTGGTGGTTCACGCGATTGATTTTATTGTCACGGAAGTTTGCAAAGATACGATGGGGATTAAAGACAAAACATCATATGAAATGCTCGGAGAAATTGAAAAACAAAAAACCCGTGGTCATGAAATTAGTAGTGATAAGGTTATGGCGTTGATTGCGAATATTAACCCTGCATTAAAAACTGAAATCATCAAAAATTATGGTGCGCCGTATAATGCTCTGCCTGAAAAACAACGAATGGCGGTGTTGGAGCAATATGCGGATTCATTGAGTTTGGAGGAAAATACCGCAAAAATTAATAGTGGTGTGATGAAAGTTAATGAGTTGGCGTTTATCGCAATTGGTGGGCAATCTGGCGTGGTTGATAAAGATGTTATCACCATTGAAAAATCACAACTGGATAACATGCAAAATAATGTGCAAAATAATGTGCAAATTGCTAGTGCGCAAGTTGGTGGCGTGCAAACTATCAAGCCAAATATTATTGAATCCGATGTTATTGAGCCAATAGCTGCTATAAAAAATATGGCAGAGGTGAACGTGGCAATGCCCGTGGCGGTTGGAACTTTGAATAATAATATGATGCTTAATAATATGGGGCGTGGTGATACGGTTCGTGGTGATTTAGCGCATAGTGATATGGTGCATAAAAATCTAGATACGAATGAAGTTCCACAAACGAAAATCGTTATGGCAAAAATAGCCGCAAAAGATGTGGATAATTTGGCGAGTAGTGCTAAATCGCAAAATGATAATGCACAAAATAACCATCTTGGTATGATGCAAAATCATCCTATGCTCTCGCAAGCAATCCATTAATGGCTGATTTTTAATAGTCAATTTGTAATGGGTGCAATTGTTATGGATACCAGCCTCCGCTGGTATTAAGGATTTTATTATTTAATTGCGCTTTGTTTTTAGCTAGCTTTTTCCCTTATATATAACATTAATATAACATGACACTAAAATCATTAATTCGGTTTGATTTAATTGAGTTTATAGTTTAATGATGCGAATATTATGGATATTACCAATTTATTAGCACGGCGTTATATTTTTCCCAAACGTTCCAAACAAAAATCTGGCAAACGTGGTATGGGCTTTGTGTCGCTGATTGCATGGTTCGCTATGATGGGAATTATGCTAGGGGTTGCGACATTAATTTTGGTCACGTCGTTGATGAATGGAATTAAGGAGGAGATGCTCGGCAATTTCATTGGGATTGATGGACATTTGCGTATTCAAGCTGTTGCTCCTCAAGGTGGGAACGAGAATATTGCTGATTATGGTTCACTGATTGCGCAAATAACTCCACATCTTCCGCAAGGTTCTAGTGTTTCGCCTCGCATAGAGGGGCAGGTGATGGTAACGGGTAATAATAATGCAGCTCGGGGAGCGCAGGTTATGGCGATGCGGGCGGAGGATCTGTTGAGCAAAACCAAGTTACAAGAGGCAATTTCACTTCAGCAATCAAATAATTCATCACCCCAATTAGGCGAGAAATCTCAACAAAATCAACAAGTTCAGGCAAATAAACAAGTTGAGTTAAATCAACAAGTTCAGGCGCAATTTGCTAATGGTGAAGGTGTTATTATTGGAGCGAGAATGGCTGATGCACTTGGATTGCTAATTGGTGATGCAATTACGTTAATTTCGCCAAATGGTCAATCCACGGCGTTTGGAACTGTGCCAAGAATCAAGGCTTATCCCGTGATTGCAACGCTAGAACTTGGAATGCACGCTCTTGATTCCTCACTAATCTTAATGCCGTATGATAAAGCGATTATTTATTTTGCACCATATTTTATTGGGTTAAATCATATTGCGCTAAATCATATCACACAAAGCCATGCTGAAGAAGATATTGCTGCTAGTAATCCACCCAGCCAAAATCCACCCAGCCAGAAACCTGCTAGTTATATTGAGATAACCCTTGCGGATATGAACCAATCGGAGGCGGTGGGAGTAAAGTTGCAACATGAATTGGGTGCGGGATATGCGGTTTATCCGTGGCAGCGCATTCATCAATCAGTATTCTCGGCGTTGCAAGTGCAGCGTAACGTGATGGTGATGATTTTGATGCTAATTGTGTTGGTTGCAGCTTTTAATATTATTTCATCATTAGTGATGCTAGTGAAGGATAAAAATATGGATATTGCAATTTTGCGAACCTTGGGTGCAAGCAAATTGGCGATTGCAGCAATGTTTGTTAAAGCGGGAATGATGCTTGGCACAATCGGCACAATGCTTGGGTTGACGCTTGGTTTGGTTATGGCGCATAATCTGGAGGCGGTGAAAGCGTGGATTGAATCACTGACGGGGCAGGAGATTTTGGTTGCTAATATTTACTTTCTCTCAACATTGCCAACAAAAGTTGATATTGCGGAAGTGGCAATAATCATATGTTCGTCGTTGCTAATTTCATTGCTTGCAACCATATATCCAGCGATTAAAGCAGCGGGAACTCAACCAGCGGAGGCTTTGCGTCATGGATAATAATATGATTGACGGCAGTGCGGAAGGTGAAATTATATTGGAATTGCGCAATATTAGCAAAACTTATCATAAATCACAAGTTTATGATAAATCAGCAATGCCGCAACTAAATATACAAGCATTGCGTCCAACTAATTTGCAGATAAAATCAGGTGAAATTGTGGCGTTGGTTGGAGCGAGCGGAGCAGGAAAATCAACATTATTGCATATTGCGGGATTGTTGCTTGCCCCTGATGCAGGTGGTGAGCATATTTTATGTGGGCAATCTTGCAACAATATGAGCGAGCGACAAATCACGAAAATGCGGTTGCGAAATATTGGGTTTGTCTATCAATTTCATCATTTGCTGCCCGAACTCAAAGCGTGGGAAAATGTTGCAGTGCCTTTATGGTTGCATGGTGCGCCAAAAAAAACTGCTAAAGATGCAGCGATGAAATTGCTTGATATGGTTGGTTTGAGCGAGCGAGCCGAGCATTTTCCAGCGCAACTTTCGGGTGGTGAAGCCCAGCGCATTGCGATTGCAAGAGCGTTAATCCATCGCCCAAAATTATTTTTAGCTGATGAACCCACGGGTAACTTAGACCCAAATACTAGCTCAATAGTTGAGGATATTATGCGCCAAATATTGCATAGCCAAGGCAAAGCAGCGATTATTGTTACTCATAATATGGAGATGGCAAAGCGTATGGATAGGATAATTGAAATAGGGTGAAGTGTTAGATATTATATGAAGTTGTGGCGTTTGACGGCGTGGTGATATTAAAACTTGTAAAGCGAAAAAAAATCTGATAACTTGATTTTGTTAAACTATATCAGGTCAATATTAATGTCTAAATCCGTAATGTTAATGTCTGCATTGTTAGTGTCAAAGTTGTTAGTGTCAAAGATATTATTGAAAAAACTTGGCAAATTAGGCGCAATTGCAATCATCGGTTGCAGCATTACGTTGACGAATGCACAGGCGGAACGCAAGTTTATTTCGGTTGGAACTGCTGGAATTACAGGGGCTTACTACCCCGTTGGTGGAACTATATGTCGCTTGATTAACCGCAGCTCAAAAGATCATAGCATACGTTGCATTGTTGAACCTACTGGTGGATCAATTTATAATTTGAATGCGTTGCGTCAAGGTGAAATTGACGTCGCTTTTGTTCAATCTGATTGGCAATATAATTCTTATCTCGGTGAGGGATTATTTGAAGAAGTTGGAGCTGATAAAAATTTGCGCTCATTATTTTCATTATATAGTGAGGCTTTGACAGTGGTTGCAAGGGCGGACAAAAATATTAATAATCTTGATGATTTGAAGGGAAAACGCTTTAATGTTGGCAATCAAGGGTCTGGCACACGTTCCACCATGGACGAAGTTTTGAAGATGAAGGGCTGGAATAATGCGGTATTTTCGCTTGCAGCTGAATACAAATCAACCGAGCAAGCGCGTAAATTGTGTGATAATCAAATTGATGCTTTCGCCGCAAATACTGGTCACCCTAATGGCTCAATTCAAGAAGTTTCAGCAAATTGTGCAACCAAAATAATTCCTGTGAATGATGCTTCAATTGATAAATTATTAAAATCCCACCCATATTATGCACGAGCAACAATCCCTGGTGGAATGTATACGGGCAATGCAAACGATATTCCGACATTTGGGGTAATGGCAACATTGGTTGCATCATCTGATGTTGATGATGAATTGGTTTATCAAATGGTGAAAGCGGTGTTTGAGAACTTTGATAATTTCAAAACTACCCACCCGATTTTATCTGGTTTAAGCAAAGAAAAAATGTTGCAAGATGGTTTAACTGCGCCATTTCACGATGGAGCAAAGCGTTATTATTTGGAAGCTGGCTTAATTAAAGAATAGTAAATGCGAAGTAATGAATTATTTTATAGTGAAATGTTTTATAGTGAAATGTTCTTTAAGGAATTGCAAAATTTAGATTTTTGTTGGAAAAAATCAGCTAAATCATTGATAATAATAATATTTATTGCTTGTGCGTTACATTTTTTGGGATTGTATTTGAAGCCATTCAATGGCGCACCACCGAATTATTTTCCACGAATATCCTATTCCGCAATAGAGTTTTCAAATCATTTGAAGATAATAATATCGTTAGCAATATTCGGGGCGTTTTGTCAATTCAACCCTAAGATAAAATATTTTTTGGTTCATGTTGCAATTTTACCACGTCAAAAAATATCCTTTAATTATACGCCGTTAATGCTTGGTGGGTGTATTTTTATAGTCAATGAACATTTGAATATTCCTTTAATCACTATAATTAATCACGCTATCATACCTTGTATCATCATATATATTGCATATTTTATTGACAATAATTCGCAAAATATTAATTCACAAGGCAAGGCAGATTTAACCCAATCATTTTATTTGCGGTTGTTGAACTTGGCAATCATCATATGTGCTGTAATTATATTTATTGAAATCATCAATATTTTTGTTGGCAAGATAGAAAATATATATGGCAATAAATCCATATTAATATTAATTATATTATCGTTTATTTGCTATATTTCCATCATATTTTATGCCTCATTGATTGATGAAATTGAGAGTTTTGAATATCATTATTTTCTCCCAATCATATTATTACCATGGTTGCTAGCGATTGAAAACATGTCACCTGAGATTGCAGTTTTATGGGCAGTTGGTTTTTTGGCGGTGATAATAATCACTGCTGATGCGTTGAAATCTTCATTTATGCAAAAAAAGCGGTTGAAAAAACCAAAAATAGCGTCGGAGCTGTTGCATGGAATAATCACATTAAAAAATTGTGCTATTATTTCAGCAGCGTGGAGCTTGTTTTTTACTTATCATGGGGTATTAATATGGGCGATATTTGAGGCAATAAATGGCTTAAATTATTGCGTTGCGATTGATTGGTCGGTTCAACCAAATGCAATTAAAATATTAATATGTATTATTCCTTTATTGTTTTTGCCCTATAAAACTCCAGTTTTTTGGCGATATATTTTGGTGATAAAATTATATAAGTTACTCGCCATAAATATCGCTTTGCCAAACATTGAGGCCTATTTGTTGTTGTTTTATGCAACTATAGCAATTTTTGCAGTGCAGCAAATGATTGAGCAAAAATCTTTGGAGGTTGAGCTTGTAATTCCCGCAATAATTCCAATTTTAATATATTTTAATGACGATTTAATTTTGCTTAGCATGCAATCGTTTCAACATTCACTGCTGGTGGCGTTTATAGCAATCATAGCGACCATGTCAGGCGTTGCGTGTTTGAAGCGATATTGGGTGGTACAAAATCAAAAAATTGAGAGTTTTGCCCTAGGGTTTGCAGCAATAATTCTGTTTGTTCCTGATTTATTTATGAATTTTGCCTCAAATCGCGCATTTAATTATTTGCCAATTAATTTGCAAATTGCAGCAAAATATGTTGTATATTTTCCCGTATTGTGTATGGTTTTAGTAGTATATATTAGGCAGCGAAAACGTTTGAGTGATAACGTTTGAGTGATAACGTTTTAGTGACGACATTTGAGTGATGGTTTAGCAAAAGTTTGAGCAGGAGCGCATAACATGAGAACTTATAAGAATGGAAAATAAAGTTATAAAAATCAATGGCTTGACTATTGCAAATAACCTACCTTTTGCGTTGATTGCGGGGCCGTGCCAGATGGAAAGCCGTGACCATGCAATGATGATGGCGGAAAACTTAAGCGATATTACGAAAAAATTAAATATTTCGCTAATATTCAAAACTTCATTTGATAAAGCTAATCGTTCCAGTGTTTCTGCTGCTCGTGGGTTGGGGCTTGAGGCTGCTTTACCTGTGTTTGCTGATATTAAAGCTACATTTGGTTGTGCAGTTCTAACTGATGTTCATGATGAATCGCAGTGCGAAATGCTCGCTGAAGTGGTTGATATATTGCAGATTCCCGCTTTTTTATGCAGGCAAACGGATTTATTGTTAGCGGCGGCAAAAGCAGTTGCTAAGCATGATGGTGCGGTCAATGTTAAAAAAGGGCAGTTTCTTGCCCCTGCTGATGTAAAAAATATCGCTGACAAATTGGAACATGGTGGCGCAAAAAACATTATGTTGACTGAGAGGGGAGTATCTTTTGGGTATAATACGTTAGTGAGTGACATGCGTTCGCTCAAAATTATGGCTGATGCGACTGGATATCCGATAGTATTTGATGCGACTCATTCGGTGCAACAGCCGGGGGGGCTTGGTAATGCTTCGGGCGGGCAGCGGGAATATGTGCCGCTTTTAGCGCGCGCAGCAGTGGCAGTTGGGGTGGCAGCATTATTCATTGAAACGCATGAAAACCCTGATATTGCGCCCTCTGATGGCCCTTGTATGTTGCCTTTGAGTGAGATGGAGGAGTTATTAAAACGCTTGCAATTATTGGATAATATAGTAAAAAATACACAAATAAATATATAAAATAATATATAAAATTAGGGGAGAATATCATGACGGAAATTATTGGAATTAATGCAAGAGAGATTTTGGATAGCCGTGGCAACCCAACCATTGAGGCGGAAGTTATGCTGGAAGATGGATCAATTGGGCGAGCAGCTGTGCCATCTGGTGCATCAACTGGTGCGCTTGAGGCAATTGAACTTCGTGATGGTGATAAAAAACGTTATGGCGGCAAAGGTGTTTTGAATGCGGTGAATAATGTGCTGGGCGAAATTGCCGACGCAATCACAGGAATGGACGCTGAAGAACAGTTATTGATTGATAATATGATGATTGAGTTGGACGGGACGGAGAATAAATCTCGCCTTGGTGCTAATGCAATTTTGAGTGTGTCACTGGCAACATCAAAAGCAGCGGCAATGGCGGTTGGCTTGCCGTTATATCGCTATGTTGGTGGGACATTTGCGCATCAATTGCCCGTGCCAATGATGAACATAATCAATGGTGGCGCACATGCTGACAACCCAATTGATTTGCAAGAGTTCATGATTATGCCAATTGGTGCGGAAGATTTTTCAGATGCGTTGCGCATAGGATCGGAGATATTTCATGCGTTGAAAGGCAATTTGAAAGATGCTGGATATAACACAAATGTAGGTGATGAGGGCGGGTTTGCACCTGCGCTGGAAAGCTCGGATAAGGCGTTATCATTCATTATGAAATCAATTGAAAAAGCTGGTTATCGTGCTGGTGAGGACGTAATGTTGGCGATTGATGCAGCAGCGAGTGAGTTTCATCATAAAGGTAAATATGAGTTGAAAGGTGAAGGCAAATCACTTAATTCGGAGCAATTAATCGCTTATTATGCGGATTTATGTAAGCGTTATCCGATTTTCTCCATTGAAGATGCTTGTGCGGAAGACGATCATAAAGGCTGGGCAGCATTAACGGCGGAACTTGGTGCAAAAATACAATTAGTTGGTGATGATTTATTCGTGACAAATCCACGTATTTTGCAGGAAGGGATTGAGATGGGATTAGCAAACGCAATGTTGGTGAAAGTCAACCAAATTGGGACGCTTTCTGAAACTTTGCAAGCGGTTGAACTGGCGCATCGTGCGGGTTATCGCACTGTGATGTCGCATCGTTCGGGTGAAACTGAAGATGCTATAATTGCGCATTTGGCGGTTGCAACAAATTGTGGGCAGATTAAAACTGGTTCACTTTGTCGCTCGGATAGGATTGCTAAATATAATGAATTATTGCGTATTTCTGATGATTTGGGGGCAAGTGCAAGATATTATGGTAATTATATGGCGCAAAAAATGCAATCTACACATAAGAAAGCGGCTTAAAATTGGAGTGCAAAAACTTTAACTAATAAAATAATTTTTCTCTCTAAAAAAACTTTCAAAAACAACTCAATGAAACCTGATTTTTCCCCTAAAAAGTCAATATCTTTCAAAAAGCCACTCAGATATTGCTTGTTGGTGGTTGCATTTTTATATCTCGGATATAATGCAATGCACGGTGAACAGGGTTTGATTGGGGGTGCAGTTGAAGATTATCGTCAGCAAAAATTATCAGCGGAAATTGTGAAGGTTAAGAATGAACGGAGCAAATTAGAGCATAAAATATCGTTGCTTTCTGGTGAAGCGGTTGATATGGACTTGCTAGATGAGTTGGTACGGCGTGAATTGCCGTTAATTGGTAGAAATCAGATAATAATGGTGAAATAATGTTATTTTATGGTTGCAAAAATATTGACTATAGACATAATGCGCAAATATTAAGAGATGCGTAAAATATTAAGATAAGCATATAATTAACTTAAAAACAAGTGGGTGAGTTTTTCAATGGTTGGTGGTAAAATGAAAACAAAAGAAATGGCGATTGATGTGAAATTGCCTGCAAATGATGCTTTGTTGAAAATGTATTATGATATGTTGTTGATTAGGCGTTTTGAAGAAAAAGCTGGTCAATTATACGGAATGGGGCTGATTGGTGGATTTTGTCATTTATATATCGGGCAGGAAGCAGTTGTGATCGGTATTCAATCAGCTTTGATTGATGGTGACGCAGTGACTACAACTTATCGTGATCATGGGCATATGTTGGCTTGCGGTATGGACCCTAAGGGAGTGATGGCAGAATTGACAGGGCGCATTGATGGCTATTCACGCGGAAAAGGTGGTTCAATGCACATGTTTTCTATGGAAAAAAACTTCTATGGTGGTCATGGAATTGTTGGTGCATCAGTGCCAATTGGTGCGGGTATCGCATTTGCCAATCAATATCGTGGCAATAGTAACATTTCAGTGACATATTTCGGTGATGGAGCAGCGAATCAGGGGCAGGTTTATGAGGCATTTAATATGGCAGCTTTATGGAACTTGCCGTGCATTTTCGTGATTGAAAATAATGAATATGGTATGGGGACTTCAACCAAAAGGGCAAGTTCAAATACTGAGTTTTTCCGTCGTGGTGAGCCATTTGGAATTAAAGGTCGCCAAGTTAATGGTATGGACGTGTTGGAAGTGGCTCGTGTGGCGGAGGAAGTGGTGGAGCAGGTGCGATCTGGTGGAGGACCACAATTGCTGGAGTTGAAAACTTATCGCTATCGTGGGCATTCAATGTCTGATCCTGCTAAATATCGTTCCAAAGATGAGGTTCAGCTTTATAAGGAGCAAAAAGATCCAATAGATGGTATGAAAGCGTGGCTGGTTTCTGAAGGAATATGTTCGGACGATGATTTGAAAGATATGGATAAAAAAGTTAAAGCAATTGTGGCAGAAGCAGCGGAGTTTGCGAAAAACTCGCCCGAGCCAGATGAATGCGAATTATGGACTAATATTTTGGTGGGAGAATAAAAATGGCAGAAGTAACAGTTCGGGTAGCGTTGCGTGATGCGATGGCGGAAGAAATGCGCCGTGATGGTGATGTGTTCGTGATGGGCGAAGAAGTCGCTGAATATCAGGGGGCGTATAAGGTGACGGAAGGATTGCTTGCTGAGTTTGGGGCAAGGCGAGTGATTGATACTCCAATAACTGAGCATGGATTTGCTGGAATTGCAGTTGGCGCAGCGATGACGGGATTAAAGCCCGTGGTTGAGTTTATGACGTGGAACTTCGCTATGCAGGCGATTGATCATATTATTAACTCGGCAGCAAAAACTCATTATATGTCTGGCGGGCAGATTAAATGTCCAATGGTGTTTCGTGGACCAAATGGTGCAGCTTCTCGTGTTGCAGCGCAGCATTCGCAATGTTATGCAAGCTGGTATGCACATATCCCTGGATTAAAAGTGATTGCCCCTTATGATGCAGCGGATTGTAAAGGTTTGCTGAAGGCAGCCATTCGTGACCCTAATCCTGTGGTGTTTTTGGAAAATGAGTTAATGTATGGTGAAAAGTTTGAAGTGCCAGATGATGAGGATTTTATCATTCCAATTGGTAAGGCAGCGGTGAGGCGAACGGGTAAGGACGTTACTATAATAGCGTTCTCAATTATGGTTGGCAGGGCATTGCGGGCAGCAGAGATATTAGCACAGGAAGGAATTGATGCGGAAGTGATTGATTTGCGCACAATTCGCCCACTTGATACGGCGACTATAATTGAATCAGTTAAGAAAACTGGACGTTGCATTTCAGCGGAGGAAGGTTGGCCAGTTGCTGGAATTGGTTCAGAAATTGCAGCGATAATTAATGAGCATTGCTTTGATTATATGGACGCACCAGCTATGCGAGTTTGTGGGTTAGATGTTCCATTGCCTTACGCAGCTAATTTGGAGCGTTTGGCTTTACCGCAGGAAAACCATATTGTGGAAGCGGTTCGTAATGTTTGTTATCGCAACAAAAAGGTGGCTTAAATGTTGAGCTTGATGCGTGGATTAATGTTGGGCGGGTTATGCTTTGCGGCGCTTGTTTCGGTTGTGGAAGAAGCTGATGCAGAAGGCTTGTCCGTGGTCTCATCTGTGCCGACAATTCAGGTGAGCGGTGAATATGCGCTACAAGTTGCGCCAGATATTGCTTATGTTGATATAATCATATATGCAAAAGATTTGCAGCATTTGGAGGCAAAAAACAAAGCTGATAAGTTGTTAAAAGAGGCAAAGCGAGTTGCTGCCTCCCTTGATATTCATGAGAAAAATCTGAAAACCACATATGTGAGCATTAATCCCGCTTATGAATATGTTAATAATCAGCAGAAACTAGCTGGTTATGAGGCGACATATTCATTGCACGTGACGGTTGAAAAATTAAGTGACGTTGCTGTTGTAATTGATAAGTTTGTAAAAGCTGGAATTGATAGGGTGGGTGGAGTGCAATATGCAATCAAAAATGATGAAGCTGCAAAATTAATGGCGATGAGCAAAGCTGTGGAAAATGCAAAACTCAAGGCGAAAACTTTAGCGGACGCAGCTAATGTTGGGTTGGGTGCGGTAATTAGCATTAATGAAAATGGTGCGAATTCTTCCCCTCCGATACATATGGCACGCAATATGGTTGCATCAGATGCAATGATGGAGAAATCTGCTGGTGGTGAAGCCCCTCCGCAAGGTGAAATAGCCGTGAGCGCAAATGTTAATATGGTTTTTGAAATAAAACAAATATCAAAGTAAAATATTTAAGAAAAATAAATATATGAGGAAAATATGCCAATAGAGATTTTAATGCCCGCTTTGTCACCAACAATGACTGAGGGAACATTAACAAAATGGGTTAAAAAAGAGGGTGATGCAGTTAAATCAGGCGATGTGATTGCTGAAATTGAAACCGATAAAGCAACGATGGAGGTGGAATCTATTGATGACGGCGTGATGGGTAAGATACTTGTGGCGGAAGGAACTGAAGGCGTTCCAGTGAATAAAATCATTGCGATATTGCTGGAAGATGGCGAAACCGCAGCAGATTTAGCTGGATATGTAGACGGCGGGGGCGGTGCAGTAGCAAACATTGCAGTTGAAGCTCAGGGTAGTGGATTAGCGAATGTTGCTGAGGTTAATGTTGCTCAAGCGAATGTTGCATCGCAAATTACACCAAGTCAGAGTGTATCAAGCCAAAATATCCCAAGCCAAAATAATGGGGAGAGGATATTTATCAGTCCGCTTGCAAAAAGAATTGCTGAACAAGAAAATATTAATTATGCAGGAATAGTTGGGACAGGACCTCACGGCAGAATAATTAAGGCGGATATTCAAGATGCTAAGGCTAGCGGTGCAACAAATGTTCAAAAAGACAATTCCAAAAATGCAGCAATCGCAATTGCACCAGTATCATTCGGGCGCAATCCAATTGAATATAGCGAGATACTAAACTCAGGAATGCGAAAAACCATAGCCAAGCGTTTGACTGAATCAAAACAACAAGTTCCGCATTTCTATTTGAGTTTGGATTGCGAGTTGGACGCTATGCTTGAGGCACGCAAACAAATGAATGCAGCAGCAGAGTTGGTGGCGGGCAAAGAAAAGCCTGCTTACAAATTATCCGTGAATGATATGGTGATTAAAGCCGTTGCTATGGCTTTGCGTGACGTTCCAGCGGCAAATGCTTCATGGAGTGATGCAGCAATTTTGCAATATAATAATGTGGATATATCGGTAGCGGTTGCGATTGATGGCGGCTTGATTACTCCGATTGTGAAAAATGCGGATCAAAAAGGGTTGGCACAAATTGCTAATGAGGCTAAGGATTTGATTGCACGGGCGAGGGCGGGCAAGTTGCAGCCAAGTGAATATCAAGGTGGTGGGTTTTCAATTTCTAACCTTGGAATGTATGGGATTAAAAACTTTAATGCGATTATTAACCCGCCACAAGGCTGCATATTAGCAGTTGGAGCAGGTGAAGAGCGTGTGGTGGTGAAAGGTGGGCAGTTCAAAGCAGTGAACGCAATGACCGTAACGCTTTCATGCGATCATCGTGTGGTTGATGGTGCGGTTGGTGCAGAGTTTTTGGGCGCATTCAAACGCTATATTGAAACACCAGTATTAATGTTGGCTTAGGGGTATTTTATGGCAAAGTATTATAGTGACCAAAAAGATAATCATATGGCTGCTCATAGAGCCCAGCAAATATATTTAATATTGTTAGGTCTTGCCTATAATAGACAAACTTCTACTTACGGTCAAATTGCGGATTTATTAGGTTATGATGGAGCTGGAACGTTAGCTAGAATTCTTGGTCGTATATATGAATGGTGCCATGAAAATGATTTACCTAAAATAGTTGCTTTGGTGGTTAATCAAGAAACTGGAATTCCTGGTGATGGGTTATCCAATTTGGATCGTGATAGAGAAAGGGAGAAAATATACAACTTTAGTTGGTATGATGTTATCCCTCCAAAAGTTGAAGAATTAGTGTGAAAAATAAAATCAAAGGAAATTTGTTATGGTAGATAATTTTGATATAGTGATAATTGGTGGTGGCCCTGGTGGTTATGTCGCAGCAATTCGGGCTTCACAACTTGGCATGAAAGTGGTGGTGGTGGAGCGTGAAAATATGGGCGGAGTGTGCCTAAATTGGGGGTGCATTCCAACCAAAGCATTGCTGCGTGCCTCTGAAATTAACCATTTATTGCATAATTTAGCGGATTATGGCTTTTCAGCGAAAGAGATTTCGTTTGATTTCAAAAAAGTGATTGCACGTTCTCGGGCGGTATCCAGCCAGTTGACTAAAGGAATATCGCATTTGATGAAGAAAAACAAGGTAACTGTGATTGATGCGGAAGCGAAATTGGCGGGAGGTGGCAAGGTGATTGCCACAGCTAAAGATGGTAAAATAACGGAATTGCAAGCGAAAAATATCATCATTGCAACGGGCGCACGAGCGAGAGTTTTGCCTAATATGGAGCCAGATGGTAAGTTGGTATGGACTTATCGGGAGGCGATGGTGCCTGATGAAATGCCAAAATCGCTGATTGTGGTGGGTAGCGGGGCGATTGGTTCTGAGTTCGCAAGTTTTTATTTGAATATGGGTGCGGACGTAACTTTGGTTGAAGTGCAAAACCGTGTATTGCCAGTGGAAGATGAGGAAATCTCAGCTTTTGTGCAGAAAAGTTTTGCCGCTCAAGGTATGAAAATTAAGACTGGAGTAAATGTTAAATCTTTGAAAAAAGGCAAAAATGAAGTTACCGTCACGATTGAAAAAGATGGTAAGCTAGAGGAAATAACCGCTGAAAAAGTAATTATGGCGGTTGGAATTGTTGGGAATAGCGAAAATCTTGGTTTGGAAAAAACTAAAGTTAAAGTTGATCGTGGTCATATTATAGTCAATCAATGGCTGCAAACGGACGAGCCAAATATTTATGCAATTGGTGATGTGGTAGGCGCACCATGGTTGGCACATAAAGCGAGCCATGAAGCAGTTTTGTGTGTGGAAAAAATTGCTGGTGTGAAAGGATTGCACCCAATTGATAAAACTAATATTCCTGGTTGCACATATTGTCGTCCACAAGTTGCAAGCGTTGGGTTGACTGAAAAAGCTGCAAAAGAGCAAGGCTTAACTGTGAAAGTTGGTAGATTCCCGTTCATGGGTAATGGTAAAGCGATTGCACTTGGCGAACCTGAGGGCATGGTGAAGACTGTGTTTGATGCAAAAACAGGTGAGTTGCTTGGTGCGCACATGGTGGGTGCTGAAGTGACGGAAATGATTCAGGGTTATGGTATTGCTAAAACTTTGGAAACTACTGAAGCGGAATTAATGCACACAATTTTTGCTCACCCAACTTTGTCGGAAATGATGCACGAATCTGTGCTTGATGCTTTCGGCAAAGCGATACATATGTAGGTGATATGAGTAATGTAGCGGTTATAGGTTCCCAGTGGGGAGATGAAGGCAAGGGCAAAGTTGTTGATTGGTTAAGTGAGCGTGCAGACGTAATCGTGCGTTTTCAAGGCGGACATAATGCTGGACACACTTTGGTAGTTGACGGCGTGACTTATAAATTGAGTTTATTGCCATCGGGCGTGGTGCGCAAAAACAAATTAAGCATAATTGGCAATGGCGTAGTGATTGATCCATTCGCATTATTCGCTGAGATTGAACGGGTTGGTGAGCAGGGTTTGCGTATCACGCCAGATAATTTGCAAATAGCTGATAACGCAGCGTTGATATTGCCTATTCATGCGAAGCTGGATTTTGTGGCAGAAAAATTGCGAGGGGCAGCAAAAATTGGCACAACGAACCGTGGAATTGGCCCCGCTTATGAGGATAAAATAGCGAGGCGAGCCGTTAGAATATGTGACTTAGCAGATGATGATTTATTGCGAACAAAAATTGAGGCATTGCTTGCACATCATAATATAATGTTGCGCATGGCTGAGTTGCCCGATGTGACTATTGACGAGACATTGCAACAATTAAACCAAGTTAAAGATAGGTTGCTAACATTTGCTAAACCAGTATGGCGCACATTGGATAATTGTAAACGAGCGGGCAAGCATATTTTGTTTGAGGGCGCACAAGGCACAATGCTTGATGTGGATCATGGGACTTATCCGTTTGTAACCTCCTCCAACACAATTGCAGGGGCAGCTTGTGCGGGCAGTGGATTTTCACCAACGGATTTGCGCTATGTGCTTGGAATTACTAAAGCATATACCACCCGTGTGGGCAGTGGGCCATTCCCGACTGAGCAGGATAATGCGGCGGGGCAGCGTATGGGTGAGGTTGGGCATGAGTTTGGAACAGTCACTGGGCGAAAACGCAGATGCGGTTGGTTTGATGCGGTGATGGTGCGTCAAGCAGTGAAAATCGGTGGAATTACAGGGATTGCATTAACTAAATTAGACGTGCTTGATGGCTTTGAGAAATTGCAAATCTGTGTTGGCTATGAATATCAAGGCCAGAAATTGGATTATTTACCATCGTCACAATTGGCTCAAGCGGGAGTTCGCCCCGTTTATGAGGAAATTGATGGTTGGTCACAAACAACCCATGGTTGCCGCACATGGAAAGATTTGCCAGCAGATGCAATAAAATATATTCGCCGCATTGAAGAATTAATTGAATGTCCCGTGGCGATGCTCTCCACCAGCCCCAAGCGTGAGGATACTATTCTTGTGCGTGATCCATTTGCTGCATGAATAATCATGGCATGAAACGAGATACGCGCAAAATATGGCGAGTTGGTGACGCAATCCCAAACTTTACGGCTCGCTCTAGTAGTGGGCAAGGTGGCGGACAATCAGCTGGGCAAAAATTATATTTTCCAAATGTTGCAGGGCGTTATACCGCCTTATGTTTTTTTGGTTCGGCCTCAATTGAGAAAAATCGTAATGCTTTGCAATATGCACTTTCACGACAAGATTTTTTCAATGATGTGCGAGCCTCATTTTTTGGTGTGACGATTGATCCAAGCGATGAAGCAACGGGTAGAGTGCGACAAATCACTCCTGGTTATCGTTTTTTGTGGGACGATGATAAAGCTATCAGCCAAATATTTGGTGCAATCACCAGCGAACAGGGCGAAAAAGTGACATATAGCCCATTCACTTTGTTGCTTGACCATAATTTGCGAGTGATTGCGAATATTCCGATAATTGATGCAGCGCAACATAATGAAGATTTGGCTAAGGCGATTAATAATTTACCTGAGATGCGCCCTGCCTCATCTGCACCTATTTTGTTATTGCCAAATATTTTTGAACCTGATTTTTGTTTGCAATTAATTGAGGCACATCGTAATAATGCACAACCTGATTTTTTGCTGGATAAAAATAACGAACTGCACCAATTGATTCAACAACGTGTTGCTCGGCGTTTATTGCCTGAAATTGCCAAAATATTTAATTTTAATGTGACACGAATTGAAAAATATTCAGTTAATTATAGGGATTCGCAAAATAGTGGCTTAAATCGTTATAATCGCCATAATGCAACGCCTGCAACCGAGCATCGTAAGTTTTTTGTTGCAATTAATTGTAATGATGATTTTGTCGGTGGTGATCATCGGTTTGCTGAATATAGCGATGCAATATATTCACCATCAGCGGGTGGGGGAATCGTTGCCTCATGCAATTTAATTCATGAAATTATGCCAATAAGTGACGGAGGGAAATATAGCATAATAATGTTTTTCTATGACGAACAAGCAACAAAATTAACAAAATAATGCTTGCAAATAGAGTGAATTAACGTTAAACAAATATTTGATGCACCCGTAGCTCAGCTGGATAGAGCATTTGACTACGAATCAAAAGGCCGGGCGTTCGAATCGCTCCGGGTGCACCATTTTAACGAAATATAATCATGCAACACAGAAAAGATATTGACGGACTTAGAGGTATCGCCGTTTTAGCGGTTATATTTGCACATGCTAAAATTGCTGGGTTTGCGGGCGGCTTTGTGGGCGTTGATATATTCTTCGTGATAAGCGGATTTTTAATCACTACCAGCACAATTAGCGCAATTAATGATGGCAGCTTCTCATTGCTTAACTTTTGGGAGCGCAGGATTCGTCGCATCATTCCAGCATTTTACCTAACATTATTGCTATGCCTGCCATTCGCTTGGTGGCTTATGCACTATATTGATAGATTTGATTTAATACAATCAATGCTATATAGCTTAAGTTTTTTAAGCAACCTATTTTTTGAGCAGCGGGTTGATTATTTTGACGGGGTGAGCAGTTTGCACCCGCTGATCCACACATGGAGTTTAGCGATTGAAGAACAATATTATATTGCTTTTCCGTTGCTAATGCTTGGGTTATTTTCACTTAGTCGCAAACTCAAATGTTCCTATTTTGCAGTTTGTTTGGGTGGCTTGGCAGTGATTGCCATTAGCAGCCTGATTTGGTCAGAATATGAACTGCGAACCATGCCCACAAAAGCCTATTATTTGTTGCAATACCGAGCCTTTGAATTATTGATTGGGGCTATTACTGCCATATTCTCGCTTGCATATTCAAGATTTATTCCAACTCATAGAGTAAGCAAAGAATTGCTAAGTTTAAGCGGGTTAATGCTCATTATTTATGCTGTTGCAACATTTGATTATGCAACGCCATTTCCGGGGCTACACGCTTTAATTCCAACCATAGGAACTGCGTTAATTCTGCTGAATATTCACGGCGGCGGCTTGATTTATAATATTTTATCCATATCAATTTTAAGATTCGTTGGTAAAATTAGTTATAGCGCATATTTGTTGCATCAACCAATTATCGCCTTCACTTGGCACTTTTTGCCACATGCACCAAAACAACCAGATTATATTATGGCGATTATTGCGACTTTAGTTTTGGCGACGCTCAGTTGGCGTTATGTGGAGCAGCCATTTCGTAACGCAAACCGCTTTAGTCGCAACCAAATATTCAGTTTTTCCATAATTGGTGCAGTATTTTTCAGTGCAATAGGGGGGCTTGGAGTTGTTTCACATGGAACTTATTTTGTTGCTAGTTCACAACAAGAAAATTATATGGTTGAAACATTTTTGGCTAAAACTAGAATAAACTATGGCTTGCATGAAGATTGTGAAACCAGCTTCACCATGTCAAAAAATTGTGCGACCTCAAATGATGATCCAGAAGTTTTGCTATAGGGGGATAGTTTTGGAATGCACCTCGCAGATATGTTAAAAAGCGCAATCCCACAGGTGAAAATGCGGCAAATGACCATATCAGTCTGCGGACCAGTTTTAGGAGTGGCATTATATAACCGAAATCACCCAAGATTATGGGGAGAAAATTGTATTAAAAGCAATGATCAGGTGATTGAATATATTAAACAACATAAGTCAGTTAAATATGTGGTGATGGGTTCAATATTTTCTCAATATGTTGGCGAAGCCAATTTAATGTTGCGGAGTGGTGAAATTACTCGCGGCAAACAAGTTGCTAAAAATGCGATTATTGATACCATCAAGACGCTTAAACAACTTAATGTAACTCCAATAATCGTAAGTCCGCCGCCGAAAAATGGTGAAAATCACCCACGTTGTTTGCTAAAATCTAAAATGTTTAATTTTTCACTAGAGATTTGTCATATGTCACGGTCGCAATATGAGGATTATCAAGACATCATCAATGGTTTAGTGCATGTTTTAAGTAATTATGCACAAGTTATTTGGCTTGATAAGGTTTTGTGCGATGCTAAAGTTTGTAAAACTTATTTAGGTGAGATAATAGTTTTTCGTGATAGGGAGCATTTTTCTTATGAAGGTAGCGGTTGGATTGGCAAACAAATTAATGCGCAAAAATATTTCCCAAAATTATTTGAGCTACGCAAAAATTAAAAATATATTATTTTATAGCAATTTCACCAGCAGCATATCATCAACCATCACATCTCATTATTTGTTGCGGATAGTTGAAATATATATTATGTATTTTAATTATGGAAAATCATTCAAAAACAAGCAATTCACAAATAAATAATTTAGAAATGGCGAGTAAATCCGTTGTTAAATTATCATCAAATGCAGACAAATTAAACACGTCATCGTCACCACAAACTAAATTATCACCCAGTTTTCAGGATATAATTTTAACATTGCAGCAATATTGGGCAAGCCATGGTTGTGTGCTGGTGCAACCTTATGATATTGAGGTTGGGGCAGGGACGTTTCACCCCGCAACAACTTTGCGTGCGCTTGGTGAAAAGCCGTGGAATGCCGCTTATGTGCAACCATCACGTCGCCCTAAAGATGGTAGATATGGGCAAAATCCTAACCGTTTGCAACATTATTATCAGTTTCAAGTGGTGCTTAAACCTGCGCCAGAGAATATTCAACAATTATATTTAGGCAGTTTAGTTGCGCTTGGGATTGATCTTAATCTACACGATATTCGTTTTGTAGAAGACGATTGGGAGAGTCCAACTCTTGGTGCATGGGGGCTTGGTTGGGAGGTATGGTGCGACGGTATGGAAGTGACGCAATTCACCTATTTTCAACAAGTTGGTGGGTTTGAGTGTCGCCCTGTTACGGGTGAAATAACTTACGGCTTGGAGCGTTTGGCGATGTATATTCAAGGCGTGGAAAATGTTTATGATTTGCAATGGAACGCAAAAGTTGGTGATGCGCCCACATATTCATATGGTGATGTGTTTCACCGCAATGAAGTGGAGCAATCGGCTTATAATTTGGAACATGCAAACACGGATATGTTGCTAGCTCATTTTAATGATGCGGAGGCGGAGTGCCTCGCAGTTTTGGAACATAAACTCGCATTACCCGCCTATGATTATTGTTTGAAAGCCTCGCATTTGTTCAATTTGTTGGATAGTCGGGGGGTTATTGGCGTGACGGAACGAGCAAATTATATCGCCCGCGTGCGAGCTCTTGCTAAGGGTTGTTGCAGTGCTTATTTGGCGGGAGTGAAGTGATGTTGCATATATGATTAAAACTTTAAGATGGAAAAAATTCATTTATGAATTGGTAAAAGATTATTGTATTTTCATTGAACGCAGAACCTTTGAATTAAAAGAATTTTGGGATTATAATGAGAAAATAATATGTGAATATAGTGTTGCTAACAATTATCCATACCAAAAAACTTGCGAAATGTTTCAAAAATTGAGAGATGACGGTGTTTTATTTTTTAATGAAAGAGGTAAATATACTTTGCTCAAACCAGAATTTTTGGCAAATGAATTATCCCTTGAAGTGATTATAAAAAATCTAGATAATAACAAAAAAGAATATATCAGAGAATTTTATGTAAGAGATACAAAGCTAATTAAAGAGGTTAAGAAAAAATTTAATTATCAATGTATTAATCCAAAATGTAAAAATGTTTTTATAACAGAAAATGGAACTCCATATGCAGAAGTGCATCACATAATTCCCCTTTTTCAAAATGGCGAAGATGATATTGATAATTTAGCTGTTTTATGTGCGCATCATCATAAAATGGCTCATTTTGCTCAGATAGATATAAAAGTTCGTTTGCAAGATTTATATCTGGATATTATAAGTAAATATGATTAAATAATTTTTTGGGTGGGCGATATGCTATTAACAATGTTGAAATCTAAGTTGCACCGTGCCGTGGTGACAGATTCTGATTTGAATTATGAAGGTTCAATTGGAATTGATGCGGCGTTGCTGCGTGCTGCTAATATGCTCCCGAATGAACGGGTGGACGTGTTGAACATCAATAATGGGCAGCGATTTTCCACTTATGTGATTGAGGCAGAGAGCGCAACGGGGCAGATTATCGTCAATGGGGCGGCAGCTCGTTTGGTGCAAAAAGGTGACCTCGTCATTATCTGTGCATTTGCGCAAATGAGTGAGCTTGAGGCAAAAGCATATCAACCGCTGGTGGTGCAGTTGAATGAACATAATAAAATTAAATAGATTTTCCAATTTTTACTACACTCTTATTGCAGATAATATTTATCTTGCTATATCCTAATCCCTAACCCCTAAACCCTTGAAAAAAAATGATAGATTTATTATTAGAATTATTTAGCGAAGAAATACCAGCGAGAATGCAAGCAGGAGCGATTAAGCAGTTGCATGATGCAATTTTGGCGGAGCTTGTTCAATTGCGTATTGTTCATGGTGCAGTGCAGCAATTTGTAACTCCACGCAGATTGGCGGTGATTGTGAAGGATCTGCCCGATTTGCAACCCGATGTGACGATTGAGAAAAAAGGCCCCAAATTAAATGCACCAGAAGCAGCGATTGCTGGGTTTTGCAAATCAGCGAATGTTGAACGCAATGATTTGCAAATGGCAGGTGAAGGCAAAGATGCGCATTATGTTCATGTGGCGCAATTAAAAGGGCAGGCGGTTGCGCATATTTTACCTGAAATTATTAACAAAATAATCGCTAATTTTCATTGGCCAAAATCTATGCGCTCAAGTGGTGGGCGTTCAAGTGCCATACTTTCAAGTGGGGGGCGTTCAAGTTCCATACAAACAAATGTTGAACTTTTGCAGGAAGCAGAGCAAGTTTGGGTGCGTCCATTGCGTGGAATTATATGCTTGCTGGGTGATGAAATATTACCAGTGGAATATGCAGGAGTGCAAGCGGGGCGGACTAGTTTCGGGCATCGTTTCATGGCGGGTGAAGAGTTGTATATTGCGAATGCGAATCAATATCAAGCAAAATTACGAGCGGCTTATGTGATTGCAGACGCACAGGAGCGCAAGGCAAATATTGAGGCGCAGTTGCATGAGGCAGCAGGAAATCATGGATTGGTTTTGCATCAAGATGATGGATTACTTGATGAAGTGACTGGTTTGGTTGAATATCCCGTGGTGATGATCGGCAGCTTTGACGCAGCATATTTGCGCTTGCCGCCTGAGGTTTTAGTGCTAGAAATGCGCAATCATCAGAAATATTTTGCGTTAAAAAATAAGATGGGCGAAGTGGTGAATAAGTTCGCAGTGGTAGCAAATATTGCTGCAAATGATGGTGGAACGGCGATTGCGGCGGGTAACGAGCGGGTGCTAAAAGCGAGGCTTGAAGATGGTGCTTTTTATTATGAGCAAGATTTGAAAAAACCGCTTGATGTGTGGGCGGAAGGCTTGAAAGCTGTTATTTTCCATCAAAAATTGGGTAGTGTAGCACAGAAAATTGAGCGGATTAAACATCTCGCCAAGCATGTTGTAAAGTTTGTGCCAGATGCGGATATTGAAAAAACTTTGCGAGCAGCATCATTATGCAAGGCAGATTTAACCACTGGAATGGTTGGAGAGTTTCCTGAATTGCAAGGGATAATCGGGCGATATTACGCATTGGCACAGGGTGAAGATGAGGCGGTTGCTGAGGCAATTAAACAGCATTATCAACCACTTGGTGCAAATGATGATGTGCCAACTGCGCCAATTTCCGTAGTGATTGCACTAGCGGATAAGCTGGATTCAATGGCGGGATTATTTGCAGTGGGAGAGTTTCCGACTGGGTCAAAAGATCCGTTCGCATTGCGGCGTGCAGCCCTTGGCGTGATACGGATTATTCGGGCGCATGGCTTGCAATTATCGCTTAAAGATACGTTGCAAGTGGCGATTATACAAATTACGAATTCGCAAGAATTAGCGCAGCCATTGGTTGAAAAATTATATCAATTTATGTTGGAAAGATTGAAAGTTGCGTTGCGTGACGATGGCATGAGATATGATGCGATTGAAGCAATTTTGCATGATGATAATCAATATGATATTAACTATTTGATTATGCGAATTAATGTGCTTGATGGATTTTTGCAAACAGAAGCGGGTGCGAATGTTTTAGCGGCTTATAAGCGAGCGAGCAATATTTTGAAGAAGGAAGAGCAAAAAGATAAGGTCAAATATGACGGCAGATTTGATGTGGTAAAATTGCAACAAAGTGAAGAAATTGGATTGGTTGAAGCGATAAAATCAGTTGAGATGCGAGTTCAGGAATTGTTGCAAGCTGATTTTTTTGCAGATGCAATGCACGCAATCTGCCAGTTGCGCCCGCAATTGGAAGCATTTTTCGCAAATGTTACAGTTAATGCAGATGATAATGAGTTGCGTGTTAATCGTTTGAATATCTTAGCTACTGTGCGTAATATGTTGCATCAGGTGGCGGATTTTTCACAATTAGAGGGGTAAATATTAATATTAGGTATAAAGTTTTGCAAATATTACATTGACAAATTACAGAGATAAGATACAATTTATTTGTAAGTTTATCTAACCTCTAATATGAAAGGAACTTTCTCTTTAACCGTTAATTTTAACAGTAAAATTATACAAGGCTTAGATTTGAAGGAATTTGAAAAGGCAGTTTATGATTTTTCCAGTTCTTTTTTTACAGTTTATGCAAAAACTGGAACTGTATTTTGTAACGTTTATAATGTAAATAACACATTTATCTGTTCTAATCAAAACGTGGTAATCTTAGCACAGATAGAAGTTAAAAATTTGCAAGGTTTTAGTGAAGCAATAAAAAACTTTATACAAACCCTTTGCACGCAAAAATATCAATCTATGTCTAAAATTGATGTATTCTGCGTTTGTCTTGAGAGCACGTAAATCCACTATTTAAGTGGATTTTTTTTTATAAATACTGATTGCTAAAATCTCAAGCATTATAAGCAGTTTTATTTAACTCGCCTTCATTGCTATCAATAATTAACGTAATTGCGGCGTCGCCTGTGATGTTGACTGTGGTGCGAAACATATCTAAAATACGGTCAACACCCAAAATCATACCAATTCCTTCCATCGGAATGCCAACAGAGGTTAAAACCATTCCCATGAAAATGATTGAACCACTCGGCACGCCAGCCGCCCCAATTGAGCCTAGGGTGCAAGTGAGAATCAACATCATGTAATCGGCTGCTCCAAGGTGGATACCATATATTTGAGCAAAAAACATGGCGCATAATCCAAGATAAATCGCTGTTCCGTCCATGTTAATGCAAGCCCCGAGAGGCATCATAAAATTGACGCTACGTTCTGATGCACCCATTTTTTCTTGCAATTCTCCCATCGCAGTGGTGAGAGTTGCTTTGCTGGAAGATGTTGAAAACGCCATTAATTGAGTTGGAACCATCTTGCGATAAAATGGCAAGGGTGAGATTTTACCAAATACCATAATCAACAACCCAAACAACAAATATTGCATGATGCACGCCGCAATTACCAAGCCAACAAGGTTGATTAAGCTAGTTATAACTTCCATTCCCGTAGTGCCGACCATGCTAGCGATGAAGCCAAACACCGCAAGTGGAGCAAAACGCACTATTATCTCTATCATTTTGAAGATGATATGCGTCATTTGTTGGTTTAATTCCTTAACCATTTTAGTTTTGTCAGAAACTTTATTTATCACCATTCCAGTGAAAATGGCGAATATCACGATTTGCAAATACATATCATTAGCCATTGAATGAATGATATTCCCCGGAATTAGGCTAAGCAAAAAATCTTTGATTGCAAGCGGAGGGATTGCCGTTGTCATCACGGAATCAACGATTGGCTTTGCAACTCCAACCCCCGGTTCAAATAATGTTCCAAGCAACAAACCCATACAAACCGCCATAATCGCTGTTGCCATATAAGCGAGTGTGCCTTTAATTGCCATTCCTTTGAAATGCTGCGCATCGGATAGACTGGTTATTCCTGCAACTAAAGCGCAAAAAATTAGCGGTGCGACCACCATTTTGATTAATTTGAGGAAAATTATACCCAAAATCTTAAACTCATCGGCTTTTTCCTCAAAGGCTAGCCCTGCTAAAATCCCCAAAATCAGGCATACAATAACTTGTTGCCACATGTTTAAGCCTAAGCATTTCCATTCTTTCGCCGACGATACTGCCATAATTTATCCAAAAATTAGGTTGAATTAAGCTGCGTATAATATAGACAAAAGCTAAAAAATCTAGAAAATAATGTTGCGCACTGCAACATTACTACAATATTGAGGAGTTATTGCTATATTTTTTGCTAGGTTTTTTGTTAAAATCGTTATAAATATATGTAATGAAAAAATCTAAGCAACAACAAAAAAATCAAAAGAAAAATAATGATTATTTGAGAACTTATATTAATCACATCAAAAAATCACTATTGTTGTTGATGCTTTTCACCTCAATCATTAGTGTGCTTGGGTTGACAATTCCGCTTTATTATCGCAATGTGATTGATAAAGCGATTGCGAGCCATAGTTATGAAACATTAATATGGCTAACGTTGATTGCCTTGGTTTGTGTGATAGCGCAATGTTTTTTTGTGATGATTCGTAAGAATATTTTGCTCTCAATCAGTGCGTGGTTGCAAAATGAGATTGCCCCAAAATTATTGATGATTGCGGTGCATAAGCAATCAGTGGGGATTCCTGTAGCAATCTCTGATGGGCAGCGTGATTTGGATTTGATGAAAGATTTCATTAACAACCATATTGGAACATTGCTGGATATTCCGTGGTCATTGGTGTTTTTGTTGATTATTTATATTATGAATCCAACTATTGGGACATATATATTAATATCACTGATTATCACGTTGATTGTGATGTTTGTGCATGAAAAAATTGTGCGCAAACTTTATGTTAAAGCAGAGATGCAGCAATTAATGTTGCTTGGAATGTCTGATGCAGCAACAAGCAGTGCGGAATCTATTGAGGCAATGGGAATGATGCCTAGATTTCAAGGGGTATGGAATGAAATGCGAGTTGAAATGGCAAATAATCGCAAAGAGGCAGGGTTTTATTCTGCGATTATTGAGGCAATCAACGCATCAATGCCAGCAATGTTGCGGATTGTGATTGTGGCAAGCAGTGCTATGATGTTTTTGCAGGGGCAAAGCAGTGTTGGTCAAGTGATATTTTATATGATTTTGGCAGGGCTAGTGACTTCGCCGTTTCAACGCTCTATTGCCGTTTATAAAAGTTGGATTTCGGCAAATGTTTCTTATGGCAAAATTAATCAGATTATGGCAGCGGAGGAGGTTCTGAAACGTGGAACATATGAACTGCCTGAGCCTAGCGGTTATGTGACAGCGGAAAATGTGATGTATAGCCCACCAAAATCAGCTCCTATTTTGAAAGGGGTGAGCTTTGCGTTGCCAGCGGGGAAATCTATGAGCATTATTGGTCCTTCGGCAGCGGGGAAATCTACATTAGGCAAGGTGATTATTGGGTTGTTGATGCCAAGCAATGGGGCGGTGCGTTTGGACGGTGCAGAAACTTATCAATGGGAGAGGCGCAATTTTGGCAAATATACTGGATATATGCCACAATCAATTGAGTTGTTTATGGGAAGCATTAAGGATAATGTGGCGAGAATGGATAAAGCAGCATTGCTTGATGATGTGATTGAAGCGTGCAAAATGGCAGAATGTCATGAGATGATTATGCAGATGGAACATGGCTATGATACGCAAATTATCCGTGGTTCACGCTTGCTTTCACCGGGGCAATCGCAGCGCATTTGTTTGGCAAGAGCTGTTTATGGGCGACCAAAGTTTGTGCTACTTGATGAACCAAATATCAACTTAGATGATGATGGAGATGCGGCTTTAATGCGAGCGATTAACAATATTAAAGCGGCAGAAATAACCTTGATTGTGGTAGCGCATCGCCCGCAAATTGTGGCAAGTTTGGATTATATGCTAGTGTTGAAAAACGGTTTTATTGAGCGCATTGGTGCAACGAACGATATTATTAGTTTATATCGTGCTAAATAAAAGTGGCAAATAAATTATATTTCATGCAAAATTATATTGAGTATATATGCGTTTTAGATTAAATATGTTAGAACCTCTATTCACAGCTTTTCAAAATGCCTGCAACATTTGATTTTCTGCGCTTCCGCTGCTCATGTATTTCTATATACACTGCGCTGCGGTTCTCAAAAATACAAACGT